>JAEUMR010000063.1 GCA_016791385.1 Hyphomonadaceae bacterium
GCCCTGATAGCTTTGCTGCACCGAGAAGCTGGGAGCCACAGAGCTCAGGTCGCGTACGTCGGTGACGTGGAGCTGATCAAGTTGCTCGCCGGTGAAGGCCTGGATGCCCATGCCGACTGTGTTGGCAGTTTCTTCGCGGCGCTGGGCGGTGACGATGATTTCTTCGCTGTCACTTTGCGCCTGCTGCGCGAACGCGGCGGGGCTCGCCGTGAGCGCGAAGGCCGAGGTTCCGACGCACAATAGCGCGCGCAGAATGTGCGTGCGGTCCATGAATTTCCTCCCCTTTTGATTGCGCCGCCTCGGACAGACGGCGGCGCGATTATGCAAGGATGGTCCGGGAGGGCGCCTGCGCCGGCAAGCTGTCGGAACTGATAGGCGTTCCGCTGCGTCCGCGTTGCAGCGTTGCGGAGGCGCATTAAGCTAGTTCGACACATTGGAGGATGACGTGCCGGAAGCTTGGATCATTGACGCCTGCCGTACGCCGCGCGGGATTGGCAAAGTTGGCAAAGGCGCGCTGGCGGGGATTCACCCGCAACAGCTGGCCGCGTCCGTGCTCAAGGCGATCGCCGAGCGCAACAATCTGCGCACAGGAGAAGTGGACGACATTATTTGGGGCACCTCATCGCAGCGCGGCAAACAGGGCGGCGACCTTGCCCGTATGGCTGCGCTTGACGCCGGCTTCGACACGCGCGCCAGCGGCGTCACTCTCGACCGGTTCTGCGGCTCGGGCATCACCTCTGTGAATCTGGCGGCGGCTCAGATCATGTCCGGCATGGAAGATCTCGTCATCGCCGGCGGCACGGAAATGATGAGCTACACAGCGACTACCGCCGATCCGAAGGCGCCTTTCATGATGGACAACGGCAATTTGCGTCTACGCGCGCGCCATCCGCAATCGCATCAGGGCATCTGCGCCGACGCCATCGCCACGCTGGAAGGCATTTCGCGGCAAGCGCTCGATGAATTGGCGGTCGAGAGCCAGAAGCGCGCCAGCATTGCTATTGAAAGCGGGGCCTTCAAGAAGAGTGTCGTGCCAGTTTACAACTAAGACGGCACACTGGCGCTAGATCACGAAGAGTTTCCGCGTCCGCAGACAACGCTGGAAAGCCTATCAGCGCTCAAGCCGGCTTTCGAGGCGATGTCGGAGTTTCCGCTCGACGAGAAGGGGACGACCTATGGCGGTCTGATCCGGCAGGTCTATCCGGAGCTGCAGATCAAGCACGTCCATCACGCTGGCAATTCTTCCGGTGTTGTCGATGGCGCCGCAGCCGTGCTGCTGGCTTCGCCGGACTACGCCAAGAAGCATGGGCTCAAGCCGCGCGCGCGCGTGGTGGCCATGGCCAACATCGGCGATAGCCCGACCTTGATGCTCAACGCGCCTGTGCCCGCAGCGCGAAAGGTGCTGCAGAAGGCTGGGTTGACGCTGGATGATATCGACCTGTTTGAGATCAACGAGGCGTTCGCGGTGGTGGCGGAGAAGTTCATCCGCGACCTCAAGCTCGACCGCGCCAAGGTCAATGTGAATGGCGGCGCGATGGCGCTCGGCCATCCGATCGGCGCGACCGGATCGATCCTGATCGGCACGGTCCTTGATGAACTCGAACGCCGCGATCTGAAGCGGGGGCTCGTCACCATGTGCGCCGCGGGCGGCATGGCGCCGGCGATCATCATCGAACGCGTGTAGCGCTACTCCGCCGCGACGGCGCTTGCGTCTCGCGGCGGCGTCCAGCCGGCGAGAATGCGCGCCTGCGCCGCCCGGCTGCGATAGAGGAAGTCGGCAGGTAAGCCGAGGCGGCGACACGCCTGCGCGGGCGGCGCGCTCAGAATCGGAACGCGCTCGGCGATGGCGCCAAGGCCGCGCAGCGCCGCTGCCTCAAAGGGTGAAAGATCATACGCAGCGCCAAGCTGCAGCCGTTCGCGCACGCGCGGCGGCAGGATCGACACCGAAGCACGCGAAAGCGCAACGCGCAGAGCCTTCGGTAAGTTCAGCGGGCCGGGGCTGTCTTGGAAGATGGTTAGGAACTCGCTGACGATCGGGTGCGGCTCGAAGCGCGGCAAGAGCCGCTCCAGCATGGCGTCGAAGTCGGCGTCGGAGCGCAGGTGCGCGGTCACACCGTAGAGCTGCCCGACAGGCGCGCCCTCGGCGTAATAGCGGCGCTTGTCCGCTTCGCTCAACTTGGCGATGAAGCGATCATAGGCGGTGAGAAAGCCCCAGCTGGCCGTAGCACTCACCCAGTCCAGCAATTCCGCATCGAGCGCCCTGTACGCTTCGCCCTGCGGCGTTTGCCCCTGCACGCGCGCGTGCATATTGGTGACGCCCTGAATGACGCGCCGCGCCGCAGCTTGCGGCCCATAGACGCCGACCATCGCCGCCATGCCTGTGCGCTGCGAGCGGCCGAGCGGATCCTGCTTGTAGGTCGAATGGCCCCAGACGCCGGAGCGGATGCGTGCATCGGCGAACTCGAGCAGCACCGCGGCGACGCCGCCGATGCTCAAGGCGATCGGGTTCTTGAAAACGCGCCAGGAGACGGAGTCCGGGCCGCAGAACGCCGGCGCGCCGGGCGGGTTCTCGAAATCGACCTTCCAGCCGAGATAGGATTCCATCATGCGCATCGGTCACCAGAACGAAAGGCGTGTGCCTTTCAAGATAGTTCAACATTGTGCGGCGCCTAGTTTCTGCGGCGCCTATGACATCCGGCTGGGTTAGGGGCCTGCCAGAAGCGGATTGCCGGGCGCCGCATGGCGCGCTAGCAGGCAGGCGGGGGAGAGGAAGACGCATGCGGTTCATGATTTTTGCCGGCCTTGCCGCGCTTGTTGCGCTCATCCCCGCCAGCGGCCTTGCCGACGAACTTGGCCGCCTGCCGTTTCCGGTCGAGCGCGGCTCGGCGCCGCCCCCGCCCGCGCCGCAGACGCATCAAAGCGCGCCGCCCGAGGGCGAGGGCGCGGCGGGTTTCGCCTTCGGCCAATGGCGCAGCGCCGATCCGGCGGCCTATGCGCAGTCGCTGCAAGAGCACGTCAACGCGCGCTATGCGAACCAGGAGGCCGCCACTGTCCGCCGCGACCTGGAAGCGAATGGCTTTGCCTGCGAAGATGGCCAGCGTCTGGATTGCCGGATCGAGATCATGGAACGCGCATGCGCCTATGATTGGTATGTCGTGATCGAGCGCGGCCGCCGCGAGCCGGTCGCCGGCTTCGATCAGATGTGTCTGGGCGCGCAAAGATGAAGCTGCGGCGCACGCTGACGGCGATCGCGCTGGCGATGCTGTTGAGCGCGTGCGCGAGCGCGGGTGTCGGCGGTCTCTCAACACCGGCGGGTCCGGGGATCATTCCCTCGACCGCAATTGAGCTGGGCAATTGGCGCGAGACACCGGCCTCGCAAACGCTTGCGGCGTTTCGCCAAGGCGTCGAGCATCGCTATGGCGCGGGCGCGGCGATCAACGCTGTCAGTGGCGATCTGCGCCGCAACAATTTCAATTGCGCGCCCCCGCCCGCAGGCGAACGCGGCGCGCCGCCGGCGCAAGTATGCCGCCGCACCATCACCAGCAATGGCTGCACCCACACCTGGCAGGTGCATCTGTTCGACACACGCGGCGACCGTCGTTTGGCGCAAACGCGCGCGCTCTACGATCGCCGCTGCGGCGGCGAGGGGCTATTGGGCGGGCCCGGGTGAGGGCGGCAGTTCGAGGAAGTCGTGCACGCCGGCCGGATCGAGCACCAGCATCGGAGCGTAGCCGAAATTGATGGCGGCGAAATTGGGCGCGATGCGTTCGAGCGCTTGCCGGCCTGTCAGTGTCGCGCGCGGCGCGGTTGCGCCGAGGCGATGTTCGAACAACGCGGCGCTGGTGAAGACGAAAGCGGCTCTGTCGTTGCCGCGCAGCGGCCGCAACAACGGCGGCGCGTTGGCAATGTTCGAGGCCAGCGCCAGCACCACCGGCGAGTCGAGGAAGGCGCGGCGGAAGGCGGGGCGCATGGACTCATTGGCGAAGGCGGCGGCGAAGGTGCGCTCCAACGCATTCGAGGGCTCATACGGCTCAAGCTCGGGCTGTTGCGGATGAGCCAGCGGCGGCGCTGTCGGCGTCTGCTGCGCCCAGGCCGGCGCGGCGGCCAGGGCGATCACGGTGGTCAGGAAGGTGCGTCTCAGCAAGCGGCGTCTCCGGGGCCGACCTTGCCCGTTGCGTGGCCTGCAAGGAAGGCCACATAAAGGCCGATGGATGATCTTTATCACCCGCGCATCATGGAATTGGCCGCCGACATCCCGCATGTCGGACGGCTCGATGCGCCTGATGGCGCGGCCACCAAAGTCAGCCGTGTGTGCGGTTCGGTGGTGACGGTGGAATTGAAGCTGAAGGACGGCGTTGTTAGCGAAATCGCCGTGCATCCCAAAGCCTGTGCGCTTGGCCAAGCCGCAACCGGCGTGCTGGCGATGCACGCGATTGGCGCGACGCCTGCGGAAATTCGCCAGGCGCGGGATGGCTTGAGAGCGATGTTGAAAGAGGGCGGCCCGCCGCCCGCTGGGCGGTTCTGGGAACTCAGGCATCTGGAAGGGGTGCGCGACTACCCGCCGCGCCACGCCTCGACCATGCTCGCGTTCGACGCCGCGTGCGAAGCGCTTGACCAAGCCGAGCGAGCGCCAGTGCGGCAGGAATAGTTGCAGGCGGCCTTCCAGCCGCCCCTATTCAGCGCTAGTCGTTGCTGGTCAGGGGAGGCGCTCATGTTCCGTGCACTTATCGTTCTCATCATCATCGGCGTTGCCGCGTACTTCACGCGCCCCGACGAAGCCAAGATGCGCGCCGCTGCGGACGCCATCCTGCAGAATCCGCAGACGATCAGCGAAGGCATCGGCAGCGTTGTCGCCAGCCTCGCGGCGGAGCGCCATTACGACAATTACTACGTCGCCGCCGGCTACAGTGTGACGGTCGGCGAGGAAAAGATGATCCAGTGCTGGGGCGCGTTCACGCAGGTGAAATGCGACCGCGTCAGCACCGAGAGCCAGAGCGGAACGACCTCGAACTGAGGCCCCGGCCTCTGGCGTTTTGCCTGCGCCTAGGTTATCTGGGGCGCATGAACGCGCACGTCCGCACTCCAGCGACTACGACGACCACCAGCTAAGGCCGGCGGCGCGAGATCGGGCGCGCCGCGGCGGCCGCGCCTGGAGCCCGGTCATCTTCTCAACATCGCTGTATCGCGTCATGTCGCCGAGTCTGCCCGCCCGGGGCCTTTTGGGCCTCATCCAGATCTATAAATGGACGCTCTCGCCCCTGATCGGGCGCGATTGCCGCTACTTGCCGACATGCTCGAGCTACGCCGCCGATGCGGTCCGTCAGCACGGCGCCTGGGCTGGGAGCTGGATGGCGGCGGCGCGGCTGTGCCGCTGTCACCCGTTTGGCGGCCACGGCTGGGATCCGGCGCCCACCGCGATCAGGAAGAATTCCTGGTACGCGCCTTGGCGCTACGGCGATTGGAAAGGCGGCTATCGCGCGCCGCCTGAATGCAACGAAGTCAACAAGAGCAGACCATGAGCATCTCCCTGCAATTTCCCGATGGCGCCGTGCGCGAGTACGCCGATGGCGTCACGCCGCTGGCCGTCGCTGAGGGCATTTCCAAATCACTCGCCAAGAAGGTCGTCGCCGCCAAGATCGACGGCGCCTGGTGGGACTTGACGCGTCCGCTCGAAGGTGGCGGCAAGTTCGAACTGGTCGTGCGCGATAGTGCTGACGGCCTTGAAGTGCTGCGCCACGATGCGGCGCACGTGCTGGCGCAAGCGGTGCAGGAGCTATTTCCCGGCACGCAAGTGACGTTCGGCCCGGTGACGGAGGACGGCTTCTATTACGATTTCGCGCGCGACGAACCGTTCTCGACCGAGGATTTCGAGAAGATCGAAAAGCGCATGAAGGAGATCGTCGACGCCGATCTGCCGATCATCCGCAAGGTCTGGGAGAAACAAGCGGCGATCGCGCACTTCAAGTCGATCGGTGAAATCTACAAGGCCGAGACCATCGACGAAGTGATCAAGCCGGGCGATCCGATCACGGTCTATAGCCACGGCGACAAGTGGGGCGATCTGTGCCGCGGCCCGCACCTGCCCTCGACGGGGCGTCTGGGCAAAGCCTTCAAGCTGATGAAGCTTGCCGGCGCCTATTGGCGCGGCGATCAGAACAATCAGCAGCTGCAGCGCATCTACGGCACCGCCTGGGCCGATGAGAAGCAGCTCGAAGATTATCTGCACCGCCTCGAAGAGGCCGAGAAGCGCGACCACCGCAAGCTCGGCCGCCAGATGGATCTCTTCCACATGCAGGAAGAGGGGCGCGGCATGGTATTCTGGCACGAAAAGGGCCTGACGCTGTGGCGCACCATCGAAGCTTATATGCGCCGCCGCTTGCAGGATGCGGGCTATGTCGAGGTGCGCACGCCGCAAGTGCTCGACCGCGTGTTCTGGGAGAAGTCCGGGCACTGGGAGAAGTATCGCGAGAACATGTTCGTCTGCGAAACGGCGGAAGGCGAAATGCTCTCGATGAAGCCTATGAATTGCCCAGGCCACGTGCAGATCTTCAGGTTCGGCCAGAAGAGCTATCGCGACCTGCCGCTGCGCATGGCCGAGTTCGGCGCCTGTCACCGCTACGAACCTTCGGGTTCGTTACACGGGCTGATGCGCGTGCGCGCGTTCACGCAGGACGACGCGCACATCTTCTGCCGCGAAGATCAGATCGTCGAAGAGACGGCGCGCTTCATCGAGCTCGCCACTTCGATCCATGAGGATTTCGGCATGCAGCGCGATCACATCGCGCTCGGCACGCGACCGGAGAAGCGCGCGGGCTCAGAGGATTTCTGGGATCGCGCCGAGCAGCAAATGCTCGAGGCAGCGCGTGCAGCGGGCGTCGAGCCCAAGATCGCGCCCGGCGATGGCGCCTTCTACGCGCCGAAGCTGGACTTCCAATTGAAGGACGCGATCGGCCGGCAATGGACCTGCGGCACGATCCAGCTCGATTACGTGCTGCCGGACCGGCTGGAGGCCGAATATGTCGGCGAGGACGGCGCTAAGCACCGGCCGGTGATGCTGCACCGGGCGATCCTTGGTTCGCTCGAACGCTTCATCGGCATCCTGATCGAGAATTGCGCCGGTGCTTTCCCAATGTGGTTGGCGCCGGTGCAGGTGGTCGTGGCCACGATCACCTCCGACGCCGATGGCTATGCCAACGAAGTGGTGGAGCTGATGCGGGCGCAGGGCCTGCGCGTCGAACTCGATCTGCGCAATGAGAAGGTCGGCTACAAGGTGCGCGAGCACTCGCTGGCGAAGGTCCCGGTGATCGCCGTGGTCGGCAAGAAGGAAGCGGAGAATCGCTCGCTGGCGCTGCGCCGTCTCGGCGGCGAGGCGCAGACGCTGATCAGCCTCGATGAGGCGCTGAAGACGCTGACCGAGGAGGCGCTGGCGCCCGATCAGAAGCGCGCCCTCCGCTAAAACGTCAGTAATGCGTGAAAAAGGGGGCGGCCGCACCGCGTCCGCCCCCTGGACGCAGGCACTATACGCCTCCAAGATGCGAACAACGTGAGGCTCTCCGGGGGCGGAGACGAAGGTGGATAAGTTTCCGTCACGCGAGCGATCGCTCGCCGCAACACTGGCGCCCCGCGTTTCCGCGATCGTCGTCGCGCAGAAGTTGCGCGCGCATTCCTCTCACCAAGCGCCGCTGGACCTTTGCCTGCGCAGCGCGCTGGCCGAACCGTGGATCGACGATGTCGTCATCGTTGATCAGGACAACGAAGCGGAATTGTCCTCCGCGCTGCGCGCGTTCCAGGCTGATCGCCGCGATGTGCGCCTGGTGACCGCACCCAAGCAGATGAGCGCCGCGGCCGCCGCCAATCTTGGCGCCGCCAACGCACGCGGGCGCTGGCTCTTGTTTTTAGCGCCGGACGTGGTGCTGCAGCGCGGGGCTGTCGAGCGCCTGGCGGCGGCGGCGCGCGAAGCCCAGACGCCGTGCGTGCTCGGCGGGCGCCTGACCGATCTCGAAGGCAGCGACCGTCCGGCAGCACGCGCCGGCGCGCTCAATGCGTTCTCGGCCATCGCCGTGGCGATGAACTGGCAGGGCGCGCGCAAGCGCAAGCGCGGCTCCTCGCAGCCGCGCGCGGTCGGCGCGGTGTCGGGCAATTTCATGCTGATCGCGCGCGCTGACTTTGAAAATCTCGGCGCCTTCGATGAGCGCTTCGCCACCGATGGCGCCGATCTCGATCTGTGCCGCCGCGCCGCCGATGCCGGCGGCAGCGTACTGTTCTTGCCGGCCGCGTCCGGAGTTCAGTTCGACAGCAGCCTCGAAGGTCGCCGCCGTGCGCAGGGGCTGGCGCTGTTCGCCGAGAAGAGCGCCAGGACCGGGCCGGAGAAGGCGTTCGCGGCCGTTGCGGGGCCAGCGCTTGCGACGCTGCTTGCGCTCAAGGATTTCGTGGCGGGGCGTCCCCCGCAGCGCCGCCGCTAGCGGTGTCCGCTTCTACAACGCGTCCATAATAGAGCGTCGTGCGTTCGCCGCGGCCAAGTGCGATGCCGCGCACCGGCTGATCAGGCTCATCGAGCGCGAGACCGCGATCGTGCAGGCGCTGCATGGTCTCGTCGTAGGTGCGGCCTTCGACCATCATCAGATCGCCCGCGTGCGCCTCGCCTGCGGCGGCCTCCGGCTCGCGCAGCAGCACAGAAGTCTGCGTCATGAAGATGAAGCTCGGCTGGGTGAAGCCAACCACCCAGAACGGCTGATCCGGACGCGGCAGCATGTGCGCGCGCGTCAGCGCTTCCACCGCTTCGCGGCTGACGAACAGGGAGCGCGCTTCGGGCAGGAAGTGGCCGCGCAAGCCGAACGAGAAGATCAGCGCGCACAGCGCGAGCAGCCCGGCGCGCGCGGTCGGGCGGCGGAAAATCTGCAACGCGATGATGGTTCCAACCAGGAACGTCGCCATGATCAGCCCCGCGCCGATGGCGCGGCGGATGTCGGCGTTGAAATCACCCGGCACGAAGCTGGCGATGAACGCCATCAGCGCAACCAACAATGCGCCGAACACGGCGAAGAGAACGGTGCCCACAGGGTGTGCTGTGCGCCAACGCTTCTGCGGCATCGCCATCAGCCCTGCCGCGCAAAGCAGCGTGATCGCCGGATAGGTGGGCAACGTGTAGTGCACCAGCTTCGAGGGCATCAGCTCGAAGGCGAGGAAGGTGGGAACCGCCCAGGCGAGCACGAAGCGCAGTCCAGAATGCTCGTCGTCATTGCGCGGTGCGCGCAGAGTGCTCCAAGCGAGGCGCGCCGCAGCGGGCAGCGCGTAGGTCGCCGGGAAGATCAGCAGCGGCAGCAGCAGCAGGAAATAGCCGGGCAACGCCTGATGCGCGTGATCCGTGCCCGCGAGCTTGGGGCCGAGTTCGCTCGCCCAAAGCTCTGTGTAGAAGCGCCCTTGCGTGACGACGCCGATCGCGATCAGCCACGGCAGCGCGATGGCGATCGCCAGCAGCGGACCGGGCCACCACGCCAACGGCTTCATCCAAGCCGCGCGTCGCTCCCACACTCCGAGCGCCAGCAGCGTAAGCCCGCAGGCCATCGGCGTGACCGGGCCCTTGATCATGATGCCGCAGGCGAGCGCGCCCCAGAAGACGAGCGCTGTCAGCCGTGGTCGCGCCGCGCCAACGCGCAATTGCGCCAGCGCGGCGATGGCGAGCGTGGTGAAGCCGACAAGCACGGAGTCCGTTTTCGCCGTCATCGCTTCGATGCCGGCAAGAATGCCGGTCGCATAGAGCACGGCGCCGACAAAGCCGGTGCGCGGCCCGAGCAGCGCGGCCCCGGCCCAGAGCGTGGCCAGCGCCGCCATCACCAGGCCAAGCACGGATGGGATGCGATAGGGCCAGACCACGTTGTTACGGTCGAGGAAGGGGCTCATCGCCGTGACGCTGGCGGCTTGCAGCCAGTGGATGCCTGCCGGTTTGCGGCTGCGGTCGGCGTCCTGCAGCTTGATGCGGACGAAGTCGCCGGTATCGAGCATTTGCCGCGTCGCCTGGACGAAGCGGCCCTCGTCGATGTCCATCACCGGCACACGGCCGACGCCGAACAGGCCGGCGCAGAGCGCGAGCAGGGCGATCAGCGCGTAGGCGCGCCAGCCGCGGGCGAACTGGTCAAACAGCGCGGGAGACGTGGGCGCGGCCATCGGTCCGGCCTGATACCGGGGCCCGCCGGGCTTGTCTCGGCAAATCCCCGTAACACAGCACGGCCTCGCCTCGGGCGGATGAACCGGCTAAGAGAGCGCCCGATCATCCGGGGAGCCTCTTGCAGAGCATTGAATTCAGCGTCGTAGTGCCGGTGCGCGATGAAGCGGGCAACGCGGCAGCGCTGGCGCGCGAGATCGCTGGCGCGCTGGACGGACGCGCCTATGAAATGATCTTCGTCGACGACCAGAGCCGCGACGACACCCGCGCCGAACTCGCCGCGCTCAAGGCCGAACTGCCAGCGCTGCGGATTGTCGGTCACCGCAAGAATGCGGGGCAGAGCCGGGCGGTGCGCACCGGCGTTCTGGCCGCGCGCGCGCCCATCATCGGCACCCTCGACGGCGATGGCCAGAACGATCCGGCGGACCTTCCCCGCCTGTTTGCGAAGCTGACCCGCGCTGACGCGCCGTCAAACCTGGGCATGATCGCTGGACGGCGCGCCAAGCGGCAGGATTCCTGGAGCAAGCGGATCGCCTCCCGGATCGCCAACAATGTCCGCAAGGCCTTGCTGAAAGACGGCGCCGACGACAGCGGCTCGGGCATCAAGGTGTTCAAACGAGAGGCATTTTTGCTGCTCCCGTATTTTGACCACATGCACCGCTTCATGGCCGCGCTGATGTTGCGCGAAGGCTATGCAGTGGAGTTTTTGGACGTTAATCATCGACAGCGAAGCGCAGGGCAGTCGAAATACACCAATCTCGGCCGACTCGCCGCCAACATGACCGACCTCTGGGGGGTCATGTGGCTGCAAAGCCGGGCGCGGCTTCCGGGCGGGACGGACGAGTTCTGAAGCGCCGGTTCGCTTCGATTGGGTTCAGTGCGGGAGGGGACTATGCGTCAAGCAGCACCAGCGCCGGGTGGCCTGGGTTCGATATTCACGGTCTTTCCGCTGATCCTGATCCCGGTGATCACCTACAATCTGTGGGCGTTCGCGGCTTCCGCCGGGCACGAGACGGCGCAGGAAATCAGCGCGCATTTCCTGTCACAGCTGCAGAATTTCGAGCATCCGCTGCTGAACGTGCCGATGGCCTCGGGCTCGCACTGGGTCATGACCGCGGGCGACGGCCTCGTCCTGATCTCGATCCTGTTGCTGTTCATCGAGATGCTGAAATCAACCTCGACGGGCAGCGCCGCGATCTTCAATCACGCGCTGTCGATGCTGGTGTTCATCATCTGCCTGGTCGAGTTCCTGCTGCACCCGGCGTTTTCGACCAGCGTGTTCTTCGTGATCATGATCATTTCGCTGCTGGACGTACTGGCAGGCGTGGTCGTCACCATCATTTCGGCGCGCCGCGACGTCGAGTTCGCGGGCCAGTAAGCCGCTTAACGCGTCAGAGGCACCACATCCCCACAGCTAGGGCGATTGTGAAGTCGAGCCAGCGCGCGAATCGGGGAAGGATGAAGCCGTCCATGAGAGGGGCCGTTTGCAGGAACGGCGCCGCTCGCGGGTTGAGGTGGCGCCAGACTGGGTGAGTGAATGTCGCTGTTCTTCGATGCGGCCTGGTTTGACGCAAAGCTCGCCGAACGCGGCTTGGA
>JAEUMR010000080.1 GCA_016791385.1 Hyphomonadaceae bacterium
GCTTGGCGACATGAAGGATGCGGCGCTGATCGAGGCGGTGCGAAAGCTGAAACACTGGCCGCTGACACCCACCGGCGATGAAGGCTACGCAAAAGCCGAGGTAACAGTCGGCGGCATCGACACCAACGCGCTCTCGCAGCAGACGATGGAGGCGCGCGCCGTGCCTGGCCTGCATTTCATCGGCGAGGCCGTCGACGTTACTGGCTGGCTCGGTGGGTATAATTTCCAGTGGGCTTGGTCGAGCGGCTGGGCCGCTGGTCAATCCTGCTGACCGAGATAGCGCTTGGCCGCGAGTGCAATCGGCACGCCAACGAAGACAGTATGCGTCAGTATTGTGCCAGCGAGCAGCAGCGGCCGACGGAACGCCAGCGCACGATCGATCGCTTCGCCGATGCGAGCGGAAGCCTCCGCAATGCTGGATGCAAAATGACCATCGGCTGCGGCTGACAGCGGCACGACCACATAATTCATCACCACGAACAGAACCAGCCCGTAGACAATGCCCCAAAACCAGGCGTTCCGGGTCAAACTCCGCAGCACCGCCGCCGCCAACACGAAGACGCTCGCCATAATCAACGCGATCGCGAAATGCGTAAGCGCGCCGAGCGCTGCGGTCTGCGCTCCGCCGGCGAACGCGGCGTCGCGGCCAATCCAGCCGCCGGCCACCGATTGCAGCACCATCGCCGGCGAAGTGCTCGACGGCAGGCCAAGAGCCCCCGACAGCGGCCCATACACGACGAACGCGTAGAGGATGTCGAGAACCCCGGCGGCCAAGCCGCCGGCCAAAACGGCGCGGACAATTTTCACTGACGAGCCCTCAAAGCCGACCGGCTCGCATTAAGTACCGCGTGGCCAAGCGAACCGCGACCGCGCTGCGACGAACGCAGGAGAAACTTTAGTCCTCGCCCTCTTCCGCGTACGGATTGCGCGGGCTGCGCACGATCAGACGAATGGGCGCGGCGTGTAGATCGAATGCCTCGCGCAGCTCGTTGACCAGGTAGCGCTTGTAGCTCTCCGGCATTTCGTCGGCGCGCGAGGCGATCAGCACGAAAGTCGGCGGGCGCGCTTTGATTTGGGTGAGATAGCGCGGCTTGATGCGCTTTCCGCGCACGGCCGGCGGGGTGTGCTTCTGGATCGTGGCGTAGAGCCACTCGTTGAGGTCCTTGGTCTTGACCCGCGCAGTCCAGTCATTGTGCGCCGTTTCGACAGCCTTCATGAGCCGGTCGAGGCCCACGCCTGAAACGGCCGACACCGTCACCAGCGGCGCGCCGCGCGCTTGCGGCAGGCTCTCCTTGGCGACGAGATTCATCTCTTCAAAATGCGCGCGCGGGTCGGCGACCTTGTCCCACTTCGCCAGTACGAACACGAGCGCGCGCCCTTCGCGGATCACGAGATCGGCGATGGCGAGGTCTTGACGCTCGAATGCTTCGCTCGCGTCCATCACCAGCAAGCAGACATCGGCGAAGCGGATCGCGTGCAGCGTTTCGCCCACGGACATGCGCTCAAGCTTGGCTTGCACCTTCGCCTTCTTGCGCATGCCGGCGGTGTCGACGAGGCGATAGGATTTGCCTTCCCAACTCCAATCGATCGAGATCGCATCGCGGGTGATGCCCGCTTCGGGCCCGACCAGCAGACGGTCCTCGCCGATCAAAGCGTTGGCGAGCGTCGACTTGCCGGCGTTCGGGCGGCCAACGATCGCGATCTGGATCGGGCGTGCGGCGGCTTCCTTCTCTGCGCTTTGTTCGATCATATCCGCATGCGGCGCGAGCGCGGCGAAGAGATCGCCCATGCCCTCGCCATGTTCGGCGGAGATGGCCACAGGTTCGCCAAGGCCAAGCGCGTAGGCCTCGCGCACGCCGGTCTCGCTCGCACGCCCTTCAGCCTTGTTGGCGGCAAGGATGACGGGCTTGCCGGCCCGGCGCAGCAGAGCCGCGAAGCTCTCATCGAGCGGGGTCACGCCCACGCGCGCGTCGATGACGAACAAGATGACGTCGGCTTCGGCGATTGCGGTCTGGGTCTGCGCGCGCATGCGCGCTTCCAATGATGCGTCGGTCGCGTCTTCGAAACCGGCGGTGTCGATCAGCGTGAAGCTGAGATCGCCGAGGCGGCCCGGCGCTTCGCGCCGGTCGCGCGTGACGCCCGGCGTGTCGTCGACGATCGCCAACTTCTTGCCGGCGAGCCTATTGAAGAGCGTTGACTTGCCGACATTCGGCCGCCCGACGATCGCTAGTTTCAGCATGCCAGGCGCCGGATGTCAGGCATCAGGCAAAAGGTGCGCTGGCTCTGACACCTATCACCTGACACGCAACACCTGCCTTAGCGAAGCACGACGAGGCGTGCTTCGTCGGTAACGATATAGATCTGACCGTTGGCGGCGATCGGCGGAATGAAGACCGGCTGGCGCACATTGGCCGTCGCCACGGTCTGGCCGTTCTCAGGCGTCACGGCGATCACTTCGCCCAGCGAATTCGCAAGGATCAAGCGGCCGCCAACCATGATCGGGCCAACCCAAGAGACGCGGCCGCTCCGCTCGCCCTCATTTTCAAAGCGGCGCAGCTGCTGCACCCAATAGACCCCGCCTGTCATGCGATCGAAGGCGGCAAGTTCGCCATCGACGCTCACGGCATAAAGCACATCGCCTGCGATGTACGGCGTTTGCGTCGACGCGAACGGCTTCGACCAACCACGCTGACCGCTGCGCAGGTCGATGCCGGCGAGCACGCCGGAATGGCTGACGGCGTAGACGACGCCGTTCACCAGCACCGGGCGCCCGGCGATATCGTTGATCGCCGACAGCGACGTGAGACGGCCCGAACGCGAGAGCGAGTCCGACCAAAGCCGGCGCCCATTGCCGGCCAGCAGCGCGACCACTTCGCCCGACGCGAACGGTGCGATCACGCTGTCGCCTTCCACCGCAACGCTCGGCGCGGAGAGAATCCGCGCAGGCTCGGCGATGGCCTGGTGGGTCCAGCTCACCTCGCCGGTGCCGGCGTCCATCGCCATCAGTTCGCTGTCATTGGTGATCGCGTAGACGCGCGTTCCGGAAACCGTCGGCGCCGATTGGAACGGCGCGTCCGCGCTCGCGCGCCAAACCTCTTCGCCGGTGCTGGCGTCAAGCGCGGCGATGAAGCCGAAGCCTGTGCTGACAAATACACGCCCGCCGCTGACGGCGACGCCCCCGCCGCGCGCCACACGGTCGCGCCCTTCGCTCGGGCGCAGGGCGCGGGTCCAACGGCGCTCACCGTCGCTGGCGCTGATCGCGTGCACGCGATGATCGGCGTCGAGGAAGTAGAGCACGCCGTCGGCGATGACCGGCGGCGCCGCGATGCGGGTGCGGTTGTTGGAGCCAGCGCCAAGGCTCGCGCGCCAAGCCTGCTCAAGCACGGCCGTGCCGGCTTGCGGCGGCGAGGCGTTGGTTGCAGTGCCGCCCGGTTGCGACCAGTCGCGCACTTCGACCGGCGCAGGCACAGTGATCGTGCGCGCTTGCAGCGCCGGATCTGGCGTCAATTCCTGCTCGAACGCGAGGATCGTAACGCGCCCGTCTTGCGGCGCCGTCTGCGCCGGCTGATCGCCGCCATCGAACGGATTGATGGCGCTGCCGATACGGCCCACCGTCGAGCAGCCCGTAAGCGCTGCGGCGGCCGCGAGCGCGGCGAGCGGACCCAATCGGGTCAGGTGACGGCTCATTTGCTTTCTCCTTCGGAGGGCGCGGGCGCGGTGGTCGTCGCGCCGTCCGCGGGGGCTGATTGGGGCGCTGGGCCGATCACGGCGAGCGCGACTTGCGCACGCTGACGCACAGCTTCGGGCGCGTCGAACGCCAGCGACAGATTTTCCAGCTGATCGCGCGCGACATCGAGCTGACCGGCCTTCCAAGCTTGAACGGCCAACAGTTCGCGCGCGAGATAGGAGAGACGATTGTCCGCGTCGATGAGCGGCTGCAAGCGCGTCTGCAACGCTGCGAAATCCTGCGTCTCGGCGGCGATATAGGCCGCGCGCAATTGCGCGGTCTGGCGCATGATCGGATCGTTGGCGCGTTCCGCGGCGGTATCGAAGCCGGCGATCGCGCCATCGAGATCGCCCTGCGCTTGCAAGATCGCGGCGCGCTGCATCTGCGCCATGGCGCGATACGCCGCCGGCCCGCGATTGCTGAGACGCTCGAACTCGGCCTTGGCGCCGTCGAGATTGCCCGCCTGCACCATTTCGAGTGCGGCGGTGAATTGCTCGGATTCAGCGCGCGCGGCGTTCACCTGCTGATCGCGCCAGATTTGCCAGCCGAGCACGGCGATAATGAAAACCACGAAGACGCCGAGCAGCCACGGGCCATACTTCTTGAGCATGGCGAGGACGCGGTCTTGCCGCAGGCTCTCGTCGACTTCCTGAACAAAAGAGTCGGTATCGTTCGTCACGCGCCGCTTTTCCTAGACCCCGCCAGCCCGCACAACGCGGCGCCGCCCCCTGATTTGCGCGGCAAGCTAGCCGCGCTTGTCTCCCTGGGCAACGCGGGGCTGCCGCGCCGCGTTGACCCGTAGGGCATAGGTCTCGGCTGCGGCAGGAAAACGGCGGCCACGGACGTCAGCGGCATAATCTGAGGCCGCCTTGCCGATGACGCCCTTCAGGTCGGCGTAGCGGCGGACGAACTTTGGCGTCCAGTCGAACAGGCCGAGCATGTCGTCGGTCACCAGGATTTGGCCGTCGCACTGGGCCGAGGCGCCGATTCCGATGGTCGGAGCGCTGATGGCGGCGGTGATTTCGGGCGCCAGAGTCTCATCGACGCCCTCCACCACGATGGCGAAGGCGCCCGCCTCGTCGGCGGCCTTGGCTTCGGCCAGGACGCGCTCGCGCTCTTCCACGGTGCGGCCCTTGGCGCGGAATTTCCCGTCAACGTTGACCGCCTGCGGCCGGAGGCCGACATGGCCCATCACCGGGATGCCGCGGTCGACCATGTAGGCGATGGTGGCGGCAATCTGCGGCCCCGCCTCCACTTTGACAGCCTGGGCGCCGGTTTCCTTGAGGATGCGTGCTGCGTTTGCGAAGGCGACCTGCGGTTCACCCTCATAGCTGCCGAACGGCATATCCACGACCACCATTGCGCGCTTGGAGCCGCGCATGACCGCCTGGCCGTGCATGATCATCATCTCAATCGTGACGCCGACCGTATTGGGCAGCCCGTGGACAACCATACCGACGCTGTCGCCAACCAGCAGTAGATCGCAATGCGGATCGAGGATTTCTGCGACCGGCGCTGTGTACGCGGTGAGGCAGACGATCGGTTCGCCGCCCTTGCGGGCGCGAATGCCGGGCGCGGTCATACGGGGGGTGTCAGTGTGACGGGACATGCGCTCAGGATTACCCCTTCGCACCCGCACAATCCAGCCGCGTCGCCAGTCGAGCGATCAGACGATGCTCAGTCTTGCTGAGCGGCCCGGTAAGCGACAGCGCCGCCGGCCAGCGCGGCCGTAACCAGGAGGATTTGGGCCATGCCCGCGCCCAGCGATTGCAGCGCCGTCTGGAACGGCTGCGACACCGACGGGGCGCTGCTCAGCGCGCCGTGCGCGCGGGCGATTTCGAGGCCGGCCGAAGCCAGCAGGTCTTGTCCATAGGCGGAGGCAACAGCGTAAGCGCCATAGGCGATAGCGGCGGCGGCGGCGGTCATGCCAACCGTGTAGGCGGCGCCCCGAAGCTTGAGTTCCGTTTCCCGGCGCGCCACGGCGCGGCCAACCTGGACCGAGAACCCGTCATCGGCCGGTTCGTCGTGAGCCTCGGCGAACGAGGCCTTCAGGAGGGTGTCAAAGTCCGTCATTGGCTGGGTTCCAAAAGCCGTCTCAGTTTCTCCGTTCCCCTAAGAACGTGGGATTTCACTGTCCCCAGGGGAAGACCCGTCATTTCGACAATTTCAGAGTGACTCAGACCTTCTCCGTGGTTCAGCGTCACACACAATCTCTCAGCATCCGACAATCTGGCAAGGGCCTTCTCCAGGTCGATCTTCGCGCCCGCTGCGGCCTCCGGGGTGGAATCTTCCGCTGCGATGGGCGAAGCGTCGTCGATCTCCTCAAACACGGCCTTCTGGCGCCTCTTGGCCATCAGGAACGTGGTGACTGCGATCCTCCTGAACCAACCCGGGAAAGCCGCCGGTGTTTCCAAGTCCTTTAATCTATCCCACGCCTTGATGAACGCCTCTTGAGCCAAATCATCAGCTTCAGCGTGGCTGCGGCACATCTTTCTCAGCAGAGCCCGGGCCCAGCCTTGGCGACGCTTGACCAACTCGTTGAACGCCCGCTGGTCCCGCGTTTGCGCCGCAATGATAAGCGCCGCTTCCGTGGCCCCGGCCAGATTGAGAAGCCCCCGCGACGCCACAGATCACTCACTGCTCCTTCTTCTTGTTCGCATAATCTACGATTGCGAGCAGGATGAAAGCGCCGCCCAGCGCGCCCAGAATGGTCGCGGCTGTGAGCATCCCGCTGCTGGCCACCCCGTCCGCAAGATCGCCGCTCAGGGCCGAGGCGCCGATGAAGCCGATGGCCAGCGCCAGCAGGACAACGCCGCTACCCAGGGTCCGGCGCGCACGGTCGGGCTGCTGCTTGGTGGCGCCCTCGGTAAGCTGGCGCATCAGCGCAGGATCAAGGGCCTGGCCTTTTTCCAGCGCCTGGGAAATCAGCGCGTGCGCCGAGCGCTTGGTGCGTTCCCGGAGGTAGATCGGCACCAGGATAATGGCCGCCAGGAAGAGGAAAAATGTAAAAGGGACAATCACTTCGGCGTCCATCAGTGGTCTCCATAGCCCGGGGTCTTGAGCCCCTTTTGCTTATGAGATGCGCCCTGCGGGGGTATCGGATGCAAGGCGGCTCAACGCCACAACAGTGCAACCGCCCCGATTCCGCGGAACCCGCATCAGACGCCGGAGAAACAAGGGCCAAAGCCCAGAATCTCCTCGCAGCCCGCCCACATTAACCGGCGCCCCGAGGTTTATTGCAAACGGCGCCCGACAGGCGCTTGCTAGCCCATACTTAAGTTGATACTTAAGTATTGTGTTCAGACAAGATGCTGTCCTCGACATGGCGTTCCAGGCGCTGGCGGACCCAAGCCGCCGGGCCATGGTCGAACGGCTGGTACAGGGGCCGGCTTCGGTCAGTGAGTTGGCCAAACCGCTGGCGATGTCGCTGCCGGGGGTGATGCAGCACTTGGCGGTGCTTGAGGCGAGTGGCCTCGTCGTCACCGAAAAGATCGGTCGCACTCGCACCTGCCGGCTCGAACCGAAAGTGCTCACACGGGCCGAGCAATGGATCGCCGACCGGCGCGCGCTGTGGGAACGCCGCTTCGACCGCCTGGCGCAATATCTCGATGAGACCAAGGACGAATGATGCTGACGCTCTACGCCCATCCGCTTTCTTCCTATTGCTGGAAGGCGCTGATCGCGCTCTACGAAAACGAGACGCCGTTTTCCACGGTCGTGATTGATCAGAACACTTACGCCGAATTCAAAGCGCTATGGCCGCTGGCGAAGTTTCCCGTCTTGCGCGACGGCGAGCAAATAATTCCCGAGGCGTCGCTTATCATTGAACATCTCGACGCCCATCACCGCGGCCGCACCCGTTTTCTGCCGGACGATGCGGACGCAGCCATTACTGTGCGTCTGTGGGACCGTGTGTTCGACAATTACGTGATGACGCCGATGTCGAAGATCATCGCCGACATTCTCCGCCCGGAGGGCAAGCGCGATCCTCACGGCGTCGAAGAGGCCCGCGCGCTGTTGCGCACCGCTTACGACATGATCGAAGCGCAACTTGAAGGGCGCGTGTTCATTGCCGGCGACGCCTTCAGCATGGCTGACTGCGCCGCCGCACCTTCGCTCTACTACGCTGTTCGCAACGAGCCGCTCGCCGCCTCGCATGTCGCGACAGCGGCCTATCTCGATCGGTTGAAGCAGCGCCCCTCCTTCGCCAGGACGCTGGAGGAAGCGCAGCCTTTCTTTCATCTCTACCCAGGCGCTTGAGCTATGAACACCGCCGCGATCGACAACCTTGCGCACGCACTGTGAAAGGCGCTCCCATGCCGCAACGCTCGACAACGCATGCGACCTTCGTCATCGAACGCACCCTTGCCGCTACGCCTGAACGTGTGTTCGCCGCATACGCCAACCCCGCGAACAAGGCGCGCTGGTTCGGCGGGCCCGAGGAGTGGGACAAGTCCGACTATCAACTCGATTTCCGGCCGGGCGGACGCGAGAGCATAAGCGGCGGCCCCCCGGGCGGAACCGTGCACCGCTACGATGCGCTCTACTGGGACATCGTCGTCAATGAGCGCATCGTTGTCGGGTACGAGATGCACCTGGACGCAACCCGTATCTCAGTTTCGCTCGGCACAACAGAACTGCTGCCCCAAGGTTCGGGCACGCGGCTGATCTACACTGAACAAGGCGTGTTCCTCGACGGTTATGACGATGCGGGCTCGCGCGAGCGCGGCACGCGTGAGTTGCTCGACAATCTCGCCACGTTTCTGACCCGCGTGGTGCCGTCATGACCAATACTCAGCACGCCAGCTTCGTCATTGAGCGCCGCTATGGCGCCGCTCCGCAACGCGTGTTCGCGGCTTGGTCCGATGCCGCGGCAAAACGCACTTGGTTCGTCGAAGGCGAAGGCTGGGAAATCCAGTCGCACACGCTCGATTTCCGCGAGGGCGGCGGCGAAACTAGCCGTTTCCGCTTCCTCAAGGGCGAAGAGACATTCGGCGAGGAGACTGTGTTCGGCAACGACACGATCTTCAACGAGATCGTCCCGAACGAGCGCATCGTCTTCACCTATTCGATGCATCGCAACGGCGTGCGCTTTTCCGTTTCGCTGGCCAGCGTCGAATTCAAGGCCGCCGGCGGCGGCACGCGCATGATCTTCACCGGGCATGCTGCGTTTTTCGAAGGCGGCGACGGTCCGCTGATGCGCGAAGGCGGCTGGCGCGCGCTGTTTGACAAGCTCGGCGCTTATCTGGCCGCTTAAGCGAACAGCTTGGCGTAGGCATCCGGTTTGAAGCCAACACTGAGCTTTCCGCCGACGTCCAACACCGGCCGCTTGATCATGGATGGCTGCTCCAACATCAGAGCGATGGCCTTTTTCTCACTCAGGTTCTCGCGCGCCGCTTCGGGCAGCTTGCGAAATGTCGTGCCCGCACGGTTGAGCAGGGTTTCCCAGCCAACCTGTTCGGCCCAGCGCTCAAGGCTGGCCTTGTCGATGCCTTCAGCTTTGTAATCGTGGAAGGCATAGGCGATGCCGTGCTCATCGAGCCACGTGCGCGCCTTCTTCATCGTGTCACAGCTCTTGATGCCGTAGATCGTAATCTGCTTGCTCTTGGCCATAGCCAGCTTATGCCAACAGCCGAGCCTTTGCCCAAGAGGGAGATTTTCCGTTGGCCGACACGCTTACGTTTTACACAAACCCGATGTCACGCGGCCGCATCATTCGCTGGATGCTGGAGGAAGTCGGCCAACCGTACGAAACCGTCGTGCTCGATTACGCGACCACGATGAAGGGGGCCGACTACCTCGCGATCAACCCGATGGGCAAAGTGCCGGCGATCAAGCACGGAGACGCGGTCGTCACCGAGGCGGCGGCGATCTGCGCTTATCTCGCGGACGCGTTTCCGCAAGCGAAGCTCGCCCCGCCCTCGGGCAGCAAGCTGCGCGGTCCTTATTATCGCTGGCTGTTCTACGGAGCGGGCCCCGTCGAAGCGATGGCGAGTAATCAGGCGCTCGGCGTAGTCGTACCCGACGATAAGCGCATGATGGTCGGCTATGGCTCACGCGAGCAAGTGATCGACACGCTCGAATACGCAGTCTCGCAAAACGAGTATCTCGCCGGCGACAGCTTCACCGCAGCCGACCTTTATGTCGGCGCGCAACTGGGCTGGGGCCTGCAATTCGGCACGATCGAAAAGCGGCCGGCGTTCGAGGCCTATCTCGGACGCATCTCCGTTCGCCACGCAGCGATCCGCGCGCGCGAGATCGACGATGCACTGATCGCGGCGGCGAAGAAGTAGCGGTTAGCGCTTCGGCAGGTCGCCCCACGCTTCGAGCGCCGCGCGCGCGAGCGGAGCGCCCTGCTCCTGCACGAAATGGCCAACGCCCTCCATTTCCATGGGGGGCGGGCAGCCTTTGATAGCCTCGTGCATCTTCGCCATCACTGGCTTGCCGAGCACCGGGTCGGCGAGTCCGATCCCCATGAAGCTCTTGCCGTTGAACTGCGTGCTCCACCAGTCGCGCGCTGCGCGGCCGATCGCCATCACGTCCGCATCGGCAGCTTCCGAAGCGATCGGAACGAGCATCGGAAACCGGCGCACGCCGCCCTTGTAGCGCGCATCGGGGAACGGTGCGTCATAAGCAGCGGCTTCCGCATCCGTGATTTCGGGATTGGCGCGCTGCAACAGCGCGCCAACCGCCATGTCGGGCGTGTTCGCGCAATAGGAGCGCCAAGCCAAGAAGCCG
Source organism: Hyphomonadaceae bacterium (assembly GCA_016791385.1). Lineage (GTDB taxonomy): Bacteria > Pseudomonadota > Alphaproteobacteria > Caulobacterales > Aquidulcibacteraceae > Vitreimonas. The sequence goes on from JAEUMR010000080.1 coordinate 10,466, forward strand.
GGCGTCGGCTGGGCGCCGACCGGGAAGCCCGTATTCATGATCAGCAGGCGCGACACGCGCTCCGGCATGTCGACTGGAATGGTCAGCCCCAACATGCCGCCCCAATCCTGCACCACCAGTGTGAGGTTGGTGAGGTTCAGCCGCTCGATAAAGCGCAGCATGAAGTCGCGGTGGAATTTGAACGTGTAAACAGCGTCATCCACCGGCTTGTCGGAGCGGCCGAAGCCGAAGAAATCCGGCGCCACGACGCGCGCGCCGCTCTCCAGAAAGACCGGCGCCATCTTGCGGAACAGATAGGCCCAACTCGGCTCGCCATGCAGGCAGAGGAAGGTATGTTTCGCATCCCGCGGCCCCTCGTCGATATAGTGCGCGCGCAGGCCCTCATAGCCCGGCAGGTCGTCGATATATTTGGGCGCGTAAGTCCATCCTGGCAGATTGTTGAATCGCTCGTCCGGTGTGCGCAGCGCTTCGATCGCCATGGAAGTCCTCCCTTTGCAGCTTTGTGCGCCTGACGATTGTGGCGGCGCAAGCCATACGCAACGGCGCCCCCTTGACGCTGAGAGCGTTCGCTCCGACCGTGCTCGCCAAATATTCGGCGGAGGGGAGCCGCAAGATGTCGCGCAAATGGATCGCGCTTGGCGCAATCGTCGCCATCATCGTCGGCGTGGCCCTGACGGCCTACGGCGCCGCAAGCTGGGATTGGTTTGGGCGCTCGCGCGGCGCGGGCACGATCGAAGGTGCGGCGCTGCCCGCCAGCGCAATCGATGCGCGCACGGCCGCCCGGCAAGCGGGCGCGGAGGCGCTCGGCGCCTCGGGCGAGGATCACGTCCTGTTTGGCGACCTTCACGTTCACACCACCTACTCGACCGACGCCTTCATGTGGTCGCTGCCGATCTTCGGCGGCGAAGGCGTGTACCCTTTGGCGGACGCCTGCGATTTTGCCCGCTATTGCTCTCAGCTCGACTTCTGGGCGGCGACAGACCACGCCGAAGCGATGACGCCGACGCGCTGGCAACAGACGCGCGAGTCCATCCGCCAGTGCAACGCGGTGTCCGGCGGCGGCGCCGCGCCTGATACAGTCGCTTTCATCGGCTTCGAGTGGAGCCAAGTTGGCCGCACGCCCAATGACCATTATGGGCATAAGAACGTCATTTTCCCCGGCCTGGAAGATGAAGCCGTCGCCCAGCGCGCGATCGCGGCGGCGGGCGTCGCTTCGGCTACGCTGCGCGGATCACCGGTCCAGCTGAATCGCTGGCTGCCCTTCCTCGATTGGCGCCACCACCAGGACTATTTCGACTTCAACCACTATGTGCGCGAGATTCAAGCGGTGCCGGAGTGCCCGCCGGACGTGCCATCGGACCAATTGCCGGCCAGTTGCTTTGAATCGGCGGGTACGCCGGGTGAATTGGTTGAGCGGCTGGATGCGCAACGGCTCGATTACCTGCTGATCCCGCACGGCACATCGTGGGGCTTCTACACACCGCCGGGAACCACGTTCGATAAGCAGTTGCACGCCGCTCAGCATCCTGAGCGGCAGACGCTCATCGAAGTGATGTCCGGGCACGGCAGTTCGGAAGAATATCGCGACTGGCAAGAAATCGCTCTCGCGCCGGACGGGCAATCCGCCGAGTGCCCACAGCCTACGGCAAGCTACGAGCCGGCCTGCTGGCGCGCTGGCGAGATCATCCGTTCGCGCTGCGTCGCCAGCGGCCAGCCCGCCAATGTCTGCGAAGAGCGCGCCGCCGACACGCGCCGCCGCGCCGCCAATCTCGGCGTCGCCTACCATCTGCTGATCGATGGCGAGCAACCAGCTGACTGGCTCGACTCCGGCCAGTGCCGCGATTGCTTTGTGCCGCCGTTCTCGCACCGGCCGCGCACCAGCGTTCAGTACGGGCTCGCGATCACGAACTTTGACGATCCGAACCAGTGGCGGCGTTTCCGTTGGGGCTTCATCGGCTCGTCCGACAATCACCGCGCGCGACCCGGCACGGGCTACAAACCCTATGACCGGCTTCGCCAAACCGAAGCCGCTGGCGCCAACAGCGACGAGTGGCGCACGCGCATCCTCGGGCCCGAAACGCCCCCGTCCGATCAGCCGAACGCGATCACGCAGGAACAATTGCTGTCGCGCGCGGGTTTCCAGCTCACTGAGGCGGAACGACAAGCGAGCTTCTTCACCACCGGTGCGCTCGCAGCCGTGCACTCCGAGGGCCGCACGCGCGAACAGATCTACGACGCGTTGCGCCGGCGCGAAACCTACGCGACCAGCGGCCCGCGCATCCTGCTCTGGTTCGATCTCCTCAACAGCCCGAACGGCGGCACGCCGATGGGCGGGGAAACGACGATGAGCGCAGCACCCCGCTTCCGCGTCCGTGCCGCTGGCGACTTCAAGCAGGCGCCCGGCTGCCCGGACTTTACCGCTCAGGGCATGTCTGCTGATCGTCTGTCGCACCTGTGCGGCGGCGAATGCTACAACCCAACCAACGAGCGGCTGCATATCACCCGCATCGAAGTGGTCCGCATCCGTCCACAGATCACGCCGGGCGAGAACGTGTCCACGCTGATCGAAGATGTGTGGCGCACCTTCCCTTGCAACGACCAGGGCCAAGGCTGCACCGTCGAGTTCACCGATCCGGACTTCGTGCGCGGACGGCGCGACACGGTCTATTATGTCCGCGCGATCCAGGAGCCGACGCCGCGCATCAATGGCGACAATTTGCGCCCAACGCGCGATGCACAAGGCCGCGCCACCGCCGTCAACCCGTGTTGGGGCGATTACCGCACACCGCGCAGCGACAATTGCACCGCCAACGTTGAAGAGCGCGCCTGGGCCTCGCCAATCTACGTCAACGCACCGCTGCTGCGGCGGCGATGAAGCGGCCTGATATCTACTACCTCGCCGCCGGCGTCATCGGGCTCGCGGCGGCGCTGTTCGGCGCGGTCGGCGCGCCGCATGTCGAGATCGCGGATAATCCGGCGGCGGTTGTCAACGGCGTGCCGATCCCGCGTGAGGCGCTGGCCCGCGCGATCCTGGCGTTGCAGGCGGACACCCGCAACGCCGTAAACGCCGACCGCGAAGGCGACGTGCTTGAGCGGCTGATCGAAGAGGAATTACTGGTGCAGCACGGGGTCGATCTCGGCCTTGCCGAGACCGATTTCGCCGCCAGGCGCGCGCTGGTTCAATCGGTGCTGGCGCTCGCTGTGGCTGAGCGCGCCGGCGCTGAGCCTAGCGAGGCGGAATTGCAGCGCTTCTACCGGGAGAACGCCGGTTTCTTCGCGCCAGCGCCGCGCTTTTCCGCGAGCGTGGTTTATCTCGCGGGCCCGCCGCCTGCGGCGCGCGTGCAAGCGGTGCGGGCTCAACTGCAGAACAGCGCCAACGCCGAGGCGCTAGGCGACCCCATGGCCGTGCAAATCCCGCGCGCGCCGATGCCGGAGAACGAATGGCGCCGGCTGATCGGCGTCAATGCCGCGCGGGCGGCGACACACCTCGCACCGGGCCAAGTCTCCGCCCCGATCGCAACATCGGGCGGGGTGCTGCTGGTGCGCGTGAACGGTTTCGCCGCCGCTCCCGCGCCAGCTTACGAGGCCGTCGCCCAGCAGGTGCGCGCTGAATATGACCGGCGCGCCAACGAGGCGGCCGCGCGCGCCTACCTGGAGCGTCTGAAACGCCGTGCGCGCATCGAGCGCCACGTGCAGGCGAGCGCGCCTTGATCCGAGCCCTGACCGCATTGTTGCTGGCTCTGTGCTTGACGCAACCAGCCTTCGCCCACACCCGCTCACAATCGCAATCGCGTTGGACCGTCGACGGAGACGCCCTCAGCGTTCAGGTTGAAGCGGAAGCCGTCGATGTGACGCGCCTCTATGCGCTCGGCGGCGAAGAGACGATGGATCGCGTCTTCGCCGAAGAGGTTGCGCGCGCATTTCAGGTGAGCGCCGCGGGCCAAAGCTGCGCCGCCGCCGGCGAACCCAGCGCGCGCATCATTCCGGCCGGCAAAGTGGTGGCAAGCTGGCGCTTCCAATGCCCGCCCGGCGCCATCGCGCGCGGGCCCATCGCGATCGAAAGCCACCTCTTCCTCGATGTGGCGCCGTCGCATCTGCATTTCGTCGCGCTCAGCGGGGCTGACGGCGCCAGTGCGGAAGCGGTGCTCACCGGTCCAAGTCCACGCGCGTCCCTGACTCTCTCCGACGCGCCTGCCGTGCAGCCGTTCGGGGCGACGGTGCTGCATTTCATTCCTGTCGGCGCCGAACACGTCTGGACCGGCCTCGACCACGTCGCCTTCATCCTCGCGCTGGTTCTGCTCACAGCTGGCGGATTGCGCGCCCTGCTCTTCGCCGCCACCGGATTCACGCTCGGGCATACTGCAACGTTGGGCTTGGCAGCCGTCGGCGTTTTGCGGCCGGACACCGCGGCGATCGAGGCGCTCATCGGCTTCACCATCGCCTTCGTCGCGCTCGAAGCAAGCGGCAGCGCGCGCATGCGTTTGGCATCCGGCCCC
>JAEUMR010000081.1 GCA_016791385.1 Hyphomonadaceae bacterium
CTCAAGCGCCTTCACGCACGGATGCGACTTCGCCTCGAACGCGGTCTCGAACCATTTCTCTTCCTGCGTGGTGCAGAAGTACGGGCCCTGAAACAGCTCCGACGGCAAGATCACCTGCGCGCCGCGCTTGGCCGCTTCGCGGACAAAGCCTTCGGTCTTGGCGATGTTGGCGTTGATGTCTTCGCCATACGAGGTCTGGATCGCGGCGACGGAAATGGTGCGGGCCATTACGCCGGCTCCTGTTGCGTGATGCAGTGGAACGAGCCGCCGCCGGTGAGGATCGCGTTCGACGACAGGCCGATAATCCGGCGGTCCGGGAACAGCGGCGCCAGCGCGTTTACGGCGTCGTCGCCAGTGCCGGAATAGATCGGCACGACCACGGTGCTGTTGCCGATGATGAAATTCATGTGGCTGGCCGGCACGGGGTCGCCGTCTTCGTCTTCGACCACGCCTGGCGAGGGAATGCGGATCACCTCGAGTTTGCGTCCCTGCGCGTCGCGCATGGCGCCAAGTTCGAGTGCGATCTCTTCCAGCACGTCGTGGTTGGGATCGTCGCGGCCGGCCGGCACTTGGCACACGACGCGGCCCGGCGCGACGAAGCGCGCCAGGTTGTCGATGTGCCCGTCGGTGTGATCGTGGAGCAGGCCCTCGTCGAGCCACAGCACCTTCTCAACCCCGAGCGCGCGCTTGAGCGCAACTTCGGCGCCCTCTTCGGTCCAGTGCGCGTTGCGGTTCGGGTTGAGCAGACATTGGCGCGTCGTCAGCAGCGTGCCTTCGCCGTCCATCTCGATAGCGCCGCCTTCGAGGATGAAGTCATGACGGCGATAATCGGCCTTGGCCAGGAGCGCGATGCGCGCGCCGACTTCCTCGTCGTGCGGCAGCTGATACTTGCCGCCCCAGCCGTTGAACTTAAAGCCATGCGCGATGCCGGCGGCGTCGAAGATCGGGCCGGTGTCGCGAAACCAAATGTCGCCGAAGGCGCTAGGGACCACCTCGGCCGCCCGCCCGAGCGCGAGTTTGGCCGAGGCCTCCGCCTCGCGGCCAAACGCCAGCACGCGCATCTTATCGCCCTTGCCGCCGTCCCAGAGGGCGCGGACCATCGACGCCACCTCGGCGCGGGCCGGGTCCAGATCTTCGCCCCAGAGGTCGCCGGCCGAGGGCCAGCCCGTCCAGATCGCCTTGTGCGGCCGCCATTCGGCAGGAATCCTAGTCATGGCCGCTCCTTAGCGCATGCGAATGACGCCAGATAGGCGTTCCTGACCCCCACGCAAGTCATGCCGCGTTCTGGCGCGCCCGCTCCCCATCGGCTAAAGCGGCTGGGGGACATTCCGAGACGCCGATGCCTTTTTCCCGCGCCGCCTTCGACCGTGCGACGCTCGCCTTCCTGGTCGTGCTGACGCTTGCAACGGCGGCGCGCATCTACGCGCTGATCATCAACCCGCTTGGGCTCTATTTCGACGAAGCCCAGTACTGGATGTGGTCGCGTAGCTTCGACTGGGGCTATTTCACCAAGCCGCCGATGGTCGCCTGGATCATCGCCGCGACAACCACGTTGACCGGGACGGACACGGAATGGGCGGTGCGTCTTGGCGCGCCGCTGGCGCACGCGCTGGCGGCCGGCGGCGTGTTTGCGCTGACGCGGTCGATGTACGGCGCCTGGCCCGGCTTCTGGGCGGGGCTCGGCTGGCTGGCGCTGCCGGGCGTCTTCCTCTCCTCCAGCCTGGTTTCTACCGACGCGTTCCTCCTCCCGCTGTGGGCGCTGGCGCTGCTGGCGGTCTGGCAATTGATGAGCACACGCGCCTGGGGCTGGGCGATCGCACTCGGCGTGTTCATTGGCCTCGGCGTGTTGGCCAAGTACGCGATGTTCTACTTCATCGCCTGCTTGGCGCTGGCGGCCTATTGGCTCGCGCCGGTGCGCGAAGCGCTGGCGAAGGGGCGCGGCGTCGCCGCGGGCGTTGTCGCGGCAATCATCGTCGCGCCGAATCTGATCTGGAACGTGCAGCACGGCTTCGCCACCGCGCGCCACACCGCCTCGAACGCCAGCTTCAATCTCGACAACATGTTCCACATCGGCGAGCTGTGGGAGTTCCTGACCGGCCAAGCCGGCGTCATCGGCCCGCTCGTCTATCTGGCGCTGATCTGGGTGCTGTGGCGGGCGGCGCGGCGCAGCGCGGGACTGCAGACCGAGGATCGTTTCCTCATCGCTTTCATCCTGCCGCCGCTGGTTTTCGTCAGCCTGATCGCCTTCATCTCGCGCGCCAACGCAAACTGGGTGGCGGTCGCCTATCCGGCCATCATGGTGTGGGTGACAGGTTCGCTGTTCACCTCAAAGCGCGGCCGGCGCGTGCTGGCGGCGGCCACAGCGCTGAACGCCGTGCTCGGCTTCGCTACAGTCGCCTATGTCGCCTCAGCGCCGAACAGCGCCCCGCGCATCATCAAAGGTGCGCGCGAGTCGAGCGGTTGGGAAGCAACGGCGCGAGAAATCGCGCGGCGCGCAGCCGTGCAACCAGGCGAGCCGCCCTTCACGGCCGTCATGGCCGATGATCGCGCCACCTATTTCGAGCTGAGCTATTATTGGCGCCACGCTCGCCGCGAGGCTGCGCCATTGCCGCCGTTGCGCATGTGGGTGCTGCATGGCGAACCGGCGAACTCCGCGGAAGCCAATGACGGCATGCGCCCCGAAGAAGGCGGGCGTGTGCTGATCGTTCACCTGCGGCCCGATCTCACCACCTTCGTCGCCGACGATTTCACCACCTTCCGCCGTGTCGAGCGCCTCTCCGTGCCGATCGTCGAAGATTGCTCGAACCCGACCGATTTCGTCGCGCAGCTCTATACCGGCCTCGGCGGCAATCTGCGCCCATGCACGCGCGATTTCGACATCTCGGTCGGCGAAGGCTTTGCGCCAGCGCCGCGCGACGCCGCCTTCGAAGCCCGCCTCGCCGGGCGCGACGAGCCTTAGCGATCGAAACGGCCGCGCGGAACGTCGCCTAGACGAGGGACCGCAGCGGCCTATGATCAGCGCCATGAGCGAGACAATGACAGCCGAAGCAGTTCTGGGCATTTCGCCAGTCATTCCGGTGGTGACCATCGCCGACACTGGCCACGCCGAACCGCTGGCCCACGCGCTGCTGGCCGGCGGGATCCGCACCATCGAGGTGACGCTGAGAACGCCGGTGGCGCTGCAGGCTATCCGCATCATCGCCGAAACCGCGCCAGCAATGATCGTCGGCGCCGGCACCGTGCTGACGCGGGACGATCTCGCCGCGGCGCAGGACGCCGGTGCGCGCTACGCGCTCTCGCCCGGCGGCACGCCGAAACTGATGAAGGCGGCGCGCAAGGCCGAGTTTCCCTTCATCCCGGGCGTTGCCACTGCGAGCGAGATCATGCGCGGCCTCGCCTTGGGCTACAGCGTGTTCAAATTCTTCCCGGCCGAGCAACTGGGCGGCGTCGCGGCGCTCAAGGCGCTCGCGGGCCCGCTGCCTGCGGCGCATTTCTGCCCCACCGGTTCGATCACAGCGGCGAAGGCGCCGGATTATCTGGCGCTTCCAAACGTGCTGTGCGTCGGCGGCTCGTGGATTGCTCCGCCCGAAAAGGTGCAGGCTGGAGACTGGGCCGCGATCGAAGCGGCGGCGAAGCAGGCGATGGCGCTAAAGCCGGTCGCGTAGCGCGTACCAAAGCATGCCAAGCACGTAGAGCGGCGTGCGCAGCGCAGCGCCGCCCGGAAACTCCGGCGGCGCCAGGCCAGCGAGCACATCGAAGCGCTCCGCCGTGCCCGCCATCGCCTCGACCAGCACTTTGCCGGCGAGCGCCGGCAGCAGCACGCCCTGCCCCGAATAGCCGTGCGCGAAGAAGAGATCGCCGAGCCGGCCAATGTGCGGCAGGCGCGACATGCTGATCGAAACCAGCCCGCCCCAGGCGTATTCGATCTTTGCGTGGCGCATGTGCGGGAAGATCTGCAGCACGTGCTTGCGCACGAACGCTTCGATGTCCGCAGGCGGCGCGGGCGAGTAGCGCTCGCCGCCGCCGAAGACGAGCCGGCCGTCCTCGCTCATGCGGAAATAGTTCACGACAAAGCGGCTGTCGCTGACAGCGAGGTGATCGGCGATGATCTCGTGCGCATTGGGCAGCGGCGCGGTGGCGACCAGATAGTTCGCCACCGGCATGATGCGCCCGGCAATGCGCGGCTCCAGCCCGTCCAGCAGCGCATCGCACGCCAGCACGCCGTAGCGCGCACGCACGGCCCCGCTCTCCGTGTGCGCGACGACGCCCTGCTTGGTCTCCAGCCGCAGCACGCGTGAATGCTCGCACAGCTGCACGCCTGCGCCGCGCGCCGCTTCAGCAAGGCCGAGCGCGTAATTGAGCGGGTGCGCGTGCCCGCCCTTCTCATCGAGCAAGGCGCCGTGAAATCCATCCGCCGCCACCTTGGCGCGCGCCTCGTCAGCCGACAGCACGCGCGCGTGCGGATAATCCATCGCCGCCGCCAACGTCTCCGCTTCAGTGCGCATCCAACCGAGATCGCCCGGCTTGGCCGCCATCGTCAGATGGCCATTGAGATGCAGATCGCACTGGATCGCATGCTTGCCGATGCGCTCGCGCGTCAGCTGCAACGCCTCCAGAGACAGATCGAACAGCAGCTTGGCCTTCGCCTTGCCGTAGCGACCAATCAGCTCGCCAGCGCTCTTGCGCCAGCCGGGAATCATCTGCCCGCCGTTGCGCCCGGACGCGCCCCAGCCGATCTTGCCTGCCTCCAGCAGAATGACCGAGAAGCCCTTGTCCGCCGCGTTCAACGCCGCGTGCAGGCCGGTGTAACCCCCGCCGATGACGACAACGTCTGCTTCGATCTCGCCTTGAAGCGGCGGCGCGGATGCGAACGGGTTGGCGGTCGCTACATAATAGGACCGCTCCATGCCAAGGCCGGAATTGAAGCCCACGCTCACACCTTGAGCAGCAAGTGGTCCCGTTCCCAGGAGCTGATCACGCCCTCGAAGTTCGAGAGTTCGTGGTCCTTGATCTGCTGAAACGCGGCGCAGAAGTGCGGGCCGAGCAATTCGATAACCGGCTTGCACTCCTTGAAGCGATCAAGCGCTTCACGCAGCGTGCGCGGCAACGTGCGCGCCCACTTGTAGGCGCTGCCCTGCACCATCTCGTTTGGCGCGATCTTGTCGCGCATGCCGATATAGCCGCAGATCAGCACCGCCGCGATGGCGAGATAGGGGTTCGCATCCGCGCCAGGCAAACGGTTCTCGATGCGCCGGTTCTCCGGCTGCGAGATCGGCACGCGCAAACCGCAGGAGCGGTTGTCGTAACCCCATTGCAGATTGATCGGGGCCGAGAAGTCAGGCCGCATGCGGCGGAACGAGTTGACGTTCGGCGCAAACAGCGGCGCCACTTCACCGAGATATTTCTGCAAACCGCCAACGAAGTGGCGGAAGGTCTCGGTGTTGCCGTCACTGCCGTTATCGCGCGGCACGCCGAACAGGTTCGTCCCCTTCTTGGCGTCGACGACCGAAACGTGCAGGTGCATGGCGCTGCCCGGCTGGTTCTCCATCGGCTTGGCCATGAAGGTGGCGTAGACGCCGTGCTTCAGCGCCACTTGACGCACGATGCGCTTGAACACCAGCACCTGGTCGGAGACGTGCACGGGATCGCCGTGATTGAAATTGATCTCCAGCTGCGCCGTGCCGCTTTCGTGGATCATCGTGTCGAGGTGCAGCGAGGCCGCCTCGGCGTGCTCGTAGATCGTCTCGATCAGATCCTCGTACTCGGTGATCGCCTCGAGGCCGTAAGGCTGCGGCGAAGTTTCCGAACGACCCGAGCGGCCTGCGGGCGGCGCCAGCGGCAGGTCCGGATCGGTGTTCACTTGCGTCAGATAGAATTCGAGCTCGGGCGCGACGACCGGCTTGAGGCCCGCCTCTTCATAGAGCTTCATCACCCGCCGCAGCACATAGCGCGGCGCGATGTCATAGGGCTCGCCTTCTGTTGAATACGCATCGGCGAACACGAATGCGGTCGGCGTCTTGTAGCCGGGCGCCACGCAGATGGTCTCGAAATCGGGACGCAGCACGACGTCCGGGTCCTGCGTCGAGATCGGATCGTCGCCTTCGTCGGCATATTCGCCCGTCACCGTGAGCGAATAGATGCTCGAGGGAATGCGCAGCGAGCCGTCGCGCTCGCTCTGCAGAAACTTCTGCGCCGGAAACACTTTGCCGCGGATGACGCCGTTCAAGTCCGGCACGAGGCACTCGATCTCGCCGATGCCGCGTTCTTTAATCCAGTTCGAAAAAGTCATGACACACACGTATTTTTGCGCACGCAAAAGCGCGTTGCGCCGCGATGGCGCGCGAGAACCGCATTTGAAGTTCTTCCAAACGAGCGCGGCGCGACCCGGAGGGTGCAGCTGCAATGCGCAGCTCGCGTACCGCGCTCATCGCCCTTCGTATGAAGGCGGCGGGAGCGCATAAGTCACCTGATACCGCAGTATCGGTGGGCCCTTGGGTGCAAGTCAAGCGCGCGCGGGCGCATTTACCACGCGCGCTCGCGTTGTTCGCTATTCCGCAGGCGGCAATGCACGCAGCGCAGGTTCCACCTCACGCAACGACCGGCCGATAATGTCAATCATGCGGTCAATCTCTGCATGCGTGACGATCAGCGGCGGGCACATGACGATGGAATCGCGGATGGCCCGCACCATCAAACCATTGCGAATGCAGGCGTCACGCACGATCGGCCCGGCCTTGCCCTCTTCGCCGGTGAAGCGCTCGTTCGTGCCCTTCTTGGCCACGATCTCGACCGCGCCGATCAAACCCAGCGTGCGCGTTTCCCCGACCAGCGCATCGCCGTCGAGACGCTTAATCGCTTCGCCGAAATACGGGCCGATATCGTCGCGCACGCGCTCGACCAGCCCTTCGCGTTCGATGATTTCGAGATTCTTCAGCGCAACGGCGGCGGCGACCGGGTGACCGGAATAGGTGAAGCCGTGCACGAACTCACCGCCATGCTCGCGCAGCGCAGAAACGATGTCTTCGGAAACACCGACCGCAGAGATAGGCAGATAACCCGATGACAAACCCTTCGCCATCGAGACGATGTCCGGCGTCACGCCGAAATGCTGGAAGCCGAACCAGCGGCCAAGCCGGCCAAAGCCGCAGATGACTTCATCCGAGACGAGCAGAATGCCGTACTTCTTGCAGATGGCGTCGACGCGCTTCCAATAGCCTTTCGGCGGAATGATCACGCCGCCAGCGCCTTGCACCGGCTCGCCGATAAAGGCCGCGACCTTTTCCGGACCCACTTGCAGGATGCGGTCTTCGATCGCCTGCGCGGCGCGCGCGGCGAATGTCTCTTCGTCTTCGCCGAAGCCTTCGTTGAAGCGATAGGGTTGCATCACGTGCTCGACGCCTGGCACCGGCAGGTCGCCAATCGCATGCATCGCCTTCATGCCGCCGAGGCTCACGCCCGCAACAGTCGAGCCGTGATAGGCGTTCCAGCGGCTGATGAAGACCTTGCGCTGCGGCTGGCCCTTGATCGCCCAATAGTGCCGCACCAGACGGAAGACGGTGTCATTCGCTTCCGAGCCCGAGGAATTGAAGAACACGTGCTTCAGCTTGCCGCCGAGCAATTCGGCCAGCTTGGCCGCGAGCATCACCGTCGGCGGCGTCGCCGTCTTGAAGAAGGTGTTGTAGAACGGCAGCTCCTGCATCTGATCGGCCGCCGCCTTCACCAGCTCGTCGCGGCCATAGCCGACATTCACGCACCAGAGCCCGGCCATGCCATCGAGAATGGCGTTGCCGTCGCCATCATAGATGGTTGAGCCTTCGGCGCGGGTGATGATGCGGCTGCCGCCGAGCGCTTGGATCTCCGCGTAGCTCGCCTGCGCAGGCAGGTGGTGCGCCACGTCGAGACGGCGCAGTTCGGGTATGTTGTAATTGCGGTGGGCCATTTTGGTCCTCGTTGTATGCGCCTAGGCCAATTTCTCGCGCCGCAGCGCGCGCCCGAGCAGTTTGAAAAA
>JAEUMR010000008.1 GCA_016791385.1 Hyphomonadaceae bacterium
GCGGTGGCCCGCTCCGCCTATTGCGTGCCGTGGCTTCGCGATGATCTCGACGCCATCGGCTACGATCAGGACCGCAGTGAGAACGAGTGGTCCGGCGTTGTGTCGCTGCACCACAATTTCACCGACGCGATCGCGGGCTACGCCTCGTTCTCGCGCGGTTATAAGGGTGGCGGCTTCAATCTCGACCGCAACTTCGCCTCGGTCTTCACTGGCGGCTCGCCGAACACTTCGTTCGCGGCCGAGCTGGTCGATGCTTATGAAATTGGCGCCAAGACCACCTGGTTCGGCGGCGACTTCCTGTTCAACATCGCCGCGTACCATAACGAGTACCAGAACTTCCAACTCAACACCTTCAACGGCATCCAGTTCGTCGTGACCTCGGTGCCGAGCGTGGAAGTCGACGGGGTGGAAATCGACTCCACCTGGCGCACGCCGATCGAAGGGCTCTCGCTACAAGGCGGCGTCGCTTATAACGACGCGCGCTATGGCGACGATTGCACGCCAGCTTTGTCGTGTGGCGGCTGGGTGCAATCGAACCGCAACCCGATCACGGCGGAACCGACGCTGCTGCGTCTGCCCGGCGCGCAGCTGACCAATTCGCCGGACTGGACCGCGACAACAGCGATCACCTATCACCGGCCGATCGGCTCGCTGATGGGGCTATTCTATCTCGATGCGCGCTATGTCGGCGATCAAAACACCGGTTCGGACTTGCGTCCCTCGAAGGAGCAGCCCGCATACACGCTGGTCAATGGGCGCATTGGCATTGGCCCCGCCGATGAGCGCTGGTCGCTCGAATTGTGGGCGCGCAATCTGACCGACGAGGACTACGGCCAGATCATGTTCGACGTGCCGCTGCAACTCGGCACGGCGGGCCCGACGCAGGGCGCGTTCTTGGGCGATCCGCGCACCTATGGCGTGACGCTTCGGGCGCGCTTCTGATCGCGTGGGCGGCCCGGTTCGCCGGGCCGCCGTCCTTCCCATGAAATGGCCGCGGCTCGAGAGAGACCGCGGCCTCTTTCATGCGCGCCGCGCATGCGCATGCGTGGCGGGGATGGACGGGCGCCGCCGAGGCTTCTTCGCATACGCGAATTAGTTTGCAGATGCGAAGTTGACGTATAGGCATGCCCCCGCTGCAATCGAGGGGCGTCACATGAAGCGTGTCTTTGCACTGGCGGCTTGCGCCGCGCTGGCTTTGGCCGCGCCCGCTCACGCCCAGGACGGGGAAGAGGTCATCGTCACCGCGACCAAGCGGGGCGAGAGCCGCGCCCAGGACGTGCCGATGGCGCTCAACGTGTTCGGCGCCGAAGATTTGCGCGCGCGCAACGTCGAAGACCTGCAGTCGCTTTCGTACGCGATGCCGAACGTGCAGCTCGAAGACATCGGCACCGCGCGCGGCATCGCCAATTTCTCCATTCGCGGCGTCGGCGTGAATTCCTCGATCGCGTCGGTGGATCCCGCTGTCGGCGTGTTTGTCGATGGCTTGTATCTCGGCGTGAACGCTGGCGCGCTTACCGATCTGTTCGACGTCGAGGCGATCGAAGTGCTGCGCGGGCCGCAGGGCACGCTCTACGGGCGCAACGTCACCGGCGGGGCGGTGCTCGTGCGCACGCGTGCGCCGACCGACGTGTTCGAAGCGCGTGCGCGCGCGGCGGTGGAGACTGGGCCGAACTGGATCGCCGACGCGGCGATCTCCGGCCCGATCGCGCCGGGGCGCTTGTCTGGCCGCCTTGCCGTGTATCACAGCGAAGACGAGGGCTGGCTCACCAACGATTTTGACGGCTCGTCCTTCGGCGCCAACGAAACCAATATCTATCGCGGCTCGCTGCGCTTCACGCCGGCGCCGAATTTGGAATTCCTGCTGCGCGCCGAGCAAGGGTATGTCGATGGCGATGGCCCGGCCGGGCAGAACCACGCGCTGTTCTCGCGCGACAGCTTCGACTTCGCCATCAACAATCGCGGCTATGCCGGCGCCGATTGGGAGCAGGCGAGCCTGGAAGCAAATTGGCGTGTGCCGTTCGGCGATGGCGTTATCACCAGCATCAGCGGCTGGCGCACGGTGGAAGTGCCGTGGGCGGCGGACATCGATTCCACGCCGAACTTCGTCTTCCACACCCGCGTGCTGAACCTGCAGGAGCAGCGCAGCGAAGAGCTGCGCTATGCTGGAACGTTCGGCGCTGTGTCGCTGACGACGGGCGTGTTCTATCTTGAACAGGACCTCACCTATATCGACGAGCGCAATTTCTCGCCGAGCTTCCGCCGCACCGGCGGTGGGCAAGGTGAATTCACCAGCTGGGCCGCGTTCGCCGACGCCGATTGGCAGCTGAACCAGACGGTCACGTTGAGCGCGGGCTTGCGCTACACCAACGAGGACAAGTTCAGCCGCATTTCGCGCGTGCGCCGTGCGGTCGATGATCTCAACGGCCCGGGCGTGGTTGTTCCCGGCGAAGGCGTCGATGGCGGCAGCATCGATGACCGCACGCTCGTATTCTCGGATGCGCCCTTCGATCAGAGTTGGGAGGATGTGTCTCCGCGCGTGGGCGTGCAATGGCAGCCGAACGCCAACACCAATCTCTACGCGAACTGGTCGCGCGCGTTTCGCGGCGGCGGCGCCAATTTCCGCACCGCCTCGCTTGGTCTGGCGCCGCGCGCTTACGATCCCGAGCAGCAATCGACGATCGAGATCGGCCTCAAGCAGGAATTCAGCCGTGGCCGCCTGAACCTCGCGTTGTTCAACAATCAGATTGAGGACATGCAGCGCGAGACCAATCAGCCGGATCCGATTTCGGGCGTGCAGCAGATCGTGCTCAACGCCGGTGACGCCACCATTTGGGGCGGCGAGATCGAAGCCCGTTTCGACGTGACTGAAAATCTCAGCCTGACTGCGCAGGCCGGTTATGTGCACGGCGCCTACGATCACATCACCGAAGACCTCAATGGCGATCTGGTGATCAATGACGCTGACTATGCGCTGGAGATCCCGCGCCTGGCGCCTTGGACGTACGGAATAGCCTTCGACTATCGCCGGCCGATGGCGAACGGCGTGGCGCGCGCGCGGCTTGCCTACAATCATCGCGACGCGGCGTTCTACAACGACTCCAATCTCGGCCGCTTGGCCGAGGCGGACATGCTCGACGCCAATATCGCCTGGCAACACGGCGAAGGCGACTGGGTGATCTCGCTCTACGGCGAGAACCTGCTCGATGAGCCGACCTGGGGCGGCGACACCATCCTGCCGTCGACGGCCTCATTCGGCTATTCGGGCGGCGAGCGGCCAACCTTCTCGCCGCTCAACAAAGGGCGGGTGATCGGCCTGGAACTGCGCCTCGCCTACTGATCCGGCGCGCGCTACAGTCATGGCGTGTTCGAGCATTTCATCGAAGCGCAGGCGGGCGTGTACACGCTGGCGTTGGCCGAGCTGCGCGCGGGGCGCAAGCGCAGCCATTGGATGTGGTTCATCTTCCCGCAATTGCGCGCCCTGGGTCGCAGCACGACGGCGCAGCGTTTCGGGCTGGCCGGCTTAGAAGAGGCGCAAGCCTATGCGGCGCACGATCTGCTCGGCGCGCGGCTGCGCGAATGCGTCGGCTTGGCCAACGCGGTTGAGGGTAAGAGCGCGCTCGACCTGTTCGGGCCGCCGGACGATTTGAAGTACCGCTCCTGCGCGACGCTGTTTCTGCGCGCAACTGAAGAGCAGCTCTTCCGCGATGCGCTGGACAAATTCTACGGCGGCGCAGAAGACCCGTTGACGCTCGAGGCGCTGGCGCGCTGAGCGCCGGAGAACGCGCCGTGCCGCTGACTCACCTTCTTCTGGCCATCGCCGTGATGGCGGTGTGGGGCACCAATTTCGTGGTCATCGCCTTTGCGCTGGAGCATCTGCCGCCGCTCCTGCTGGCGGCGCTGCGCTTTACGCTGGTGTTCTTCCCGATGGCGCTGTTCGTGAAGCGGCCGCAGGTTCCGCTCAGCAACCTCGCCGCCTACGGCGTGCTGATTGGGGCGGGGCAGTTCGGGTTGCTGTTCCTGGCCTTGAAGGGACACATTACGCCTGGGCTCGCTTCGCTGCTGGTGCAGTCGCAGATCTTCTTCACCATCGGCCTGTCGATGCGCACCAGCGGCGAGCGGGTGGGCGCGCACCAATGGCTGGCGCTGGCGCTGGCAACCTCCGGCATCGTGCTCATCTTCGTGAACAACGGTGGCGGCGCCAGTCCGCTTGGCATTGCGCTGGTGCTGGGCGCGGCGCTGTGCTGGTCGCTCGGCAACATCACCGCGCGCAAAGCCGGCGGGGCGCCGATGCTGCCGTACATTGTCTGGTCCAGCATCTTCGCCGTGCCGCCGCTGGCGCTGTTCGCATTCGTGTTCGAAGGCTGGCCCGCGATCGAGCACGGCTTGCGGACGGCCGACGCGGCCTCGTGGGTGGCGGTGCTGTGGCAGTCGGTCGGCAACACCATGTTCGGCTACACCGCCTGGCAGTGGCTGCTGACCAAACACCCGGCGGCGGTGGTGACGCCAATGGCGCTGCTGGTGCCGGTGTTCGGCATGTCGGCTTCAGCGCTGGTGTTGGCCGAGCCGATGCCGCCTTGGAAGCTGATCGCCGCAGCATTGGTGCTGGCGGGGCTGGCGCTGAATTTGATGTGGCCGCTGATTGCCGGACGCTTGCGCCGCGCGCCTTCGGCGTGAAGCGCTTATAATGGGTGTGGGCAGTCATGCGAGCATCTCAGCGGCGCGGGTAAGGACAGCGAGTGCAATCGGCGCATGGATCAACAGCGCGAGCGTGATGAGCAGGGATCTGCGAGCTATTGCGCGTGCGCGGGGCTCATGCAGAAGCGCAAGGGCGGGGAGTTTGCTCATGTCGCGCGCTCCCCGGCCTCGACGCCGCTCAGCAGCGGCTTGCGGGTGGCGGCGGCGAAGCGCGCGTAATAGTCCGGGTGCTCGGTGCCCATGAGGCGGTCCCACCAGGTGAAGTAGAGGCCGTAATTCCAGCCGGCCTGCGCGTGATGCAGGTCGTGGTGGGTGGTCGTGGTGAGGAAGTCGAACAAAGGCCGGCCGTCGCGCCGGGCGGGGAAGAGTTCGTAGCCTGCATGGCCGAGCGTGTTGCGCACGATCTGGTGCAGCATGAACACGCCCGTCACCCACCAGGGCGTCGGCACGATCAGCACCCACAGCGGGATGAACGAGCCCTGGATCACGGCTTCGCCGATGTCGAAGCTGTAGGCGGTGAACGGCGAAGGGTTGTTCGACTTGTGGTGACGGCGGTGAAAGCTCCGGAACAGGCGCGGATCGTGGATCAGCCGGTGCATCCAATAGAAGTACGCGTCGTGCGCAACGACGATCAGCGCCAGCGACACCCAGCCCCAGAGCGGGCCCCAGGCCGCGGCGATGCGCGGGCCAGGGAGGAGACCCGCGCGCTCCAGGGCGAAGGTGAACAGGCCGATGGTGGAGAAGATGGCGATCGAGCGCAGCGAGGCGCCGAACTCGATCAGCATCTGCCTGGCGCCCGGCGAGTCAGGCCGGATCTTGCGGCCAGCAAGCGGCCGCGCCAGCGCGATCCAGAGAATGAACCAGACGGCGACGGCGAAAACGACGTAGCGCGTGAGGTCGCTGCGTACGTTGATGAGCCATTGCGTTGCGAAGTCGGCGATATCCATGTGGGCCTCCGTTGCTGGAGGCTGCATGCGGTCAAAGCGGGTTCGCGGTCTCGCCGTGGGCCGAAAAGGCCGCTCGATTCCGAAATCGGCTAGAGATTTGCAGTTTCGGCGAGGCTTTGCCGCCGCCATTCGGTCGGGGTTTGCCCGGTTGCTTCCGTGAAGGCGCGGTTGAACGGGCCGAGCGAGCCGAATCCTAAATCAAAGGCAATGGCCGAGACCGGCTCACGCGCTTTGGCAGGGTCGGCTAGCCGGGCCTTCGCCGCATCGATGCGGCGCGCGTTCACGAAAGCGGCGAAGTTGCGGAAGCCGAGATGGTCGTTGATGAGCCGGCGCAGCTTGTGTTCGGGCGCGCCAGTGTCGCTGGCGAGCGCGCCGATGGTCAGGCCTTCGCGCCGCCACGCCTCGCCCGCGCCCATCAGCGCCTCAAGCTTCGACAGCAGGAGCCGGTCCCCCGCGTCGAGGCCGTCACGCGGCGCCGAGGCCGCCGCGCCGAACAGGGCGGGCTGGGCCTGCACGAAAGCGAGCGCGCCAAGCCCGCACATGAAGGCGAGCGCCGAAGCGCCAGCGATGTCGAACCAGGGCTGGCGCAGGCCGAGACCCTCGCCGATCTCGAAGCCGGAAAGGGCAATCACATAGACCGTCACCACCGCCAGCACCGGGCCCCGCAGGCGGCGGCGCGTTTCCACCAGATCGCCGCGCCAGGAGCTGGCGATGACGAAGAGGGCGTGAAACGCGAAGCTTGCTTCGATCAGATTGTGCGCAATCCACAGCGGGCTGCTCATCTGTTGGCGGGTGATCCAGCCGACGAGACCGAGCCCGGTGAGGATGCCGGCTGGCGTCAACGTCAGCCAGGAGATCGGCCGGTCCTCGAACAGCGTGACGATGAACAGCCAGAAGAAGCCGGCCCCGCCGAGCGCGAAGAAGTGGATCGGGATGTTGAGAAAGCTCGCGGCGTCGCGCGTGAGGGGCGAGGAATTGATGACGTAGGCCATGGTGCTGAGCACCATCAGCAGGCCCGAGACGCGGATAGCGGGACGGCCGCTGCGCCATAGGCCTGCGCCAACGGCGGCGAGGCAGCCGAGGGCGAAGCCGCGCAGCACCAGCTCCCAGATCAGGATCGGCTGAGGTTCCATGCTTTCAGCGTTAGCGGGGCGCCCGGGGCGTCGACAACCCGTTCCGCTTCCGCTATACGCCCCCGCTTCCCGCGTGGG
This sequence comes from Hyphomonadaceae bacterium, assembly GCA_016791385.1. Taxonomy (GTDB): domain Bacteria; phylum Pseudomonadota; class Alphaproteobacteria; order Caulobacterales; family Aquidulcibacteraceae; genus Vitreimonas. The sequence goes on from JAEUMR010000008.1 coordinate 6,854, forward strand.
AGGCCCTCTAGCCAGGCCCAACCACGCACCCACTCAGGCTGGGCGGTCGAAGGATCTCCCGGCGCTAAGCGAGAGGATACAAGATGGCTAAGAAAGTCATGGGGCAGATTAAGCTCCAGGTGCCGGCTGGCGCCGCCAACCCGTCGCCCCCGATCGGCCCTGCGCTCGGTCAGCGCGGCCTCAACATCATGGAATTCTGCAAGGGCTTTAACGCCCGCACGCAGGACATGAACAAGGGCGATCCGTGTCCGGTCGTGATCACCTATTACCAGGACAAGAGCTTCACCTTCGAGATCAAGACGCCGCCGGCGTCGTTCCTGATCAAGAAGGCGGCCAAGCTGGCGACGGCGAAGAAGCCGGGCTCGGGCTCCAAGACCCCGGGCGTGAACTTTGTCGGCAAAATCACGATGGCTCAGTGCAAAGACATCGCCAAGGCGAAGCAGAAGGATCTGAACGCCGCCGACCTCGATCAAGCGGCGAAGATGATCGCCGGCACCGCCCGCTCGATGGGCGTGGAAGTGGTGGAGTAAGACGATGCCGAAAACTCCCAAGCGCCAGCAAAAGAGCCACGCCGGCATCGACAGCCGCAAGCTGCACTCGCTCGATGAAGCGGTGAAGCTGATCAAAGAACGCGCCAACGCGAAGTTCGACGAAACCGTCGAAATCTCGATGAATCTGGGCGTTGACCCGAAATATCCGGACCAGCAAGTGCGCGGCGTGTGCTCGTTGCCGAACGGCACGGGCCGTTCTGCGCGCGTGGCCGTGTTCGCGCGTGGCCCGAAGGCGGAAGAAGCGAAGGCCGCCGGCGCCGATATCGTCGGCGCGGACGATCTGTTCGAGACCATCAATTCGGGCAAGATCGATTTCGAGCGCCTGATCGCAACCCCGGACATGATGGCTCTCGTCGGCCGTCTCGGTAAGGTGCTGGGCCCGCGCGGCCTGATGCCGAACCCGAAGGTCGGCACCGTCACCATGGATTTGAAGAAGGCGGTCGCCGACGCCAAGGGCGGGGCGGTCGAGTTCCGCGTCGAGAAGGCGGGCATCGTGCATGCCGGCGTTGGCAAGGCGAGCTTCTCCGAGCAGCAAATCCGCGAGAACGTGAAAGCGTTCGTGGACGCTGTGTCGAAGGCCAAGCCGACCGGCGCGAAGGGCACGTTCGTGAAGAAGGTCGCCATCTCGACGACGATGGGCCCGGGCGTCCGCGTCGACCCCGCCAACGCGCTGGCGCAAGGCTAAGCGCGTGGCGGACCTCGCCCAGCCTCGCTTCGTCGATCGCGGCGCGCTGACCGTCGCAGGCTTTTTCCGGGACTATAAGCCGGATGGCCTGGGGCAGATTCCATTGCAGTGGAATGCTATGCAGCAGCAGCTGCAATTGATCAGCGGTCGCGTCGGCGGCGATGCGTTCGGCGTCTGGTATGGCGTCCTGAACGGGGGCGGCACCTTCCACTACCTCTCCGGGGTGGCGGTCGGGGAGTACGCGCCGGTGCACCCGCAATTCTCTCGCGCGACCATTGCCGCGCAGCATTACGCGGTATTCGAGCATCGCGGCGGGCCGCAAGAAATCCGCAAGACGACGGACGCGATCCTTAGCCAGTGGCTGCCGAAGTCGGGGCGGACGCTGGTGCGGGGCGACGACAACAGCCCAGACTTCTTCGAGCGCTACAGCGAAGAATTCAACCGCACCGGGTCGGGTTCGATCGAGATCTGGGCGCCAATCCAAAAATAGCTTAGCGGCGCACGTCACACGCAATCGCCGCCCCGGTTTGCCGCTGGGGCGGTTTTGTTTTGTGTACCCGGACGCGCGCAATCTTGTGGAACGCAGGGGGCGGCGGGCGGCTTTTCCCGGGCCTTCGCCAGCGCACCGTGGGCGGGCCTCTTGCCAAGCTCAGAAAAGTGTGCGTCCGGGCCTTGCGATGCTTCGCTAAAGCGTGCATATCGCCGCGTTCGGCAGGGGTTAACCCAGCCGAGTCCTGTCCAAGACTGCAGGCGCCGTTCACAAGAGTGGCCCGTAAGGGTGCTGTGTGCGTGGCTTAAATCTTTGAAAGCACTCGCTTTCTCGGGCCCGCAATAGACAGAGCTGACGTTTTTCGGGGCGGTCTGTCAAGTCCGCACCCGCAGGCCCGGCCTCTGGGACAGGCAGCGCGTGGATCGCGCGCCGTTTTTCCGGGGGTCATTCCGCCGGGCGGCTGGTCCACGTG
>JAEUMR010000023.1 GCA_016791385.1 Hyphomonadaceae bacterium
ATGATCTGGGCCTTTCGCCCGACACGCTGCGCGCCGTGCACGAGGGCGGGTACAACACGCCGACGCCGATCCAGGCCGCGGCCATCCCCGAGGTGTTGAAAGGCCGCGACGTGCTGGGCATCGCCCAAACCGGCACGGGCACGACCGCCTCGTTCACGCTGCCGATGATCGATATCCTCGCCGCTGGCCGCGCCCGGGCGCGGATGCCCCGCACGCTCATCCTGGAGCCCACGCGCGAACTGGCGGCGCAGGTGGCCGAAGCGTTCGACAAATACGGCAAGTACCAAAAGCTCACCAAAGCCCTGCTGATTGGCGGCGTCTCGTTCGGCGATCAGGATGCACTGCTCGCAAGAGGCGTCGACGTGCTGATCGCCACGCCAGGGCGCCTGCTCGACCACTTCGAGCGCGGCAAATTGCTGCTGACCGGCGTGCAAGTCATGGTCGTCGATGAGGCAGACCGCATGCTCGACATGGGCTTCATCCCCGACATCGAACGCATTTTCAAACTGACGCCATTCACGCGCCAGACGCTGTTCTTCTCCGCCACCATGCCGCCGGAAATCACACGGCTGACAGAAGCTTTCCTGCACAATCCGTTGCGCGTTGAAGTCTCGCGGCCGGCGACGACCGCAACCACCATCACCCAGCGCGTCGTTATGCTGCCCGGGAATGATCCACGCACCCGCCGTGCGGCTTTGCGCGCCGTGATCAACGCCTCCGACATCAAGAATGGCATCGTCTTCTGCAATCGCAAGACAGATGTCGATGTTGTTGCTCAATCGCTCAAGCGCCACGGATATGACGCGGCGCCGATCCATGGCGATCTCGACCAAAGCCTGCGCACCAAGACGCTCGACAGGTTCCGCGCGGGCGATCTGAAGATTCTTGTCGCTTCCGACGTCGCCGCGCGCGGGCTCGACGTGCCGGATGTGTCTCATGTCTTCAACTATGAGCCGCCGCGTTCTCCCGATGATTATGTGCACCGCATCGGGCGCACCGGCCGCGCCGGGCGCCAGGGCGCATCGTTCACTCTGGTTGCCCCCGGCGACAAGAAAAGCCTTGAGGCCATTGAGAAACTTACGGGCAACACGATCGAAAAAGCAGCGATCGAGGGCATGCCTGAAGCGGCGCTGGGAGACCCAAGCGATCGCGGTGGACGCGGTCGCCGCGCCGAGGAGCTAAAGAAGGAGCACTCGCGCCGGCTGAGCGAGAAGAAACAGAAATACATGAAGCGCGATGAAGAGCGCCCCACGGCTTCAACGGAGCCGGTGCAACGCGCTGAACGTCAGGAGCCACGAAGCGCAGAGCCGAGGCGTTCGGAAACGCCGCGCCGCGAGCGCCCGCAGCGCGACAACGACGCATCCACCGTGACCGGCTTCGGCGACAGCACCCCCGCGTTTCTGCGCCCGAAGAAATAGCCTAGCGCTTCAGCCGCGCCGCCACCTGCTTGCGGAACGCCGCCCCGTAAGGCGGACGCATCATCGCCAATAGCTCGCTCGAAATCTGGCGATACACCGCCCGTTCGTGGCTGAACTCCATGAAGCCGCGGCGCCCGTGATAGGCGCCCATGCCGGACGGGCCGACGCCCCCGAAGGGCAAATCGTGCATGGCGACATGAAAGATCACGTCGTTGACGGTGACGCCGCCGGAAAGCGTTCTGTCG
>JAEUMR010000043.1 GCA_016791385.1 Hyphomonadaceae bacterium
TTCGGATCGAGAATGCGCGACGTCGAGTCGAGCGGATCGACCGCCGGGTAGATGCCCTTCGCTGCGATATCGCGCGAAAGAACCGTGGTGGCGTCCAAGTGCGCGAACGACGCGGCCGGCGCAGGGTCGGTCAAGTCGTCGGCCGGCACGTAGATGGCTTGCACCGAGGTGATCGAGCCCTTCGTGGTCGAGGTGATGCGCTCTTGCATGGCGCCCATTTCAGTCGCCAGAGTCGGCTGATAACCGACCGCCGAGGGAATACGGCCGAGCAGCGCCGACACTTCCGAGCCCGCTTGCGTGAAGCGGAACACGTTGTCGACGAAGAACAGAATGTCCTTGCCCTGATCGCGGAAGTGCTCGGCGATGGTGAGGCCCGAGAGCGCGACGCGGGCGCGCGCGCCCGGCGGGTCGGTCATCTGGCCGAACACCAGCGCGCAGCGCGAGCCTTGGCCGCCGCCGGCCTTGTTCACGCCGGACTCGATCATTTCGTGATAGAGGTCGTTGCCTTCGCGGGTGCGCTCGCCGACGCCGGCGAACACTGAATAGCCGCCATAGGCCTTGGCGATGTTGTTGATCAGCTCTTGGATCAGCACCGTCTTGCCGACGCCCGCGCCGCCGAACAGGCCGATCTTGCCGCCCTTTGCGTACGGGCAGAGCAGGTCGACGACCTTGATGCCGGTGACGAGGATTTCCGGCGACGGCTTTTGATCGACGAAGGCCGGCGCGGGCTGGTGGATGGCGCGCTTGGCGCTGGCCTTCACCGGGCCGGCTTCATCGACCGGCTCACCGATCACGTTCAAGATGCGGCCGAGCGTTTCTTCACCGACCGGCACCGCGATCGGCGCGCCGGTGTCGGCCACTTCCTGGCCGCGGACGAGGCCGTCAGTGGCGTCCATGGCGATCGTGCGCACGGTGCTTTCGCCGAGGTGCGTCGCCACTTCGAGCACGAGGCGCTGACCTTTGTTGGTGGTCTCGAGCGCGTTGTAGATTTCGGGCAGGTGCCCGTCGAATTCGACGTCGACAACGGCGCCGATCACCTGCGCCACGCGGCCCTTTGCTTGCTGTGCCATCTCTTCTCTTCCTCGTCCGTTCGTTCCAGCCCGCGTGGGCTTCATCCTAATTCCACAACCGCGCTGCGATCACACCCGCCGCCACCGCCACGAAGGGCGCGATGATCAAGGCAAGACGCGCCGCGCGCTTCATCAGCCTTCCACCGCCAGTTCGACGGGGATGTTGTTCCGTGTCGCCTTCGAATACGGGCACATCTGGTGCGCCGCTTCGATCAGCTCCTGCACCTGAGCGCGTTCGAGCCCCGGCACTGCGAGCGTCAGCTTCGCCGACAGGCCGAGCCCGCCCTCTTCGCGGCCGATGCCGACTTCACAGGTCACGATCGCCTTCGACGCGTCGATCTTCTTCTGGCCGGCGATGAACAACACCGCGCCGTTGAAGCACGTCGCCCAGCCCATCGCGAACAGCTGCTCTGGGTTCACGCCTTCGCCCGAGCCGCCGAGCGGCTTGGAGTGTTCCATGTGGAAGAAGATTCCGCCCTCGCTGAGCGACACCTTCCCGCTGGCGCGGCCGCCCTTGGCGACAGCTTTGGTCTTGTAGAGCGGTTCAGCCATCAGAGCGCCTCCGCACCGGAGATGATTTCGATCAGCTCCTTGGTGATGTTGGCTTGGCGCTGGCGGTTATAGCGCAGCGTGAGCTTGCGGATCATGTCGCCCGCATTGCGCGTGGCGTTGTCCATCGCGCTCATCTGGGCGCCGTAGAAGCCAGCTTGGTTCTCCAGCAGCGCCTGCAAGATCTGGCCGTTCAGGTAGCGCGGCAGCAGCGCTTCTAGAATTTGCGTCTCGTTCGGCTCGTACTCGTACACCGCGCCCTTGAGATCGGGCGGCGAGACCCCTTCCGGCGCTTTGGCGGGAATGAGCTGCGTTGCCGTCGGGATCTGGCTGATCACCGAGCGGAAGCGCGAAAAGAACAACGTCGCGACGTCGAACTCGCCGGCTTCGTACAGTTCGAGGATTGCGGCGCTGACCAGTTGGGCGGCGCCCGCATCGATGTTGCGGAAGCTGGAAAGATCAATGTAGCGCACGATCTTGTCGCCATGCAGACGGCGCAGCTGATCGCGGCCCTTCTTGCCCACGGCGAGAATCTTCACCGTCTTGCCGGCGGCGAGCAGCTCGTTGATGCGTTCACGCGCGGCGCGGACGATCTGCGTGTTGAAGCCACCGCAAAGGCCCCGCTCGCTCGTCATCACGACGACGAGCTGCACTTGGTCCTTGCCCGTGCCGCGCAGCAGCGCCGGCGCGTCATCGCCCTTCACGGCTGCCGCCAGGTTGGCGATCACGCGCGCCATCCGTCCGGCATAGGGGCGCGCGGCTTCCGCCTGCCCCTGCGCCCGCTTCAGCTTCGCGGCCGCCACCATCTGCATCGCCTTGGTGATCTTCTGCGTGGATTTCACGCTGGCGATGCGATTGCGGAACTCTTTTAAGCTCGGCATT
>JAEUMR010000064.1 GCA_016791385.1 Hyphomonadaceae bacterium
CCCGTCTCCGCCGACATCAGCGCCGAGACGCAGGCAAGGTTTGGCTCCAGCGCGCGCGCTTGCGCACCCGTCATCAGCGAGACGTTTTCGACCTCGTTTTCGAGCGCGCGCTGATGCAGCGAAGCGATCTGCGCTTCTTCACGCGCATCGGTGGCGACGATCAGCTTGCCGCATTTCTTGTGCGCCACGCCGCGCGCTTCGAGATACGGATAGAGCAGGCGCCGGCCTTCGAGGCAGAGCCGGTGCTTCAGGCTGCCGGTCGGGTAATAGAGACCGGCGTGAATCACTTCGCTGTTGCGCGAGGACGTGCCCGAGCCGATCGAGCCCGTCGCTTCCAGCACCAGCACGTCCTGGCCGCGGCGCGCGAGTTCAACCGCGCAGGCGAGGCCGACAACGCCTGCGCCCACGACCACGCATCCGGTCTCGTAAATGTCCGCGCTCATGCTCGCCGCGTTCTAGTGCGCGTCTGCGGCGATGGCACGGCTTTTCGATCAGCGCCCGGCTTGGACGAAATCGCGGATGGCGCCCGCGATCTTCGCTTGCGTCGGTTCGTCGAGATAGGCGTGCATCGGCAGCGCGATGACGCGGCCGGCGATGTCCTCGGTCACCTTCATGCCGCCAGCGCCGGTGGGGTAGTCGCGATAGGCGGTCTGCATGTGCAGTGGCTTGGGATAGTATTGCGCGGTCGGGATGCCGGCATCGCGCAGATGCGCGGCCAAGCCGTCGCGGTCGTCCGCCTCGATCGTGTATTGCGCCCAGGTGGAGACACCGCCTGCGATCACCGCAGGCGTCTTCACCAGGTTCGACAGCATCTGCCGGTAGCGGTCCGCCACGACATTCCGCTCGCGAATTTCGTCGCTGAAGATGGCCAGCTTCTCGATCAGGATCGCCGCCTGCATGGTGTCGAGCCGCGAATTCATGCCGATGCGGACATTGTCGTACTTGTCGACGCCCTGGCCGTGCACGGCGAGCGAGCGCATCACGGCGAGGTCTTCTTCGCTATTGGTCAGCGTCGCGCCGCCATCGCCGTAGCAGCCGAGCGGCTTGGCCGGAAAGAAGCTCGTCGTCGTCGCATCGGCCCAGTGCATCGGGTGCTTGCCGTCGAGCGTGCAGCCAAAGCCTTGGGCGCTGTCGGCGATCAGCTTCAGACCTTCGCGGCGGCAGATCTCGGCGATCTTCGGATAATCCGCCGGCTGGCCGAATAGATCGACGGCAATGACGACGCGCGGCTTGAGCTTGCCGTCCTTCTTCACGCCCGCGATCGCCGCTTCGAGCGAGGCGGGGTCCATGTTGTAGGTGTCGGGCAGGACGTCGACGAACACCGGCGTCGCGCCGGTCCAGGGCACGACTTCCGCCGTCGCTGCGAAGGTGAAGGCCGGGCAGAACACAGCGTCGCCCGCGCCCACGCCCCAAGCCATCAGCGGCAGCGCCAGCGCATCGGTTCCGTTGGCGTTGGCAAGGCAATGCTTGGCGCCGCAGAAGGCCGCTAGCTGCTGCTCGAATTCCCGCACTTCCGGGCCATTGATATAGGCGCCGTGTTTCAACACGCGGGCGAGCGCGGCGTCGATCTTGTCGGCGATGCGCGCGCGTTGGCTCTGCAGATCTATGAAGGGGATCATGGTGTCCTCGGTGGAAAGTCTATGACAGCGACGGCAGGCCGGAGGCTTGATCGACCGCAAGCGCCAGTTCGAGCACCGCGAGCGCTTCCTCGCCGGTGACAACCGGCCGCGGCGCTACGCCCAGCACGGCGTCAATGAACTGGGCGACGTTTGCGCCCAGCGGGTCTGCACCGATGCGGGTTTCGGCGAAGGCGGCGTTGAGCGGAAAGGCCGTGGTGTTCTCGAAGGTGCGTGCGATGAAGTCGATCTTCACTTCGCCGCTTGGATACACCGCGCGCATGGTGCGCCGGCGGTCCGGCGCGATGCGGCTTGAGGTGAACACCGCCTCGGCGCCGTCGAAGGCCAGCCGCGCTTCGATCGCGTCGGCGGCGCGGCCATGCTCATTGCGGGCAGTGGCGCTGACGCGCCCGGGCTGGCCGCCGATCAGGCGCAGCGCCAGGTCGAGATCGTGCACCATCAGATCGAGCGTGACGGAAACATCGGCGCTGCGTCCAGTCCACGGGCCTTCGCGCACGCTTTCGATGAAGCTTGGTTCCTCCGGCGCATCGAGCATGCCCATGGCCTGGAACACCAAGCGTTCCTGGTGTCCGCAGGCGAGCGTGACCTTTCGGTCTGCGGCCAAACGCACAAGCTCCGCGCCGGCGGCGGCATCGGTGGCGAGCGGCTTCTCGATCAGCACGTGTTTGCCCGCCGCGAGCGCGGGCTTGGCCGCGCCTGCGTGCAAAGAGGGCGGGGAAGCGATGGTGATGATGTCGACGGCGCCGATCAGCGCATCGAGGCTGGCAAACGCCTGCGCGCCGTGGGTGTCGGCGAGCTGCTGGGCGCGTTCATCGTCTGGGTCGAACACGCCGGCAAAGTGCATGCGCGAGTCTTCAGCGTATTTGCGCGCATGGATGCGCCCGAACGCGCCCGCGCCGATCACGCCTGCCTTGAGCTTCGTCATTCGACCGTCACCGACTTTGCTAGGTTGCGCGGCTGGTCGACATCGGTGCCCTTCTGCACGGCGGTGAGATACGCCAGCAATTGGATCGGCACGGAATAGACCAGCGGCGCCACGAATGCGTCGCAGGCTGGCGCGAGGATGATGTGCTTGGCGATGTCCTTCACCGCCGCCGCGCCGGCGGGATCGGTGATGACGATCAGCTTGGCGCCGCGCGCAGCCACTTCCTGCATGTTCGACAGCGTCTTCTCGAACAGCGCATCGTGCGGGGCGACAACCACGCCCGGGGTGTCCTCGTCGATCAGCGCGATCGGCCCGTGCTTCAGCTCCCCCGCGGCGTAGCCCTCGGCGTGGATGTAAGAGATTTCCTTGAGCTTGAGCGCGCCTTCGAGCGCGATCGGGTAGTGCACGCCGCGGCCGAGATAGAGCACGTCGCGCGCGTGCGCGAGTTCGTGCGCGATCGCTTCGATCTGCGGCTCGGCGGTGAGCGCATCGGTGATCAGGCGCGGCGTCTCCATCAGCGCATGCACCAGGCGGCCTTCTTCCTGGCTCGACAGCGCCCCGCGCGCGCGGCCAACGGCGATGGCCAGCGCCGCGAGCGCCGAAAGCTGAGCCGTGAACGCCTTGGTCGAGGCAACGCCGATCTCCGGGCCCGCCAGCGTCGGTAGGCGCGCATCGGCTTCGCGCCAAATCGTGCTCTCCGGCACGTTGACGACAGCGAGCGTCTTCAGCGCATTCTCTTTGCAATAGCGCAGCGCCGCCAGCGTGTCGGCGGTTTCGCCCGATTGCGAGACGAACACGCCGAAGCTCTTCTTGCCGAAGGCCGGTTTGCGATAACGGAACTCGCTGGCGATGTCGGTCTCAACCGTGATGCCGGCGATCTGCTCGAGCCAGTATTCGGCCACGCGCCCCGCATAATGGGCGGTGCCGCAGCCGATGATGATGGCGTTGTCGGCGGCGAGATCGACGCCGTCGAGGTCGGGCATCTCGACGCGCTCGTCATAGGCGTTGACGTAACGGGTGATGGTGCGGCCGGTGGTTTCCGGCTGCTCGTAGATTTCCTTCTGCATGAAGTGGCGGTGATTGCCCTTTTCCACAGAAGCGACGCCGCCGGAGAAGATGTGGATCTGCCGCTGCGCCACCGCGCCGTCGGCGTCGAGCACCTTGGCGCCGGCGCGCGAGAGAATGGCGATGTCGCCTTCCTCCAGGAACATGACGCGCGTGGTGAACGGCGAAACCGCGATCGCGTCCGAGCCCAGGAACATCTCGCCGTCGCCGAAACCGACCGCGAGCGGGCTGCCTTTGCGGGCGCCGATCAGCACGTCCTCTTCGCCGGCGAACAGCACCGCGATGCCGAACGCGCCTTCGAGCCGGCGTACCGCGCCGATGGCCGCGGCTTCGGGCTTCTCGCCCTTATCGAGCCCGGCGGTGATCAGATGAGCGATCACCTCGCTATCGGTCTCGCTCTCGAATTTATGGCCCTTGGCGATCAGCTCTTCGCGCAGCGCGCGGAAGTTCTCGATGATGCCATTGTGGACAATCGCCACCCGGTCGGTGGCGTGCGGGTGAGCGTTGGCGGTGGTCGGCGCGCCATGCGTCGCCCAGCGGGTGTGGCCGATGCCGGTGACGCCCGCGAGCGGGGCGGCGGCCAGTTCACGCTCAAGGTTGGCGAGCTTGCCCGGCGCTCTGCGGCGCTTGATCACCCCGCCTTCCAGCGTCGCCACGCCCGCGGAATCGTAACCGCGATACTCGAGCCGCTTCAGCGCCTCGACCAGACGGGGCGCGGCGGGGGCGCTGCCAAGGATGCCGATAATTCCACACATGCCGTCGCTCTCACGCCTTGAGAAAAGCGCCATTCCGGACGAGGTCCGGACCCTGATCCATCGAAGGGCAGCACGATGGGCTCAGGCCCCGGGGGTTTCGCCTTCGCGAGCCCGGGATGACGGAGAAGTTCTATGCCGTTGTTGTTAGCGTCCCAGGGCGGTTCATGCCCTCGGCGCCATTGATTTGCACCTCAATTAGTCTTTCAACATGCGACGGAACAGGAGCGGCCAGCGCATGACCAGAGCTTATTTCGGCACCGATGGGATCAGGGGCACGGCCAACCGCTTCCCGATGACGCCGGAAGTGGCTTTGCGCGT
>JAEUMR010000065.1 GCA_016791385.1 Hyphomonadaceae bacterium
AGCCGGGCATCGCATTGCCGGCGATCGGCGGCAACATGATCGCGGTAACGCCTTTAGCGAGCGCGCGCTTCATCTCCGTGATCAGTTCTTCAAAGCCCGTGAGCGGCACGAAGGCGGCGGGCACGAACTTGTTGCGCAGGCCGTCGAGATAATCCCAAATCCAATCGTTCCAGATGTGAGCATGGCCGATGGCCGCTTCGCGATCGGTGACGCGCGCCGCCATCAGCGCGATGGTCGGATAGACGAGTTCGGCGTCGATGCCGTCGCGTTCCATGTCGGCGATGCGCTTGCGCAGGTCGCGCGAGCCCTGCGGCTTCATCAGCGAGCCTTCGCCCAGCATCGTGCCGTTGCCGACCTTGTGGTCGAAGATGTTGGCTGGGATGCGATAGACCTCGGTCTCGCCGATCATGCTGAGCAGGAAGCCGTCGACGACCTTCACGGACAGGGCGTGGTCCTTCAGGAACTTGGCCGGGAGGTTGCTGGTGTAGAGGTCGACCGGCTCCACCACGTGTGAGTCACAGCTGAAAATGAAAGGCTTGCCCATGGAACTCCTCCTCCGCGCCTGGGGGACCGCTCGACTGGCGGCCTGCCCGTACCGACTGATCGGTACAGTGATCGGCATGCTAACGTCCGGTCAATGCGCTGCATTGAGCCATCGCAAACGCGATCAGCGGGGTTTGAGGCCGTTCAGTAGCAGGTCGAGATAGGCGTCGGCGATTTCGCTCGGCGACATCCGACCGCCTGGGTCGATCCAGTTGAAGGCTTGGCTGAGCATCCCGAGGAACCCCCGGAAGTGCAGATCACTGACCTTCCGGACGAGACCGGCTTGCTCGCAGAGGTTGAAAAGCTCGCGCCATTGCGCTTGGTGGCGCCGCTGCAAGCTGGCAATCTCGGCGCGATGCTGATCGGCCAGCGCCCCAAGGTCGCGGCTGGTGATCATCCAGGCCGACCGCTTCTCGACCAGATTGCGCAAATATGCGCGCGTCATCTCGCGCAGCTTCTGCTCGGGTGAGGCCGCGCACTCCAGAATGGCGTCGGCTTCCTCGATGATTTCGCGGTGCGGCGTACGCAGCACCTCGTAGAGCAATTGGTCCTTGCTCTTGATGTGATGATAGAGCGCCCCCCGCCCCAGTCCGGACGCATCGGAGACCTGCTGGATCGCGGTGCCATGAAAGCCGTGCTGCGCGAACAGCTCGGTCGCGACCCGCAGCACGCGCGCTTTGCTCGATTCCGCGCCTTCGGTGTCGGCGGCATTGGTTTGGTGGGAGGGCATGAAGAGACCGAAGTATCCGGGATCAGGTATGCGCGAGTCTAGCGGCGCATCTGTCTTCCGCCTCGGCCCGGGCTTTCTGGCGGAGAGAGAGGGATTCGAACCCTCGATAGGCTTTCACCTATACACGCGTTCCAGGCGTGCGCCTTCAACCACTCGGCCACCTCTCCGGCGGGCGCTCTTATGGCGGCGCCTGCCGCCTTCGGCAAGGCCGCCGGCGGCTGGGCCTGAGCAGGGCTAGCGGGCCGGATGCTCCTCGTGGCCGGTTTCCTGGATCGCCTCCAGGTATCGCACCAGGGCCTCGGCGTCGTCGGGGTTGAACTGGAAGTTCGGCATCGCCGGGTGACCGACGCTGATGCCCTCGGCCAGCGCCTCTTCGAGCATCGAGACGCGATAGTTCTGTGACAATGTCCGGAACGGCGGCGCCTCGGGCGCCGGGCTCGACCCGGTGCGGCCGACGGCGTGGCACATGGCGCAGTTCACTTCGGCCAACCGCGCGCCGCGATTGATCTTGGCCTCATTCACCGAGGGATGGGAGGCGCAGGCCGAGACGAGCAGGAGGGCGGCGGCGAGCAGGCGTTTCATCAGGGCTCCCTAGCGAACCCATAGATTGTGAACCTGCCGCAGCCGCGATCAAGCGCGTTGAGTCGCGAGCCGCAATTTTTCGCCAAAGGCGTAGAGATAGGCGCCCGCCGCCGCGAGCAGCATCGCACCGGCCCAACACACCGGCGCATGACCCAGAAGAACCGGTCCGCCGAGTGGCATCGCGCCGCACCAGGAAGAGCTTAACGCCCGCTCGTACGGCGTCGCCATCGCGTTGGCGATTGCACAGGACGCGCTCGGCCATGCCGCCGCTGCGGCAACCAGAATCGTTGCGCCTTGCTTGTGATTTTGCACGGGACGCCCCTCGCGCTGCGAGCCATCGGATGTCGCGATCTAATGAGCATCTTGGCGTCGGACGTTGATCCGGATCAACGTCCGGATTGACTTGGTATATAACCACATCCTCGGATTCAGCCGGCGCCAGGTGGCGCAGGGGGAGTGTGGCGCATGCAAGCGAAAAAGCGGGGCCGCGAAGACGTATTGGGGGTGGGGGCCATCGTGGTCATCACCGGAATCCTGGCCTTGGTCGGGATCGGCAATGCGATCGATACGCCATTTCAGATTCAAATGTGGACGCTGCTGACGGCATGCGTGCTCGGCGTTGCCGGGCTCGTATGGCACACGGCGCGCGACCAGCAGGGCGATCAAACCAAGTATGAGAACGGCATCGTCAAGGCGGGCGTGTTCGCCTCGATGTTCTGGGGCGTGGCCGGCCTCTTGGTCGGCGTCATCATCGCCCTCCAGCTGGCGTTTCCGAACCTCTTCTACTTCCCGGACTTCGGCTGGCTGAACTTCGGCCGCCTGCGGCCGCTGCACACCTCGGCGGTCATCTTCGCCTTCGGCGGCAACGTGCTGATCGCGACGAGCTTCTATGTCGTGCAGCGCACCTGCCGCGCGCGCCTGGCTGGTGGCATGTGGCCGTGGTTCGTATTCTGGGGCTACCAGCTCTTCATCGCGCTGGCTGGCACCGGCTATCTGCTCGGTATCACCGAGGGCCGCGAATACGCTGAGCCGCCCTGGTACACGGATCTCTGGCTGACCGTGGTCTGGGTCGCCTACCTGCTGGTTTTCCTGGGCACGATCTGGAAGCGGCAAGAGAAGCACATCTACGTCGCGAACTGGTTCTACCTGGCGTTCATCGTCACCATCGCGATGCTGCACATCGTCAACAATCTGGCGCTGCCGGTCAGTTTCGCTGGTTCGTTCAGCTACTCGGCCTTCTCGGGCGTGCAGGATGCGCTGACGCAATGGTGGTACGGCCACAACGCGGTGGGCTTCTTCCTCACCGCCGGCTTCCTGGCCATCATGTATTACTTCGTGCCGAAGCGGGCTGAGCGGCCGGTCTATTCGTACCGTCTGTCGATCATCCACTTCTGGGCGCTGATCTTCCTCTACATCTGGGCTGGTCCGCACCATCTGCACTACACGGCGCTGCCGCAATGGGCGCAGACGCTGGGCATGACCTTCTCGATCATGCTGTGGATGCCGAGCTGGGGCGGCATGATCAACGGCCTGATGACGCTGTCGGGCGCGTGGGACAAGCTCCGCACCGATCCGGTGCTGCGCATGCTGGTGGTGTCGGTCGCGTTCTACGGCATGTCGACGTTCGAAGGCCCGGTGATGTCGATCCGCGCCGTGAACTCGCTGTCGCACTACACCGATTGGACCATCGGCCACGTGCACTCAGGCGCGCTGGGCTGGGTCGGCTTCGTCAGCTTCGGCGCTCTCTACTGCCTGGTTCCTTGGCTGTGGAAGCGCGAGCGGCTGCACTCGATGGCGCTGGTCGACTGGCACTTCTGGCTCGCGACCATCGGCATCGTTCTCTACATCACCTCGATGTGGGTCGCCGGCATCATGCAAGGCTTGATGTGGCGTGCGTATAACGACTTCGGCTTCCTCGAATACTCGTTCGTCGAAACGGTCGAAGCCATGCACCCGTACTACATCATCCGCGCGGCGGGCGGGGCTCTGTACCTCGTTGGCGCGCTGATCATGGCCTACAATTTGTGGCGCACTGCGCGGGGTGATGCACCCGCACGCGAGCGCGCCACTGACGTGCCGGCGGCCGGCGTCGCCGTCGCTGCTGAATAAGGGGGCGCTCAATATGTGGTCCTTCCATAGATGGTTCGAGCGTCACTCGCTCATCCTCATTGTCGGCATCCTGCTCGTCGTCTCGATCGGGGGGCTGGTGCAGATCACGCCGCTGTTCTTCATCGAGTCGACGATTGAACGGGTGGATGGCGTGCGGCCTTACACGCCGCTGGAGCTCGCTGGCCGGCAGATCTATATCCGCGAGGGCTGCTACGTCTGCCACTCGCAGATGATCCGCCCGCTGCGCGACGAGGTCGAGCGCTACGGCCATTACTCGCTGGCGGCTGAGAGCATGTACGATCACCCGTTCCAGTGGGGCTCCAAGCGCACCGGTCCGGATTTGGCCCGCGTCGGCGGCCGCTATTCTGACGAATGGCACCGCGCGCACTTGGCCGATCCGCGCTCGGTGGTGCCGGAATCGGTGATGCCGCCCTACGCGTTCCTGCAGCGTCCGCTCAACACGGCGCACATCGGCGAACACTTGGCGGCCAACCGTACGCTGCGCGTTCCTTACACGGACGAGCAGATGGCGAACGCGTCCACCGACGTCGCCGCGCAAGCCGAGCCGAACGGCGAGCACGCGTACGACTTCCAGCAACGCTATCCGACCGCCGCCGTGCGCGACTTCGATGGCGATCCCGCTCACGTGACCGAAATGGATGCGCTGATCGCGTACCTGCAAATGCTGGGCACGGGCGTCAACTTCAACACCTACCAGGCGGAAGCCGCGGGCAACGACAGGTGACGCCATGAGCTACTTACAAGCAGCCCATTTCGCCCAGACCTGGGGCGTGGTTCTGCTCGCCGTGGGCTTTGCGATCGCCACGATCTACGCCCTCTGGCCTGCGAACAAAGAGAAGTTCGAACGCGCCGCGCAAGCGCCGCTGATCGATGGGGATGACGACGATGGCCAATGAAAGAGAGCGCGATGCCCATAGCGGCACCGAGACCACTGGTCACGAGTGGGATGGCCTGAAGGAACTGGATACGCCGCTGCCGCGCTGGTGGCTGTATATCTTCTACGCCTCGATCGTGGCCTCGATCGTGTACTGGGTGTTGATGCCGGCGTGGCCGTTGGTGAACGGCTACACCCATGGCATCCTCAACCAGTCCGACCGGCGCAACGTGGCGGTCGAGGTGCAGGCGCTGCAAACCGCCCGCACGCCGATGTTCGAGCGTCTCGCGACGGCGGATGTCGCAGCTATCAACGCCGATCCGCAGCTGCAGGAATTCGCCCGCGCAGCCGGTGAGTCGGTGTTCGGCGATTATTGCCGCACCTGCCACGGGGCAGGCGGGGTCGGCGCGCCCGGTTATCCGGTGCTCGCGGACGACGTCTGGATCTGGGGCGGCACGATGGCCGACATCGAGCACACCATCCGCGTCGGCATCCGCTCGACTCACCCGGAAACCCGGATGTCGGCCATGCCCGCGTTCGGCCGTGACGGCATCCTGACACCGGCGCAAGTGGGCGACGTGAGCGAGTACGTGATCTCGATCTCGGCGGCCAACAGCCGGCTACATGCCGACGCCGCTGCGGCGGCGCGTGGCGCGACAGTCTTTCAAGAGCAATGCGCCGCCTGCCACGGCGCCACCGGCGCGGGTGATCGCGCTGTGGGCGCGCCGAGCCTGACCGATGACGTCTGGCTCTATGGCAACAGCCGCGAAGAGATTCGCCGTCAGGTGGAACTCGGCCGCGGCGGCGTGATGCCGACCTGGGAAGCGCGGTTTGATCCGGGCACGATCCGGGCGCTGGCCTACTACGTCCATGAAATGGGCGGTGGTGAACCGGATGCGCCCCCGGCGCCTGCGGCGACGCAACCCACAGCAGCGGACGCTTCTGTTGCGCCTGCTCAATCCACAAACGCGGGCGGTGGTGCTACACGCTAACGGGTGAGCACCACCCTTATTCCGCGTCCGCCGAAAGGCGAGGACGACCACTCTATCGATGCGCGCGCCGTCAATTCCAAGACGGCGCGCGCTCTGTATCAGAAGCGCGAGCAGATCTACCCCAAGCTCGCCCACGGGTTCTTCCGGAACCTGAAATGGGCGGCGATGATCGTGCTGTTGGCGATCTACTACATCACGCCATGGATTCGCTGGGACCGCGGCGGGGCAAGCCCGGACCAGGCCGTGCTGGTCGATTTCGAGCACCGCCGCTTCTACTTCTTCTTCATCGAACTCTGGCCGCAGGAAATCTATTACATCACCGGCCTGTTGATCCTGGCTTCGTTCGGGATTTTCCTCTCGTCGGCTTTGTTCGGCCGCGTCTGGTGCGGCTATGCCTGCCCGCAGACGGTCTGGACCGACCTCTACATCTACGTTGAGCGGTTCTTCGAAGGCGACCGCAACGAGCGCATGCGCCTCGACAAGGCGCCGTGGTCGCTGTCGAAGCTCGGCAAGAAGGCCGGCAAGCACATCGTCTGGATTCTGATCGCCGCAGCGACGGGCGGGGCGTGGGTGTTCTACTTCGGCGATGCGCCAACGCTGTTCCGTGAAATCTTCACCGGCCAGGCCAACGCGGTCATCTACCTGTTCGTGGGCGTGCTGACGTTCACCACCTACGCGCTCGCCGGCACCATGCGTGAGCAGGTGTGCACCTATATGTGCCCGTGGCCGCGCATCCAGGCGGCGATGACCGACCAGGATGCGCTGCAGGTCACCTATCGCGCCGATCGCGGCGAGCCGCGCGGGCCGCACAAGAAGAATGAAAGCTGGGAAGGGCGCGGCGACTGCATCGACTGCAATCAATGCGTCGCCGTCTGTCCGCAAGGCATCGACATCCGCGACGGCGACCAGCTGGAGTGCATCAATTGCGCGCTCTGCATCGACGCCTGCGACGAGATCATGGAGAAGGTGGGCCGCCCCAAGGGTCTCATCGCCTATGACACGCACGGCAATGTCGAGCGCCGCGAGCGTGGTGAAAAGCCGAAGTGGAACCTCATTCGGCCACGCACCGTGCTCTATGCCGTGCTGATGGTCGGCGTTGGCGTGTTCATGCTGTACGGCCTGATCAACCGATCCACGCTTGATCTCAACGTCATCCGCGACCGCAGCCCGCCCTTCGTGCGTTTGGCCGATGGCTCGATCCGCAACGACTTCTCGCTGAAACTGATCAACATGGCGCCGCAAACGCGTCGCTTGGCGATCGAAGTGGAAGGGCTCGACGGCCTGCAGATTCTGCGCAACGGCTATCAGATCGATGCGGAGGGCCGCGTGATCGCTGAGGCGCGCCCCGACACCGTCGACACCGTGCGCCTGCACATCATCGCGCCTGCGGGCACGGCGCCCGGTTCGCACGACATCGAATTCACAATTCATGATATGGAAACTGGCGAGGAAGCCGAGAGCGCTTCCGCCTTCCTGGCGGGGAATGCCCGATGAGCACGTCACGCGAATTCACCCTCAAGGGCGGCCACGTCCTGATCATGATGTTGCTCTTCTTCGGGGCAGTCATCGCCGTGAACACGGGCTTCATTGTCATGGCGATGCGCTCGTTCCCAGGTGAGGACGTGGCGCACTCCTACACGCAGGGCGTCGAATATAATCAGACGCTGGCCGAGCGCCGCGCTCAGGCCGCGCTGGGTTGGACCGCAGCGGCGGGCTTGCAGCAAGGCGCGGACGGCGCCGTTGTCGAAGTGACATTACGCGATCGCGCCGGCGCGCCGATCGAGGGGGCCACGGTCACCGGTCAGATTCGCCGCGAAGCGACTTCCGCGTTCGATCAGAATCTGAGCTTCGCCCCGCTCGGGGGCGGCCGCTACGCCGCGCCGGCCGGCGCCTTGCAGCATGGCCGCTGGCAATTGCGCGCGCATGCGCAGGATGCCGGCGGCGAAGCGCTCGATTTTGACGCGGAGCTGACGTGGCAACCGTAACCGCGCAGCAAGAGGCAGGGTGCCCGTCAGGATTAGCGCCGCCGCCCTCTGAGGACGAGCGCCCGCGCGTCGATCTCGCCGCCTTTGTGCGTCACGACAAAGCCGGCCACGACACGCTTGAGCTGATGGTCACCGGCGCCAAGTGCGCCGGCTGCATCCGCAAGATCGAAGGCGGCCTGCTGGCGCTGCCTGGCGTCGCCGAAGCGCGGCTCAATCTTTCCACCCAGCGCCTGCGCGTGGCCTGGACGCCCGGAGCGATGCCGCCGGAGCGCATCGCCGACACGCTGACGCGCCTGGGCTACGCCAGCGCTGCGTTCGATCCCGAAGCAGCGCAACGCAAGACCGACGAAGAGGGCCGCAAGCTCCTCCGCTATCTCGCCGTCGCCGGCTTTGCGGCCATGAACATCATGATGTTCTCGGTGCCGGTCTGGTCCGGCGAAGGCGAGATGGGCGAGGGCACGCGCACGCTGTTGCACTGGGTTTCGGCGCTGATCGCCATTCCCGCGGCGCTCTATGCAGCGCAGCCTTTCTTCCGCTCGGCCTACAACGCGCTCAAGGCGCGGCGCGCCAATATGGACGTGCCGATCTCGCTGGCCGTGATCCTCACGCTCTCCACCTCGATCGCCGAGACGCTGCAGCAGGGCGAGCATGCCTATTTCGACGGCATCACAATGCTGCTCTTCTTCCTGCTGATCGGGCGCTACCTCGATCACAGGCTGCGTGAGCGCGCCCGCACCGCCGCGCGCGATCTCCTCGCGCTGCAAGCGGTGACCGCCACGCGCATCGGCGAAGACGGCCATGCGGACGCTGTCTCGGCCCGTGACATCGAAATCGGCGACAGGCTGCTGATCGCCGCTGGCGATCGCGCGCCGGTCGATGGCGTCATCGAAGACGGCGTCTCCGAGATCGACAATGCGATGCTGACTGGCGAGACGCTGCCGGTGGCGGTGCGCACCGGCGATGTGATCCGCGCCGGCGCCATCAATCTCACCCAGCGCATCACGCTGCGCGCCACCGCGCGCGCCGAGAACTCGGCCGTCGCCGAACTCGCGCGCCTGATCGAAGCAGGCGAACAGGGCCGGGCCAAGTATGTGCGCCTGGCTGACCGCGCCGCTGCGCTCTACGTGCCTGTCGTGCACAGTCTGGCTGCGCTTACCTTCATCGGCTGGATGTTCGGGCCGATGCTGCTGCGCGCGCTCGGCTACGATTTCGCTGATGTCGGCTTCCGCGGCGCGCTGCAGAACGCAGTCGCGGTGTTGATCATCACCTGCCCGTGCGCGCTCGGCCTTGCCGTGCCGGCGGTGCAAGTGGTCGCCACCGGGCGGCTGTTCAAGCGCGGCGTGTTGGTCAAATCCGGCGATGCGCTGGAGCGCCTTACCGAGATCGACACCGTAGTGTTCGACAAGACCGGCACGCTGA
The DNA here is from genome assembly GCA_016791385.1 of Hyphomonadaceae bacterium. Taxonomy (GTDB): domain Bacteria; phylum Pseudomonadota; class Alphaproteobacteria; order Caulobacterales; family Aquidulcibacteraceae; genus Vitreimonas. The sequence goes on from JAEUMR010000065.1 coordinate 9,256, forward strand.
CGCTCGGCAAGCCGAAGCTGGCCGCGCCGGTCTCCGCCGATGTGCTGCTCGCCGCCGCGTCGCTCGCGCGCATCTCGCGCCATCCGCTCTCTCGCGCGCTGGTCGAAGCCGCAGGCCCCGGCGCGCCAGCGGCCAACGCCAAGGAATATCCGGGGCAGGGCGTCGAAGCCGAGATCAACGGGCTTACCGCGCGGCTTGGCCGCCGTGCGTTCGCCGCGCCCGGCGCGGTCGAAATCGAAGATGGCGCGGTCGAGCTTTGGTTCACGCTCGGCGAAAAGGCCCCGGTGCGTTTTGCTTTCATCGACGCGCTCCGCGCCGACGCGGCAGATGTGGTCGCTGAGCTGAAGCGGCGCGGCTACCGGGTCGAGTTGATTTCCGGCGACCGTCCCGCCGCGGTCGAGGCGGCGGCGCGCGCTGCCGGCATCGAAAACTGGCGCGCGCACGTGAGCCCGGCGGAAAAGACCGAACACCTGCGGGAGCTGCGCGCTGCTGGCCGCAAGCCGCTGATGATCGGCGATGGCCTCAACGACGCCGCCGCGCTCGCCGCCGCGCATGCATCCGCTTCGCCCGGCACGGCGATCGAAGCCAGCCAGGCCGCAGCGGATCTGGTGATCCAGGGCGCGGCGCTGTCGCCGATCCTGGAAGCGCTGACGGTAGCCAAAGCTGCGCACAACCGCGCGCTGGAAAATCTGCGCTTCTCGGCGGCGTATAATCTCGTCGCCGCCCCGCTTGCGGCGCTCGGCTTCCTGACGCCGCTGATCGCCGCCCTTGCCATGTCCGGCTCATCCATGATCGTTACGCTCAACGCGCTCAGGCTGCAGGCGCAAACCAGGAGCTGACGGCGATGGACATCATGGTCATGCTGATCCCGGGCGCGGTGCTGCTGGGCCTGCTCGGGCTCGGCGCCTTCTTCTGGAGCCTGCGCAGCGGCCAGTACGAAGACCTCGACGGCGCCGCGCACCGCGTCCTGATCGACGACGAGGATTGATCAGGCTTTCGCGGGCGCGTCCTTCGGCGCCAGTAGCAAATACATCGCCGGCGTCACGATCCGTGCGATCAGCGTCGAGCTGATCAGACCCCCGATCAGCACCATGGCGATGGGGGAGAAGAGCGGCGAGTCTTCGAACAGAAGCGGCGTCATGCCGCCGATGGCGGTGGCGCTGGTCAGCAGCACCGGCAGGAAGCGCACTTCGCCGGCGCGTTCGATCGCCTCCATCAGCGGCGCGCCGCGCGCGCGCATCTGGTTGGCGAACTCGACCAGCAGGATCGAGTTTTTGATCTCGATGCCGATTAGCGCGATGAAGCCGATAATGGCCGTGAACGAAAGCGATTCACCGCCGAGCCACAGCGCGATCAACCCGCCCATGATGCCGAACGGGATCACGAACGCGACCACCGCCGTCACTGCAAATGAGCCGAATTCCAGCAGCAGCACGGCGAGGATGCCGAAGATGGCGACGATGATCGCGGGGCCAAGGCCGCTGAAGCTGCGCCGTTGCGCCTCGGCTTGCCCGCCGAACGAGACCGAATAGCCGGGCGGCAGCCGCAGCGCTTCGAGCCGCTGCGCAACATCGCCCGTCACCGCGCTGGTGAGATAGCCCGTCTGCGTATAGGCGCGCACCGTCGCCGTGCGCTCGCGCTGGTGGCGGTCGATCGAAGCGGGGCCGCTTTCGAGCCGCGGTTGGGCGATCTCGCTGAGCGGCAGCGCTCCGCCTTGCCCGTTCCAGACATATAGCCGCTCAAGCTGCGACACCGGCATCGCCCCCTCGCGCGGCGCGCGCAGCACCACCGGGAACGCATCGCCGGTCGGATCGCGGAATTGCGCCACCGGCATGCCGGCGACGGCGATACGCAACGCCTGATCCGTCGCGCCGGCCGGCACGCCGCGCAGCGCGGCTTCGGCTTCGTTGATGTTGAGGTCGAGATCGAGCAGCCGTTCGGCGGTGGGGTTCGACACATCGCGCGTGCCGGGCGTGTCGCGGACGATGCGCTCGACTTCGCCGGCGATCTCGCCGATGGCGGCAAGGTCGGGGCCGCTGATGCGCACGGCGATCGGCGCCTCGATTGGCGGGCCGTTATTGAAGCGGCGCAGATTGATGCGTGCGCCGGCGTAATTGTCGAGCTTGCCGCGGATTTCTTCGATCGTGCGCATGCCGGCGGTGCGATGCCACTCGCCGAAGCGCGCATAGACCTGGCCGACATTGGAAATCTGTTCGGGCGGAATCTCGTTGTAGAAGATCTGCGGGTTGCCGCGGCCGGCATTGGCGAAGCGCCACTCGATCTGCGGATATTCCGCCAGCACGCGCTCCACGTATTGCACGGCGCGGTCAGTTTCCTGCACCGACGAGCCCTGCGGCGTCTCGACATCGACCAGGAAGTAAGGGCTGTCGTTTTCCGGAAACAGGCTGAAGCCGAGATGGGGAACGAGCCCTAGTGAAAGCACGAACGCGCTCAGCCCCGCGATCACAGTGGTGCGCGGATGATTGAGCGCGACGTGCAGCGCCGGGCGGTAGACGCCGTGAATGGCGCCCATCACCGTGTCCAGCAGCGGGTTCGATTTGCCGACCGACTCGCGCGGCAGCCAGCGGCTGGCGAGGAACGGGATGATGGTGAGCGCCACGAACAGCGACGCCGTGATTGTCACCACTACCGCCACCGGCAGCGAGCGCACGAACGCGCCGGCGCCTTCCGGCAACGCCATGATCGGCAGGAAAGCCAGCAGCAGCGTCGCCGTACAGCCGATCACCGCGACATTGATTTCCTCGACCCCCGCGATCGCTGCTTCGCGCGGCTGCAAGCCTTCGCGCAGCCGGCGGGAGATGTTCTCGGTGACGACGATGGAATCATCGACCAACAGGCCAAGCGCCAGCACGAAGCCGGCGATCGAGAGCTGGTTCAGCGAGAAGCCAAGCCAATTCATCGCAGCGACGCCAATGGCCAGCGACAGCGGGATCGACACCATCACCACCGCCGCGGGCCTGAAGCCGAGCGGCAAGAGCGTGATCATCACCAGGAAAATGGCGATGGCGAAGTCGCGGGCGAGCTGGCCAAGGCGCAGCCGCACGGTTTCAGATTGGTTGAAGCCGCGCTCCAGCGTGATGTTGGCCGGCAGCGTGCTGGCGAACGAGTCAATGCGCTGCTGCACGGCGTCGAGCACGGGGAAGATGTCTTCGCCAAGCCGCGCCCGCGCGCTCACCAGCACCGCACGCTGGCCATTGTAGCGGGTGATGTGCGCGCGCTCGTCATTGGCCCAGGACACCTCGGCCACATCGCCGACATGCACGACCGAGCCATTGCCCGCGCGCAGCACGACATTCTGGATTTCCTCCAGGCTGTTGAACGAGCCGGAGGCTTGCACGTTGAAGCGCCGTCCGCCGGCCTCGACCGCGCCGATCGGCGCATCGACACCCTCGCGCTGCAGCGCCTCGGCGATCGCGCTCAGCGGCAGATGATAGGCGGCGAGGCGATCAAGGTCGGCGGCGACGCGCACTTCGGCGGGCGGCGCGCCCCGCACGTCCGCCTGCTGAATGCCTGGCGCACGCTCAAGCGAGTCACGCAAGGACTTTGCATACGCCTCCAATTGCCGGAACGAGGCGTCAGGGCTGGTCAGCGCGATTTCTACGACGCTGGTCTGCGCAGGATTGAAGCGGCGCGGTCGGATTTCGACCACGCCGTCCGGCAAGCTAGGGCGCACCACGTTCAGCTCGCGGATCACTTCGCCGAACTTCTCTTCCGCGTCGACGCCCCAATTGAACTCGACCGCGATCACCGCGAGTCCCGCACGGCTCGACGAACGAATCTGCTGGATGTCCTCAATGCCGTTGAGCGCATCTTCGATCGGGATGGCGACAAGCCGTTCCATCTGCTCGGCGTCCGCGCCGGGCAGCACAACGGCGATGGCGGTGCCCGGAAATTCCACGATCGGGTCTTCCGATTTCGGAATCGAGGCGATGGCGCCGAGGCCGAGCGCGATCAGCAGCGCGAACAGGATCGCGGTGAATTGCCACCGGTCAACGAAGAAGCGAGTGATGGCTTGCATGTCAGGTGTCGGCGGCGATGCGCACGGTTTCGCCGTCGCGCACATAGGCGGCGCCGGCGGAGATTACGCGATCGCCGGCGGCGAGCCCCTCAAGCACGATGACGCCATCCTGGGTCACGCCCGCCGTGCGCACGGCGCGACGGCGCGCGACGCTATTCTCATCGACGACGAACACCACGCCTTGGTCGGCGCGGGCGTCGAGCAGCGACAGCGTCGGCACCAGCATCGCCGCCACTTGGTTCGTGGTTGGCGCAGCCGGCGTGATGTCCACTTGTGCGACCATGCCGCTGCGCAGCTGCGCGGCGCTGGCGACCTCGATCTCGACTTCAAACGCCCCGGTGCTTGTATCGCCCTTGGCGCCGACGCGGGTCACACGCCCGCTCAGCGCTGCATTGCCAAGCTCGGCCACGCGCACTTGCGCCGCATCGCCAACGCGGATGCGCGCCGCTTCCGCTGAAGCGATCGGCGCGCGCACGACGATGCCTGATCGCGTCTCGCCCAGCACCAGCACGGGCGCGCCTGCATTGAGCGTCTGCGAAGGTTCAGCCGTGCGGCGCAGGATCACGCCATCGGCCGGCGCGGTGATCACGCTGGAATCGCGCGTGCGTTCGACCGCCAGCCGTGCCTCGTCGAGCCGCGCCTGGCTGATGAAGCCGCGTTCGAACAATTCTTGCGCCCGGGCCAGATCGCGCTCGGCGTTGGCGCGCGCGAGCGCTGCTTCGTCCGCATTGGCGCCGACGCTGGTGCGCCGCAGCGTGGCCAGGCGCTGGCCGCGGCGCACGAGGTCGCCCGCGTCGACATTGATGGAGACGACGACCCCCGGCGCGGCGAAGGCGAGCGGCGGTTCGCGGCGGTAGCCAACCAGGCCGCTGGCGCGCACCGCGCCCGCCGCCGAACTCGGCTGTACCGAGACCACTTCGACCAGGGGAGAATCGGGTGTTGCGGAGGGGGCGTCTGCATCGCCGCTGCAGGCGGCCAACGCGAAGAGCGCGCCGGCCAGCGCCAATCTAAGTACCGCAGCTTTCTGCACGGGGAGGCTCCAACTTAGACTGAACGATATCAAAATCATTCAGCAGTCACAAGCGGAGATGTTCCCTAACGGACCTCTATGCCGCCCACAGCACCTCTACGGGCGGCGCTGGCGGCTCGATCAGAGCCCGCACCGGGGTCTCAGGCAGCGGCTGTCCAGCCGCGCCTTCCAGCACCGCCTTCTTGTCCGCGCCGGTGATCAGCAGCAGCAGGGCGCTGGCCCGAAACAGGGCAGGCCGGGTCAGTGTCAGCCGCTCGGCTGCGCCGCCGGCCTGAGTGGCTTGTACCGCAACGACACTACGCCCGCCGCCGAGGTCGAGCGCGGCGCCGAGCCCCTCGGCGCCTGGAAACCAGGACGCGGTATGCCCGTCCGCGCCCATGCCCATCACAGCCAGGTCAAAGCGCAGCGGCGCGTAGAGCGCTTCCGCACGCGCGGCCGCCGCCTCCACGGTCTCGGCAATGCAGAACAGCGGCGCGAGCTTGGCCCCCGCTGCGAACGCAGGCGCCAGCGCGCGCTCGATCATGCCTTGGTTGGACGCCGGATGCGCTGGCGGCACGAAGCGCTCGTCGACGAGGGCGATGGTCACGCGCGGCCAATCGAGCGGCGTTGCAGCGAGAAGGCGATAGGCAGGTTCCGGCGTCGAACCGCCCGAAAGCGCGATGCACGCTTCGCCTCGTGCAGCGATCGCTGCACGAACAGAATCCGCCATTCGCTCAGCCGTGCCGCGCATCAGCGCGTCCCGGCTGGCGAATGACGTGATGTTCAGCGCCATGGCTTCTTCAGCAGCGCCTGCAGCGTTTCGGCGGCCTTTGCGCCATGCTCGGCGTTGGCCAATGCATAAGCGGCGTTGGCTTGCAGATAGCCGATCTTGTCGCCGCAATCATACGTGGTGCCATCGTATTCGAGCGCATGGAACGGCTGCACCGCCATCAGCCGGGCCATTGAGTCTGTGAGCTGGATCTCGTTGCCGGCGCCCGGTTCCTGGCTTGCCAGCAGTTCGAAGATTTCGGGCTGCAGAATGTAGCGGCCGCTGATGAAGAGGTTCGACGGCGCTTCTTCGCGCTTGGGCTTCTCCACCATGCCTTTCATCTTGATCAGCCGCCCGTCGCGGCTCTCCGGCGTGATCACGCCATAGCGCTCGGGCGTGTCGGTGGGCTCGACGGCGATGATGTTGCCGCCGACCTTGTTATAGGCCTCGACCATCTGCGCCAGGCAGGAGGGCTGGGCCATCATCAGCATGTCCGGCAGCATCACCGCGAATGGCTCGTCGCCGACGATGTCGCGCGCGCACCAAACCGCGTGCCCCAGGCCCTGGGCCGATTGCTGGCGCACGAAACTCATCGAGCCGGGCGTGGGGACGGAGAGGTTGACCTCCTCCAGCTGCACCGTCTTGTTCTTCTCTCGAAGGGTTACTTCGAGTTCATACGCGCGATCGAAATAATCCTCGATCGCGCCCTTATTGCGCCCGGTGACGAATACTATGTGTTCGATGCCTGCGGCGATCGCCTCATCCACGACGTACTGAATGGCAGGCCGGTCAAACACCGGCAGCATCTCTTTCGGGATCGACTTGGTGGCGGGCAGCACGCGGGTGCCAAAGCCGGCGACGGGGAGCACCGCTTTCCGTAGCGGCTTGGGCGAAGACGAAACACTAGCCATTGTGGTCTCTTTGTTGCGCCGCAGCATAGCGCTTCGGCCGGCGGGTTAGAGCCTAACACCGAGGGCCCAGCAACAGCCGTGCCTCCGGAGATTCGGCTAGAATTCAGGTTTGTACGCTAGAATGCGTTCGAGGCTGCGAAGACAGCACGGTTGGGGTGTCAGGCACGGTGACCATCGTCACAGACACGTGCTCTTCGGCGCCGCAAAGTAGCGTTTGCCAGTACGGTAACCTTCTGTTAAGCGACCGCCGGTCCGGGAGAAGTCCACATTATGTCGTCCAATAGCAAAGCCACCGTTCGCATGATCGCCGCGAGTTTCGCGGCCGGCGCGACCGTGATGGTGCTGGTTGGCCTTGTGGCGCCCGTGGCCTTCAAGGGCGGCCTTGAGGTGACCGAAGCTATGGCGGCCCAACGCGAAAGCCAGCGCCCGGTGATCGAACTCGACGTCGCCGCCGTCCAGGCGCAGCTGGCCGAAGCCGAGCGTTCGATGGACGCCTCGCGCGCCCAGACCGAGGCGGCGATCAGCCGCCTCGACCGCCTGTCCGGCCGCTAAGCGAAAGGAGCGCGGGTCTTCAGACCCGCACTCCTTCACAAGACAAAGCGGGTCTGAAGACCCGCGCGCTCCTTCACAAAATCGATTGGCCCGTGCCGCGCCAGTCCTTGAGGAACGCCTCGAGGCCGGCATCGGTGAGGTTGTGCTTATAGAGCGCCCGGAACACCGCCGGCGGGATGGTGGCGCAATCGGCGCCGGCTAACGCTGCGTCACGCACGTGGCCGACGGTGCGGATCGAGGCCGCCAGAATCTGGGTCTGGAAATCGTAATTGTCGAAGATGGCGCGGATCTCGCGGATGAGGCCCATGCCGTCCTGGCCACCATCGTCGATGCGGCCGAGGAACGGGGAGATGAAGGTCGCGCCGGCCTTGGCCGCAAGCAGCGCCTGCACCGCCGAGAAACACAACGTGACGTTGCAAGGATGGCCCTCTTCCTCAAGCGTCTTGCAGGCCTTGAGGCCGTCCGGCGTCATCGGCACTTTGACGACGATGTTGTCGGCCAGCTGCCGCAGCTTGCGCCCTTCCAGCAGCATGGTTGGGTAATCCTGCGCCACCACTTCGGCGCTGACCGGACCTTTCACGGCGCCGCAGATCGTGCGCAGCGATTCGAAGAAGTCGCCGCCCGCCTTCGCCACCAGCGAGGGATTGGTGGTTACGCCGTCGACAAGCCCAGTCTCGGCCAGCGCCTTCAGTTCCTTCACCTCGGCGCTATCGATGAAAATCTGCATCAAAAACTCCCTCGCCGCGTAGCCGCGCGCGTCCTTGCCTGATACCCCGCTCCCGCTTTGCGGGCAAAGCCGACGAATCGGCGCTATTTAGCCCCGGGCAAGGGAAACTCATGGGCAACAGCGAACTGATCGAGGGCGTTCCGGCGAAGGACATGGCCAATGCGCTGCGCGCGCTGGCGATGGACGCGGTGGAGCAGGCGAAGTCGGGCCACCCCGGCATGCCGATGGGCATGGCCGATGCGGCCACGGTGCTGTTCTCCAAATTTCTGAAATTCGATCCGAGCGAACCACGCTGGCCCGACCGCGACCGCTTCGTGCTCTCCGCCGGCCACGGCTCGATGCTGCTCTACGGCTTGCTGCATCTGTCCGGCTACGCCGACATGACGCTCGACGAGATCAAGCGCTTCCGTCAGCTCGGTTCGCGCACCGCGGGCCATCCCGAATACGGCCACGCCTCCGGCGTTGAGACGACCACCGGCCCGCTCGGGCAGGGGCTCGCCAACGCGGTTGGCATGGCCATGGCGGAAGCGCATCTTAATGCGCGCTTTGGCGACGAACTGGTCAATCATCGCACCTGGGTGATCGCCGGCGACGGCTGCCTGATGGAAGGCGTCAGCCAGGAAGCGATCGCGCTTGCGGGGCGCCAGAAGCTCAACAAGCTGGTGGTGATCTGGGACGACAATTCCATTTCCATCGACGGCGCCGTTTCGCTGTCCGACGCTACCGATCAGAAGGCGCGCTTCGCCGCGAGCGGCTGGACCACGCTCTCGTGCAACGGCCACGACATGGCCGATGTCGCGCGCGCGCTCGAAACGGCGACGAAGTCCGACAAACCGGTGCTAATCGCGTGCAAGACGACGATCGGCTACGGCGCGCCGAAGAAGGCCGGCACCGCGAAGGTGCACGGCGAAGCGCTCGGCGCTGAAGAACTCGCTGCAGCGAAAGCCGCGCTCGGCTGGCCGCACGGTCCGTTCGAAATTCCCGACAACGTCCGCGCCGCCTGGCGCAAGGTCGGCGCGCGCGGCGCCGGCGCGCGCGAAGAATGGGCGCAGCGTTTGAAGCGCTCGCAGCGCAAGGATGCGTTTGCGGCAGCGATGAGCGGCAGCGCCGAAGGCGCGGTTGCGGCGCTCGGCATGCATGCGGCCAAGGTGGCGGCGGAAAAGCCGGCGCTGGCGACGCGCGCGTCTTCGGGCGCGGCGATCGATGCGATGTTCGAAGCCTGCCCCGAATTGCTCGGCGGCTCGGCCGACCTCACCGGCTCGAACCTCACCTTGGCCAAGGGCTCGTCCGATTTCACGCCGGAGAACCGGGGCGGGCGCTACATCCGCTACGGCATTCGCGAGCACGGCATGGCCGCGGCGATGAACGGCATGGCGCTGCATGGCGGCGTCATTCCGTATGGCGGCACCTTCCTGGTCTTCTCCGATTATTCGCGCCCGGCGATCCGGCTGGCGGCGCTGATGGGCATCCGCGTCATCCATGTGCTGACGCACGATTCCATCGGCCTCGGCGAAGACGGGCCGACGCACCAGCCGGTCGAGCAACTGGCCGCGCTGCGCGCGATCCCGAACCTCTACGTGTTCCGCCCGTGCGACGCCGTGGAAACGGCCGAGTGCTGGCAAGCGGCGCTGTTGATGGAAGATGGCCCGAGCGCGCTGGCGCTGTCGCGTCAAGCAGCGCCGGCGCAGCGCACCGACGCCAGCGAGAATCTGTCGCTGCGCGGCGCTTACGAATTGCTGCCGGCCGAAGGCGGGCCCTCGCGCGTGGCGCTGTTCGCCACCGGCACCGAAGTCTCGCTCGCGGTGCAGGCGCGCGCGACGTTGCAGGCGCAAGGCATCCCGACGCGCGTCGTCTCCGCGCCGTGCTTCGAATTGTTCGACATGCAGGACGAGGCCTATCAGGACGCCATCATCGGCGCTGACGATGAGGTCCGCATTGGCATCGAGGCGGCGGTCGGTCAGGGCTGGTTCGAAGCTTTCGGCCTCGACGCCTTCATCGGCATGTCGACGTTCGGAACTTCGGCGCCTGCGAAGGATGCATACGCCGAGTTCGGCATCACCGCCGACGCGCTGGTGCAAACCGCCAAAGCTCTACTTGAGAGCGAATAAGCCGGCGTCGCTTTAGTTTGGCTTGCCGCGAGTGCTGCGAACGGCATAGCCTTGCCCTCGCCTAACGGAGGGAGAGGGCATGCAGAAACCTGATTCAGGCGGCGGCTACGACGTCAGCGCCACCACCACGTACGATACCAGTGCGATGGGCGACATGACTGCGATGATGGCGACGATCGGGCCGTTCATGGCTGTCTTCGCCCTGATCGGTCTGGCCATCTTCATCTTCTACATCTTCATCTGGTGGAAGATCTTCTCGAAGGCGGGGCACTCCGGCGCGCTGGCGCTGCTCAATCTTGCCGTGATCATACCGTTCATCGGCTGGATCGTGCCGCTCGTGCTCACGATTTGGTTCGCCTTCTCAGAATGGCCCGCGCTCAAGCGCGCCAACGCCAACGCCGGTCCGGTGCAGTAATCATTCCGCGCGCACGGGAGCTGGCTTCTGCTTGAAGTGCAGCTCCCGCAGCGTGATCACCAGCGTCGAGACAATCACGATCAACGCGCCGAGCATGGTGATCAGGTTCGGCACTTCGTGGAACAGGGCAAAGCCGATCAGCACGGCGAAGATGAGCCGCGTATAGTCCAGCGGCGCCATCGCTGCGGCGTCTCCGAGCGCCATGCCCTTGATGTAGAACACCTGGTTCAACAGCCCGAGCACGCCCATCGCGCACAGCAGCGCCAGATCGAGCGGCGACGGCCAGCGCCATTCCAGCACCGCCATCGGGATCGCCAGCACGAACCCCAACGCCGCCGACCACACCATCAGCACCGTCACCGAGTGATCGCGCGTCATCATCTTGATGCCGGTCACCGTCGTTGCGAACAGCGCCGCCGATGCGAGCGCCGCGCCCGCTGGCAAGCCGACAGCATTGGCCACCTGCGGCTGCAGCATGATCAACACGCCGCCGAAGCCGGCCAGCGTCGCGCCCAGCCGCCAGGCGCCGACCTGTTCGCGCAGCACGAAAATCGCCAGCGGCACGATCCAAAGCGTGCGCGTGAACGAAAGCGCGTTCGCTTCGGCGAGCGGCAGCCGCTGATAAGCCCAGAACGCGAGCACCAGCCCGAGCGTGCCCGCCAGCGAGCGATAGAGCAGAATGCCCGGGCGCGAGGTGCGGAAGGCGCCGGCCGGGTCGCGCAGAATGATGGGCGCCAGCACCACCAGCCCCGCGGCTTGGCGATAGAAGGTCTGCAGCGCGGGCGAGTAATCGTCGCCGAGGAATTTGATCAGCGACGTCATCAGCGTGAACGTCACCGCCGAAGCAAGCATCCACAGCGCGCCCCGGACATTGCCGGAGAGCCTGCCAAAGGCTGCGCTGAGTTCGGTCATCGCCGTTTCATGCGCCCGCCGCGCGGCCATTACAACGCCGCTGTCCTTGCGGAAGCGCTGTTTGCTTACACGTGCATGTTACTGCGTTAGCGCCGCCGCTTCGGCGCTTGGTCCATCGTCGGCGCCGGTCCGCCGGGCATGATCGGCCGCGCCGGATAACCGCCAAGTGCGAGCAGGCGGTCGTACATGACAATGGCGCCGGCGAGCCCGACATTGACGCAGAACTTGGTCGGGATTTTCACCACGTGCTGGCAGCGCGCCAGTAGAGCAGGTGAGAGCGAGCCACGCTCGCGCCCGAGCACATAGGCCGCCGCCTGCGGGTGCTGGAAGCGCGGCAGCTCCACCGCATCGTCTGTCAACTCAACCCCGACCAGCGCGCAGCCCTTCGGCAACAGCAGCGCCTCGACATTGTCCCACGGGTAATACGGCACGTGACCGAAACTGCGCGAGGTGTCGCTGTTGTAGGCGTCGCGCACCTTGGGGTGTGCGTTGATGGTGAAGAAGAAGCTGGCGCCGAACGCATGCGCGGTGCGCATCAGCGCGCCGAGATTCATCGGCTTTGAGATTTCTTCCGCGCCAATGCCGAAATAGCCGCGCATCAGAAGAAGCGCGACAGACGCTCTTGCCGGCGGCAATTCTCGAACGGGCCGAGATAGACGCCCGTGAGCGTGGCGCGGCCGCCGCTTTCGACATACGTCACCGCGCCATCGCTATAGCGGTGCTCGCCCTCGCTGCCTTCGGCCGGCGCCAGACGATAGGTCTGACCCGAGGCATAGACCTCCACAGCGCCCGCCGCGCTGCGCAGGCTGAACGCTTTGTCGCCGTCGCAGCGCCAGCTGAGGCGCTCGCCTTCACTCAGCGATTGCGCGCTTTCGCAGGCGGCCAGCGCCAGCGCGCAGCCCAGCATGGCGATGATCTTCTTCATCCGAACTTACCCCTCAGTGTTGGCGGCAGTGGGTGTAGGGCCCGCCCGCCGCGCCGTTCAAGCTGGCCTCGCCTTGATGTTCCCAATATTCCACCGCGCCATTTGAATAGCGCGCGCCGGAGCCCGATTGCGCCACCGGCAGCGAATAGGTTTGCCCGCCGGCGAACACCTCGGCGTTGTTTCCCGCAAAGCGTACGCTGAAGGCGGCGCCGTTATCGCAGCGCCAATCGCTGCGCGGTCCGCCTGGGCCCATGCTGGACGCGCACGCGGCAAGGCCGAGCAGAGCGGCGGCGAGAGCAAGTCTTTTCATCTTCACCTCACGTGCCATCTTCACTTGCCAGTCTTCACTTCACTTGAACGTCTTCACTTCGCGCAAGCCGACCGATGTGGCCATGCCCCGTTTCATGCCTTGGCTGCAGAATGGCGCGGTGACGTTGCCTTTCGCATCGACCGCGATCAAGCCGCCATATCCGCCCAGATTGCGCACGTCGTCGATCACCGACGCCGCCGCCGATTCAAGGCTTTGCCCAGCATAATGGATGCGCGCCGAAACGTCCGCCGCCGCATTGACGCGCATGAAATATTCGCCAAGCCCGGTGCAGGAGACGGCCGCGCGCTGATCGGCCCAGCAACCGGCGCCGATGATCGGAGTATCGCCGACGCGCCCCGGCAGCTTGCCTTGCAACCCGCCCGTCGACGTCGCTGCAGCGAGACGGCCATTGGTGTCGAGCGCCACCGCGCCGATGGTGCCGGTGTTGACGCTGGCAAGCCCGCTTGCCGCCGTGGCGTAATACGACGCGGGGTCCTCCACGCGCGCGAATTCATGCTTGTCCGCAAACGCTTCCGCGCCGGCGCCGACCAGCAGCACATGCTGAGTGTGCTCCATCACCCCGCGCGCCACGCGTACCGGCGAAAGAAAGCCCCGCAGCGCCGCGACCGCGCCCGCGCGCCGCGTCGCCCCGTCCATCAGCGAGGCATCGAGTTCGACATCGCCGGCCGCGTTCGGGGCCGAGCCTTTGCCGGCTTGGTGCAGGCCGCAAGCTTCCAGCTCCTCGGCCATCGCGGTGACGACGTCGAGCGCGCTTTCCCCGCGCGCCAGCATGGCCGCGCCGCGGGCCAGCAGCGCGGCCATGTGCGCTTCTTCGTGCTGATAGACGCGCTCGGCGATCGCGCCGGCGCCGCCGTGAAGGGCCAACGCCCAGGTCTGTGTCATGCTGACATCCCGCAAATCGGTAGCGGCTCTCGTGCCCCGGCTTTGCCGCTGGGTAAAGCCTCAGCCGTCAGATCTTTGCGGAACCGATGGCGCGCTTGCGCGGCCGCCCAGAAAACCGTGCCGCCAGCCGACAAAGAGCGCCGCCAGCGTCGCCGTCGGCACGAAGGCGTCGAGCTGTTCGGTGACGTCGATCAGTTCCCACAGATTGATCGCGCCCACCGGCCCCCACAGCGCCATCAGCACCACGGTGCTGACGCCGTCGGTGACGGTGCCGAACAGGGGGATGCGGCCGAGCGTGAAATCGGCGAGGTCGATCGCGATCGAAAGCGCCAGACGGATGAAGTAGCCGCGACGGGTCATGCTTCAGGCTCTCATTGCGCTTCATGCGCCAACTAACCCACACTACACCCATTCCCGGATTGGCCGAAGGCCAAGTCCGGGACCCATAGACACAGATGCCGTAGACACAGATGGTTGTGTTTATGGATCCCGGGCTCGCGGCTTGCGCCGCGCCCCGGGAAGGGGTGAGTGTTCTTCGGACAACTCAGTGACGGAGCTGACATGAAAGCGCTGATGAGCACGCGGCCCGCGCCGCCGGAAGAGCTGGAACTGATCGAAGCGGCCGATCCCGTCGCCGGCGAGGGCGAGGTGGTGATCGCGGTGAAGGCCGCGGGCGTGAATTTCCCGGACGCGCTGATCATCGAAGACAAATACCAGTTCAAGCCTGAGCGCCCGTTCGCGCCGGGCGGCGAGGTCGCTGGCGTGATCGAGAGCGTCGGCCCGGGCGTCACGCACGTGAAAGCGGGCCAGCGCGTGATCGGCTCCATCGGTTGGGGCGGCTTCGCCGAGAAGGTGAAGGTGCAGGCGGTGCGGGTGCTGCCGATTCCGGACGCGATGCCGTTCGATGAAGCGAGCGCCTTCATCCTCACCTACGGCACATCCTACTACGCGTTGAAAGATCGCGGTTACGTCAAACCCGGCGAAACGGTGCTGATCCTCGGCGCCGCTGGCGGTGTCGGCATCGCCGCGATTGAACTCGCAAAGGCAATGGGCGCGCGTGTGATCGCCGGTGTTTCCACCGAGGAGAAGGCGAAGTTCGCGCGCGATGCGGGCGCCGACGATGCGGTGATCTATCCCGCTTCCGGCATGTCGAAGCAGCAGAGCAAGGATCTCGCCGAAGCGTTCAAGAAGGCCTGCGGCGGCGGCGCTGACGTTGTCTATGACGCGGTCGGCGGCGATTATTGCGAGCCAGCGCTGCGCGCGATGGCGTGGAACGGGCGTTATCTCGTCATCGGCTTCCCGGCCGGCATCCCGACGCCGCCGCTCAATCTGACGCTGCTGAAGAGCTCTTCGATCGTCGGCGTGTTCTGGGGCGCGTCGGTCGCGCGCGAGCCGGAGCTGCACAAGGCCAACACGCGCGATCTGTTCAAGCTCTACGGCGAAGGCAAGGTGAAGCCGCGCATCTCGGCGCGCTATCCGCTCAAGGACGGCGGCAAAGCCATCCGCGCGCTGATGGACCGCACCGCCACCGGCAAGCTCGTCGTCACGATGGAGTGAGCCTGGAGATTGTCATTTCGCCTGCTTGGGCCATCGTCTTCGCCTGGGTTGCTTGGGTCATCTCGTGGTTCGCCGCGGCGCTGTGGTCGCGGCGGCCCGAGGCGAGCGCGCGCTTGGCCGACGAGGCGCCGAACCGCATCGTCACGGTCGCCGGCGCGTTTTTGATCTTCATGTTCATGGGGCCGCGCCACTCGTACTTCTCCTTCGCGTGGGATTGGCCGGAGCCAATCCGTTGGGCGCTGCTCGCTTGCGTGCTCGCTGGCATGGCCTTCGCCTGGTGGGCGCGGCTGCATCTGGGCGTGCTGTGGTCGGGCAATGTCACGCGCAAGCCGGGTCATCGCGTTGTCGATACCGGCCCGTACCGTCTCGTGCGCCACCCGATCTACACCGGCATCTTATTTTCTCTGTTCGCGACCGCCCTCGATCGGGGCCACGTCGAGCCGGTTATTGGCGCCGCGCTGATGTTCATCGGCTTTGCCATGAAGGCGCGTCTTGAGGAGCGCTTCCTTGCCGAAGGGCTCGGCGTCGAGGCGTACGCGCAGTACCGCGCTCGCGTACCGATGCTCATTCCCTTCACAAAACTGCCGCCGCCTGCATCCAGGGGCTAATTCTGCGGCGATCCACCAGCAGGCGCTGTAAGCGTCCAGGGAGGAATTATGCATCGACGTTTCATCATTGCCGCGATCGCCGCCGCAGTGCTCAGCGCCTGCGCGACCGTGCCGAGCGCGACCCCGGCAGCGGAGGCGTTCACCTCTGATCGCATCAGCGTCGTCACGCGCGGGCAGGGGCCGGACGTTATCTTCATTCCCGGCCTCAGCTCGCATCGCGATGTCTGGGCCGATACCGCGGCCGTGCTCGAAGGCCGCTACCGGGTGCACCTGGTGCAGATCAACGGCTTTGCGGGCTTTGCCGCCGGCGCCAACGCCGAGGGCCCTGTCGCCGCGCCCGCAGCCGAAGAAATCGCGCGCTACATCGAAACGCAGCATCTCGATCATCCGGCAGTCGTCGGCCATTCGATGGGTGGGACGATGGGCATGATGCTCGCCGCGCGCCATCCCGATAGCGTCGGCAAGCTGATGGTGGTGGATATGTTCCCGTGGATGGGGGCGATGTTCGGCCCGCCAGGCGCGAGCGTCGACAGGGTGCGCCCGGTGGCCGATCAGATGCGCGCGCAGATGCTGGCCGCACCGTCCGGCGCCGGCAACGGCATGCTCGAACAGATGATCGCCGGCATGGTGCGCACCGAGAGCGCGCGTGCACAGCAAGTCGAGTATGCGCGCCAAAGCAATCGCGCCACCGTGGCCAATGCGTTCCACGAGCTGATCGTCACCGATCTGCGGCCCGAACTGGCGAATATCCGCGCGCCGATGACCGTGCTCTACGTGATCCCACCGCAAATGCCGATCACGCCGGAGCAATATGAAGCCTATATGCGCGCTTCCTACGCCAACGCGCCAAACGCGCGCCTGACGCGGGTCGAGGACAGCTACCACTTCATCATGATCGATCAGCGCGAGCGCTTCATCCGCGAAGTGGAGCACTTCCTGGCCGAATGAGACTATCGTCTCAGAAAGCCGGCCAGCGCCTCGCACAGCCAGCGCGCCGCCGTGAGCGCCGAGATGTTGGCGACGTCGAGCGTTGGATCGAACTCGGTCAAGTCGACGCTACGCACCTTCGGATGCGCGCAGATAAGGCGCGTGGCGTCGAAGAAATCTTGTGCAGAAACACCGCCCGGCCGCGCCCCCGGCGCGCCGGGCATGGCGCTGCGTTCGATCACGTCGATGTCGAAATCGACATGGATCACGTCGCAGCGCGCCGCCAGCCGCTCAAGCGCGTTGGCCGCGATCGCCGCTAAGCCCTCGGCTCTGCACGCAGCGGCGCTGGCGACATAGATGCCAGCCGCCTTGGCCTTGCCATGCGCCTTCTTCGTGTTGGCGAACGGCAGCAGCCCGATCTGGGCGATGTGCGCGCCGGGCATGCCGTCTTCCAACAGCGCCTGAACGGGATTGCCGTTGGTGAGGCCGCAATCGGTGTCGCGCAAATCGAAATGCGCATCGAGCGTCAGCAGACCGACACGCTGCAGCGTTGCATCGAGCGCATGCACGCACGGGCGCGTCACCGCGTTGTTGCCGCCGAGCACCAGCGTGAGCGCATGCTTCCGCGTCAGTGGCGTCAGGCGCTCGGCGATCGGCGCAAGCGACTGCGCTGGGCTGAGCGCTGCAACATCGGCATCACCCGCATCAAAGACGCGCAACACCGAAAGATCGGTCTCCGTCTCCAGATCATAGACGCTCATGCGCTTGGCGGCCGCGCGCACGGTCGCCGGCGCCTGATCGCAGCCCCCTGGCGTGATGGAGCCGAGGCCAACCGGCGCGCCGAGCAGCGCCACCGGCGCGCTTGCATCGCCGGTCAGCAGATCGGCGGCGGAAAGCCAGGATGAGCAGTCAGAGTCCGAGATCATTGCCCCTCTTACGCCGCCTATTCGCGCCCGGGGAGGGGGTGCTAAGAGCACATCATGTGGGATACGCTCTGGGTTGACGCCAATCTGGCGACCATGCGCGAAGGCGGCGCGCCGTACGGCGCGATCCTGCGCGGCGCGGTGGCGGCGAAGGACGGCAAGATCGCCTGGGCCGGCTACGCTGCCGATCTGCCGAAGCCGCCAGACGAACTGGCGCGGCGCGTGCGCCGCTGCGACGGCGCCTGGATCACGCCGGGCCTTGTCGATTGCCACACCCATCTCGTGTTCGGCGGCGATCGTGCGCGCGAGTTCGAGCTGCGCCTGCAAGGCGCCAGCTACGAAGAAATCGCACGTGCTGGCGGCGGCATCGTTTCCACCGTCGCTGCAACACGCGCAGCCTCGCGCGAACAGCTGATCGCCAGCGCGGCCAAGCGCTTGGCCGGGCTGACGCGCGAAGGCGTGACGACGGTCGAGATCAAATCCGGCTACGGCCTCGACCTTGAGACCGAGATCAAGATGCTCGAAGCGGCGGGTGAACTTGGCGCGCTGTCGAACGTGCGCGTCAAGCGCACCTTCCTCGGCCTGCACGCGCTGCCGCCCGAGTTCAAAGACGATCGCGCCGCCTATGTGCAGTTGGTCGCCGACGTGATGATCCCGGCCATCGCCGCCGCGGGCCTTGCCGATGCTGTCGATGCGTTCTGCGAGACTATCGGCTTCGCCGCGGAGGAGGTCGATTACGTCTTCTCCGCCGCACGCGCCAATGGTCTGCCGGTAAAGCTGCACGCCGAGCAGCTTTCGAACCTGCATGGCGCGGCGCTGGCGGCGCGCTACCAAGCGCTGAGCGCCGATCATCTCGAATATCTCGATGACGCAGGCATCGCTGCGATGGCGGCCAATGGCACGGTCGCCGTGCTGTTGCCCGGCGCGTTTTACTTTTTGCGTGAGAAGCAATTGCCGCCGATCGATGCGCTCCGCCGCGCGGGCGTGAAGATGGCGCTCGCCAGCGACTGCAATCCCGGCACCTCGCCGATGACCTCTCCGCTCGCCGCGCTCAACATGGCGTGCACGCTGTTCCGCCTCACGCCCGAAGAAGCGCTCGCCGGCCTCACCCGCGAGGGCGCCCGCGCGCTGGGCCTGCTCGACGATTGTGGCACGCTGGAAGCGGGCAAAGCGGCGGACCTTGCCGTTTGGGACGTCAATCACCCCGCCGAGCTGAGCTATTGGCTCGGCGCGCCGTTGCTGCGCGAGCGCGTGTTTGGCGGCGCTGTGTAGCGGCTACATCGGACCGTCGGCTTCCAGCCGGCGCTTCGTTCACACCCGTGAAGACAGAATCCCGTCAAACAGCGCATGCCGGCTGGAAGCCGGCGGTCCGAAGCGGTACAGGCGGAGCAAATCCGGAGTTGCCATGAATTCCCGCCGCGATACCTCGCGCGTCATCCGCGCACCTCATGGCACGACGTTGTCGTGCAAATCCTGGCTCACCGAAGCGCCGCTGCGCATGCTGATGAACAATCTCGATCCCGATGTCGCCGAGCATCCGGAGGAACTGGTCGTGTATGGCGGCATCGGCCGCGCCGCGCGCGATTGGCAGAGCTACGACAAGATTGTCGAGACGCTGCGCCGCCTGGAAGATGATGAAACGCTGCTGATCCAAAGCGGAAAGCCGGTCGGCGTGTTCAAGACGCACGCGGATGCACCGCGCGTGCTGCTCGCCAACTCCAACCTCGTGCCGCGCTGGGCGACATGGGAGCATTTCGACGAACTCGATCGCAAGGGCCTGATGATGTACGGCCAGATGACGGCCGGCTCGTGGATTTATATAGGCACCCAAGGCATCGTGCAGGGCACCTACGAGACCTTCGCCGAGATGGGCCGCAAGCATTTCGGCGGCGATTGGTCCGGCAAATGGATTCTCACGGCGGGCCTTGGCGGCATGGGCGGCGCGCAGCCGCTCGCGGCGGTGATGGCCGGCGCGTGCTGCCTCGCCATCGAATGCCAGAGCGACCGCATCGAGAAACGTCTGGCTACACGTTATCTCGATAAGCGCGCCGAGACGCTGGATGAAGCGTTGGCGCTGATCAGCGAGGCCTGCGCCAAGAAAGAAGCCATCTCCGTTGGCCTCTTGGGCAACGCTGCGGAGATTCTGCCGGAGATGGTCAAGCGCGGCGTCCGCCCCGACGCCGTCACCGATCAGACCAGCGCGCACGACACCGTCAACGGCTATCTGCCTGCCGGCTGGAGCGTCGAGCGCTGGGTGCAGACGCGGGCGCAAAATCCGGAAGCCGTGCGCGAAGCGGCGTGCGCCTCGATCGCGGTGCACGTGCAGGCCATGCTCGACTTCCACAAGATGGGCATTCCTGTCGTCGATTACGGCAACAACATCCGCCAGGTGGCGAAGGACAACGGCGTCGACGATGCGTTCGCCTATCCCGGCTTCGTGCCGGCCTATGTGCGTCCGCTGTTCTGCCGCGGCATCGGCCCGTTCCGCTGGGCCGCGCTCACCGGCAATCCCGAAGACATCGCCAAGACAGACGCCAAAGTGAAAGAGCTGATCCCGAACGATCCGCACCTGCACCGTTGGCTCGACATGGCCAAGGAGCGCATCGCCTTTCAAGGTTTGCCTGCGCGCATCTGCTGGGTTGGCCTCGGCCAGCGCCATCGCTTGGGCCTTGCCTTCAACGAGATGGTGGCGAAGGGCGAAATCGGTCCGCTTGTGATCGGCCGCGATCATTTGGACTCAGGCTCGGTCGCTTCGCCGAACCGCGAAACCGAGCGCATGCGCGACGGCAGCGACGCGGTCAGCGATTGGCCGCTGCTGAATGCGTTGCTGAACACCGCAGGCGGCGCGACCTGGGTCTCGCTGCACCATGGCGGCGGCGTCGGCATGGGCTATTCGCAGCATTCCGGCGTCGTCATCGTCTGCGACGGCAGCGAGGCGGCGTCCAAGCGCATCGCCCGCGTGCTCTGGAACGATCCCGGCACCGGCGTCATGCGCCACGCCGACGCTGGATACGAAGAAGCGATCCAGTGCGCGAAGGAGCAGGGGTTGGATCTGCCGTCGCTGAGTTAGCGTTAAAGGAGCGCGGGTCTTCAGACCCGCATGTCCATCAGCAACGCGCCGCTGCCGACGAAAATGGCCAGTCCGCAGCACTGCTGCAAAGCCCCGCCGCCACTGGATTGTTTTCGACATAGGCGATGGTTGTCGTCAAGTGCTCCTCGGAGCGCATGAATCGATCGAAATAGTCCGGCGCCCAAAGGCGTCCAACTCGCCCCAGAGTCTTGTTGATGCGGGCGGCCGTAAATGCTTTCCAGCTCTTGATGATTTGGCTCAGCGCGTGGTCGCCCCGGGGCTCAAGGACGACGTGCACGTGGTTCGGCATCACGCACCAAGCGATCATGGCATAGCGATCGCCATCGAAGTGAAGGAGGGCATCCACAACGAGCGCCGCGATCGGCGGCGTCCGCAACAGGGCGGAGCCGGCGCTCGTGTCCAACAGCGCGTCGCATTGAGCTAAGCGCTGACCTTTGTCGAGAGGCTCCATCTTCAGCATGGCGGCCGCAGGCAAGCTATCCGCGAGCCGGAAAACGACGTGCTGCACAAGCCCGTCTTCGTCGCAATGCGGGAGGTATCCGCGGTTGTGCCAACTTGGGCGCGACATGCCAGAAGGCTTATCTGAGGGCGCAACGCGGTGCAAATGCGGGTCTGAAGACCCGCGCTCCTTTAGTCTTTCCGCTCCTCACCGCGCCAAGATCAAACTCACCACGCCCGCCACGATCAGCAATTGCGCGGCGACATAGGTCCACCACACCACCGGCGCTGTGATCCGCCGCAGCGGCGAGTCTGGCGGTAAGCGGAACAACTCCGCCGCCAGCACGAAGTCGCTGACGAGAAAGCTCGCCGCGCCGAGCATCGCCGGCCAGCCGGGCCAGGGAACCCACATCGCCGCCCCCGCCATCGCGCAAATGGCGATCGCGTACGGCACGACGCCGAGCGCCATCCAGCCGAGCTTCGGCGCCATCCACGCCAAGAAGGCAATCGCCGTCACCGCCACCGCGCCCATCGCCAGATAGCGCGGCCAGAGCGGAGAATTGTCGCCGGAGAAGAACCAGAGGGCGAGGAAGATCAGCAGATAGAACAGCTGCGCGACGAGGAACGAGAGGATGCCGAACGGCAGCAGCCATTTCTTATCGAAAGCCAGGAAGAAGTCGCCGAACGCCGATGCGACGAGAGCGGCGACAAGCGGAAACGGCGCGCCCGCCGCAATCATCGCACCGGCAAGCGCGGCCATGAACGCCGTCTTCAGCGCGGCGCGCGCCAGCGAGGGCGGCTTGTCCAGAAAGGCGAGCCCATAGGCCGCCGCCGCCGCGGCGCCGATCAGCATCAGCGCCCACACGGCCGGACCGAACGTCAATTCCCCCATCGCGCGCCTCCGCCGCCTTCAAGCGTAAGCCAAACGGCGCCGCAAAGGAAACATGCCGCGATTGCGTTCGCGCGCGCGCGGGCTACAACGCCGCCGAAACAGGAGAAAATCATGCGTCTTTCATCGGACATCGCGGCCATCGTCACCGGCGGCGCTTCGGGTCTTGGCAAGGCCACGGCGGCCAAGCTGCGCGCTGACGGCGTCAAAGTCGCCATCTTCGACCGCAACGAAGACGTCGGCAAAGCCACCGCCGCCGAACTGGGCCTGACCTTCTGCAATGTCGACGTCACCAGCGAAGAGAGCGTCGACGCGGGCTTTGCCGCCGCGCGCAAGGCCAACGGACAGGAGCGCATTCTCGTCTGCTGCGCCGGCATCGGCTCGGCGATGAAGACCGCCAGCCGCGCCAAGGAGACCGGCGAGATCAAGCATTTCCCGCTCAACATTTTCGAACTGACCATCCAGGTGAACCTGATCGGCACGTTCCGCTGCGTGGCCAAGAGCGCCGCCGGCATGCTGACGCTCGAACCGCTCAACGCCGAAGGCGAGCGCGGCGCCATGGTGATGACTGCCTCGGTCGCGGCTGAGGACGGCCAGATGGGCCAGGCTGCCTATTCGGCGTCGAAGGGCGGGGTTGTCGGCATGACGCTGCCGATCGCGCGCGACCTCTCGGGCGAAGGCATTCGCATCAACACCATCCTGCCGGGCATCTTTGAGACGCCGCTGATGATGGGCGCGCCGCAAAAGGTGAAGGAGGCGTTGGCGGCGAGCGTGCCGTTCCCGAAGCGCCTCGGAAACCCCGAGGAATACGCATCTCTCGCACTCGAAATGATTCGCAATTCGTACTTCAACGGCGAGGACGTGCGTCTCGACGGTTCCATCCGCATGGGCCTGCGCTGATCGCAGCGCGCGCTGAACGGCCTTTTTGTGGGGAAAACCGCGTGTTTTTGGCAACGCGCGGCATCCTCGCGCGGGCAAAACCCCGGTAAATCGGCATTTTCGCGTTGCGACTCAGGGGCGCCCGTGCCAGGGATTCTGCCCAACAGAGCCGAAAAGCGCGAAAAATGCGGGTTTTTGGCGCAGTTCGAGGAAGGCGCAGTCACGCTCCATCAACGAATGACTGGCATTCAGTCGAACATCGCCGCAGCGGAGAGCCTGCTCAAAGCTGCAGCGTCCAACCCAAGTAACGACACGACAACCTTTGAAGAGGGGAAATAACATGGCCCGCAAGGCAGCAGTGAAGAAGGCCGGCAAGAAGGCGCCGGCGAAGAAGGCTCCGGCGAAGAAGGCGAAGGCCGCGCCGGCCGCGAAGGCGGTGAAGGTCACCGCGACCGCCGGCAAGACCGTGACCGCGAGCGCTCTGCTCCAGTCCGTCGCCGATCATCTCGGCGTCAAGAAGTCGGAAGCCAAGGCGATGGTCGAAGGCTACACCGACGTGGTGAAGGCCTACGTCATGAAGGGCGCCAAGGTGAAGATTGGCGACATCGGCATGATCATGATCCGCGCCCGCAAGGCCCGCATGGGCCGCAACCCGCAAACGGGCGAGCCGGTGAAGATCAAGGCGTCGAAGAAGCTGGCGTTCCGCCAGTCGGCCGTGATGAAGGCCCAGGTGATGGGCGGCCGCTAAAAGCGGCGCGTCACCGACGCAAACGAGTTCACGACCCTTGAAGGGTTGTCGAGACGGCCGGAGCGCACGCTCCGGCCGTTTTCGTTTGCATCCGCCGCGGTTGCGGTACGCATCCTAACAGGAAAGGGGAGAGGCGATGAAACGGGTGGTGGTTTGGCTTGCCTCGCTGGCGCTGGGCGCATGCGCAACGGTGGCCCCCGCGCCGGCCGCCACACCGCCTGCTTGCGCGATGAGCGCCGGGGATGCCGCGTGGGTCGAACGGGCGCTGTCGGCGTGGCGTTACAGCGCCCGCGAAATCACCGGGATCGGCCGGGTCGAGGGCTTCGAGGCGATTCTGTTCGACCATGCCTGCGTGCTCACCAGCGCCGACGCGCTCAATACGCAGACAGCCCACTGGAACGCGGCCTTGCACGGCGGCGCTGTTCCGCTGCCGGGTGGTGAGGAGATCCCGGCCGGCGTTGTCTCCTTTGCAACGGCCGAGCAGGGGCGAGCGTTCCTGGTGATGTCGGCCCCCAGCGTTTGGCGCGCTGGCGGTGTCGATAATGCCGGCATCGGCCTGGAGACCATGATGGTGGCTGTGCTGCTGCATGAAGGTTCGCACGTGGCGCAAGTGCAGACCTACGGAGCGCGTATCGGCCGGATCGCCGAAGCCAACCATCTGCCGGATGACTTCAACGACGACAGCATCCAGCGCCGTTTCGAAAGCAACGCCGAGTTCGCCGCCTCCGTGCAGCGGGAAACCGATCTCTTCTTTGAGGCCGCCGCCGCGCCGGATGATGCGGCAGCGCGGCGTCTCGCGCGCGAAGCGCGGGCGCTGATGCAGGCGCGCATGCAGCGCTTCTATACCGGCGCTGACGCCTATCTCGCCGAGGCGGAAGATGTTTGGCTTACGATGGAAGGCTCTGGCCAATTTGCCGGTTACCGCTGGCTGATCGACCCTCAAGGCGGCGCCGCTCCAGCGGACTTGGCATTACCGCACTTCGCCCGCCGCAGCCGCTGGTGGTCACAGAATGAGGGGCTCGGCGTGTTTCTGGCGCTTGAGCGCATTGCCGGCCCAAGCTGGCGGCGCATCGTCTATGGCCGTGGCGAGCGTACGGCGCTGCAACTACTCGACGCCGCACTGGCCGCGCCTGCGCGCTAGCTCTTCGGCTTGGTCTGCGAGCGGGCGACGCTGAACAGCTGTGAATCGCCCAAATGCACATCGACGGTCTCGATCCCGTCGTCCATGGCCAGCAAGTGCTGCGCCCGCGTCAGCGCGTCGTGCGGCGTCGCGCCCAGAAAGGGCTCGAACCGCACCGCGCCGTCCGCGCGTCGGAGATAGAGGCCGTAGGTTTTCTTCAGCACCGGCCGAGGCCAACCTGACGCAGGCGCCCTTCGCATTGACCTCGATCAATGACGGCGAGATTAACCAACCGGAGGCGCAGCCCAGACTTCCAGATGATTGACCCGCTCCACCCGGCGGCTCGTACGTAGCGTCAACAGCGCGGCAAGGCCCGTCTCGTCCAGCAGTGCCCGCATCGCCACTTGCGCTGCCGGCGCCGCCTGGTCGTAAACGTCCTGCACCTTCTGGAGCAGATAAAGCCGATACGGCATCACCGCCACGCGCACGCGATGGCCGCGCCAATCGAACTCGACCTCGCCGATCACACGCTCCTGCGTGCGATCGAGCCCGCTCGTGCCAGGGGCGATGTCAGGGCGTTCGGCCAGCCAGGCATTGGTGAAGCCGACATAGGCTTCGATCTCGGGCAGATAATCCTCAGCGATGAAGCGCAGTAGCGCTTTCAGCGTCTCTGGCGCGGCATCGTCCGCGAACAGCTGTGCTGGCGGATGCCCATACTCGGCCGCGTCCTGATCGACTGCGTTCATGCGCTCGGTCCAGCGCCAGACGCGGAACGCGCGCTGCTTCATCAGCGTCGACGGATAAGGATCGCGCGCCAAGTGCGCATAGAGTGGGGCGATCAGGCCCCAATCGCCAATCGTCGGGCGCCCGCCGAGCAGATAGGGCGAGGCTTCCAGATGCGCGTCGAACAGATCGAGGAACTGGCAATAGGCGGCTTCGACTGCGGGGATGGTTTCGTCGGAGACGCCGAAGCGCGACATCGCCTTGCGCATGCGCCGGCTCGCCATCTCGAACACCTGCGCGCGCAAGTCCTCCGGCGCGAAGGTGGGCGCGAGCGCCGAAGGAAAATCGCGCGCCAGGAAGGCGCGGTTCGTAGCGTCGAAATTCCAGCGATAATGCATCGCCGGCTTGAGCAGACCTTCGCCGCCGAACAATTCGAAAATCTGCGCGATCAAGCGATGGCGCGGCGTGGCCGGGTAGGCGGGGTAGCGCGTGGCGCCCTTGGCTTCGAAATAGGCGATGATGTCCGAGCCATCCTGGACGATGCTTCCATCCGGCGCTTCCAGCACCGGGATGATCCAGCGCCCGATCTTCGGCACGATCGCTTCATGAAACCGCGCCTCGCCCGGCGCGCAATTCTCAAACGCAACGCCCTGCTTGATCAGGTAAGACCGCGCCTTGCCGGTATAGAGCGAACTCGGCGTGCCATAGAGACGATAAGTCATGCACCGTCGTTACCTCACCGCGCGCCGCGATCAAGGGCGCCGGCGCGGATAAGGATGAAGCTCGGCATCATCGACCGCTCTCACTATCTGAGGAAGCGGAGTGTACTAAGAAGGCCGTTGATCTCGGCTTCGTCTTCGGCGGACGTCGGCAGCGCCCCACCACACCAGATTTGATGTTGCACTATTCCCTGGGGCGAAACGAGGTAGAAGGACCGGACGCGATAATGCGCACCGCCGCCTTCGAGGTGGCGGAAGGCGAAATCCACCACTTCGACACCATCGACGTTGGTATGTTCGACTCGAGCCTCCTGCGCTTCAGGATCTAGGTTGGACAGGGTCTCGAGTGAGAACCGCTGCGTAGCCGCGTTTGCTGTCTCCTGGCTTAGCTCCACAGTGCCCGGGACTGGCCCGAGAAGGCGAAATTCGCAAGTTAGGAATTTGCCGCGCGCCCGAGCCCGTGCGGATTCAAGGCTCGAAAGCACGCCGTCCGCAGGAACGGTCTCGGTCCACCTCGTTGAAGTCAGGTCAAGTGTGAAACGTCCAGTAGGGTCGTTCCAAGTCGAGGTCTGCGATCGAGCAACAGATGCAGTCAGCAGAATGCCAGCAAACAGCGTCGCAGCGGCGACGCGCGCTATGTTCGACAGGCTTTGAAGGGACTTCATCATGCTGCAGCGCTTTGCTTCGGCTGAATCTTCTTAGCGTTTAGAATGTGCAACAGCAATTGCTGCAAAGGCGCTCATATCTCTCGCGGGTAGCTTCCACTCAGTTAGGGTTATGAAGAAATCTATCCGACCCCGCAAAACCTGCGCGATACTGCCTTCGTCTTCTGCAGGGAGGTTGTCGGATCCAACGCCAAACAGCGCAGAAGACGCGGATTGAACGTGAAGGAGTGTGAAAGCGGCGACGCCGGATCGCTCCAGTTTCGAGGAGGATGAAACTCGAGAGCACCGGCGGGAAAGTGCGACTTCACCACCAACTGTCATTCCGGGGCTCGCGGAGCGAGAACCCGGAACCCAGGAGCAAACGCGCGACCTGTGACCCCCTTGGGTCCCGGATAGCGCTTCGCGCTTCCGGGATGACTCGGAGCTGCACTGTTGGCCCCCGCCGCACGTCGACCGGGAACGTCGAGCACGGCGCTAAGTCCATGGTCCGGACCCCCAGCGTTTGCGGAGATCGTACGCGAAGCGGCAACGCGGCGATCAGCTACCCAACCGTCCGTGAAAACGCATGGCCCTCCGGCATGACCGCAACGCCTCAGGCTCGCGCCGGACGAGAAAACAATCCGCGCGAGGGCGCGCTTCGGCACCACCCCACGCACTACACTTCTGAGCGCTCCGCCGGAGCGCGCCCCGCGCTCCCATCGGGAGCAGAGCAAAGAGCAAACCCGGAAGCGCGCGGCGCTGTCCGCCGTTCAGCGCTTGGCGTTGCGCGCGGTGACGCTTTCGCCGCCGACGCCCCAATTGTCGGTCTCGACTTCCTCGATGATCACGAACGTGGTCGCCGGATTCTTGTTCAGCACGCGCTGCAGCAATTCGGTCGCGCCCTTGATCAGCTCGGCCTTTTGTTCGGCGGTGGCGCCGGTCTTGGTGATCTTGATGTTGACGTAGGGCATCGGCGCCGCTCCTCAGAAACCAACCACCGCGTGCGGCACGTAGGGCGCTTCCAGTTTGGCGATCTCCTCGGCGCTCAGCGCCAGATCGATCGCTGCGATCGCATCGTTGAGTTGCTCAAGCTTGGTGGCGCCGACGATCGGGGCGGTGACGCCCGGCTTGGCCAGCAGCCACGCCAGCGCCACCTGCGCCCGCGGCGTTCCGCGGGCGGCGGCGATTTCGCCGACCGCATCGATGATGGCGCGGTCGGCCTCCTCGCTCTTGCGGTAGAGGTACATGCCGAAGCGGTCGCTTTCGCTGCGCGCGGTTGCGCCTTGCTCGTGACCGCGCGCCAAGCGTCCGCGCGCCAGCGGCGACCACGGAATGATTCCAATGCCCTGATCGCGGCAGAGCGGCAGCATCTCGCGCTCTTCCTCGCGATAGATCAGGTTCAGGTGATTTTGCATCGACACAAAACGGGTCCAGCCGTTCGCGCTCTGCAACGCTAGCGCCTGCATGAATTGCCAGGCCCACATCGAAGAGGCGCCGATATAGCGCGCCTTGCCCGCCTTCACGACGTCGTGCAGCGCTTCGAGCGTTTCCTCGATTGGCACGTCGGGGTCGTAGCGGTGGATCTGGTAGAGATCGACATAATCCATGCCGAGCCGCCGCAGGCTTGCATCGATCTCGGTCATGATCGCCTTGCGCGAGAGGCCCTTGCCGTTCGGATCGCCTGGCCGCATCTCGCCATGCGCCTTGGTCGCGATCACCAATTCCTCGCGCTTGGCGTAGCGCTTCACCGCACGGCCGAGAATTTCCTCGCTGGTGCCGCTCGAATAGACATTGGCGGTGTCGAAGAAATTTATCCCCGCCTCGAAGGCGCGCTGGTAGAATGGCTGCGCCGCGTCCTCGTTCAAAGCCCAGGGATGATTGCCCTTAGTCCCGTCCGCATACGCCATCGTGCCGAGACAGATGCGCGAGACTTTCAGCCCGCTCTTGCCGAGGTTCACGTATTTCATGCCGTCAGCTCCACGAACACGTCCTCTAGGTCGGGCTCTTCGATCGAGAGGTCTTTGATGGCCACGCCCGCAGCGCGGATGCGGTCGAGCAATTCTTCGACGCTGTGCTCGCTGGTCTTGTAGGTGAGCGTGAAGGCGCCGGTGGAGCGCATGGCGAAGGTGATGTCCTCGAAGCCGGGGAAGGGCAGCGTGATCGGCGCTTGCGGCGTCACCACCAGCGTCTTCTGGTCGAGCCGCGATATGAGGCGCGGGGTCGGCTCGCAGGCGATCACCTCGCCGCGATTGATGATGGCGATGGTGTCGCAAAGCTCTTGCGCTTCTTCCAGATAGTGCGTGGTCAGCACGATGGTGACCCCGCTCGCATGCAGCGCGCGCACATAATCCCAGAGCTGGCGGCGCAGCTCGACATCGACGCCAGCGGTCGGCTCATCGAGCACCAGCACCGGCGGGGAATGCACCATCGCCTTCGCCACCAACAGCCGCCGCTTCATCCCGCCCGAGAGCGTGCGCGCATAGGCGTCGCGTTTGTCCCACAGCCCGACCGCGCGCAGAATCTCTTCCGTCTTCCGCTCCGCCTTGGGCACGCCGTAATAGCCAGCCTGAATCTCCAGCGCTTCCGCGGGGGAGAAGAACGGGTCCATGTTCAGCTCTTGCGGCACGATGCCGATGGCGCCGCGC
>JAEUMR010000068.1 GCA_016791385.1 Hyphomonadaceae bacterium
GCCAGTGATTGCAAGCGATTGGCGAAGGTGGTGGGGTTCTCTTTATCTTGCCCTACTAATTTTCTGCGGCTCGTCATGCTTTTCTCTCTTCATAACTGTCTCCATTTTCGCGCTAAATCGCATGGTTTCCGCCTCCGCCGCGATCACGACATAGATACGAGCGGATGTAAATCGCCGACGATGATCGTGTGCTCGAAGCAAGAATCAGGCGGTCCGTGCACCACTCCGCGATCGCAAAATGGAGTCTTGCTCCATCGCCTCGCACTCGCACATCGAGATCAGGGGACGGCGTCATAACACGCACTCAGTCGTGGTCGCATCGCACCGCCGCGGAGGGCCTTCGATGGCGCCACAGGCAAGATATCGCGCTCGTCCAACCCCTTCGTCTCTCACCTCATCCGTCCCCAGGCGGGGATCTTCGTCAGCGTTTCCGCGTGTTTCCCTGTGTTGGATCGCGTTGGCTGTTCACGAACTCACGGCCGCGCCGTTTTGCGCGGCGCCGGCAGATGCTTTTGCGGCTTCGGCAGCGCCCGCGGTGCAGCCGCCTTGCGTGGCCGCCGCGGCGCCGGCTCTGCCTCGCCCGGTTCAAAGAAGGTCCCGTCGCGCCACATCGCCAGCATGACCACGCTGAGACGCCGCGCCACCGCCACCACGGCTTTGCGGTGGCCGGCGCGCTTGGCGATCCGCTGGCCCCAACGCTTCACGCTGCAGCTCTCGCGCGACCGCGTCAGCAGGCACGACGCCGCTTCGTAGAGCAGGGTGCGCACGTCGCCGTCGCCCGCCCGCGAGATCGCCCCTTCGCGATCAATCGAGGTTCCTGATTGCTCCCGCTTCGGCGTCAGCCCGAAATAGGCGCCCACATTGGTCGATTTCTTGAACCGCGTCGGGTCGTCCACCGCGCTCTTGAACGCCAAAGCCGTCACCGGCCCAACGCCGGGGATCGCCATGAAGCGCTGGCACACCTCGTCCTGCAGCGTCACCTGCACCACCAGTCGATGCAGCTTGGTGTATTCCGCCCACAGCACCGCCCGCGCGCGCAACATCGCATCGCACAGCCCGCTCAGCATCGGATCGTGTCCGACCAGTTCGCGCACCTTCGCATCAAAGCCCATGCGCCCGCACTGCGCCGACACTTTCACCCCGAACGCTTTCAGCGAGTGGCGCACAGCGTTCTCCAAATCGAGGAATTTGCGTTTCAGGTTGCGCCGGTTGGACAGCAACAGCCGCAGCCGATAGCTCGCTTCGCTCTTCACGTGCACGCTCTTGAACCAGCCGGTCCGCATCATCTGCGCCAGGCCGCGCGCGTCGTTGCGATCGGTCTTGTTGCGCTGCGCCTTCAGCGCCGCCTTCACATGCACGGTTTCCAGACACTGGATCGACCAGCCCATCGCTTTGAGCTCGTGCTGCAGCCAGGGCGACAACGCCCCGGCTTCATGCCCGATTTGCCGCAAGCTCTGGGCGTAGGGCTTGAGCGCCGCCGCGATCGCGGCCGGCTCGCTCGCCAGCTTGGCTTCGAAAACGATCTTGCCTGCGCCATCCACCACGCACAGTGCGCTCTCCACCGTCGCCACATCCAGGCCCGCGAAGTGTTCCATAGTATTCGTCCTCCGCCGCGCCCGCCGCCGAATCGGCGCTGCGCGCGGAGACAACACTGCAGCGCTCAACGCCCGGCTCAACGAGGTCGCGCCGGCGTTGGGATCTGCCCTCAATCTTCGGAGTATCGTGCTTTCAGTGGTTGGAACGCTGTCGAAAATTACAGGCGCACTCCCAAATTTCTCTTCGTTTTGAATCATGTGCGCGACATTCGAGTTTACCGTTTGCGCGTAGGCGGCGAGCGCGTCTGCGTGGCGTCTGCTTGCGTCAGGGATCGAAGCCCGCAAGCGCCGGCACGCGCGAGAGCCCGGCCGCGCACCGCGCGGCGAGGCCCAAGCCAGCCGCTTTGCCTTAGCGCTGCGCTTGTGCGCGCAGCGGCGCCCACACGCCGTCGATTGCGGAAACCGGAACCGGCCCCCAATAGCGGCTGTCGAAACTGTCGGGCGTGTCGCCGATCAGAAAGATTTCGTCTGCGGCGAGCGCCCGGCAGCCTGACCAGCGGGGCAATGGGCGTCCCAGGCTGTCGTGCGATGCGCGCGCCAGTTTCTGTGAGCCGATCGTGACTGTGGCCCCTTGGGCGCAGACGATCTCGCCGTGGCCAGCTGCGACACGTTTGATGAAGCGGTCGCTCGCGTCGGAGAAGCGCCGCATACGAGCATAGTCGAGCGATACGGTTGCGGCGCGCACGGTCACGAAGGCCCCCCGCGCCGGCGATGCGTCGGTCCTCAAATAGAAGCCAGTCGGAACACTTGGTGATGAGTTGAAAATGACGAGTGGCTCGAAGCGCGCGGTCAGAATGACCGCGGCGAGGAGAACGAGCAGGCCCAACCAGAACAAGCGCCGGCGCATGAGGAGATCATGCGGGCGAGAAGGGCGCCGGGCGAATAGCATCAATCCTCTGGAGCCTCGGAGGCGGGCGCTTCACCCATGAGGCGCAACAGGTAATCGGCGGCCCGCTGAGCCTCGGCTGCCGCGGTAAGGAACGCCGACGGATTGTCCTTCAACGCCTTCAACCAATCGCCGATATAGGCGGCGTGGTCTTCAATGTGTTCACCGGGCAGTCCGATCACGGACCCAACGAAGGCCGCACACAATTCGGCGGTCAGTTCTTCAAGCGCATAGCCGGCGTCACCGAACCTCTTCTGGCCAAAGTCGCGGGCGAGCCGTGAGGGATGTCGCGTCCAATGCCCAAGCTCGTGAGCGAGGGTCGCATAAAATTGCGTGTGATCGAGGAATGCCGGCTTCAGCGGCAATTGAATGGTATCGGCGCTGGGCGAATAGAAAGCGCGCGATCCACCGAACCGGACGGCGGCGGGTACTTTGGCAAAGCGAAGCGCTAAGTCGTCGGGTGGCGGAGGCGGGGTAGGCGTTGGCGGATCAAAGCGCGGATCGATCAGTCCCTCGATCTGCGCCCGATTGAACACGACGTAGCCGCGCAGGATGCGTCGCATGGAGGCGCGATCGCTTTTGTCGGTTGGCGTCTCGTCGTCTGGCTTCAGTTCCTTGTAGAATATGACGAAAGAGCCGCGCTCGCCCTTGCGGACTTGTGCGCCGAGCGCCAGCGCCTGCTTGAACGTGAACCAATAGGGAGATTGATATCCAGCCTCCGCGGCGCCCGCCCACAAGGCGAGCACATTGATGCCGCGATAACATTTTCCATTGGCGCGACGGGGCAGAGCGAGCGGCTCAAACGAGCGCTCATCGCGCCAGGGCTTGGTCCATGGCCGCACGCCGCGGGCGAGCGCGGCTTCGATGCCGCGGGTCACGCGTTGCGCTGGGCTGAGTTTATCGGTGGGTTCAGAAGTGCGCATGAAATTTGACTCCGTGCCGGGGCCGATCCCCGGTGACGGCGCCGCGATTGGCGACAGGCGCGCGTGCGCGCACCCGAAGGGCCGCAACGGCGTGGAGGACGGCGAAAGCCGTTGCGCGCGCGGGTGCATGGCGCCCGGCTGCTTCAATCGCCGGATCGGCTACGGCAGGGAGGCATTGACCCGCGCTCACCCTTGACGTGTGTTACGTATGTAGGTATGTAAGAAGCATGAGCCACCTCAGCATCCGCGACCTGCAAAAAATTTCGGGAGAGACGATTGGCGCGCTTGAAGGTCCGACGCCGGTGAAGGCTGGCGACCGAACCATCGGTGTGCTGATCCCGCTGAAGGTTGGGGATGCAGACAAGCTTGCAGCAGTGCTGAAGCGCGCCGAACAACTGGCCAAGAAACGAGACGCCAAGGAAGACGAGAAGCTGCTCGCGGAATTCGGCGACATTGATCCCGTCAATTGGTCGATTGAAGCGGTCAAGAAGCTAAGAGCTGAGAAGTTCTAGAGACTCCGCTGTTGAAAGCCGTTTCGTCTGCACTCGTCGTTGACGCAGCCATTTTGGTGTCAGCTCTGCTCGGGCGCCAGACGGGGGCAATGACAGCGGCTGTACGCGCCTGCCGATTGGTGACGACCGACAGAGCGGTCATGGAAGTCAGCCGCCGTGTTGAACTTGGGTTGAAGCGTCCGGAATTGCTGCCTCTGCTCGATGCGATCCTGGGCGAGATGGCGGTCGTGCCTTTGTCCACGTTGGGTGAGGATGTCGCCCGTGCAGAAGTGGTCTTGCGCGATAGCGTCCCAAGCCGGAACGGCTCGATCAAGGACGCGCATATCCTGGCGCTCGCTTGGGCGGTTGACGGCGACATCTGGACACACGACCGCGACTTTGCCGGCGCCGGCGTCGCGAACTGGTCGACAGCCAATCTGATGCGGGCGCTCGCACTGATGTCGAACGATCGGACGGTGTGAGCGGGTCCGCGCCATGGCGCAGGACCCGCTCGGCGCATCATGTAGGCTCGCCCGCATCGGCGGCATCAGCGGCGCCATTGGCGCGCTTGCTGCGGCCGCGCCGCGGCGCAGGTTCTGCATCGGCTTCATCGCGAGGCTTGGCGCGCGCCAGGATCTCGACATCGCCGAAGGGACCGATGACGAACTCGACCACATATTTGGTGCGGCCCTTATCGTCCTCGTAGGCGCCTGGACGGATCTGGCCCACGAGCCTGAGGCGCGTGCCCTTCTGCACCATCGTCTCGATGCGCTCGACTTTGGCTGGGGCAAAGATTGCGATGCGATGCCAGTAGGTCTTTTCGCTCCACTCACCGTCATCGCGCTTCCACCGTTCCGAGGTGGCGACGGATAAGATGGCGATGCGCTTCCCGCCTTTGACCTCTTTGATCTCGGTCTTGCCGACATTGCCGACGATTTCAAACGCTGCTTTGTCCATTGTCGTCTCTCCAATCCCGGCGGCGGTCGCCGCCGGGGTCGCGTTCGCGACGCCCATGGAGAGCGGCCGTCTAGGGAGCGTGAGCGGCGCCAGTGACAAGGGCGGGTGGTGCGGCGCGCAGAGGCGCATGCATCGAGCACACGGCCCCCTTGCGCTGGCGACCGACGGTCGCGTGATGGGCGGCATGAAGCGAATGCGATCCCCGCTGGTGCGCGTGCAGTGCAGGGAGGACAACCGAAGCAGCGCAATGAGAGCGGTGAACAACGGCGCCAAGATCAGGTCGAGGCATGGAAGACGAGCCGCGCCAGTGGCGCGGGCGCACGCGAACAATGGCGATGAGGCTTGAGGGAGAAGGGGCGCGCCGCATCCGCAGCGGGGGTGCGACGCGCCAGAAAGTCATTCGGCTGTGATGGACGAAATTGCTGCTTCGCCTGCTTCAGTGATGACCAGATCGCCGGGCGCTACCGGCGTAACGAGAAGATCTGGCAACCATGCAGTATCCATCGTCCGGGAAACCGCCTTGGCGAGTGCGTCGCGCTTCAGCTTTGCGTGCGTACGCAGGAAGGCCTCGCGCTGCTTCGGCCGCTTGGCAGATATCGTGGTCGACGCTGTGAGAATTTCCATCAACATCGACTTGGAGAGCCGGGACAGGAACGCGGCGTCTGCTGACCAATAGCGCTTCATATCAAGTCCAACGGCGACGGCGAGCTGATCAGCGAAGGCCTGGACCTGGGCGTCCTGCGCGGAATGCGCGTCATGAACGACATCGATCGATGTAGCGACGAGCAAGGCGAGTAGGCCTAGCAATTCCTCCCGGTTCATGGCGAGGCATTGCGTGAGGAGCTCAGCGCCGGCCGGATGTGTGGCGAGAACCGCCTCCCGCTGCGCCTCGACATTCGGCAGGTCGGCCAAGGTGGGCGGGTGCAGACGCAAATTGATGCAGGCGGTGTAAGCGGACTGAGCCGAGACCAGCATGGCATGCACGGCCAGTGCGAGCGCGATGTCCGGGGCCGCCGCGACTTCTGCGCGCAGTGCTGTCGCACGCGATGCGGTCAGTTCCCGCGCAATGCTCTTTGGAAGTCTCTGCGCCGCTTCGGACGGCGCTTCGGCTGTGGCGTCTGCTTGGTCTGTTTCATTCGCTGCGCCCTCGGGCGCGCGCGAGGCCAGAAGGCGCTTGAGTTTCGCTTGGTCAGTCTTTTCGACCAGGCCGTAGGTGAACCGGGGACGTCCATCATGGTCGATGCGCACCATGACGCCCGCGTGTGCGATGAGTTCTTTATCCCATTCCTGGGTCTGCGCGATAAGCGCTTGGCGCTCGCAATCGAGCGCTTCACGTTCTTGCCATGCGGCGGTGTCATCGATCTCCTCGTCTTCGAGCTTGGAGTCGAGCGCACTGATGCGCTCGTCCAAGTTGGCGAGACGCTTGCGCTCGGCGCGGCTCATGGGCCTGCGCGTTGGGTGGATGCGTTGAGCGGCGTTGGCGGCGATGCCGGCATGGGCAGCCGCGACATCGACCCATCCCCAGCCTTGCCCGGTCAGCTCCGTGCGAATGCGGTCGAGACGCTCGTCGGCCAATCGCGCGACGAGGTCAGGATCGGAGACGAACATTGTATCAGGGTCGAACAGATCGCGGGTCACTGCGCCGCCTGCCTCCTGGTAAGCCTGCAGACCTACGAACAGCACGAGACGATCGCTCACCTTGAGCGCGCCTTGCGTGAGCAGTGCGCGGACTTGGCCGGGGTGGGTGAGGGGCTTTCCCAGCGCCTTCAAGACGGCGTCCTGCTTGGCGTGATCCGGCTCGATGCAGAAGGCGCGTGCGCAATCGAGATTGAGCTCATTACGCCGGTAGGCCGCCTTCACCTTCGGCGAGAGAGCTGAGAGCGCCAGGCGCTGTTCGACATGACGTGTCGTCACGCCAAAGCGCCGCGCAACGTCATCGGCCGTGAGGCTGTCGTCGAGCAGGGACCGAAACGCGTCGGCTTCATCCATCGCGTTCATGGCGAGCCGCTGCACGTTTTCAGCCAGCGAGGTTTCCGCGGCGCCATCGGGATCGATGATGTTGCAGGGGACGGGATAGTCGCGTGCGATCTGTCCCGCCTTCGCCAACGCCTTCAAAGCGGCGTGGCGTCGCCCGCCGGCGACGACTTCGAAGCGGCTCTCGCCGCGCGGCCGAACGGAAAGGTTCTGAAGCAGGCCGTGCGACAGGATCGAGGCCGCGAGTGTGTCGATGTCGGCCTTGCGATCGGTGCGTCGTACATTGGCCTCGGAGGCGACGAGTTGGTGAAGCGGGATATTGTGAAAGGACATGTAAGACTCCATCGCTTCGCGCCGGCGAATGCCGGCGTGGCCGCACCTGCAGCGGCGCGGCGGCGTGCGGTTCTGACGCCCGCGTCAAGGGCGGCGGGTCCGGGGCGCCGCAGGCGGCGCGCAGCGCGTCCCTGGACGCGGCGGCCGCGCGGGCGATGTGTGATGGCCGCGCCGATGCTGGTGCGGGCTCGCGCTCGAGGGGCAGGCGTCAAGCAGCCGAAAATAGGGGTGAAAATATTCCGCTGGCGCGCCCGTTAGGAGGCTTGCCAGCGCTGCAGATTTGCGGCGGTAATGGCAACCGGGGGTTGTTGTGCGCTGGAGCCGGAAGGAAAGGTGCAGGGCGATGCAAATGCGCATCAATTGGGCGTTCGCGGAATTCTGCGACGAGGCCCGGAGCGTCGACGAGATCAGCGACCGCTTCATGGCGGAAGTGCGTGCTCTCGGCTTTGCCTATGCGGCCTGCTCATCTCATGTCGATCCCTTAAGGCCTCCGCGCGGGGCGGTGATGATGGTCAACTATCCTCGCCTCTGGCTGGAGCGTTTCAGCACGCGCGGTTATGCGGCGCGCGACCCGGTATTTTTCGCCGCCCGCCGTCAGGCGCTGCCGTTTCAATGGTCCGATTGGCGGTTTCGCGCCGGGCTCGATGACGATCAGATCGATATTCTGAACGAGGCCGCGGATGCGGGCTTATTGGACGGATTCACCGTGCCCATTCACGCGCCCGATGCTTTGCCTGCGTCATGTTCGCTGGCGATCGGCGCCGATGGCGTCGATCCGCTGAGCGTGCGCGACGCGCATTGGTATGCGGTCTACGCTCACGAAAGCGCGCGCCGGCTTGTGAACGAAGCGGCCCCGCCCGATCGGCCGCGCCTGGGACGCAGGGAGCGGCAGTGCCTTGAACTGATCGCGCGCGGCAAGACCGATTTCGAGATCGGCCTCATCCTCGGGGTAAGCGAGCACACAGTGCACAACACGGTGCGCAAAGCGATGCGCAAATATGGCGTGGCGACGCGGATGCAGGCGTTCGTTCGCGCTTTGCGGGACGGCGAACTGAGGATGGAGGACGTGGCGATGTAGGGCGGCGAGAACGCGCGCGCGCGATTTGTCAAGAGACGCAAACGTGCCTCTTTCTCGACCCACACGAATTGATCAGCGTCGGCGCTTGCCAACAGGGAGGCTCGATCATGATCCACATCGTCACCGCGGAGAACCGGCGCCACTTTCATCACGCCCTGATGGAAATGCACCGCCAACGCAAGGCGGTGTTCATCGACCAGCTCGGATGGCGCTTGGAAGAATCCGCCGGGCTCGAAATCGATGGCTACGACAGCGCCGGCGCCGTCTACCTGATTGAGGCTGATGCGCCGCGCGCGCCTATCAGCGTGTCGGCGCGGCTGTTGCCGACGACGCAGCCGCACTTGCTTGGCGAGATCTTTCCGCAGCTCTGCAGCGAGCCGCCGCCGGCTGGCCCTGCGGTGTGGGAAGCAACGCGCTTCTGTCCGGCCCCCGGAACGCCCAATGGCGCGCCGCGTCGCGCCATGCTGGGCCGCATCATCGCCGGCATCATGGAAACGGGGCTCTTGTTCGGAATCGAACAGGTGACGTTCGTCGCCAGTGCGGCGCTAGCTCCGCTCGCCGCGAGAGCCGGCTGGACGGTGCGGGCGCTGGGGCCGGAGCAGGGCAGGGGGCGCGAGCGGCTGCGCGCGTTCGCGGCCGAGATCGATTCCGTCGGCCTTCGCCGCGTCAGGGCGCGCCATGACCTAAGCGGCCCGCTGACGCGTTTTATGCCCGCCGATCTGGCGCAGGCGGCCTGAGAAGGGAGGCACGACAATGAACGGGCCCTATCTTCTTGGCGATCGCCAGCTCGATGGCGATCTGGCCGCGCTCGAGCGTGATGGGTATCTGATTCTGGACGCGCTGCTCAGCGAACACGAGACGCAAACGCTGGCGCGCGAGCTCGAGCCTTGGATTGCGCGCACGCCGCGCTGCGAGGGCGATTTTTATGGCTGGCGCACCACGCGCGTTGGCGGCTTGCTCGCCAAAGCCCCGATGGTGCAGCACCTGGCGCTCAACCCGCGCATACTCGCGATCGCCGAGGCGTTGCTGAAGCCGGCCTGCGATTACGTTCAGCTCAATTTGACGCAAGCAGCGCGGGTTCATCCCGGCGAACGGGCGCAGGCGCCCCATCGCGACGAAGAGATGTGGCCCGCCGACAGCCAAGGCCGGCATTGGCTGCTCAATGTGATGTGGGCGGTCAGCGATTTCACGGCGGAAAATGGGGCGACGCGGCTTTGGCCCGGCTCGCATCGGCGCGCGCTCAATCGCGGCGAGGATCCAATGCAGAGCATCGCGGCGGTCATGCCCAAGGGATCGGCGTGTCTCTTCCTCGGCTCGCTGACGCACGGCGCCGGCGCCAATAGCACCGATGCGCCGCGCACGGGCGTGATCGTCAGCTATTGCCTGGGCTGGCTCAAGACCTACGAGAACCAGTTTCTCGCGTATCCCAAGGACGTCGTGCGCTGCTTTCCCGAGCCTCTGCAGCGCCTGTTGGGCTATCAGATGCACCGGCCCAATCTGGGCGGCTGGGAAGGACAAGACCCGATCCGCTGGCTGGAGGACGTCCATGCCCCGCAAGCGCATATCGATGCGCTGACGCCGCAGATCGCGGCTGAGCTCAAGGCGTTGATGGCGGCGAGCAAGGGCTGAGATGGCGCTGGAAGCCAGCGCCGCGCAACGGGCCTACGCTGAGATCAAGGCGCGCATCCTCAATGGCGACTTGCCCGTGCGCACGCGTCTGGACATGGAGCAACTCGCCCGCACCCTCGGCGTCAGTTCGATGCCGGTGCGCCTGGCCCTCAGTTTGCTGAGCTGGGAGCGCTTGGTGCGGCCAAGCCGGCATGCCGCCTATGAGGTGGCGCTCTGGAGCGCCGAAGAGCTGGCGCAGCTTTATGAATGGCGCGGCGAGCTGTTGTTGCTTGCGCAGGCAAGGACAAGCGCGAGCGCCGAGTTGAAGCGCCTGGCGCGAACCCAACCCTACGCTCAAGCGGTCGAGCAGGCGATGCGGCTGATCGAAGAGGGGGCAAATCCGGATTTGCGCCGCGCTGCGCTCAACGCCGACGAGCGGCTGCATCTTGCCCGATTGAGCGAGGCCGAGGTTCTGGGCGATGTCGAAGGCGAGTTTGAAAATATGGCTGCGGCGATCGCGGAAAAGTCGCGCCGGGCCGGTGTGCTGATCAAGGCGTATCATCGGCGCCGGGCCCAACACGCGGCCACATTACGTGACCGCGTTGCGCTCAAGGCTTTGCCGAACAATGGTTCGCGTTGATCTTATAACTGATCTTCATATTGATCTGTTCCGAGATCAGCGCCGCCAGCATCATAGTCGTCGCGGGTGAAGCTCACCCGATGGAGGCAATGATGCGTGAAGACAAGCAAACCGGCGATGCCCTGATCGACCTCGGCGCGGCGAGCGCGGTGACTTTGGGATTCAACGGCGCCCCGGTCGAGGCGCTGACGATCCCGGATCGTCAGGACAAGCCGAACTGAAGCGGAAGCGATGACGGCGCGTTCTGCGCCGTCATCGCAATACCCAAGTGCATCACACCACAGGATCAGATCATGTCAGATCAAGCTGAAGACGCTCTCGTCGATCTCGGCGCCGCCAGCGCGGTGACGCGGGGCTATGTCGGAGGGCCATTCGAAGGCTGGCTCATGCCCGACATGCAAGACATGCCGTACTGAGCGGAGAGGGCGGCGCCCGGCGCAAAAGGCCTGCGCGCCGCATCTTGCCATGGATAATTTGAATTGGAGCGGACGCGCCTATGTGCGCGCGCTCAATGAAACGGCGATCATTTTGGATGTGGTGGCGGACCGGTATTTTCGCGCCCCGCTTGCGCCGCTGCCCGCGCATGGCGTGCTCTGGGACGATGGCGGGCGCCCGCTTGCGTTCGATGAAAGCACGCAGCAGCGCCTGCTGGAGGCAAGATTGCTGCGCCGTGCAGCGCCGGGCGCTGTAGCGCCGATGCGCGACGGGGCCGAGGTGATGGCCGCTTGTGTCTGGGCGGATTGGAGTCTGCGCGCCAAGCGATTGCATTATGCGCTGGCGCGGCTTGCCTATCTGAAGCGGCTGGGCCGCGATGACGGCGGGCGGCGCTCGCTGGAGAGGTTCGAGCGCTGGCGGCCGCTGTATCCTCGCGATTACGTCTGTTTGATCGATTCGCTCGCGCTTGCCCGTTACTTGCTGCTGGGCGGAACGCGCCTTGCTTTGGTGATCGGGGTGCGCGATGGCCCGTTTTCCGCGCATGCCTGGGTCGCCGTCGACGGTGAGGCGATCAATGATCGCCTGGGCCAGTGGCGAAGCTATCTGCCCATCTTGGAGATCTAGAGATGCATCGTGCGGCGGCGGTGCGCTACCCGGTTGGCCAGCGCGCAGACCGCGAACGCGCCGGGGCCGTCGCGGGGACCTTGGCGGCGGCCGGTTATGAGACGATCCTTGATCGCCGCGGCGTCCACTTGTTGTGGCGGCGCGATGAGAGCGAAGCCGATCCGTTCATCCTCGCGGACGATGCAGGCCTGGTGTTGGGGCGCCTCATGCGGCGCGGCCAGAGCGAGCCGATGCAAACAGGGCCGGGTTTAGACGAGGCTGTGTCCGCATGGCTGAAATCCTCTGGCGCGAGCTTGCTGGGCGAGTATTGGGGCGCGTATCTCGCCTTCCTCGCTGACCGCGAGCGTGACCGGCTGCTGATCGTGCGCGATCCGAGCGGAGCGCGCGCATGCTATGGGTGTGTACGCGATGGCGTGCGCGTCTTCGCCACTCATCCCGCGGACCTGCTGGCCGGTGTTAGCGTCGACCAGGTGCGGCTGGCCGGATTTCTCTGCCATCCACGGCTCAGTTTACGGCGCACGGGCATAGCGGGACTAGAAGAGATTGCGCCGGGCGAGGTGTGGTCAAGCGGGCGAGAGGAGGAGGGCCGGCGCCAGGGTTGGCGCCCGCTCGGCAGGATCAGCGCCCACACGCCTGCCGAGATTGGGGCGCAGATCAAGGGCGCGGTCGAACAGGCCGCGCTTGCGCTTACCAGCAATCGTCAGCGCGTGCTGCACCGCTTATCGGGCGGGCTCGACAGTTCGATCGTGCTCTCGGCTCTTGCGGCGGCGCGCCGCATGCGTGGTTTCGAGCTCATCTGCGTCAACGAGTTTTCAGCCGAGGTCCCGGAGGGCGATGAGCGTCTGCTTGCCCGCGCCAGCGCGCAGCGACTTGCGACAGAGCTCATCGAAATGGCGTTCACGCCTGCGCCTTTTTCGTACACGAGCGGGCTCGAGACATGGACGCCGGCCCCGGGCTTCGCGCTGCTCAATAGCGGCGCGCTCGCGTTCATTGCAGCGATGGGCGCGCATAAGGGGGCGCTGCTGACCAGCGGGCAGGGCGGCGATCATTTGTTTCAGCGCGACCGCACGCTGCATCTGGGCGCCGACGCGCTGCGGCGCGGCGCGCTCAATTTCGACTTGGCGCTTGCGCTTGCGCGCATGTCGGGCGTCAGCGTGTGGAAGCTGGCGGCCAATGCTTGGCGCTATGGCCGGACCGGCGCGGCTTTTCCTGCAAGCGCCTATGCCTCGCCTTCTGCGCTCTCGAACCGGGACTTGGCGCTGCAAGCAATCGGCGAACACTTCGCCCATCCCTGGTTGGCGGACTGCAATGGCGCGCCGCCCGGGGAAGTCCTGAGGGCGCTGCACATCCTGGAGGCGACGCATTATTTTGCGTCGAGCGTGCTCGATCAGGCGTTCACGCCAGCGCCGGTGCTGGTCTCGCAACCGGTCATGGAGGCGTGCCTTGCTGCGCCCACCTATGTGATGGCGCCGGGGGTGGAGCGCGGCCTTGTTCGTGAGGCCTATGCCAATGACCTGCCGGCCGAAGTGCTCGGACGCACGAGCAAGGGCGAGACCACGCGCTTTTTCGTGGCGCAGCTGGAGCGGCAATGGCCGGCGCTGCGCGAATTATTGCTGGGCGGGCTCTTGGTCGAGCAGGAGGCGCTTGCGGCGGCGCATTTGGAGGCCATGCTTGCGGCCAATCGCGTGCCCGATCTCAGCGCCAGCGCCGATCTGATGACCTGTGTCGCCGCCGAATTGTGGTTGCGCTCGCTGCCGCTTCAGCGCGCGTGATCGCGCAGCTGCGCCCAGCGCGCGGCGCGATCGGGATCGGCCGGGTCCGCGCGCAGCGTGTTGCGCAGCCAGAAGTCGATCCAAGCTAGAGCCCGTTGGCGCGAGGCCAGGATTTGCCGCGGTCGCCATTTGATGTGCTGCGCGCCTGGATAGAGGTAGGCCTCGACCGGATAGAAGCGGTCGCGCAGGCGCGCATAGAGCGGCATTGCGTGCAGCGCCTCGCTCTCTCCGAGCTGCAGCAATAGCGGCGTGTGCAGGCGCTCAAGGCGCAAGCTCGGCGCATTCGCCTCCCACCAAGCGCGCCATTCATCGGCGGCTTCGGGGCCATAAGCGGTCATGCCGTAGGCGTCGCGGTTGGCGTGACGAAAGCCCTCGGGCGCCAGCGCCCAGACGAACGGATCGACTGGCGGGGAGCCCGCGACGGCGACGGCGAAGCGGTCAGAATGGGTAAGGCCCCAATAGAGGGTTTCAGCGCCGTCGCTCAGACCCGTGATGGCGATGCGTGCGGGATCGACAAGACCGCGCGCGGCGGCGATGTCGATCAGCCGCTCGATGGCCCAGAGTTTGGTGGTTTGTTCGCTGTGATCGAGCTCGGTGCGCCGCATCAATTCGCCCACCGGCAGGCTGCGCTGCAGCGCGGTCTGCTCTGGCCGTTCCACCGCGAAGACGAAATAGCCGCATGCGGCGAAGGCGTGGATCGGATATTCGCCGCCGACGCCGGCATTGAGGAAGCCGCGTGCGCGATACTGAACAATGACGGCGGGGTAGGCGCGCCCGGCGATGTAGTCGGCCGGATAGACAAGATAGGCAAAGCTCTGATTGCCCGCGTCATCGACGACATCGAGCCGTTCGACCGGCGTCAGTGCGTGCTTGCGCCAGGTGGGATTGGGATCGTGCAGCACCCGCTCGGCGCCGCTGTCGAGGTCGATGGCGATGAGGCGTCGCGGCTGCAGGCTCGCCTCTTGAAAGCAGACCAAGCCGATCTGCGCCAGACCGCAGCCGCGCAGCACGTCTTCGGCGCTGCGGATTCGGCGCACGGCGTCGCTGCCCGGGTCCCATTGGTAAAGCGCCGTCAGGATGGCGTTAAAGCCCTCCCCGCGGAGAAAGTAGATGCGTCCATCGCGCCGCCAGCCGCCGCGCACTTCGCCGCTGCAGGCCTTGGCATTGCAGCGGCGTGCGCCATCGAACACGCCTTGCGCCGGCAGGAAGGCGCGATCGCCAGGCGTGAGCGGGCGCACGATTGCGTCTGCGCCTGTGTTTGTGTTCACGGCTTGCATTTCGTTCGCCGTGGCGGGCCGCGCCAGGCCTGGGTGGGCAAGTTCAATCACCACGCTCTGCCCGGGCGCCTCGATTATCGGACGCAGGGCATAGGCTGCGTCAAAACGCTGGTCGATGCGAAAGCCGCGTTCGACAGCCTCGTTGAGGAGGCGCGTCCGTTCCGCCCGCGGCGTCCGCAACCGCAAGAGCAGCGCCCGATTGGAGAGCCAAGCGAACGTCTCGACATCGGCGCCGCCGCGATAGAGTAGGCGCGGCGCCCCGCCGGCTGCGCGCACCCGCCAGAGTTCGACGCGGTCGCCGGTCTTGACCAGATAAGCCAGCCAGACGCTGTCCGGGGACCAGAGCGGCACGCGGTCGAGCGCTGCGCCATTGGTGCGTCCATTGCTTTCGCTTAGGATGACGCCGCCTGCATCAGCGAGAGCGCGCGCGCGGCCGGGGCCGAGCGCAACGACGCTGATCGTGTGATCGACGTCGTTGCGGGTCCAATTCACTGTTCGCGTGGCAAAGGCGGCGCGGGCGCCGTCGGGCGCAATTGACAAGCCCTCACGATAGCCGCCGATCTCAGTGAGGTTCATCAGCTCTTGGGCGGCTGTCTCGCACGCGGCCCGCGCCGGCGGCGCGGCGGCGAGGGCGAGCGCCGCCGCCAGCAGCAGCGCGCGCATGCTCACCACCGCTTGCGCACTTGCAGGCTGACGAAGCGGCCGATCGGCGATGCGTTGGCGGCGTCAAAACCGATGCCGATCGGGGTGTTGGCGAAGGGCGGGTCGGCGTCGAGCGCG
The DNA here is from genome assembly GCA_016791385.1 of Hyphomonadaceae bacterium. Lineage (GTDB taxonomy): Bacteria > Pseudomonadota > Alphaproteobacteria > Caulobacterales > Aquidulcibacteraceae > Vitreimonas. Next base: position 15,374 of record JAEUMR010000068.1, read on the forward strand.
TTGCGGATGGCGAGCGCTGTTTCGAATGGCGCGGCTTGATCGCCCCAGGTGCGGGCCAGGCGAAGGTCGAGGGTCGTCCAGGCATCGATCTCCGCGACCGGATTGGTTTGGGTGTTGCGATAGGCGTTGGTGTAATTGACGATGCTTGAGAGGCTCCATTGGTCATTGCGCCAGGCAAGGCCGACGCGCCCGTGCCAGTCGACCGGATTGTAGAGCGTGTTGAGCGCATCGACGGGCGCGGCGAGCGCGTTGGCGCGACGCTCGTACTGCAAGAGGCCGCTTGCGTTCAGGAACAGGCTCGCTTCGCCGCCAAAGAGATCGAAGCCTTGCGCCGCTTCGATGTCGACGCCGCGCACGCGCAGCGAGGCCAGATTGGTGAGCCGCGCATCGAAGATGAGTTCGACCCCTTCGGGCGGCACGCTGCCAACGATCGAGACCGGCAGGGCGGAATAATAGGCGATCTGTTCCGGGCTCGGATCGCGGATCAGATAGTCGGCAAAGGCGCCGGGGTTGCGAATGGCGGTCAAAATGTCGGTCGGAGAGGAAATGCGGTTGGCGAAGTCGATGTCGAAATAGGTGGCGCTCAAGCGCAAGCGCGGGCGCGCCCGCGGCGTCAGCTGAAAGCCGGCGGTCCAGGTCTCGGCCTCTTCTGGGGCAAGGTCTGGATTGGAGCCGCCAAGGAAGAGAACGCCGGTCGAGCCGTCGTCGGCGTAGGGGTCGATGAAGGGAGGCGCGGACGCGTATGTCGCCGAGATATCGCCAAGCGTCTGATTGAATTGCGGCGCTTTGAACGATCGCCCCCAGCTGGCGCGCAGCGCCAGGTCAGGCGAGAGCGCCCAGGTGAGACCGATCTTGGGCGTGGTCGCTTCAAAGCTGTCTGACCCTTCGCTGCGGGCCGAGAGCGAAAGGTCGACAGCGTAGGCGAACGGGATGGCAAGCTCGGGGGCGGTGACCGGGATGAAGAGTTCAGCGTAGGCAGCGTCGATGCTGCGTTCGCCGGCGCGGAAAGTTGGCGAAATGGCGCTGGCGCCGGAGCCATAATGGTTGACGCGAACGATCGAAAACGATTCAGCGCGGCGTTCGAGTCCGATGGCGAGGCGCACTGCGCCTGCGGGCAGGGAAAATAGCGGGCCGTCGCCGCGCAAGCCATAGGCGACCAGATCGGAATCGTTCTCGGTGATCTGGCTGAGCCGCAGCTGCTGCAACACCGATGCCGGCGTATTCGAGCCATCCGAGAACGGGTTGAACGCGGTGGCTGGATCGCCGCTGGCGAGCGCCGCGTTGATGCCGGTCGGATCGAAGACGTTGCGATAGGTTTGCTCGTCATTGTGGGCGCCGAGCGCGGCGCTTGCATCAATGCGCCAGGCGCCGATGTCCCACTTCAAGCCGGCGATCGCGGAGATCGCGCGCGTGTCGGTTTCGGTGATGCTGGGGCCGAGGTCCTGCGCCATCGAATAGGCGACGCTGAGATTGCCTTGTCCCAGGAAAAGGCCATTGAGCTGGCGGTAGTAATTGCTCTCTGGCACGATCAGGGTTGTCCCCAATTGCGTGTCGCGCAGGGACGCCTCGCGCCGTGTCGCCAGCGCCTCAGCATAGAGGGACACAGAAGGCGTCAGCGCCTGTTCAAACGCGAGGAAAAGAGAATTGCTCTGCTGCTGCGGCAACAGGTCGTCGTCGGCCTGGGCGTTGCGATAATTGACCACGCCCGGCAGCAGATCGGCTTGGGTCAGCGACAGGCCGTTCTGCCCGGTCGGAATTGCGTAGGTCACGGCCGTTGCGCCGATCCGGGTAATGGTGCCGGGATTGCCCTGATTGGTGGAGAAGTTCGATCCCCCGAACGGGCGCAGATCGCTGTTGGCGGCGTAGGCCCGTGCGCTGGCGGCGAGCGCCTCGCGGGCGCGATGTTCAATGCCAGCGAGCAAGTGTCCGCTTGACCAGTCGCGGCCGGCAACGAACGAAGCGCCATATTCGGCGCTGTCGCTTGAGCTGGTATCGCCATAGCGTACGCTGGCTTCGGCGCCGTCGAAATTGTTGCGCAGGATCACGTTGACGACGCCGCCGACGGCGTCGGAGCCGTATGTCGCGGAGGCGCCGTCGGCGAGGATCTCGACGCGCTCGACTGCCGCGAGCGGGATCGAGGAGATGTCGACGAAATTGCCAAAGCCGGCCGGGGCCAGACGGCGGCCATTGACCAAAGTCAGCGTCGCGTCGGCGCCTAGGCCGCGCAGGTCGACGGTGGAGGCGAAGGCGATATTGCGCCCGGCCACAGTCGTGTTGTTCTGCGTGGCTTCGTTTTGGCTGCCGGAGAAGTTCTGCGGCAGCGTCTGCAGCACCTCGGCGAGGGTGGTGCGGCCGCTCTGTTCGATGGCGCTGCGATTGAGCGTCAAAGTATTGGCGCCCGCCGGCGCTGCGCCGCGGATGCGGGTGCCGGTGACGATCACTTCCTGTTCGTTTTCAGCCGCTTCAGCGGCGTCCTGGCGCTCGTCGCGAAGGCGCTGGGGGCCGTCGTCGCGCTCCAGCTGGATGACGCCGTCATTGCGCGTTGTGGCGTTATAGCCGGATCCGGCCAACAGGCGATCGAGCGCTTCGTTGCGGGAAAAACGTCCGATCACGCTCGGCGCGGTCAGCGCGTGCAGCGGTTCATAGGCAAACAGCACTTGCACGCCGCTCTGTTGCGCATAGGCGTTGAGCGCGGAGGCCAAGGGCTGCGCTTCGATATCGTAGTCGCGCAGCGTTTCGGCGGCGGTTTGCGCGTAGGCGACGCTGGCGTTCAACGCCAATGTTGCGGCGCTAGCGAACAAGGCGCGTGCGATCGCAGCGCCGAAACGGCGCGATGTCTTTCTCATGTCATCCCCCAATCGGCGTCTCAGCGCGCCATTGCTGAGAGAGAGACCGTCGAGGCGCGAAAACTCCGCAGCACGCGGGCGAGAAATTGCAGGGCGGGGCGCGGGCGCCGCTTTGGGCGCGCTCTCGCCGCACGCCGTCGGTTGCGCCAAGGTGGGGCCTTGCCAGCGATAATTCTGGATCGGACCTGTTTGCTCAGTGCTGTTCTGGCTGGCGCCGCGGCACATTGGGATAAGATCAAACCGGGCCGGCGCGAGAGCGCGGGAGCGGCTGGCAGGCAGCTGGCGGCAAGCAGGGGGCAGTTCTGTGAATGACGCCTAGGATCGGTATCGACAAAGCTGAACTGCCAGCGCGCGTGCGTCCACGCGCCTACGCGGCCAGCGAGCTTTTTCTCGACATGTTTTCGTCGGTGCGCCTGCGCGCTGCGGGCATTGATCTTGAGGCCTTGTTGATCCTGTTGGTGGTCAACGAGGCGACTATGCGTCCCATGTTGGTGGGCCCGCATGCGCGGCGCGATCTCATCAATGCGCTTTCGCCTCCCGATGCGGCGCGTGGGGCGTTGTCGCGGGCGCAGATTGCGGCGCGCACCGGTCTGGCGCGCGAGACCGTGCGGCGCAAGGTGAGCCTATTGATGGCGCTCAACCTGGTTCATGAACGGGAGGACAAGCAGGTTCAGTGTCCGGCGCGGCTGATGGAGGCTGTGTTTCAACAGATCGCCGATGAATGTTTCGCTGCGGTTGAGCGCTACGAGGCGCGCCTGCATCAACTGGGGCAGGAGGGGGCGGGTTCCGAGCACTGGCCGCAAGCGGGTAAACAACAACGGGTCGCGACCGGAGCGGGGGAGACATTGCCAGCCCGGGTTCGGCCCCGGGCTTACGCAGCATGCGAGCTTTTTCTGGACATGCTCTGGTCGCTGCGGTCGCGCATGCCTCAGCTTGATCTCGACATGGTGGTAATCTTGGTGGTCGTGAACGAAGCGGCGATGCGGCCTTTGTTGACCGGCATGCACGCCCGCCGCGATCTGTTCAACCATCCAGCGCCGCCCGACCGGATGCGCGGCGCCATCTCACGGGTTCTGATCGCGGACCGGACCGGTTTGTCGCGGGAGACGGTGCGGCGCAAAGTCAATGCGCTGATCGGCATGGGGGTATGCAGCGAGCGCGGCGATGGCGAGGTGCAGCCGGCGCCACAGCTTGATCGTCCAGAGCTTCAAGCCATTGGCGATGAGTGTTTTGCGGCGGTGCGCCGCTATCGCGTCCGCCTGAGCGCGCTGGGTTCTGAAGATCGGGGTTCAACCTAGCCAAGACCGCTCGACGCCGGCTTGGGCCAGACACTGGCCGCGTGCGGCGCGCAAACGCCAAGCAGACTAACGCTCCAGCGCGCGCTCTTTAGCCCATGATCGCGCCCGCGCGCGCGTGATCGGGCGCCGAGCGGGCAGGCTGGCGGGCGCCGGCGCAAGCGGATCAGGTGTCGAGCAGAATTGAGCCATCGCCTTGCCGGCGTGCGGAGAGGCCGAGATTGGTTTCCAGCAGGGTTATGAAGGCGCGTGCGTCGCGTGCGTCGATGTAACCGCCGACGCGCAATGCTGCGATGGCGGGGTCAGCGAAGCGGAAGCGGATTCCGGTCTGCGCCTCTACGTCAGCGGCTGCTTCGGCCAGCGTCTCGCCGTCGAAGGCCAGCATGTGCGTGCGCCAGGCTAGGCGCTGGCTGGTCCGTTCGGCGCTGAGATTGTGTTGGGCGACGCCATGCGCAGACAGCACCAATTCCTGATGCACCGAAGCTTGGCCCGATGCGCTGGCCGCGTGCTCGCCAGTGACGTGTCCGGCAAGCACGCTGACGCGTGCGGCGGCGCCGGTGAGTTTGACCAGAAACACAGTGCCCTGGGCTGTGAGCGCGCCGAAGCGGGTGCGCACGATGAACGGGCGAGGATCGGCGGCGACGGTGAACAGGGCCTCGCCGCGTTCGAGATGGAGGGTGCGGGCTTGGCCGGTGAAGGCGGCGCGCAGGCGCGTGTCGGCGTTCAATTCGATCCCCGAGCCATCGCTGAGGGTGGCGTGCTGGCGCCCGCCAATGGGGGTTTCGTAGGTGGCGGCGAAGGTGGTTGCCGGGGTGAGCGTCCAGAGCCCGAGCGCGCCGGCGCCGGCGACAGCGGCCGCGCCAGCGCCGCCCACGAACAAAGCGCGGCGCGAAAGCGTTGGCCGCGGCAGGCTCGTCGCCGGCTTGGGGGTGAGCAATTTCAGTTTATCGAGCCTGTCGAAGCTGGCGGCGACGGCTTGGTAGGCGGGCCGGTTTTCGGGCGCAGCCTCCAACCAGGCGCGGAAGCGCTGATGGTCTTCCAGCGTCACGTCGGCGGCTTCGAGCCGGGCTATCCAGCGGCTCGCTTCCAGCTCGGCGCTGGTCAATCGAGGCTCCCTCATCGGCCCCAGATCCGATCTTCATCAGTCCTCAGCGCGGAAGGCGCTCAGGTATGCATGGCAATGGGCAATGGCGTCGGCGATGTAGCGTTCGACGGTGCGGTGCGAGACGCCAAGGCGTTGGCCAATCTCTTTATGCGACAAGCCTTCCAGCTTGAACAGGATGAGGGAAACGCGCTGGCGCTCGGGCAGGAGCGCCAGGATCGCGCGCAGCCGCTGAGCTTCGTCGCTGCGTTGGATTAGGTCTTCGGGCGAGGGCGCATCGCAGGGATGTTCAAGCGCAGAAATATCCCCGACCGCATCAGTGGCGGCGGTTTTCCGCCGCGCCAATTCATTGAGGGCGATATTGCGGGCGGTGCGAAAGAGCCAGGCGCGCGGGGCCTCGATGGTTCCTGGCTTCGCCGCAGCTAAACGGGCGAACGCATCCTGCGCGATATCGTCAGCCGAGATCCCCGGGCCAAAGCGGGACAAATACCGCCGAAGGCCAGGAGCCATCTCCTCGAAGAGCCGGACGAGGTCGTGTTGCCTCATGGGGTTTCCGATCTCTGGAGGTACCGCAGCCGTTCGACCAGCCGGGACAGCTCCGAGACATGGAAGGCCTCGACAGCGCCCGGCCAATCCGCGCCCAACTGATCGGAGTAGACCAGTCCAGCCCAGACGAAATCGCGCCCAGAAACCATTGTTGCGAGGACGGAGTGATCTTCGGTAGATGCCTCATCCAAGCAGCGGACGACAGCGAGGCGACCGGGGGAAAGGCTGAGGGCAAGGTCTGTGACGCGGTCGCTGGCGATCACGCGGGCGAGCGGACGTATTGACGCCATAGCGAGCGCCGCCAAAGCGATGCGTTCACCCTCGGGACCGACCGATTTCCGCGGTGCCATCGACATACGCAACTAGAAGCAAACGTTTGTCGAGTATACTCCGTGGTGAAATGCACCGCAAGATTGTGGCCTTGCGCGTATGTCCCTTCGCGACATCTACGCGCGGAATCTCCGCAGATATCGTCTAGAGGCCAAGCTCTCACAGGAAGCATTGGCCCATGAAGCTGGTGTCGATCGGACGTACATCAGCGCATTGGAGCGCAGTGTCTACAGCGCGAGCATCGACATGATCGAACGTCTCGCTTCTGTACTGGGTGTCGAAGCGAGCCTCTTTCTAGAAAGGCCCGCAAAGGCGAGGCGTTGAGGACTGTTCTGGGGCAGTTCGTGCCGTGGAATAAGGACAAAGTAACTGGCCAAAAGCCGCCTCTTAAGCCGCGCGAAGTCTGGGCGATCCGCGTTCGGCTTCAAATCTCAAATCGCGTCCGCGACTTGGCGCTCTTCAATCTAGCCATCGACAGCAAGTTGCGTGGCTGCGACCTAGTCCACCTGCGGGTTGAGGATGTCATACAGGACGATCAAGTACGCACGCGGGCCTTGATCTCACAGCGCAAGACCGGCGCCCCAGTCCAGTTCGAGATCACCGAGCAGGCCCGGGCCGCTTTAGCCGCCTGGGTTAGAGGCAAAGACCTGAAAACATCCGACTGGCTCTTCCCCAGCAGGGTGGACAAACGCAAGGCCATGACCACGCGCCAGTACGGCCGTTTGGTCGACGAATGGATCGCCGCCATTGGATTATCGCCGAAGGCTTACGGGACCCACTCGCTCCGGCGCACGAAGGCGGCGCTGATTTATCGAAAGACCGGCAAATCCGGGCGGTACAACTCCTTCTCGGGCACACCAAGTTGGACAGCACCGTCCGATATTTGGGTGTCGAGGTTGAGGACGCCTTGGCAATTGCCGAAGGGATCGACGTCTAGCCGCTAAAGGGGGGTGAAACTCCTGGTTGGGGCATGCTAACGACCCGGCGTGTACTTATCGATCGCCACCACGCACGCCCCAGCCACGGATCTGGGGTATCTGCTCATGAAGCACCCGGAGCGGGTGCACGAAACCGAGCTCACGTTCGGCAAGGCGGTCGTTCTATTTCCGGAGGCGAACGAGGCGCGCTGCGAGGCGGCCTTGGTTCTGGACGTTGATCCGGTCGGCCTAGTGCGCGGCCGCGGTCAGGGCGAGGGATTGCTTTCTCAATACGTTAACGACCGCCCGTACGCGGCGACATCGTTCCTGTCGGTGGCGCTCAACAAGGCGTTCCGAACCGCGATGAACGGGGAGTCGCGGGAGCGGCCCGAACTCGCGAAGACGAAGATCCCATTGGAAGTCCGCGTGACGCCACTGCCCGGTGGCGCGGACATGGTGCGCGCCTTTTTCGAACCGCTCGGTTGGGACGTTACGATTGAGCCTGTCGCCGGCGCCGGGCGGTACGTGTCGCTCACGTTGCGCGGCGCGCATCGCGTGTCTGATGCGCTCTCGCATCTCTACGTGCTCATCCCTGCGCTCGACGCTGACAAGCATTACTGGGTCGGCGAGGACGAGATTGAGAAGCTGCTAGCGAAGGCAAGCGGGTGGCTTGGATCGCATCCCCAGAAGGAACAGATCGCACAGCGCTATCTGAAGCGGCGCTCCTCGCTGGTGAAGGTGGCGCTGGCGCGACTGGCCCCGGAAGATGTTGAGGAGGCCGACGCGGAAACCCCGAGCGGCGGAACGCCGAAGCTCGCTCCGGAAGAGGCGCTTGAAGCGCCGATCCGGTTGAATGACGTTCGGCTCGACACGGTGCACGCGACGCTGAAAGATTTGAGCGCCTGGCGCGTGGCTGATCTGGGTTGCGGGGAAGGCAAGTTGCTCCAACGCCTAGCGCAAGACCGCAAGTTCTCGCGGATCTATGGCCTGGATGCAGCCGCGCGCGAGTTGGAGAAGGCCGCGCGTCGCCTGAAGCTCGACCGCGCGGGAGCGCCGGTGGATCGCATCACTTTATTGCACGGCGCGCTAACCTATCGGGACGCGCGTTGGGCGGATGTGGACGCCGCGTGTTTGATTGAGGTAATTGAACACCTTGACGCGGAGCGCTTGCCTGCGCTGGAAGCTATCGTGTTCGGCAATGCAAAGCCACGCTACGTCGTCGTGACCACGCCTAACGTCGAGCACAACGCACTCTTTCCCAGCATGGCGATTGGAGCTTTCCGCCACCCGGACCACCGCTTTGAGTGGACGCGCGTTGAGTTTCAAGACTGGGCCGGGCGCATCTGTGCCGCGCATGGCTATGAAGCAGAATTTCGAGGTATCGGCGCCGACGATCCGGTGCACGGTCCGCCGACACAGATGGCGGTGTTCCGCCGATGACTGAGATCGCCATCCCCGATTTCTGCTTGGTCGTTCTGATCGGCGCCACCGGCGCCGGCAAAAGCACGTTCGCGCACAGGCATTTCAAGCCGACCGAGATCATCTCTTCGGATTATGCGAGGGGTCTCATCACCGACGATGAGAATGACCAGTCGATCAGCGCAGATGCGTTCGAACTGGTTGCCGCCATAGCCGAAAAGCGCCTCAAGCACCGCAAGCTTGCCGTGATCGACGCCACCAATGTCCGAGCGCCGGACCGCAAGCGCTGGATTGAGCTCGCACGGCGCTGGCACGCACTGCCGGCGGCCATCGTCCTCGACGTCGATCTCGACGACTGTATGGCGCACAACAAAGATCGGCCCGATCGCCAGTTCGGCCCGGGCGTGCCTCAGCGCATGATCGGCGAGATCAGGCGCGGGATGCGGGGGCTGGAGCGAGAGGGGTTTCGCCAAGTCTGGCGCTTGCGCGGGCCCGAGGACATCGCGTCAGCAACCTTGAAGCGGGAGCCGCTTTGGACAGACAAGCGAGAGCTAACGGGTCCGTTCGACATCATCGGCGACATTCATGGCTGTTGCGATGAACTCGAGGGGTTGCTGGCGGAACTCGGCTATCGGGTCAGTTGGACGCCTGAGCTAAGCATCACGCGAGATCATGGGCGCACCGCCGTGTTCGTTGGGGACCTGGTCGATCGTGGCCCGCGTTCGCCTGACGTCGTTCGCTTGGTGCGCACGATGGTGGAGCAAGGCATCGCGCTCTGCGTGGTGGGCAATCACGAACGCAAGGTGGTCAAATGGCTTCTTGGCAAGGACGTCAAGCGAAGCCATGGCCTTGAGCAAACCATCGCCCAATACGAGGCGCTGTGGTCAGGCGACAATGTTGGCAAGGAAGACCGCCGCAGCGTCAAAGATTTCCTGGACGGCCTGCGCTCCCATGTCTGGCTCGATGGAGGCAAGTTGTGCGTGGCGCACGCGGGCCTGAAGGAGAATATGATCGGCCGCGCTTCCGGTGCCGTGCGGGAGTTCGCGCTCTACGGGGAGACGACCGGCGAGATCGACGAGTTCGGACTGCCCGTCCGGGCTGATTGGGCCGCGCATTATCGAGGCGCGACGACGGTCGTGTACGGTCACACCCCGGTTCCCGAAGCCGAGTGGGTGAACAACACCATTTGCATCGACACGGGCTGTGTGTTCGGCGGCAAATTGACGGCGCTGCGTTGGCCTGAGCGCGAGTTGGTCAGCGTGCCTGCGGCGAAAACCTATTTCGAGCCCATGCGTCCGCTTGCGGCGGCTGAGGACGGGCGCTCGGCTCAGGCGCTGGCCGATGATATGCTCGATTTTGCCGACGTCTCCGGCAGGCGCTGGATCGACACGCGCTACATGAAGCGCATCGTCGTGGCCGAGGAAAACGCCGCCGCTGCGCTCGAAGCGATGAGCCGTTTCGCGATGGCGCCGCAATGGCTGATCCATTTGCCGCCGACGATGAGCCCGGTGGAGACCAGCCCACGCGAAGGCTGGCTCGAGCGGCCTGACGAAGCCTTGGCCTACTATCGCGGTCGCGGCGTGGGGACCGTGGTGCTCGAAGAGAAGCACATGGGTTCGCGCGCGCTTGTCGCAGTGTGTCGCGATGTGGAAGCCGCGCGCCGGCGGTTCGGTGTGTCGGGTCAAGACGCCGGCGCGATCTGGACACGCACCGGCCGGCCCTTCTTCTCGGACGTGGCGCTGCGCGATGCGGCTCTAAGCGCCGTGCGTGCGGCGGCGGACGCCGCCTCGGTGTGGGATGAGCTTAAGACCGATTGGCTGTTGCTCGATTGCGAGCTCATGCCGTGGTCGGCGAAGGCATCGAGCTTGATAGAGGGGCAATACGCGCCCGTTGCGGCCGCAGCTGTCGCCGGCTTGTCGGCGGCTGAGGACGCCTTGCGCCGCGCGGCGCTGAGGGGCGTCGAGATCGACTCGACGGCGATCCAGTCCCGCCTCGCCAGGGCAAAAGCGTACGAGACGGCATGGGCGCCTTATGTCTGGCCCGTGACTGGTCCGCAGGATCTACGCATCGCGCCGTTTCACGTGCTCGCAAGTGAGAACGCAGTGCACGCCGACAAGGATCATTCATGGCACATGCACTGGGCGCATCGGCTTGCCGAACGGGGTGGGCCTATGGTGCACGCCACGCCTTGGCGCACGCTCGACCTCGCCGACGAAGCTGCCTGTGCAGCGGCCATCGCGTGGTGGGAAGAACTCACATCGCGCGGCGGTGAAGGGATGGTGGTGAAGCCACTCTCGTATATTGCGCGCGGCGACAAGGGGATCATTCAGCCGGCGCTCAAAGTGCGCGGTCGCGAGTACCTGCGGATCATTTACGGCCCTGAGTACGATGCGCCGGCAAATCTGGAGCGCCTCAAGAAGCGCGGCCTCGGCGGCAAGCGTGCGCTGGCGCTCCGCGAGTTCTCGCTGGGGCTGGAGGCATTGCACCGCTTTGTCGAAGGCGCACCCCTGCGACGAGTGCACGAATGCGTCTTCGCTGTGCTCGCCCTGGAGAGTGAACCGATCGATCCGCGGCTCTAAGGCCCGCTTTTCGGCCTCTGAGCCGGAACGACTGTTGTTGGGATGTAGCGACGAGGTGGCCGCATAGCTCGGCTCTCTAACTTAGATTGTCGTTACTCATGTCAGCAGGGACTGACGCCTGCACACGGGCGGGGAGGGGGCGGCCGTCGGCTAGTGGGATGATGCTGCGCTCTTGCTGCTGAATTGACTTGAGTATTCGGCCGGACGGGCGTCGCTATTCCAGTCCTCCAGAGAAGGAGGACAACTGGGCGATCCGTGTGCGGCTACAAATTTCAAACCGCGTGCGCGACCTGGCGCTCTTCAACCTCGCAATCGACAGCAAGCTGCGCGGCTGCGATCTCGTGCATCTTCGCGTCGAAGACGTGATGCAGGCAGACCAAGTGCGCACGCGCGCGCTGGTCTCGCAGCGTAAAACAGGTGCGCCGGTTCAGTTCGAAATCACCGAGCAGGCTCGCGCGGCGATCGCATACTGGGTCCGAGGTAAGAACTTGAAGGGCAGCGAGTGGCTTTTCCCAAGCAGGGTTGATCGAACCCAACTTATGACAACTCTCCAATATGGTCGCCTGGTCGACGAATGGATTGCCGCGATCGGCCTTGCGCCATCGGCCTACGGAACTCACTCGCTGCGACGACCTAAAGCTGCTTTGATCTATCGAAAGACGGGGAACATCCGTGCTGTCCAGCTGCTTCTTGGCCACACGAAACTCGACAGCACGGTTCGCTACCTCGGCGTCGAATTGGAGGACGCATTGGCCATCGCCGAAAGCATCGACGTGGAGCCTCTGGCGCTTGCTTAGAAGGCGAGAAATTGACTTGGATTGCCCGAGATCCACCCTGCCATTTGGCGGCGGAGGGCGCTATATTGTGTCCATGCGCAAGTCGAATCGTGGTCCGCAAGAGCGAACCCTCGGAGCCAAAGCCTATGCCTCCATGGCGAAGGTGGAGGGGCTGCGTTTGAGCAAGGAAAGCGCAGCAAGGCTCGAGCGCACCAAAGGCCTTAGCCCGGAAGAGCGCCGGGCCGAAGTCCTGCGGGCGTACGGGGCGGATGCGCCGAAGCGCAAATGAGTGACTTCGGCTACGAGGTCTTCGATGACCCGTACTGCTATCGCGGCACGTTTGTCCTAAAGAACCGCGCCGGTTTGACGGATGCGAAGCGCCTGCAAGCGTTCGAGCTGGAAATGTCGTCGCTCCGCGCCGATGAGCCGCTGCCAAATGGCCGTTTTGGGCCGGCCCACTATTGCGCCGTGCACAAGCATCTTTTTGGCGACGTTTACACGTGGGCGGGTCGCTATCGAACGGTTCGAACCGCGAAAGGCGGCAACGTATTTTGCTATCCCGAGAACATCGAAAAAGAGATGACGAAACTCTTTGGGCGTTTGCGCAAAGGCGCTCTCCACACGCCTGGCTCGCCCAGCGCCTTCACTGAAGCGGCAGCGGCCTTCCTCGCGGAGCTAAACGCTATTCACGCGTTCCGCGAAGGCAACGGGCGTGCGCAGCTCGCGTTTCTGCGCCTGATCTCAGTCCGAGTAGGGCATCCATTTGATCTGACAAAGCTGCGACACGGTCCGTTCTTGGACGCCATGATCAAGAGCTTCCATGGCTCGACGGGTGGATTGGAATCTGAACTACGCCGGCTGTTGTGACGCTGGGATGTCCGTTCACGGGCGGGGAAGGCGTTTGGGCCGCTTCTGGGATCAGTCTGAAGCGCTCTTGTTGACGCGCTAGGTCCGCAGTGCACCGTAAAGAAACACTGAATGGCGAGACGCCCAACAGCGGCGCTTGGGCGGTGGGCGGACCTAGCGGGCGCAGCATTACGAGTGGCGCGAGTTGACTGGCCAAGCTCCTGTCATCAGACGGCGAATGGGGGATTCTCCCGGAGCTGACCCATGGGCCTTCGTGGTGGCCCCATCAGATGTCGGCGCATTAGCGCGTCATGCGTAGTATGATCTAATGCGCTCCGCCTCAGCTGCGAGTTCCGCGCGCAGTTCGGGCGGCGACACTACTTCCACCTCGCCGCCGAGATTCAGAAGTTGCCGGCGTGCGTAGGTGACGTTCTCGATCGGGATTTGGGCCCGTACCCACCCATCGGGCTTGCATTTTGTGTGTTCGGCATCGACGGCTTGCGCAGCCGCGGGGCTGACTTCGCGGAGCCACTTAAGCCCAGTGGGCGAGAGCTTCACCACAGCGCGCCCGCGCAAAAGGCGCGCTTCGAACTCAGATACCCATTCGCCCCAGAACTTCGAAAGGTCGAAGCGCTTTGGGCGGGTGAAGTCTTTATCGAGTACGTCCAGAGACAAGATGTTGGAGACGCGGTAAGTTCGGGGCGCGTCCTTCGCGAAAGCGACGAGATACCAAAGTCCGCCCTTCAGCACGAGGCCAAGCGGACTGAGTTCGCGCGCGACCACGTCCTTCCAACTCTCATAGCGCACGCGGATCCGCTTCGCCCGCCAAACGGCGTCTGCGAGCGTGGGCAGGAGTGGTGGCGGCTCAGCGCGCGCGTACCAGTTGACAGGATCGAGATGGAATCGCTGGGCCACACGTTGAGCGCTCGCGCCGGAGTCGGGGGGCAGGCTGGCAAGCAGCTTGAGTTGCGCGGCGGCGGCTTCGGGGCCGATGCCAAGATCGGAGGCGGCGCGGCCCGCGCCAGAGAGCAACAGCGCTTCGGCTTCGCTTGCGGTAAAGCCGGTCAGCTTGGTTCTATAGCCCTCGTGCAGCTGAAAACCGCCATTGCGCCCTCGCTCAGCGTAAATCGGCACACCGGCGGCGCTCAGTTGATCGATGTCGCGGTGAATGGTGCGGACCGAAACCTCGAACTCCGCCGCCAGCGCCTCTGCGCTCACTCGCCCGCGCATTTGCAGTAGGATCAGGATTGATAATAGGCGGCTAGCGCGCATGATTTTCTGGTGCGTTCTAATATATGCCACAGGATGGCATGTTTACCGGCGTATGCAAGCACCATGCTGACGCCCGCTGTATTCGAACTGCGCGATTACACCTGCCGCCCCGGGCGACGGGACGATCTCGTCGAAATGTTCGAGCGTCTCTTTCTCGATTCGCAAGAGGCAGCTGGCTTGCGCGTTGCGGCGACATTTCGAGATCTGGACAATGAAGATCGCTGGGTTTGGATTCGTTGCTTTGACAACATGGCGAGCCGCAAGGCGGCGCTCAGCGCGTTCTACAATAGCGCGCTGTGGCTGAAGTATCGTTCGGCCTGCAATGCGACGATCACGGACTCCGACAATGTGCTTCTGCTCAGGCCGCGGGATGGAAGCATTCTGCGCGAAGGTCGTGCGCCGGTTGGCGCAACAGCGATTCCACGCGGCGTGTTTACACTAGATGTCTACTTCCCCCGGGACGAAGTGATGTTTGCAGCGGCGTTTCGGGAGCATGCGCTGCCCACGCTGGGCGCGGCAGACGCAATGCCAATGGCCACGTTCGTCACCGAGCACGCTGAGAACAACTACAAGCGCTTGCCCATTCGCAACAGCGAGACCGTGTTCGTCGCGATTACGCGCTTCGCTTCGCAAGCCGCACACGCACGCGCACAGCAGGCGCTGGCGACGTCGCGACGTGCACTCGCAAGCTTCTGCACCCAAGCCAGCGAACACCGCCGGCTGCAACCCACGCCGCGTTCGTCATTGCGTTAGCACAAGGAGCTCATGATGGACTTACTTCGACGTCTCCTGATGAAGGGCGGTGCGTCCGCTTTTGTCGCCGCGGCGGCGGCGACAGGCGCTAAAGCGCAAGAGGCGGCTCCCACGCCCGCGCGCCCGGCAAATATTCCCGAGGGGCATCCGGGCGAGTTCGACTTTCTCACTGGAGAATGGCGCATTGCTCACAGATGGAAGCGCACGCCAATCGGTGAGTTTGAGTCGTTCACCGGTGAAGCAACCGTCTACGGCATCCTCGGCGGCATTTGCAGCGTCGAGGAGCTGCGAATCCCCGCGCGCGACTTCAACGGCCTCGGCCTGCGCTTGCTCGACGTAAACCAGAAAATTTGGAGTGATCATTGGGTAAACGCCAACAGTGGTGTGGTGACGACGCCCGGTCAGCTCGGCGGTTTCGTCAATGGCGAAGGCATTTTCGACGTGACTGACATGGAGGGCGATATGCCGGTCATTTATCGCGGGATCTGGGACCAGATCACGGCCAACGCGTGCCGTTGGCGCCAGGGCGCGTCCCGTGACGGCGGCGCGACGTGGGACTGGGGCTGGATCATGGAGTGGCAACGCGTGAACGCGTAGGAGACGAGACATGATCGGCTGGGATATGAAATTGGGGACGCGAAGCCGGGAACGGAGAATGCCTGATGGCGCTAACGGCGAGTTCGTGCCGCACTTGCGGCGAGGCTCGAACGCTATGGGGCGCATCTAAGCCAATGACTGCTTCTGATGCTGTGGACGGCGCCCACCCGGCGGCGATGAACCTGATCTAGGATTCAGCTCCGTCAAAGGAGGGCAGCATGCAGAGCGTTGTAACAATTGGTCTCGACATCGCAAAGAACGTGTTTCAGGCGCATGGCGTCGATGCGGAAGGCGAGGTGGTCTTCAGAAGGCGCATCACGCGCGCGAAGGTCAGAGATTTCTTCGCGAGCTTGCCGAAATGCCTAGTGGGCATCGAAGCCTGCGCCAGCTCCCATAACTGGGCGGGGGAAATCGGCGCTTTAGGGCACACCGTGAAGCTGATGCCGCCGGCGTATGTGAAGCCTTACGTGAAGAGTCAGAAGAACGATTCTGCTGATGCAGAGGCGATCTGCGAAGCGGTGACCCGGCCGAACATGCGTTTCGCCGAGGTGAAGTCCGTGGAGCAGCAAAGCGTGCTGGCGATGCGCAAGCTTCGTGCGACGCTAATCCGCCTTCGAACGCGCGTGGGAAACAGCATTCGCGCGCACATGGCGGAGTTTGGCCTGATCGCGCCCTTCGGCCGTATCGGTCTGGAGAGCTTGGTGCGGATCATGTGCGATGAGAAAGATGAGCGCATCACGTCGATGGTCCGGCGCGCACTGGGGTATCTCGTCAATCAGTACGATCAGCTGCAGGCCCAGATCCTCGATTGCGATCGCCAGGTGCTCGCATGGCATCGGAGCAACGAAACGAGCCGGCGACTTGCAACGATACCCGGCATCGGTCCGCTAGCGGCAAGCGCGCTTGCAGCCACGATCGGCGATGCATCGACGTTCAAATCAGGGCGAGCGCTATCCGCGTGGCTTGGCCTCGTGCCCAAGCAGAGCTCGACGGGCGGCAAGGAGCGTTTGGGCGCCATATCCAAGCGCGGCGACAATTATCTGCGCTGGTTGTTGGTAGCTGGATCGCTCTCAGTGATCCGTTATGCGCAGCGCCACGGCACGAAGCGACCCTGGGTGGTGAAATTGCTGGAGCGCCGAACATCGAAGATCGCCGCGGTCGCGCTCGCCGATAAAACCGCCCGCATGGTCTGGGCGCTGATGACTAAGGGTGAGAAATTCGCGAGCCTCAATTGCAGGCCGCGTAACGAACGCGCGTCCCATCGCGGCGTGCACAGAGGTTGGAAAGGGCGATCACGAAATCATGCAAAACCGGTCGAACCGGGGACCAGGCAAACCCATCTATCCCAGAGCGCCTTCGAGCGCGTGCTTTTGATCGGGATCTGGTCAGCGGATAGCATGAAGGCCAGCGTTGTTCGCGCTGCATCAACAGGCCGGACACATGGGCGCACCGACCGCCGAGCATGATCAGAGATTTTCCTTGCCAGCAGGGTGCCGTCCACACATGGGATCGAACGGCAGGAGTGGCCCTCCATTCGCACCGTAGGTAAGATTGTGTCTATGGGGCAGTGATTGGCCCAATTGAGACATTCGACAGAGTCGATATGGTCGCGCCGGAAGACGGAGTCCGCGATATGCTCAAGACCATCGATGAGGCGTGCGACTTCATCGGCGAGTGGTGTGGCGAGCAGGCTCCTCATCCCGGCGAGCCGGTGACGACCTCCGTTGCCATTCCAAGCTGCGTGTTACGGCTCAACGCCCGTGTCGGAGAACTTTGGCGAAGCGCCAAGCGTATTCCCGGACCCTTATTGGAATACGCGACGCCATTTCTCGGTCTCCTTGAAGGGCAGGACCGCATTCTTCACCCCAGCAACTACGCCGTCGATGCGAATGGAATTGTTGCGTTTGTCTGCGAGAATCAGGGTGTTTGGCAGTACGGCTTCAATCCCGACCGAGTCGATCGGCTGTTAGTCAGTGGCGATTGGTGCGACGGACTTCGCGGCGATTTCAGCACAGAGTGGCGCGATGTTGAGGCGACCACCGAAGATGCCCTGATTTGCACGCTGCTGATCAACATGTGCATGCAGAGCGACACCGATTGGGATGACAACTCTCCAAAGCCGGAATCCACTCACATCGCGCTGTGGAGGCATCCTGCGTGGAGTGACTTCGACGGCTTCTGGATCAACGACGAGAGAACGCTGATTTACTTCAGCGGCTGGCAAGTGCGTCGCCGTTAGATAATGACCGTTGTCGGCGATCGTCAGCCGAATTGACGAGAAGGGCGCAGTGGCTCGATTGGAGCGCGCCAGCCGGTCGGCTGATCAAACCGTTGCTGGAGCCAACAGAGCCATCATCCTCTTGGGATCTCGTTCGATCGCGAGCAGGAGCGCCCGCGCGGGAGCATCCGGAATGGAGCGGCGCTGCTCCCAGTCGCGCAAAGTCGTGAGGGGTAGATGAAATGCCTCGGCAAACTCTCGTTGAGTCATCCCGGTGCGTTCTCGCAGTGCTTTGACGCGTGATACGCGACGCATCTTCGACAATTGCTCTTTGGTAAGAGGCTGAGCATCTGGGTCCGCCAGGGCGGCTTTGCGCACTTGTGCATCTGACATTGCCCGGACGCGCGTCCAGTCTGTAGCGCCCTTGCGATCACCAGATTTCGCGGTCGCCCGCGTGGTAGCGGTCTTTCTCATGCTTCGTAGCCTTTCGGGCCGAAATGATGCGGCGTGTATTTTCGTCTCTGTAAGTCGCGACGACGAACAGGACCCCGCCACGCGACATTCCAATGACGATGTCCCGATCTTCTCCGTAATCGAAGCGATCATCTGCTTCTTCGATACGATTGGGGTCTTCCAGGGCGACAATGGCGTCCTGAAAATCGATCCCATGCAGCCGGCGGTTGGACGCGGCTTTGACCTTGTCCCATTCGTAACGCACTCGACACGGTACCGGGTATCGGTACCGTAGTCAAGCTAACGCAGCCTACGAGAATGGCAGCTTTCGGCGACATGAGCCCGTTCGTCACTTCAGTAAGAATGGCCGACTCGACGTGAACCGGCCATTCTATGCGGCTCAGAGGTCGACGCCTCCCGAGATGGCGATGGCGTCATCGACCTCGACGCCCAGATAGCGAACGGTGCTCTCCAGCTTGGAGTGGCCGAGGAGCAGCTGCACGGCGCGCAGGTTGCCGGTCTTGCGATAGATCAGCGCCGCCTTTGTACGGCGCAGCGAGTGCGTGCCGTAGGTCGCTGGAGCGGCGCCTGCGCCGTTCGATTCGCCGTTAACTGACCCGCGCGCGTAGCCGGCCCAATTCACAAAGGTTGTTGCGGGTCAAACCGAGGTTTGAGCTGGCGGCGCCGGCAACCGCCCGGCCCGAGCGGGCATTCGAGCCGCTCCGGCGCGCCAAGCGTTTCATGCGTATCGGCGTTGAGAGGGACAAGCTCTCCATCTTGGCTGGAGAGGATTGATTCCGCACGACAGGGGGCCGAGCTTCAATTCCATTTGAGCGATGGCTGGCTCGCCATGAGAGGCGGCCAGCGCGCGCTGGTGGGCGCGCGGAGAACGAGATCGTCGCTGCGGCGATGATGTGGCGAAACCACTCGGTCAATTTCCCCTGTCGATAGGCGCAAGAGGCACGATCGTGCCAATCGACGCCGGCGCGATCTGGGTGTTCGCTTGGAACGCCGGCAGAGCGATTGTGCAAGAGCGCCGGTTTTTTGGGGGGCTTGATGCGGGTTGCGGCGGCGCTCTCCATCGTATTGGCGTGCGGCGCAGCCTCATGCCTGGCCGCGACGCAATCCGTGGCCGCCATGTTTCGGTATCAGCCCGCGCTCGGGGATGCAGCGATGCGCGTGGGCGATACGCCTCTTTATTGGCCGTGGGCCGTCCTGAGTTGGTCGGAGCGTTGGCGCGAGACCTATCCCAAGCCCTTCGCGCTCGCTGACCTTATCCTTGTGCTCGGCGCGGGGACCACAGCGCTGCTCTGCGCGATCGCGAGCCGGAACGGGACGCCAATGCTTCGCCGCCATGGCCAAAGCGGCTGGGCCTCGTTCGCCGACGTTCGCGCCGCTGAACTGTTCGCCTCCGCAGGCGCTGTCCTTGGCTGGTTCGAAGGCGAGATCATCGCCTATAACGGCGCCGGCCATCTTCTCCTCGTCGGCGCCTCGCGGTCAGGCAAGGGGCGGGGCCACGTCGTGCCTACGCTCCTTGCCTGGCCGCGCTCCGTCTTGGTTCTGGACGTCAAAGGCGAACTCGCCGATGGCGATGCGCGTCACGAGTTTCCGGGCGTTGCGGGCTTTCGTGCAGAGCTGGGGCCGGTGCTGCGCTTTGCGCCGACTGCAGCCAAGAGCGCGCGCTTTAATCCGCTGTTCGAGGTGCGCAAAGGCGCCAACGAAGTGCGCGATGTGCAGAACATCGTCGAGATCATCGTCGATCCGGCCGGCGATGGACGCCATGCCGATTTCTGGGACCGCAGCGCCAAGCAGATTTTGGTCGGCCTCATTCTGCATGTGCTCTATTTGGAGCCAGATCATCGCAAGACGCTCGCTGTCGTGCGCGAAAAGCTGCGCGACCTCGACGCCTGCGCACAGCAGATGCGCATCGTTCTGCATCGCCGCTGCCCAGTGAGCGGCCAGCCGCAAGTCCATCCTGAGGTGCTGCACGCTGCGGAATCCTATCTCTCGAGTGAGGAGCGCGTCCGCTCCGGTGTGAAGGCGACAGCGGAAAGCTTTTTCGGCGTGTTCGCCGACCCGCTCGTCGCCGCCAACACAAGCGCATCCGATTTCCGCGTCGGCGATCTTATGTGCCACGACCTGCCGGTCTCCCTTTTTCTGCAGCCGCCGCCGTCGGACGCCCAGCGTCTGATGCCGCTGATGCGGCTCGTGCTCAACCAGATGACACGCGCGCTCATGGAACATCAGACAAGGGACGCAAGCGGCCGCACTAAGCGTCACGATCTCATGCTGTTGCTCGACGAGTTTCCCCAACTCGGCCGTCTTCCATTCTTCGAAACAGCGATGGGCGCTTTCGCTGGCTACGGGCTCAAAGCTTACCTCGTCTGTCAGAGCCTCAACCACATCGCGCGCACCTACGGCCGCGACAGCGTCATCATCGACAATTGTCATGTGGTCACTGCGTTCGCCGCCGCCGACCTTGAGACGGCCAAGACCATCTCCGCCATGGCGGGGGAGCGCTGGGAGGTGGTCGAACAGGAAAACGTCGCGCGGCCGCGAGCCATTCTGGGTTCCCGTCGCGGTTCGACGACCTATCGCGAAGAGAAGCGCCCCTTGTTGCTGCCCGGCGATGTGCGCCAGCTCGCCTCCGGCGAGCAGATCGTCTTCGTAGCCGGCGCCAAGCCCATCCGATCCAAGAAGCTCAGGTTCGATGAGGAGCCGTTGTTTCAGTCACGCCTGAAGCCCGCCCCATATGAGCCGATTACGCTCTCTACAAAGCACGATTGGGCCGGCGTGCGCCCGCTTGGACAATTGGCAAAGGGCGAGCGCGGCGCGGTGCGCACAGCGCCCGTGTTCAAACGCAAGGATGCCAAGGCGGAGGCCCAAGGCGATCTCTTCAGCGAGCTCTCCATCTCAGAGCGCGCGCTTGCCGGCTTCCGCCGCGCCGAGGCCGCGCCAGATGGCTCACAATCCACGCCGGCCGACGCCACGGGACCGGCCTCGAGCACGGGGATATGATCGCAATGCCGGGCCCCCCGACCAGCGTTTATCTTCCTCCCGACCTTCGCGCCAAGGTGACACGGCTGGCCGATGCTCAAGGACGCGCTGTCTCGAGCGTTATCGTCGATGCGGTGCGCCAGAAGCTGGCGCGCGCAGAGAATGCCGGCGGTGACAGCGTGGCGCTGGGCCATCGTATCGCGCGCATGGAGCAACGGCTCGAGAAAGTCATCCGCGACAGCGCGATGATCAAGGAGAGCTTGTTGCTTTTTGTCCGGGTGTGGCTCGAACATAATCCGCCCTTGGACGAGGCGATCGAGGAGAGCGCAGCGGCCAGCGCCTCGGCGCGCTTCGAGCGCTTTCTCGATTATGTCGCCAACGCGATCGATTCCGGCCGCTCGTCCGAATTCTTTTCCGCCGCCGACAGGAGCGGCGCCGGCGGCGGCGCCTCAACGCAAGGCGCTGCATCATGACGATGCAAGCGCTCCCCCTTGCCGCCGCGCGTCGCCGTTCGGCCCTCGAACGATCGTTAGGACCGGCTGTCGCCGACGCGCTGGCGCGCGGCGATGTCGTCGAAGCCATGATCAACGCCGATGGAGCGCTTTGGCTCGATGTGGTGGGCGAGGGCCTCATCTCGACCGATGTCGTGCTGAGCGCCGCGGACCGGGAAGCGGCGATACGGCTGATTGCCCATGAAGCGGGGGAAGTGGTCGGCGAAGCCAATCCGTCGCTTGCAGCCATTCTGCCGGGTTCGCTTGCGCGCGTGCAGGCCGTGCTGCCCCCGCTCAGCGCCGCGCCCTTGATCGCCATCCGCAAACGTCCTTCGCGGCGGTTCAGCCTGGACGATTATGTCGCAGACAGCATTGCGACGCCCGCTCAAGCCGAGGCGCTGCGCAACGCCGTCGCCGCCCGGCGCAATATTATCGTCGCCGGCGGCACGGGATCGGGAAAGACGACCTTGCTCAACGCGCTCTTGGCGGAGTCATGCTTCCGCGATGCGCGCGTGGTCATTCTGGAAGACACGGCCGAGCTGCAATGTTCGAGCCTCAATGCGGTCCTGTTGCTGACGCGCCGGGCGGCGCCTGCCGTGACTATGCGCGACCTGGTGCAGATGACGCTCCGGCTCCGTCCCGACCGCATCGTCGTCGGAGAGGTCCGCGACGGCGCTGCGTTGGAAGTGCTCAAGGCCTGGAACACCGGCCATCCCGGCGGGCTCCTTAGTCTGCATGCAAATTCAGCGGCCGATGCTTTGGCGCGGCTTGAAGACCTTTGCGTCGAAGCGGTGGGCGCAGCGCCAAGGCGCATGATCGCCGGCGCGGTCGATATGATTGTCTTCATCGCGCGCACCGCCAATGGACGGCGCATCACCGAGATCAGTCACGTCGAAGGCCGCGAGGGCGGGCTCTATCGCTTCGCGCGGCCGCCGCCGGACGGCTGAACAGATCAGCCCTCGCAGCTTTCATTCCTCAACTTAAGAGACCGAACATGCTCCACCGGCCAACGAGCGCCGGACGCTGCCTGGCGTCCGCCGCACTGATCACACTCGTGTTTGTTGCTCCTGCTTACGCGGCAGGGTCCGGCATGCCGTGGGAGGGCCCGCTTGAACAGATCGTCGATTCCATCACCGGGCCGGTGGCGCGCGCCGCCGCGGTGATCGCCATCGTCATCGCCGGCGTCACCATCATCTTCTCCGAAGGCGGGGGCGGGGTGCGCAAGCTGGCCTTTGTCGGCCTCGGCATCGCGGTGATGTTCGCCGCTGTCAGCTTCTTCCTCGACTTCTTCGGCTTTGCCGGTGGGGCCGTGTTGTGAGCGCAATTGGTCATGCCGCCGCAGATAACGTCGATGGCTTCGTGCTGCCGCTACGCACATCGCTGACGCGGCCGATCCTGATGGGCGGGGCGCCGCGCGCCTTCGCCATTTTGAATGCGACATTAGGCGCCGCGATCGGTCTGGGTCTGCAGCAACCTTTCATCGGCTTGCCGCTCTGGGCGGTGTTGCAGGGCGCCGCCGCCTGGGCCGCGACGCGTGATCCTTGGTTCATCGAGACCTGGCCGCGCCACCTCGCCAAGCCTGTCTATTTCGGCACGTAAGCGAGGGGCCATGTTCGATCTCCGCCCTTACAGAAACAGCGCTTCAAGGCTCAGCGATTACCTGCCGTGGGCCGCGCTCGTGGCGCCCGGCATTATCCTCAACAAGGACGGCGCCTTTCAGCGCACGCTCGAATTTCGCGGCCAGGATCTCGATTCCGCGACGCAGGCCGAACTCGTGGGCGCGGCCGCGCGTCTCAACAACGCCTTGAGACGCTTTGGGTCGGGCTGGTGTCTGCACGTCGAGGCGCGCCGCGATCCCGCGCCTGGCTATCCGGACGCACGCTGGACCAACGCCGCCGCCTGGCTGGTCGATGAAGAGCGGCGGGCCGTGTTCGAGGCGGCGGGGCTGCGGTTCGAGAGCCGCTACTTCCTGACCTTCACCTGGCTGGCGCCCGCCGAGAGGCAGGGCAAACTCGAGCAAGTGCTGTTCGAAGGGGGGCCCGAGCGGAAGGCCGCATCTCCTGAAAGCGGCATCGCCTATTCTGCCGCGCTCACGCGCTTCATCGAGCACACCGATGCGGTCGCGGCGTTGATCGAGGCGATGCTGCCAAATGCGACGTGGCTCGATGACGAGGCGACACTCACCTATCTGCATGATTGTGTGAGCGACCGGCCCCATCGGGTCGCGGTCCCAGAGACACCATTCCATCTCGACGCGTTATTGGCTGACGCGCCGCTCGTGGGTGGCCTCGCACCGCGTCTCGGCGCGCGTCATCTCAAGGTCATTTCCGTTCGCAGCTTCGTGACGGAGACCGAGCCGGGCCTTCTCGATGCGCTCAATCGCTTGCCGATCGCCTATCGCTGGGTGACGCGTTTTCTGCCGCTCGACCGCGAAGAGGCTAGGCGCGAGATCGAGAAAATTCGCAAGCGGTGGTTCTCGAAACGCAAGGGGTTGCTGACGCTGCTCAGGGAAGCGCTCTTCCGCGAAGAGGCGCTGCTCGTCGACAACGACGCTGCCAACCAAGCGGAAGACGCAGACCTCGCGCTGCAGGACTTGGGCGCTGAAGGCGTCTGCGCCGGTTTTGTCACCCTCACCATCACTGTCGCGGAAGCGGACGCCGAGGCTGCGCACGACGCTGTCCATCAGATCCAGCAGGTCGCTGACGGCTTGGGGTTTGTCACGGAAGTGGAAACGGTCAACGCGGTGGAAGCCTGGCTCGGCTCGCTGCCTGGCCACCCTTATGCCGATGTGCGCCGGCCGCTTCTGACCTCGCCCAGCCTTTCGCACCTCTTGCCCTTGAGCGCGGTGTGGGCCGGGCCGCGCCGCAATACCCATCTTGATGCGCCTTCGCTGATGCTGACGGCCACCGATGGCGCAACGCCGTTCCGGCTCGACCTCCATGTCGGCGATGTCGGCCACACGATGGTGGTCGGTCCAACCGGCGCTGGTAAGTCAGTGCTGCTTGCGACCCTCGCTGCGCAATGGCTGCGCTACGACGCCGCTCATCCCGCTGGCGCGCAGATCTATCTGTTCGACAAGGGCCGGTCGGCCCGCGCCATGATCCTCGCGCTCGGCGGCGACTTCTTCGATCTCGGCGAAGAGGGCGCGCTCGGTTTGCAGCCGCTCGCGCGCATCGACGAGGACGGCGAGCGGTCATGGGCGCTCGAATGGCTCTGCGATGTGCTGGCAAACGCCCGCGTCGCCATCAATCCGGAACTGAAGAGCGAGGTGTGGACGGCGCTCGGGGTGCTGGCGAGCCGCCGCGCCGAGGATCGCACGCTGACGCTGCTGGCCGCTTTGATCCAGAACAGAGACGTGCGCGCGAGTCTCGCGCCATTCACACAGGCGGGCGCGCACGGACGCTTGCTGGACCACGACGCTTCGTCATTGAAAGCCGCCAAGGTGCAAGCGTTCGAGATGGACGATCTCATGCGCCGGCCGGCCGCGATCGGCGCGGTGCTCGGCGTGCTCTTCCATGAACTCGAGCGTCGCTTCGACGGGCGCCCCACCTTGCTCATTCTCGACGAAGCTTGGCTCTTCCTGAAAGACGCGACTTTTGCCGCGCAGATCCAGGATTGGTTGAAGACGCTGCGCAAGCGCAACGTCGCGGTGGTGTTTGCAAGCCAAGAGCTTGCCGATGTCGAAGCCAGCGAAATCGCCTCCACCATCGTCGAAGCGTGCCACACGCGCATCTTCTTAGCCAACGATCGGGCGCGTGAGCCGCGCTCGCGCGCCTTCTACGAGGCTTTGGGGCTCAACCCGCGCCAGATCGAATTGATCGCTGAAGCCACGCCTAAGCGGGACTATTACCTGGCCTCGCGCGAAGGTTGCCGCTTGTTCGAGTTGGGCTTAGGGCCTGCCGCGCTCGCCTTCGCCGCCGCCTCGCGCCCTGACGACCAGAATTTAATCGACCAGATACTCGCCGCGCACGGCGCGCCGGCATTTGCGGCGGCTTGGCTCGACGCCAAGGGATTGCACGCCGCCGCTGATGCGGTCCGCAGGTTCGAGCGCAACCAAAGCGGCGCGGCGCTGGATCCGCTCGTCATCGATTACGCAAGCATGGAGTCCGCATTATGAGCAAAACGAGATCGCACCGGCGAGCCTTCCTCCTTTTGACCGCGGCAAGCTTGAGCGCGGCGCTCGCTCCGGCGGCATATGCGCAGATGCGGGTGATCGATCCCAGCAACCTTGCCCAGAACGTGTTGCAGGCGGCGCGCGCTATCGAGCAGATCAACAATCAGATCCGGCAGATCGAACAGCAAGCGCAGATGCTGGCGCGATCGCCGCTGCAATTATCGCCCCAGCTCTCGCAGGCGATCGGCGATGCACGTGCGGTGTTCGACGCGGCGAGCGGGGTCTCGTTCGAGGCGAGTCGGGTTGGAGAGAATCTCCGCGAGCTCTACCCGGAAACGTTCGCGAGATTCGATCTGGAGACCGTGCTCTCGCGGTCTGATCAATGGCTGGCCGAGAGTCGCGCCAGCCTTGAGCGCGCCATGGAGGCGGAAGCGCGCGCCGCCGCGGCCATAGATCGTGCGCGCGGCGACGTGAACGCGGCGTTGTCTGCATCTTCCGGCGCGGAAGGACAAACCGGCGCCGTGCAGGCGGGCAATCAATTATGGGGGCTGATGGCGACGCAGCTGGCGGAAACCCAAGCGTTGCTCGCCGCTCAAGGCCGGGCGCTTCAGACCGAGCGCATGGAGCGGCTGGCGCGCGAAGAGCGCGCCAGCGAGATCCGCCGCCGCGCCTTTCCCACCCGCCGCCGCATCGTCGATCCAGCGCGTTCGGCGTTCTGAGGGGCAAGCAACATGGAGCCGACAATTGTCAATTCCTTCTTAGACCGGTTCATCGCCGTCGCCGACGCCGGCTTTGGGCTGATCCAAGGCGATGTCGGCTATGTCCTGAATGCGCTGATCGTTATCTCGATCGTGCTCGCGGGCGCGCAATGGGCGCTGGCGCAGGAAGCGCCGATCGCGCCCTTCTTCCGCAAGGTCTTGTTCGTCGGTCTGTTCGCCTTCCTGGTCAACAATTGGAACGCACTCGCCACCGCGATCAATCAATCCGGCGCGGAACTGGGCTTGCGCGCCGGCGGTGGCGGCCTCTCGCTGCCCGATCTGCACAATCCCGGCCGCATCGCCGAAATTGGCTCGGAGCTGTTCGGTCAGACCGTCGAGCTCGGCGAGGGGATGAACATCATCACCGATTTTCTGACGCTGGCGACGATCCTGATCGCCGCCGTGGCCGTGCTGCTCGCCTTCTTCATTCTCGCCTTGCAGATCTTCGTGGCGCTGATCGCCTTCAAGATCGGATCGCTGGTCGCTTTCGTGGCGTTGCCCTGGGGCGTTTTTAACGGGACGTCCTGGGTGGCCGAGCGACCGCTCGGGTGGGTGGTCGGCTCGGCGATGCGGCTTTTCGTGCTCGCTTTGATCGC
Source organism: Hyphomonadaceae bacterium (assembly GCA_016791385.1). Taxonomy (GTDB): domain Bacteria; phylum Pseudomonadota; class Alphaproteobacteria; order Caulobacterales; family Aquidulcibacteraceae; genus Vitreimonas. The sequence goes on from JAEUMR010000068.1 coordinate 42,279, forward strand.
AAGCGTCGCCATCAATTTCGTCGCGAGCTTGCCCGGCGCCTTCTCTCTGGACGATGGCGGCGTGCTCAACGTGCTGCTGTTTGGGCTCACCATTCTGGCGCTCGCCTGGTTCGGTCCGCAGCTGGCTTCCGAAGTGGTGCAGGGCCAGCCGCATCTGTCCGGCGCCGACGCAATGCGCAGCGCTGTCGGCGCCGCGGCTGTCAGCGTAGGCGCCGGCATGTTGGCCGCTGGCGCGGCGCGCGCCGGCGTGCGCGCCGTCAGCGGCTTGCGCGGCCGTTCTTCTGCTCGAGGCGGCCGCAGCGGCGGCGCGGGATCGCGTCCGGCGCCAGTGATCGATCATGGCCGGTTTCAGCCGCCGCGTCCGTCAACAGGCTCATCCAGCTCAGGAAAGCAGACGCCATGACCTTTCCGTTCCGTGCGCCAGCCAAATCGTTCGCAGGCGATCCTCCCGAAACGCCCTACGCGCGCGCGCGGCAGGAATGGGATGCGCGCATGGGCAGCGCGGTGTTGTCGGCGCGCGCCTGGCGCATAACCGCCTTCGCCGCACTTGCGGCGGCGGCGATAGCGATCTTGGGCGCGACGGCGATCGCATTGCAGAAGCGGACGTTTGTGCATGTCGTCGAGGTCAGCCCCGAAGGGCAGGTGATGGCGGTGCGGGCCATGGATGGGCGCTGGTCGCCGACCAACGCGCAGATCGCCCATCATCTGTCGCGCTTCGTTGTGCTGGTGCGCTCGCTGCCGACCGATGGGGTGGTGCTGCGCGAGAATTGGCTCGAAGCCTACAAGTTTCTGACCCCGCAGGCGGGCGCGCAGCTGAACGAACTCGCGCGCGAGGACGATCCGTTCTTGTCGCTAGGGAGGGTCGGGCGGACGGTGCACGTGCGCTCGGTGATCGCGCGCTCGGATCGTTCATGGGAGGTGAGCTGGATCGAGCGCGCCACCAACGCCACCGGTACGAGCGATCCGCAAATCTATAGCGGCGTATTCACGGTCACGGTCCGCCCGCCGCGCAACGCCGACGATATCGCCGCCAATCCGCTCGGGCTTCTGATCAGCGATTTCTCATGGAGCCGGGAACGATGAGAGCGATCCTCGCCAGCACGGCGCTTTGTCTGCTGTTCACGCCCATTGTCGCGGGCGCGCAGGAAACGGCTTCGGCCGAATGCGCGCCATCACGCCACACGCGCTGTCCAAGTCCGATCGAAATCGTCGCGCTCGCCAATGACGCGGCGCGGCGCCGGCCGGCGCCAGATGGTTTCGCCGAGGCGCGCCAGATCTACGCCTACGCGCCAGGGGCGATCTACGAACTCTATGCCAGTCCCACCCATGTCTCGGTCATTCTGCTCGAGGCCGGCGAGGTCATCACCGGCATCGCCGCCGGCGACACCGCGCGCTGGATGGTGACCGAGGTGGAGGCCGAGGCGCAGGAGGAGCCGCGCGCGCTCGTCTTGGTGAAGCCGCAGACATCAGGCCTCACGACCAACATTGTCATCGTTACAGATCGGCGCACCTATCTGGTCGAGGCGCGCGCCAATTCCGGGGAACGCTATTTGGCCGAAATCGCCTGGACCTATCCCGAGCGCGAGGCCGCGCCAGCTGCCGGCGTGGAAACACTCTCATTCGACTATCGCGTCCGCACCGTGCGTGGGCGCACGCCGCTTTGGGCCCCGGCGCGTGTGTTCGACGACGGGCGGCGCACCTGGATCGAGTTTCCTGGCGATGTCGTGGCTGCCGACATGCCCCCGCTCTTCGTCATCACGCCTGAAGGGGCCGAACTGGCCAATTACAGGGTCGATGGGCGGCGGATGATAGTCGATCGCGTATTCGACATCGCGGACTTGCGGCTCGGTGTTCGTGCGCCGGTCGTTGTGCGCATCGAGCGCGGTCCTGCGCCGCCGCCTGCGCGTCCGCGGCGTATTGGGGGGCGGCCATGAGCGCAGGACGCGCCGCGCACGCGCCGCCGCCAAGGCCGGACATCTCGATCCGCGCCAAGCCGCCGTCACCGCGGCGTCTGTCGCGCAAAGTGTTGCTTGGCGGCGCGCTCGTTATGGCCTCCATCATCGCCTTCGCCGTGCTTTACGGCCTCAGCGAACGCCCCGATCGCCGTCAGGTCGCAGAAGCACAGGGCGTAGCGGCGTCTGGGCCGCCGGACTCCATTCGCATGGCGCCGCAGAATTACGGCGCGGCCGATCTGGGTGCGAACGCAGGCGCATTGCCGGAAGAGATTAGTGCGGATGTCCTGGCGCCGCCGGAAGGCGAGGAAAGGGGCAGCGTGCGCACCGCGCCCCCCGTGCGAGAGGCGCCCGCCGCGCCCGATCCCGAACGCACGGCGCAGGTGGCGCCCATTCTCTTCTCCGCCGCTGGCGACGCGCCGAATTCCACCGGCGCGGCGTCGCCGGATGCCGGCCGTCACGGCGCATTCTTAGCAAGCCAGCGCGGTGGTGAAGATCGCTTAGAGGCGCGTCTTGCGCCGCCGCGTTCGCGCTATGAAGTGCTGGCCGGCGCCGTCATTGCCGCTGCGCTGCAGAGCGAACTCAATTCCGATCTGCCGGGCCGTGTCATTGCACAAGTGACCGCGCCCGTGTTCGACAGTGTGACGGGCCGGCATCTGCTTATCCCGCAGGGCGCGCGTCTTATCGGCGCTTATGACAGCGCCACCGCCTATGGTGATCGCCGTCTGCTGCTGGTCTGGAACAGGCTCATCTTGCCCAATGGCTGGTCGATCAATTTGCAAGGCATGGAAGGCGCCGACGCCTCGGGCGCTGCCGGCGTGCGTGATCGCACCGACAATCATCTCGCGCGCCTAACCGGGGCGGTCGCGCTTTCGGCGATCATCAGCGTCGTCGCCAACCAGGCTGAGGACGATGATCAGCAGAGCCTGACGCGCACTATTGGCGACGCCGCGGCGCAGGAAGCTGCGCGCACTGGCGGGCGCATCGTCGATCGCGAGCTTTCCGTGAGGCCGACATTACGCGTGCGGGCCGGCGCGCCCGTGCGTGTTCTGGTCACGCGCGACATCGTTCTGCGACCGTATCGGCAATAGGGGCGAGATATGGAGCATCCCGAAGACGCGCTGCCCGCCGACTTCGCCGATGCTCTACTCGATCGCCGCGAGGCCTCGGCCTATCTCGCCAGCATTGGCGTTCGGCGAACGCCGAAGACGCTCGCGAAAATCTACTCGGCCCGCGAGGACGGACCACCGTGCGTTCATCACGGCCGCCGGCCGCTCTATCCGAAACGCAAACTGCATGAATGGGCGATGCGTCAACTGACGCTGCAGCATTCTCGCGCCCGCCCGACCCAGCCCACGCCAAGCCAGGGGGATTTGCGCGCATGAGGCCCGCCGACCCTGAGCGCTTCGAGGCAAGGACGAGTGCTCCAGACGCGCCGTTTCTCCGCGCCCGCGACGCCGCTCGCCATATCGGGCTCGCCGAAAAGACGCTGGCCAATTGGCGTTCGGCCGGCAAGGGGCCGCGTTTTTCCCGGCTGGGCCGCGCCATAATCTATGCCCGCGACGACCTCGACCGGTTCGTCGAGGACTGCCTACAGGATTAAAGCGCGCGCGCTTTGGCTGCATGCGGATCGGGTTCTTAGGTTCGCATGCTGGGAAATTGAAGATATTATCCCACAGCCACGGAAATGGAGAAAATGTGGGATCATGAAATGGTGCGACGGCTCGCCGGCGCGGATCGTTGCGCCCGACCCGCACTATTTCGCGCTGCAGAAGCTTTGGCGCGGCCGTCAGAGCAAGCGCAACCCGCTCAAGCGCGCCAAGGACATCAAGCAGGGCGAGGCGCTGCTGGAGGCGGTTGCCGAAGCGATGCCGCACTTTCCTCTGGAGGGTGATTTCGCAGCAAACTTGCCGGAAGCATTGGCGCCGCTGTTCGCCGACTGGCGCGCGCTTCAAGCGTTAGACTTTGCCCTGTGTTCGGCCCGCCGGAGGCCGGGACGATGGAGTGGACGCGCCCCGCGTCCCGACGCCTCCAGCTCGGCCGCGCGCTCGCGCGCGGGTCAAGGGCCGAAGCGCCCTTGCACGCGCGCGCGAGCGGGTGGCATCTGACGTTAGTCAGATAGCGCCATCGCGCCGATGCGCGTACAAACACGGCATGGCGTTCGATGCCGGTCACCGCCCTTACCAGCCTCAACCTCCGCCGCCGGAGCGGAAGACGCTGGAGGATCATCTCGACTTCGTGCTGCGCGCCGTCGTGCTATTGCCTCTGCTCGGGCTCTATACTTGGCGGGTGTTCACGATCCTGCGCGATTTCGCCTTCGCGCTTATCGTCCGCTTCACCGGCTAATCTGGCCACAGTCTCGATGAATAGCGCCGGGTCGCCGGCATATTGATGACGCGCACGTCGCGATCGTCGCCATAGATCTCGGCATGGAGCCAATCTATTTCGGCTTGCGGGTCATCGGTGAGCTTCCACCAGGCCTTCGGCCGGTTCGCTGCGCCTTCATCCCATTTGTAACCGCGCGACTTCAGCGCGGCGCGCTGTTCGAATGCGGTGGCTTCAGCGCGCACCGCGCGAAGCGGCCGGCGCGCGCTTTCAAGCATGGCGGCAAGCGCAGGGCGGCCTGATTTCGGCAGCGGCAGCGTCAGCAGGAAAAGCGCCGCCAGCGCATCGGCAAGCGCGCGGTGATCGTCGAAGAACCAGCCCTGGCGCATCAGCAGATAGTCGAGCTTAGCGGAGCCCAGGCCCTCGGCTTTCCAATCGACGTCGGCCAGAGAGCAAGCCCAGTGCTTTGTTTCGAAGGCCGGCCATAGCTTCTCAACCATGGGCCGGTCGAAGGCGGCGTTGTGGGCGATGACGAGCTGGGCTTGGTCGAGCAGGGTGGAGACCTGCGCGGCGTCGATGCACGTGCCCGCGACATCTTCATTGCGGATGCCGTGGATGGCTGTGCTTTCCGGCGTGATCGGCTTGGACGGCTGACGCAGGCTTGAAAGCGCGGCGTCAACATGCACAGCGGCAATGGCGCCGCTGTCGCGGTCATAATCGAACGGGACCATGGCCAGTTCGATCACTTCGCCGGTGTCGGGATCGAGCCCGGTGGTCTCGGTATCGACAAAGACGGCGCGGCGCAGATTTGCGCCCGGCGCGGAGAGTGTCCAGGCGCTGGGCGCAGGAAGGCGGCGCAACAGGCGATAGTCGCGGCTGGCTTCGATCAGGCGGGCGGCGTCTTCAAGATCCATGCTCTGTCTCAAGGCTCATCGCGAAGGCGCAACGATGATCAAGCAACCGGTAAACAAGCGGGGGCCAGCATCCTAGCCTGGCTGCATCCGAGTCGAGGCCATGACCGAACAAGAAGCCCTGGATATCGCCGACACGCCGGCCTGGTGGATGGGGCCCGATGGTCCCCGCCAAGCGATGCGCACGCTGCGCGCGGCGCTCAACGATATGGCCGCGCATGAGGGGCGCGCATTCTTGTTCCGGCCGGGCGGATTTGGCGCGGCGGCGATATGGCTTTGCAGCGATCAGATTTCGGCGTTGCGGACGCTGCTGGGCGCTGATCCGGCTGCTGGCCGTGATCGCGCCGCACAGTCCGGGCGCGCGGCCTGATGGCCCGGCTGGCTTTTCTGTGTGTGCTGTTGATGGCGCTGCTGGCGCCGGCGCCGGCGCGGGCCTGGAGCGCGGAGGGCCATCGTCTGATCGCTGCGCTGGCGTATGGCGATCTGAACCCGCACGCGCGCGCCGAGGTCGATCGCCTGATCGCAGCCGACGCTGCAGATCCAGTCGCGGGCTGCGCCATCGCTTCGTTCGCGGACGCCGCCGTCTGGTCCGATTGCGTGCGCGCGATCCCATCGTTTCGCAATCAATCGGCTTGGCACTACGACAACATTCCGGTGTGCGGGCCGATGCCGCTGCGGCCGGGCTGGTGCAGTGGAGGCGATTGCGCCAGCGCCGCGATCGAACGGGCGATTTCCCGCTTGCAGCGCCAGAACGGTCCCCAGCGCGAGCGCCTGCGCGCGCTGGCGCGGCTTGTGCACATGATCGGGGACATCCATCAGCCGTTGCATGCGGCCGACAATGGCGATCGCGGCGGCAACGATGTGCAGGTTCGCTTTAGCGCCGGCGGGCCCGAGCAGCGCCTCAATCTGCACAGCGCTTGGGACCGGGCGCTGGTTGATTACACCCTGGCCGCGCCGGGCGCGCGAGCGCGGATCGCGGCGCTGATGGGCGACAATGGCGCGCGCTGGGGCGGCGGGGAGGGGCTCGACTGGGCGCGCCAGTCGAACGCGATCGCGCGCGATTTCATCTATGCGCGCTGGCCCGAGCATCTGACATGCGGGCAGGCGCCTACCGCGCCGGTGCTGATCGACCGCGCCTATGCCGAGGCGGCCCGCCCGGTGATCGAAACCCAGCTCGCCCGCGCCAGTCTGCGCCTGGCCGCCACGCTCAACCGGATCTGGCCCTGAAGCAGCGCCAGCTTCACTGTGCAGGGACCGCCGGCGGCGCTGGCGCGCCAGTGCGCCGGCCGCAGCGCTCTGCCAAGCTTTGAAGCGCCAAGCTTGGCGCTGGCGAGGTTAGCGCCATCCGCGCGGGGGCCCGGTCGACCGCCAAGGCCTTGGCGCCGGTCAAGCGCGCACGGCGGACGGGGGCGAAAAAAGCCAGCGCAACAGCAGTGTGCGCCCTTGGCCTGGATATGAAATGTGATATTTGTCACTAACAACGATGGTATGTATTGCGCTTGAGCCAAACAATATTCCGTACTGGTTGTAAGCAAACAAGCTGAGCGCCAGCAAGGATTGCAGCACTAAGGCAAACATGAGCGTAAGGTTAACCTGAGTTTATAACGCGGCTTTCCCTTAGGTGGGGTCTGAGCGAGCTTGGTGTTCGCCAGGTCTCAGAGCGCCAAATACAATGGCTTGGTTGGTGAGATGAACGATCCTGTTTCGGTAATACGCGCCAGGCGGGCCGAGATCGCGCTGCAGCTGGAATCGCTGCGCGCCGAGGACGGCGAGTTGGCCGCAGCCGAGGCCGTGTTGTCGCGTCTGGCCGGCGCTGAGCGCAGCGTTTCATCTGGGTCAAGCCGCCGGCGCGCGCCGCCGCCGTCTCAAGCGCCGTCGCAAACGCCAGCCCAAGCCCGGCGCACACGCCCATTGCCGCGTTCGCAGCGCGAATTCGTGCTCGAGGCGCTGCGCACCTGCACCCCGCCCTGGCGGCGCACCAACGACGTGCTGGACGATATCTTCGCCCGCTGGGGCGTGCGCATCGCCGCCAAGAGCGTGCGGCCGCTCATTTCAGGTCTCAAGCGTGAGGGCGTGATTGAGCGGCAGGGGCGTCTGATCGCGCTGGCGGAGCGGGCGCGGGCCCCGCGCGTGCGCCTGGCTCACGCCTGAGCGCTGTCAGATAGCCTTGTGGTTGCAAGGCTGATAATTACAATGTTAGATAACATTATCTGACGGGCGTTCCGCGCTCGCTCCGCCGCCGCGCCCAGCGCCCGTCAGCTTGCCGGTCCGCTTTGGCAGGAGAACCACCACCTGTCTGCTTGAAGCTGGACACCCCCCGCGGTGAGCGAGGGCGGAGCCCCCTGCCACTTTCAGCTCCGTCCTTGTTCACTGTGCGGGCGCCAGCGCGTGTGACTGCTGGGCGCGGCTCTCCAGTAGAGGATTGGTTCAGGGCCGCCGCGCCCGCGCCTCAAGCAGGGCGCGGTAAAGCTCTTGCGGAGGCAAAAAATCGAGACAGCGCGCGGCGGCCCGTTCGCTGCTCTGGCTGTCGAGAAAGGCTTGGATGCGGCCGTCGTCGGGGGAAAGCGGGGTCACGCTGTTTTGCACGCGGATGCGGGCGCAGGCGCTTTCGCCCGCGAGCAGGGGCGCGGCGCGCCAGGAATTGGCAAGGCATTGGGCGGCGCTGCAGATCGGGCGGCCAAAGCCGGCGCGGTCGAGCACGGCCAGACGCGTCCAGGCATTGGCGATCACGGGCGAGAGGCGCACCGCGCGTTCGGCGAAGACGCCGCTGGCGCGGTAAAGCTCTGACGTCCCGCTCGCGGCGGCTTGTTCGTAGAGCACGCCCGAGAGCGCTTCGGCTGCGCCCGCGTGCCAGGCAAGGGGCTCTGCCCAGCTGGATTCAAGCCGCTCGCGCGCGCGCTGCAGCAATCTTTGTTTGATCCCGGCGGTGGGGCTTGCTTCGGCGCGGGCGGCCAGTTCGAGCGCTGCTGCGGCGGCGCTCGCAGCCTCGAACGCCAGCGCGCAGCCCAGCGCGGCCAGCAAGAACAAGACCGCAAGGACAGTGCGGGTCATGATTGGGTGTCTCTAACCTTAGACGCTAACATGGTTGACCCGGGTTGGTTTTGCGTGCAACCGCAGCGGGCATGATCGAGCCGCAGACGGATTGGATCGCAAGTCTGCGCCCGCGCGAGCGGGCGGGCCGCTTTGACCGGATCGAAGACTTGCTGGGCGAGCCGGGCGAGGACAGCGAGAGCGCAGGCGAGGACGCGCGGGTGCAACCGGGGCCACAGCGTTAGGCATCGGCGCGCACGTCAACCAAGGCCCCCCCGAGGGCGATCGCGAGTTGGGGCATGAGGCTCTTCAGGTCGGGGTCGGCGCTCAGCGGCAGGCGCCAATCCTCGCCCACGCGTTCGATTTTGAGCTTGTTCTGCAGACCTGCTTTGTGCGCCGCCGCGATCAGCGCGTCCTTGAGCAGCGGGGTGTTTGCGCCCCCGCCGGCCATCAGTATCACCGGTGCTTCGGCGTTGGCGACCCCGGCCTGACGGCTCACTTCTGTGACGCTGGGTTCGATGATGGCGGCAAGGGCTGCTTGCAGCGCTTTGTAGGGGGCGCTGCGCATCAATTCATCGCGCGTTACGGTGATGCTCGCATGCGGGGTGGTCAGCTGTGCGCGTCCGGCGGCGAACAACTCGCGCTTGGCGGCGCGGGCGCCAAGGCGCAGCGCGCGCCAATGCGCGTGCGCTGCTTCAGCGTCGCGCGGGCTGCGTTTGGCGGCGGCCAGATTGACGATGATCTGATCGATCTCATCGCCGGCCAAGCCGCAGCTCTGCCGCGCGGGCCGCAGCTCCGACATGAGGATTTCGCCATCGCGTTCGATGCGCTCGAAGCCGGCGATGTCGGTGGTGCCTGCGCCCATGTCGAGCAGCAGAAAAAAGCGCGGCGTCTGCGGTGCGAAGGCGGCGTAGGCGGCTGCGGCCGCGTGCGCTTCGAACACGCTGGTTTCCAGGGCGCCCGCGCCGGCCTGGGCGTGCGCGTCCGCAAGCACGGCCTTGGTTTGGGCGATGGAGACGCCTTCAGCGCCGATCAGCGCATCGGCCAGTTTGGCCGACACCACAATGGCCTCATCGAACAGCCGGCCGATGATGCGGTCAGCGTCATCGCGCGTGCGCCAGATCGGGGTGGTGTAGCGGCGCGGGGCTTGCGCCAACGGCTCAAGTCCCTCGCGCGTGAGCGCTGCGCGCACGAGCCGGTCAAGATGGGCCAGATAGATCACCACCGCGTCGCGAAAGCTGAGCGTGCGGGTGGGATCGATCGAAGCGGGCGTCTTCAGCGCCAGCGCCGCCTCAAGGTCGCGCGCAGCGAAGATGGTCTTGAACGAGACGATCGGATCGGCGCGGCGCCGTCCTGGCGCGCGCGCCCGCGCCAAGGCGGGAGGGCCGACGAAGATCCGTCCTTCGTCGACGAAAAGCACCGAAGGGGCGAGCCAGGCAGTGTCGGCGCCGGCCGCCGCGCCCAGGGCCAGGGGTCTTGCCGCTTCGGCGATGGTGGACGCGGGCGCAAACAGGGCGGCCTTGGAAAACGAGGTGCCGAAATCGAGGCACACCCGCGCTGGCCCCAATTGTGTCGTCACCTTGTGTCACTCCACCCTGCGCAAATGTTAGGACACAAGCTTCTGCCGAACACAATATTTCTTAAACCAGAGGGCTGGCATGAGGGGGCGCGCTGAGGTGAGCGCGCCTGCAGGGAAGGGCCAGAACAGATGCCGCGCGCAGCCAATCTGGTCTTGACTGCAGTGCTGCTTGTGGCGGTGGCGCTGATCGCTTTCAGCGACAGCTTTTCGCCCCCGACTTTCATGCCGGCGCAGGACAAGGCCGAGCACGTGTTGGCTTTTTCGATGCTGGCCCTGGCGCTGATGACGGGCGCGAATGCGGCCGGCGTGGCGCTGGCGGCGTCGGCCTTGACTGCATTTGCCTTCGCGATCGAGTGGGCTCAGCCGCTCTGGACGGCAACGCGCGAAGGCGATCTCGCCGATGCGCTGGCGAGCTTTGCCGGCATCGGTGTCGGGGCGCTGCTGGCGGGTCTGTTGAATCTGCTCGTGCTGGCCGTGTTCAGAAAAGATGCAGGGCTGAGAGGCCCGCAAGCAGCATGAGCCAGAGCAGCGCGCTTGCCGCGCAGGCTGCGGGCAGCACGCTCATCAGCGCCGCCGGCGCTTGCGGGGGCGCCTCTTCAAGCTCGAGCGTGCGCAGCATCATGCAATCAATTGTGCGCGCGCGATCCTTGCTGGCGCGCTAATAAGCCGGCGCGCCTTGCCGCAAATGCGCCAGCCAAGACCTGCGTTCACAATACCGGTTAAGAGCGGGTAACCGCGATAGCGCTAATGCCAATTCATTATATCCGTTACCCAAAGCCTAAATGCCTTTGCGGTAGGTTTGCCCCAACAAAATCATTGGTGTGTGGGGCAGTCTCGTGCGTTTTCTTGCAGTGTGCCTATTGGCTGCTGCATGCGCCAGTCCGCATGCGGCAGAGCGTTTGAGCAATGGTCCAGCCCGTCTGATGGCGGGCGCGCAGATCGCAGCGCCGCAAGGCGCCGCCGATTATTGCATGCGCCGGCCGCAAGAGTGCGCCAGCGCCAGCGCCGACGAATTGCGCGGCCATCTGCCCGCCACCGGGGCTGCGCGTTTTCAGCCCGCATCCTATTCGGCCCGTGCAGCGGCGCAAACGCAGGTGTTTGAAGCGATCATGGCCGCGCGCATGGCCAATGCCGAGCCGGCGCTGGGCGTACGCCAGGAGCGGATGACAAATCCTGCGCTGATGGCCGAACTCGCCGCTGTCAACACCGCTGTGAACCGCGCTATTCGCCCCGCAACCGATAACGAGGCCTATGGCGTCGAAGAATATTGGGCCCGGCCGCTGCTGAGCGGAACGAGCGGCCAGGTGCGCGGCGATTGCGAAGATTATGCGCTGGAAAAGCGCGCGCGCCTGATCGCCCTTGGTTGGGCCCCTGAGACGCTCGCCATCACCATCGCCATCGCTCCGCGCGTTGGCCTGCACGCGGTGCTGGTGGTGCAAACCGATCAGGGCGATCTGGTGCTCGATAATCTCTATAGCGCCCCGCAAGCGCTGGCTGCGCTGCCTTATACCTGGCTGTCGCGTCAGACCGGACCCGATCTTGGCCATTGGGCGGTGGCGCGGTTTGAAGGGCGTGCATCGGCCTATGCGCCGCGCAATGTCTCAAGCCCCGAGGATTTGTTCGCGGCGATGATGGACGAGCGGATGCGCCAGAATGCGCGCGCGCGCATCGAAATGGTCGCCTTTGCTCCGCTTGCTCCGATCGAACAGCAAGGCGCCCAGCTCGCCCCGGTTGCGCTGCCGGCTGCGCTCAGCCTGCGCGCCAAGCCCGCGCGCCCGGCTGCACTGTCAGCGCCAGCGCCGGTTCCAGCTTTGCGTCCCTGGCGCGTGCGCGAGGAAGATTTATGCGCGCCGCGCTGAGCGGCCAAGGCTGACGCCAAGAATGAAGGCGTAGAGCGCCGCGATCGCCGGCACCTGCAGGCCGAAATCGACCAGGCCGTGCAACAAGACAAGAGCGGTGATGGCAAGCGCGCCCAAGGCCCAATCGGCGCCGGGCGCGCGCGCGCCGATGCGTATGATCGCGCGCCCGATCAGCGGCAAGAGCATCAGCGCAAAGAGGCCAAGGCCGACGATCCCGGTCTCTTCGAGCGCCTGGATGAAGATATTGTGCGCCGAGCCAGCCGAGGCGATGGCGCGCCAATTGCCGGGATTGGCGCTCAGCGCATTGAGTTCGTGATAGGCATTGAGCCCGTGTCCAAACAGGGGCCGCTGCAAGAACGCAGCCCAATGGGTTTCAGCGATAATACGCCTCACCTGCGCGTCTTCGCCGGCAAGGGCCAAGCGTGCTATCACTTCATCGCCGCCGCGCAGGAAGAAGAGGCCAAACAGCACAGTCAAAACCAGCAGCGGCGCGGCCAAAAAACCGGCCCGGGCATTGGCGCTGCGCAGGCGCGCTGTCGCAGCGATGATAAGGAAAAGCACGAGTGCTGCGCAAAAGGCGGCGAGTGCGCCGCGCGATGCGGTCAAGAGCAGAGCCCCAAACAACACCAGAGCGCTCGCCAATGAAAGCGGCGCGGCGGTCAAGAGCCCGATCCAACCCGCATCGGCGCGCCCGCCGAGCCGGCCGCGCGCCCCGCGCACGATCAGCACAGCAGCAACGAAGATGCAGAGTGCAAACAACATCGCTGCGGCATTGGCCGAGCCGATAGCGACATCGAGCCGCCCGCCTGGGCGCGCCTGGGCGCCAAAATAGAGATAAAGCCCGATCGCGGTGTAGATGAGGCTCCACAGCACAAGCCAGCGCCCGCTCCAGTCGCGCGCGCGTGAGTCGGGTGCAAGCAGGGCGCCGAGCACGAAGGCGGCGCCAGCGCCTGCAAACGCGGCGGCGCCTTCCAGCGCACGATAGGGCGATAGGGCGGAGGCGCCGTTCTCCACGCCCATCGCCGCCCAGGCCGGGTGTGCGCCTGTCCACGCGTTCGCCAATGGCGTTGCGCTGGCCAAAGCCAAGCCGAGAAAAACGAGAAAGGCGCCAGCGCTCAGCCAATTGTCGGACCACAGCCGCGCGCACTTGGCCCGCGGCGATGCAAGCAGCGTCAGCGCCGCCATCGCGCACAGAAGCAGCGACAGCAGCGAGGCGGCGCTGGCGCTGTTGGCGCCGCCGGCGAGCAGGGCCAGAAACATAAGCGTGATGCACACAAGCGCGGCCAGATTGATATCGCCGGCCCGTTTCAGCAGCGCGTTCACGTCCCGTGGTCCCCTCATGCCTTTGGCATAATGCCGGTTTTGCCGCGGCGGTCGAGCCGCCTTGGGCGGTTGAGGCGGCGCACGCGCACGCTTATGAGCAAACGGCGATGGCCTCCCTGTTTTCCTCCAAGAGCAAAGCCAAGCGGCCGAGCGCCGGCGAGGGGGTGGTGTATGCGGTCGGCGACATTCATGGCCGGGCCGATCTGTTGGCGCGCATGTTCGAGCTTCTCGAAGCCGATATGCGAAAATCGCGCGGCCCCGCTTGCGTGGTGTTCCTCGGCGATTATGTCGATCGCGGCCCCGACAGCGCCGAAGTGATCGATCTGTTGCTGTTGGGCCGGCCCGAGGGCGCGCGCTTGCGCTTTCTGAAAGGCAATCACGAAGCGGCGATGCTCTCGTTCCTGACCGATCCTGCGGCCGGACGCGCCTGGCTGCAGCATGGCGGGCTTGAGACGTTGGCCTCCTATCAGGTCTCGCCGCTGCCTTCGCTGGGCGCGGCGCCCAGCGAGGTCGAGGCGGCGGGCAAGGCGCTGCAGCAGAAGCTGCCGCAAAGCCACCGCGCCTTTTTGTCGGGGCTCGAACGCTTCGTGTTGATCGGGGATTATCTGTTCGCCCATGCCGGCGTTGATCCGGCCAAGAGCCTCGCTGGCCAAGACGATCGCGACCTGTTGTGGATCCGCCGCCGCTTTCTCGACGATCAGCGCCGCTGGGAGCATTGCGTCGTGCACGGCCACACCCCGCACGATCAGCCGTTCGCCGACGCAAGACGGATCGGGGTCGACACCGGGGCCTATTTTTCCGGCGTGCTGACGGCGGCGCGGCTTGAGGGCGAGCAGGTGGATTTCATCGCCGCCCGTTAGCGCCCCCAATTTGGGGTAAGCTTAGAAGCTTTGAAAACCGCTGCGCCCGCCGCTAAGATTAGCGCGCTTGAGCAGGGGGAAGTTTATGGCGCAAGGGCGGTTTTTGGCGCGTTGGCTACTGGCGGCGCTGGCGCTGGCGCTGTGCGCGTGCGCAGGAGCGGGGCCGGTGCGCAGCGGCGATGAAAGTTCGCCCGCGCAGGTGGCGCAGGCGGCCGATTATCGCATGGGGCCGGGCGACCGGTTGCGCATTTCCGTGTTCGGCGAGAGCGAATTGACCGGCGAGTTCGTCGTCTCCAGCAATGGCATGGTCTCCTACCCGCTGATCGGGGATCATCAGGCGCAAGGCAAGACGCTGAACGAGTTCACCGACAGCCTGCGCGCAGCGTTGCAGCGTTATGTTTTGCAGCCCAATATCAGCGTCGAAGTGATGAATTACCGGCCGTTTTTCATCCTCGGCGAGGTCGAAAATCCCGGCACCTATCCCTATTCGGCTGGGCTTAATGTGATGAACGCTGTGGCCACCGCCGGGGGCTTTTCCTATCGCGCCGACACCAGGCGGGTGTTCATCAAGCATGCCGATGAAATCGCCGAGCGCGCCTATCTGTTGACCAGCACCACCCCGGTCCTGCCAGGCGACACCGTGCGCATTCCTGAGCGGCGCTTCTGACGTCGCAGCTTTGTCATCGTCGGTGTGATCAAGGTCATGCTTTCTGCGCCGCGTTTCGCTTTTTCGGGGTCAAGAGCCAAGGTTGTGCTCGACATTTTGTTAGAGCACGCTAACGGTTTGGGCGCGCGTATCGGTCGAAGGGGGCCCTCATGATCTTACGTAAACTTATTGTCGCCGCCGCGATGTTAGCGGCGCCCATGTTCGCTAGCGGTCCCGCTTGTGCGGCCATCGCAACCGAAGAACAGGCGCCGGCGGCCGCGCTCGGCAGCGCCATTCTCGGCGAGATCGCAGCCACCCCGGCCGACAAGGACGCGGTGCTTGCAGCCATCACGCGCGCCACGCGCGGGGCCGATCTGCGCGTCATCGTCGAGGCGCTGCGCCAATTGCGCCGCGGCGAAGGGCTCGAGGCCATGGTCGGGCCCGAAGGCATCGCCGGCGCGCGCGCGACGCTGGCGCGTCCGGAAGTGCAAGAGGCTTTGGCGGAATCGTTCGAAGTGGCGCAGCTGGCGCTGCAAAGCTATGGCGCAACCGGGGGCGTGCCCGCGGGCGGGGCGCCTGGCCAAGCCTTCGGTTCCGGCGGCGTTGGCGCCCCGGGCGGAGGCGGGGGCAGCGGCTACACCAATTAAAGCTGCGAAGAAGCAGCGGGACGCGAGGCCAGAGCGCCTCGCTCTTGGTGCGAGCAAGGCGCAATCGTCGTCGCGATAAGGTGGGGCTCATGGGCAAGAGGTTCGATATTTCGCTGGCGGTGCTGGCCGCGGCGATCGGCTGGACGGCGGCCGAAACGCCTGCCTTGGCGCAGGACGGGGACAATTTCGCGCGCGACCGCAATGTCAGCGTACGTGGCCGGGCCCGGCCTGAATATGACGCAGTCGGGGTGCGTTTGGGCGGCTTCATGGCCTTTCCCGAACTCACCGTGGCCGGCGAGTACAATGACAATGTCTTCGCCACCGAGACCAACACGCAAGAAGACACGATCTGGCATGTGACGCCGCAGCTCGACGTCAATTCGCTGTGGAGCACGCACGCGCTCAATTTCCATCTCGAGGCGCCGTCGCGTTTTTACAGCCAGCTCGACGACAACAACACCACCGACGTGATCGGGACCGTTGACGGCCGGCTCGACGTCTACCGCGACTTTTACCTGCATGGCGGACTTCAGTACGGCGACATGACCGAGCCGCTCTCGAGCACGCCGACCAATCTGCCCTTGGCCGAACCGGTGGAATACACCAACGCCGGCGCCAATCTGGGGTTTGTGCGCGCGTTCAACCGGCTGCGCCTGTCGGGGCAGGCGCGTTATTCCAAGTTCGATTTCGAGGACGGGCTGCTGTTCAACCTGACCCCGGTCGAGCAGGACGACCGCGACCGCAGCGTGCTCGAATATGGTCTGCGCGCCGATTACGCGATCAGCCCGATGACGGCGCTGTTCGTCGCTCTCGGCGCCAATGAGCGCAATTACCGGCTCGATCC
The DNA here is from genome assembly GCA_016791385.1 of Hyphomonadaceae bacterium. Classification (GTDB taxonomy): domain Bacteria; phylum Pseudomonadota; class Alphaproteobacteria; order Caulobacterales; family Aquidulcibacteraceae; genus Vitreimonas. The sequence goes on from JAEUMR010000068.1 coordinate 58,255, forward strand.
GCCCGACACCATCGTCAATCGCGATTCGTCGGGCTACGAGGCGCTGGTCGGCGCTGATTTCGATATTTCCCGGCTGGTGCGCGGTCAGGTGGGCATTGGTTATCTGAGCCAGGATTACGATGACCCGAGTGTCGGCGAGACCAGCGGTTTGGCGGTGCGCTCGCGGGTCGAGTGGTTCCCGGACGAATTGGTCACGGTGACCTTCTCGGCCGCACGCGAAGTGGCTGACGCCGGCGCCTTCGGCGCCTCAAGCTATGTCGCCAACAATGCCAGCTTCGCCATCGATTATGAGTGGCGGCGCAACATCATTTTCGGCGTCAGCTTCGATTACAGCCTTGACGATTATAGCGGCATCGACCGCGAAGACCGGCGCTGGGACGGCGTGCTCAAGGCCGATTATCTGGTCAATCGGGGCGTGGCGGTCTTTTTCGAGGCCGGCCATTATGAGCAGAGCTCCGACGGGGCCCAGTTCGGACGCGAATACGACATCAATCGCGCGGTCATCGGCGTGAAGCTGCGCCGCTGAGGCTAAAGACCTCGAACAGGCAAGGGCCAAGCAAGCATGAACGTGGTCTCGATCAGGCGCGGGGAAGAAGACTTTTTCGAGCCCGAGCGTCCTCCTGAGGAAGATCAGGGCGCGGCGCTGCGCAATCTCTACGCTATCTTTCTGCGCCGCTGGCGCCTGATCGCGGCGGCGGCGATCGTCGTGTTCGCCGCGGTCATGACCTACACGCTGCTGTCGCCGAAGGTGTATACCGCCACGGCGCTGATCATGGTCAATCCCGGCCGCGAGCAGGTGATCGCCCAAGAGCAGATGATCGAAAATTCCGCGCCGAGTTCGGCGGCGGTGGATTCCGAGATCGAGGTGCTGCGCTCGATGCTCTTGAGCACGCGTCTGGCCGAAGCGGAAAACCTGATCGAGGATCCTGAGTGGAACAGCGCGCTGCGCCCGCCAGGACCTTTGTCGATGGCGCTGGCGCCGATCCAGGCGCTGTTTGCCCAGGCAAACGAGCCGGACGCGGCCGATCGAGAAGAGAGCCAGCGCGATCAGGTGGCGCGCGCGGTCAACAAAGCCATCAGCGTGCGCCGCCGCGGTTTGAGCTACGGCATCGAGATCTCGCTCGACGCGGGCAGTCCGCGCCGCGCCGCCGAATTGCTGAACCGCTTTACCCAGCTTTATCTGTCGGCGCAGACCGAGGCCCGGTTCGAGGCTTCGCAGCGGGCCAATTCCTGGCTCTCGGGGCGGCTCGAGGAATTGCGCCGCGAAGTGCAGACCAAGGAGCGCGCGGCCGAACAATATCGCCTGGCCAACGGCTTGTCGGTGGCGGCTGGAGGCGCAGAATCGCAGGCGCCGCAATCGGAAGAAGTGCAGACCATGTTGGTGCAGTCGCGCGCTGACCTGGCCGAAAAGGAAGCGCGCCTGCGCCAATTGCGCACGCTGTTGCAGGGCGGAGGCTCGGCCGATTCACTGGCGCCGGCGCTGTCTTCGCAGACCATCACCGAATTGCGCACGCGTGAAGCCGATCTGGCCCAGCGCGTGGCTGAATTGCGCCGCCGTTATTCGGCCGAGCATCCGACCGTGCTCGCAGCCGAGACCGAGCTCGACAATGTGCGCCAGCGCATTCAGGACGAAATCCGCCGCATCGCCGCCAATCTGCAGAACGAAGTCGATGTCGCGCGCGCCCGTCTTGGCACGCTGCAAGGCTCGTTCGGCGGCGTCGCCGGCGCGGCCGAGACCGACAACGAGGCGGTGATCCATTATCGCGAATTGCTGCGCGATGCGGCCGCCGCCCGCTCGGTGCATGAGAGTTTCCTGCAGCGCTATCACGAAGTCGCCGACCAGGGCGAATTGCCGATCGCCACCTCGCGCGTGGTCTCCCCGGCGCTGGCGCCGAGCGCGCCATCCAAACCCAACATGACCTCTTCGCTGCTGATGGCGGTGCTGCTGGCGGGCCTGACCGGGGCTGGACTTGCGTTCCTGATCGAGACCCTCGACGCCTCGATCGGCAATGCCGAGGACGCCGAGCGCAAGGTTGGCGCGCCAACGCTGGCTTCGGTGCCGATGCTGAAGCCGCACGATTATCGCGCCTCGGCCCCGCACCGGCGCAATCCGGCCGATTATCTGGTCGACAAGCCCGCTTCCGCTTTCGCCGAGGCGCTGCGCGTCTTGCGCACCGCGATCGGCCATGTGCGGCTCGATCACAAACCGAAAGTCATCGCCATCACCTCGGCGCTGCCGAACGAAGGCAAGACCACGACTGCGCTCTGTCTTGCCCGCATCGCGGCGATGTCAGGTCAGCGCGTGGTGATCGTCGATTGCGACCTGCGCCGCCGCTCGCTGAGCGCGCTGCTGGCGCCGCACAGCCAGGCGGGCCTGTTGCAGGTGCTGAGCGGAGAGCGGGCCTGGAGCGAGGCGCTGATCCAGGACAGCGACAGCGATGTGCATGTGCTGCCCGCGCCTGGGGCGCGGTTTACGCCCCAGGATGTGTTTGCATCCCAAGCCATGGCGCGGTTGATCGAGGATTTGCGCGCCGCTTACGATGTGGTGCTGCTCGATTGCGCCCCGGTGCTGGCGATCGCCGAGACGCGCACCATCGCCGAGCGCGCCGATGCGACCTTGTTTGTGGTGCGCGCCGACAAGACCCCAGCCGCGGCTGTGAAGACGGCGGTGCGCGAAGTGCGCGCCTCTGGCGCGACGATAGCGGGGCTTACGCTCAATTATGTCGATCCGCGCCGGCCCGGGCGTGGCGGGGCTTATGGCGACAGCCTCTATTATTCGTACGCGCGCGGCTATTATCACCAATAATGGCTACGGGCGCCACGCCGCGTGATGGTTTTCAGACAGCGCCTGTGACTGTCATCACTGCTTTCTTGCATCGCCGCTAACAAACAAAGTTAGGTTAGCAATTCTACGTTGCTAACATTAGCGTGAATGGTTAGCGTTCCCCAACAAAGGTGGGGAATGGGTGCTGGGTTATCTCCACAGGCGTATGCCGCGCGCGCGCACGCGGGCTCGAACGCTCAAGGCGGCGTCGCCGCATCGGCTGAAATCATCGACCTGACCCGGGCGCTTGCAGCGGCGCGCGTGCGTGCTTTGTCGGCGCGCAAGCGCCTGTTCGATCTGGCGCTGGCCAGCACTGCGCTGCTCACGCTCGCGCCGCTCTTGCTGCTGATCTGGTTGGCGATCCGTCTCACCAGCACGGGCCCTGGGCTCTATTGGTCGGCGCGCGCGGGCCGGGGCGGACGCGTTTTTCTGATGCCGAAATTCAGGACCATGCTGGCGAGCGCGCCGCAGACCCCGCGCGAGACGCTTGAAGCGGCCGACACTTTGGTCACCCCGCTCGGCAAGCTGCTGCGGCGCTGGAGCCTCGATGAGCTGCCGCAGCTCTTTTCCATCCTCAAAGGCGATATGAGCTTTATCGGTCCGCGTCCGCTGATGCCCGAGGATCCAGCCCATATCGCGCGGCTCAAATTCCCGGCAAGCCTCGCCGTGCGTCCAGGCCTTAGCGGTCTGGCGCAGGTGCGGGGCCGCAATCTGGTTTCGCCGCGGCGCAAGGCCCGGCTTGACGCGCTTTATGCGCGGGTGCGCTCAGGCCCGCTCGACATCGCCCTGATCGGGCGCACCGCCATCGTGCTGGTGACGGGCCGGGGCTTCATCTGATGCAGACGCTGGAGCAAGCCGGGGAGGGCGCCGATGCAGGCCCAGCGCGGCGCTGGTATCTGGTGCAAGCGCAGACCGGGCGCGAGCAGATCGCGTTCGAACATCTCAAACGGCAGGGCTTTTTTCCGTTCCTGCCCTCGACCTGGCGCAGCATCCGCCATGCGCGCAAGATCCGCACCGAGCGCTGCGCCTATTTTCCCGGCTATTTGTTCGTCGCGCTCGATCTTGAACGCGAGCGCTGGCGTTCGATCGACGGCACGTTCGGGGTGGTGCAGATCGTCAAGGCGTCAGGGCGTCCGCTGGCTGCGCCCAAAGGTCTGGTCGAAGCCTTGCTGGGGCTGGTCGACAGCGACGGCGCCATCAAAAGGCTCGATGAGAGCGTGTTGCAGGCCGGCGACCGGGTGCGCCTGATCCGCGGCCCATTCGCCGAGCACTTAGCCAAAGTGGAGCGCGCCGACGGGCGCGAGCGCGTGCGCATTCTGCTCTCGATGATGGGCCAGGCGGTGCCGGTCGAAGTCTCGCGCCAGGATTTGGCGCTGGCCTGAACGGTCGGCGATGCAGAATCTGATCGCGGGCTCTTACTGCGCCCATGGTCGGAGGCGAACCTGGGTCATGGCCAAAACGCCAGAGCGAGCGAGCCCATGCCGCTGAGCCGCGCCGGGCAAGCCGCGATCTTCGATCTTGACGGCGTGCTGGCTTCAACCTCGGCGCTGCACCTGATCTCCTGGCGCCAGGCGGCGAACGCCTTCGGGATCGAGCCCGATGAGGCCGCCCTTGCCGCCACGCGCAGTGTCGGGCGTGCGCTGGCGCTGCAGCGCTTGCTGCACAGCGCCGGCGTTCAGCTCACAGAGGCGCATAAGCAGGCGCTGATGCAATTGAAAAACCGGCGCTATCTGGAATTGATTGAGGCGCTGTCGCCGGCCGACGCTCTGCCAGGCGCGCGGGCGGCGCTGGAGCGCTGCCGCGCGCTCGGGCTTCGCATCGGTGTTGCCTCAGCCAGCCTCAACGCGCCTCTGGTGCTGACCCGGTTGCAGTTCAGCGCATTGATCGATTGGGTTGTCGATCCGCGCACGCTGCAGCGGCCCAAGCCGGACGCGCAGGCTTATCTGGCCGCCTGCGCCGCGTTGGCGATACCTCCTGCGCGCGCGATCGGGCTTGAGGATTCGCCCGAGGCTGCAGCCAATCTGGTGCGGGCGGGGCTTTATGGCATTGGCGTCGGCGCCAAGAGCGCGCAGCTGGCGGGCGCTGGATGCAGCGAGTGCATCGACACGCTGGCGCACTGGTGCGTCGATGCAAGCGTTGCGCGCCTGCGCGCGCACGCGTTGAACCCAGATTGAGGAATGAGATGCGGCCGGCGCTCGCCGCCGCTTCATTTCGTTGCTGCATCGGCGCGCCGGATGTGGCACTTTATTACCCGTGCGATGAAGGCGAGGCCCTGCACGGCAAGCGGCCCGCAGCCATAGAGCGCCGGGTGAAGGAGGCGGCCCGTGAAGCTGGGCGAGTGGCTAGATGAGCTGGGGCTTGGCTTTACAGCGCTCGGCGCGTTGCTGGCGCTAGCGCTGCTGACCGCGGCTGAGCATCAGGCGCGGGCGCAAGTGCAACGCCATGATGGCGAAGGCGGCGACGGACGCAGCGCGCAGCGCCGCTAGCGCAGCACCATAGCGCTGCTCTTGGCGCTCTTGTTGTTGGCGCGGCGGAGTGGCAGTCCAGGGCAGAGGTCCCGTCGCCTTGGGTACGCGGCGGACCATGCGCAGCCCGATGGTGCAACCTCGCCGATGGCGGCGCGCGTGGGGAGGCCAAAGAGGCCCACGCGTTGACTTTGCCGGTGCAATGGACTGAAGCTGGCCGCGATGGGGCGCCTGGCATTTGTGTTGTACCTGATTGGCGCGGCAGGCTGCGCGCCCGCGCCATCGGCGCCTGAGGCGCCGGCGTCTTCCGCGCCTGTGCAGGCGGTGCAGCTGCAGCAGGCCGAGGCGGCTGCCGTCTCATGCTCTTATGCCGAAGCGCCCACATTTCAGATCGGCGAGGTCCGCGCTTCGCCTGGCGGCGAGCCGCTGCTCGGGGAAGAGATCGCTCCGCAGTTTTTCACTGGGCGGCGGCTGACGCTTCGTATCGAGCCGTTCGCTTATGATGGCGCAGCGGTTGACGTGCCGGCCAGATTTCGCGCCGATCCTTCTGCGGGCGCGGGATATTATCTCAACGATGCCGTGGACTCGCAGGCAGCGCCGCTGCATGAGGGCATGAATTCGATCTGGCTGCGCGCCTACGGCTATTCCATTTTCTTGGCCATCGAGGTTGATGGTGATGTGGTTCGGGTGGTTTCCAGGGGCGCGTCTTCGCATTCGACTGGCGATGATCTCGACTATTACAGTTTCCGCCCCGACGCGTTGGCCGCGCTCGATGCGTCGATCGCGCCCCTGAACCGGGCGCTGTCGCCGGCGCTTGACCAGCTTGTGTTCGCTATGCCGCAGGCGCTGGCCGAGCCGCATAGCAAAATCTGCACTCAGCCTGAGCCGCGGGCGGACACGCCTCCGGCAGTCACCGCGATGGCCACCGCAGCCGTGGGGCTGGCCCCCCGCCATCCCCAGGTGCGCGCCTATTTCGACATCTCATCCAATGTGCCGGCGCGGGTCAGACTGACTGACGAGATTGCTCCGTTTGGCCAGGCGCCGGGACGGATGATGCTCAGCCGCGAGGTCGGCGGCATCGCCGGTCACAGTGCTGCGAGCGTGCAAAACCCCGTCATCATTGTGTATGCGGACGGGTATTTTTCCCAGCGTGCGCGCGCCGCTTCGATTGTCGTGGATGCGGCAGGCAGCGCTCCTTTCGCGGCGAGCGTGCCGCGAACTGAAGTGGTTCTCTATCCGCTGAGCGAGAGATGAAGCACGTTTTCTTTATCGCCGCGACACTCTGCCTTGCTGGGCTGGTCTGCGGCGTATTCTGGGTTGATCTTCGCTTGTACGAACCGCCCGCGACGGGGGCGATGCTTCCCGATGCTCTGCCGGGTGCGGTTGGGTTGCTGATCCAGGGTGTGTTCGACGATTCTCGCCAGACGGTGACGCTCAATCTTTCTGTTCTGGGCGCGGCGGCGTTCTTGAGCGTGCAAGGAAATCCGCGCCCGTTGAGCGTGGTTTGGATCGTGCGCGGGATCGGCTTGATGTCGATCGCTCTCTTGTCGCTGGCCTCGGTCTATTGCGCCGCTCTTACCAGCACTGCGGTGACCGACATGCTGGCGCTCGGAGTGTTCGAGTTTCACCATCCCTGGCTGATCTGGCCGCTGCGTCTGCAGTTCGTGTTCTTGGTGCTGAGCACGCTGATTGTCTGCACGCTTGCTGCGCACGCCTTTGTATACGGCCGCTCAGAGGCGAGTTAGGCGCACAACAGGTGCGCGGCCGGCAGCACGAAGATGAAGCACGAGCGGGGGGCTAACGCAGCGCACACAGCGCCGCTGCCGCCCGCTCGTGCATTTCGTTTGCCGCGGCGGAGGAAAATTCGCCGCTGCGCTGCACATCGCGCAGGGTTTGCTCGACTGCGGCAAGGCAGAGCGCGGCCTCGGTCTGGCCTTCGGCGCGCAAGGCTTTCTGGGCGATGTGCAGGCGCATTTGATACTGCGCCAGCGCTTCGCGCGCGGTTTCGACATCGAGCACGCGCAGATGCAGCTGCCGCAGCATCACCTGGATCGCCGGCAGCGGGCTCGAGCGATCCTGTTTGCGCCGGCTGAACCAGCGAAAGCGTTTGCGCTTGCGCCGGTCCGGGCCGGCATAAGCGCGCGTTTCCACCCAGCGCATGCAGCTGTCCCTCAACCGGGGCGACCATAACAGCGCGGCGTCACTAATCCGTTGCGCCGGTAATGTGACATTTATCACGTCATGATTTCGCGCGGAGTGAACCGGTGGGAAAGCACGCCGGTGTTAGAGGATGGCGCATGTCATCGCCATGGCGCATGCCCCGCCGCAAACAGCGCCGCCCCGGTGCCGTCGCCGCCGCGCTCAGGGCCGGTCTGCGCAAACTTCTGCGCCGCCGCGTGCCTGCCCGATTGGCGTTGAGTTTGATCGCCGTGCTGGTGCTGGCCGCGTTTGCAGCCTTGCGCAGTTTGGCGCCGACGGCGCAGCTTTCAGCGCTGGGCGCTGCATCGCGAGCGCCGATGCGATCGGCGCCGTTTGCAAATTGCGCTGAGGCAAGAGCTGCTGGCGCTGCTCCGGTTTATCGCGGCGCGCCTGGATATGGACCTCATCTTGATCGCGACAGCGACGGGATTGGCTGCGAGCCGTGGCGACCTCGGCGTGCGCGGCGTTAGTTGCGCTGTCGGCGCCGACTGAATGCAGCGCGGCAGGCATTGGCACATTGCAGCACAGTGCTGCGCTCTGGACCAGACCGACTCAGCTTTCGCCGATGCAGGTGAGGATAGCGTCAAATTCCGCCTTGCCCGGGCCCGCCGCCTGCGCCTCAAGCGCCAGCGTGCGTGCACGCACGGCGGCGGCGATTTCGGCAAGACTTGCATCGGACGTGGCCATGGACTCCGCTGCCGGCTCGGTTGGCGCAGGGGCCGCGCCTGCACGAATGGCGGCGATGATGGCTGCGTAGTCCGGGCGGTCGGCGCGCAATTGCGTCAGCACCGCGCTCTCGACGCGGTTGCGTCCTTCTTGCACTTGCAGCACTGCTCGCTCGCGATAGCCGATGGTTTCGCGGACGCTGGTGATGGTGCTCTCAAGCTCACCCACAGCGGCAAGCACCGCGTCGGCTTGAGCTTGTTCGGCCGCGTCGGCGGCCTCCGCTTGACCGCGCGCCTGGGCGGCAAGTTGGGCTGCTTGCGAGACCGAGGCGCGCAACGGGGCGATGGTGCGCCGTTGTCCCATGAACACGGCGCCACGTTCAGCCACGCAGCGCATGCTGCGCATGCCATCGATCAGGATGTCGCGCTGGCGTTCTGGGCGCACGCCTTGGCGCGCCCCTGTGGCGACCGCACCGACCAAAGTCGCTGCGCTTGAATTGTCGGGGTGCGCGTCGAACATGCCGAAACCCAGCAACGCGACGGCCGAGGCGGTCTGCACTAGACCATAGCTGACATGGGCCCGGTTCAATTGTTCGGCCACGCCATGATAGGCGCTTGCGGTCGAGCGGATTGAGGTCAGCGTATTGCACAGATCTGCATCGCTCGCCTCGGTCGGTGTTGGATGTTCGCCGCTGCCGCATGCAACCGGCAGATCCGGCGCCGCGATCGCATTGATCATCGGATCGCCGCCAATGGATGCGCACCCGGCGAGCCCGAGTGCAGCGATGCAGACGCCAAGAGTTTTCATGAGCCGCCCCCGCAGACAATGCTGCGATCTAAGCTCTCAATCGGGCGCCAATACAAGCACTGATTGTGTAAGGCGAATTACGAAGGAACAGCGCGCCGCCGCGTGAAATCCGCGCCGAATATGTGGAAAGCGCACGCGCGTGTCGGCGGTGTCGGTCGGATTGACTTTCACCAAGACAGGTTCTTGATAACTGGCGGTTGAGGGCGGTTCATGCGGATGACGGCGGCGGCGCTGGCCGGTTTGACGTTCGTTGTGTCAGCGCCGTGCGCTGCACGCGCAGATCCTGCGCCAGAACTGGTTTTCGCCCTGGCGCGCGATACCCTGCCAGCGGGTGCTATTCGTTTGACCAACGGCAATCCGGTGAAGGTGAGCGATTGGCCAGCGCTTGTTTTTGCCGAATTCGAAACCGGTGCGGGGCCGACTGCGTCGTGCACGGGCGTGCTCGTGGGGCCGCGCGCACTGCTCACCGCGGGCCATTGCGTCACTTACTTCATGATGTCGACGGTCAAGCCGAGCGCGCTGCAGGTCGGACGCGACATGCTTGGGCTCACCTGCGCGCCTTATGATCTCTATCAGGGCGCGGCCGGGGAGGGAGATTTTGCGCTGTGCTTTGTGGCCGCGAGCAACCCAACGCTTTCGGCGATGGAGTTTGAAGTCATTGAAGACGAGCGCGCCCTCGCTGTCGGTCAAAGGGTCTGGCTTGCCGGCTATGGCTGCACCGATCTGCGCTACGACGCCATCCATCAATGGACGTACACGCGCGCGCCGCACCGCTTGAATTTCGGCGCCGACATTGTCGACAGCGCCAGCAGCGCGATGGCGCAAACGCGTTCGGAGCGGGGGCGCGAGCCGATGTTGTGCAAAGGCGATTCAGGCGGCGCACTCTGGTCGACCGCCTCGATCAACGATACCGATCTGCCCCGCCGCATCGTCGGGGTAAATTCGTTCATCTCCGCTGAGGCCCGCCCGGATGGAGATTGGGACATCATCTCGCATATGGGGCAGACCGGCAGTGCTGCGTTCGCCTCCTGGGCCAGAAAATGGTCGGCCGAACACGGCGATGCGGTGATTTGCGGCATCACCCGCGAGCCAGGAGATTTCCCGTGCCGGGCCTGAACGGATCGCCCCGCGGCGCGCTCGCCGCCGCATTGATGATCTTTTTGACGCCAGCGGCGTCTGCGCAAGAGCGGCTGGCCGATGCGCCTATCGTCTATCTGCGCGCCACCACTTCTGTGAGTGCGCGCGTCGATGAGTATGTGGCGCGCCATGCCCGCCCGGTGCAGTTGAGCGCGGCGGCGATGGACCAGCTAAGCGCGATGACCCCGGATGAGGTGATTACCCAGGTCTGCGGTTCAGTGCGTGAGGGCTATTACGCAGCGTTCCTTGCCGCCAACCCAGGTCTCGCGCTCGCGCGCGGGCGTGTGATTGGCGATGCAGCGCACACGCTGGTGCTGCCCGCGTGCCTCTACGCAGGCCGCGTCGACGCCGAGGGACTGCCCCAGGAGATCGGGGCAGAGGCGCTTGCTGGAGCAAGCCGGCGATCGAATCTGATCGTGAGTGCAGTGCGGGGGGTGGGCTCGCTGCTGACCGGCAATTCCACGCTCTATGCCAGCGCTGTCGTCGCGTTGGCGCCGCTCGACGTGTCGAGCGAAGAATTCTTGGAGGGCGTGGCTGCGGCGGCGCGGCAGGACGAGGACGTTCGCGTCCAGCCGCTGCCGCTCGGGCGCATTGTCGTCTCGCTGGCCGACGCCAATTGCGAAACCAGCAGGGCGGTGTTCGATCCTGCCTTCTTCCGTGAGAATTATCGCTTTGCCCGCTTGCGCGCACGGGCGCAGGGGCGCGAAGAGCACGGGCGTGCGCATGTCTATGTTGTCGATAACGGCTTTTTCGGCGCCAGGAACGTGGACTGGGAGCACGCGTTCGAGGACAGTCCGTTCCCGCCTTATCTGTTCCGCCCTTCGCCGCTCACGGTGGTCGAGGGCGAATTGGCGCCGGGGCGTGGCGCCCCGCTCAATTACGCCAACCCAGATCTCAGTCCCAATCCGATTTCAGGTCATGGCACCCATGTCGCGGGCCTCGCCATTGGCGGGCCGCAATTTGCCGAGCTGCGCGATCTTTACGACAACGATATCTCGCCCTGGATGAGCGTTACGATCTTGAACGTCGGCGATGGCGGCGAGACGATCGAACCGTCGACCCAGAGCGACTTGCAGAATGCGCTCGAGTTCGGGCCGAGCCAACAACGCATCGTCAATTTGAGTCTATCGTTCGACGGCGCTGCGCTCGAGGATATGGGGTCGCTCTATGTGCGCCTTTTTCGCACCGACGCGCTCTTTGTGGTTGCTGCGGGCAACAGCGCGCCCGATGCGCAGCGCGATGTGTCGAGCATGGCGACTTATCCGGCCGCATTCGGCGGGCTGGTGACGCCTAATGTGATGACCGTGGCCGCGCTCGACGCGCGTGACCGGTTGGCGGAGTTCTCCAATTTCGGCGCGCGCGGGGTGGATATCGGCGCGCCCGGCTGCCGGGTGCCGTCGTGGCTCGACAATAGCGGCGCGGTGACGCCCCTGAGCGGCACCTCGGCGGCCGCGCCTGCGGTGACCTTCGCTGCAGCCTTAGTGAGCTCGCTCAGTTCAGAACTTGACGCCCGCGCGGTGAAGGCAAGATTGATCGCGGGCGGAGATTTGCTTGAGACGGAAACCGGCGCGCGCCTGGCCTATCGCATCAAGCTCAACCTGCTGAAACCGCTATTCCCGTTTGACGATCTGATCGCCTTCTCTGACGCGCCCGCGGTGTTCTTCGGCGGAAGCGTGCTGCGCTTGGAAGGAGTGCGCTGCGCCGACAGCCCCCGGCCGATCGCGCTGCGCGATCTTTGGGCGCTCAAGCGCGAAGGCGAGCACTTCTGGGCCTATCGCGGGCGCACCACCCAAGCGGTGAGCGAGCCTTGTCTTGCCAGTGTCGACGCCAATGCAAGGCTGGTGTTTCGCGAGGAATTCCGCGTCAGCGAGGGCGCGCCGCCGGCCAGCACGCGCAACGGCGATGTTTCGATTGGCCTCGATCAGCTTGGCGAGATCGTCATGCGCGATCCTCCTCGAGAACCGTCGCACTGAACGGCGGCCGGCCGCGTTGGGGGCGGGGCATCTGTGCCTTTCGAGCAGATGCGGCGGCGATTCACAACGGCGCGCTTTTGGGCTTCATCGGGCGAACTTATCCGAAAACCGGGGCCCGCTTTTCCTGCATGCGCTTGTTGCGGCCTTAACGGGCGAACATCGCATTAGCTCGCGCGATCAACTTCCTTATCGGGCGAGGCGGATGGAAAAGGGGCAATGCCGAACTAGCTCGTGGGCGCGAGCATCCGTATGCCGACCAGGTTCGCGATCTCTTTCTCGAGCCGATTGCCGTCATGTGGATTGGGGGAAAGGTCCTGCGAGGCGGCCATGCGCCTAAAGGTGTCGGTCGCTATAATGCCGTCAGCCATCACGACATCCCGTATGTTTCCGTTCCAGTGATGCGAGGCGTCGCTTGAATGGCCGATGTTCAGCTCTAGCCTGTTGAAGGTCGGGGAAGGGCAGGTGAGATACGTCTCGGCGCGCTCAGGCCGTTGACCAGGTTCTGCGATAGACAGCTCAAGACGCAGCTTCCCGCGATCGCGTTTGTATTGACCGCAGATCACGAAATGTGAGTGCGTCTTTGAATCGCGTTTCAAGGCAACACTGCCAAGCTTAGGAAGTTCGAATACCCACTTCTCGTTCTCCGCCTCATAGCGAAGGCTCATTTGGCCGGCGTCGGCGACGGTGAAAACTCCCGGCACACGGAGGCCTTTCCAGTCGCCCGGTTCTATTCTGGCAAATAGATAACCGCCTTCGGGCGCTGGCAGGAGCGCTCGGGCCACCGTAAGCAACGCAGGTAGTTCTCCCGGTCCGCGATAGCTGCGGGCAATTTCCCACGGCTGAACCGCTGCGATGCCGGCGGCTCGGCACTCTCCGACGAGCTTGATGTCGTCGGTGATCAGGACGCCTGCCAATTGCTGCGCACTGCGCGCTAAAGGTTCGTCACGAGCCCCGATGCGCCGTATGTAGTCTCCGGCAGGGTGAGGGTAGAACAAAAGGCCGCGTTGCCGCGCATAGGTGAGCGTTGCCTCTACAGGGTCAAAGTTTAAGCCAAACCGAAGCCTCAGCTTTGTGGCCCGCCGCTTCAAATCGTCCTCGATAGCCATGGGAATGTAAGTAGGGGCGCCGCTTCGGGCGAGGTAGTCGACAGCGCGGTTCGCCATTCCCCCTCGAACAAAAGTCGCGTTGGCAAGGAGGTTGGTGTCCAGCACAACGCGGCTGCGGAAGTCAAAGGAGAAGAGGGCAGCGGACAAGGTCCAACCTCCGCGAAGTAGGCCTAAGCATTCTTGCTCAGCTGGGCCGGCACCTCGATCACGACTCCGTATCGGCGCCGATCAATTTCCGCGCGGCGTCAGCATGGGGGGCAAGAAACGCGGACAGCACGGAAATCACATCAGCCAAGCTGCCAGGATCGAGAGCAACGCCGGCGACGAAAGCCCGCCACTGGGTTTTCTTGCTCGGATCTTCGGCAAAAGCCGGCGACAACGCCACGGGTGTTTCTGTCGGGATCGGTGTAGCGCGCCGGGCGAATGTCGCCGCCATGGCGCGCGCCAATCGATCGTCTGCAAACTCGAACGTGCGGCAGAGCACCCAAATGTCGTAAAAGTCCTTCATGCGCGAGTTCGCGAGACCAAGCGCGACCATGGCCTGAAATTTTTCAGCGATCACCGTTTCGCGCGCATATGCCCTGAGCCTCGGCGCCGGCAGATCGAGCAGCGTCGGGTAGATTATCGTTTCAACGCCCGGTTCTAGAGAGTCTCCGAAACCAATATCAACTGAAACAGGGACGCGCGCCCCGGCGAGACTGGCTGTCGTACGCAGCCGCGCTCCGCCATATGGCAGTTCTTCTCTCATGCGATCGATGCGCAGCGCCTCCACATCAAACGCAACGCCGTCCTCCGTAACGGGGGTGTCGAGCACGTCGCGAAATAGTTGAAGGAGCCCGTCAGGCGCAGCGTCGCCGAACCCCAGGAGGTCAAGGTCACGCGTGCCACGATGTGGCTCATCGAGCCATGTCATCAGCAGCGCAGCGCCCTTTAGCACGAGACGGTTCGCGTGCGGCGACATGCTCAAGCGATAGAGCAGCCGTTCGATGACGTAGCGGTTGAGGACGAGGTCGAATGACGCGCCCTTGCTCTTTGCGTAAGTGAGTAGGCGCGCGCGCACCGATGCGGCGACGTTCTTCGTCTCTTTAGGCATTGGCGGTCAGCGCCTC
>JAEUMR010000077.1 GCA_016791385.1 Hyphomonadaceae bacterium
AGCGCGCGAAACGGTCGTTAAGTCGAGCCTGAGCGGCGTGGCCGCGACGGTGCTCGCGGTAACGGCGTTCTCGCCGGCCGGCCTCGGCGGCATGATCGGCACCAGCCTCGCCTCGGGCGGGGACACCAATTCGTCCGCCACCGACAACCCGTACGCCAATTTGCCACCCTATGCGCCGCCGCTGACGGCGCAGGAAATCTCCGACATTCGCGGCGAGCTTGCCGCGACCGAGGCGTCGATGGCGCTGACGCGCGCGGCCACGGAAGCACGCATCGAACAGATGCGCTCGATCGCGCTGACCGAAGGCGTGGTGACTTTCACCGCCGCGCCGCAACGCACGGCGCAAGTTGACCCAGCTCTTCGCTTGACGCTGAGCACGCCGGAAGCGGCGCCGGTTGAACACATCGAAGTGGTCGCGCCCTCGCCGTTGCTCACCACTGCTGACCTGCAGCCGATCTCGTACAGCACGGGCGGCGGCGATGTGGAATATTCCACTGCGCCGGCAGATCCGCATCTTGAGCTGGCTGAGCTCTTTCTCGCGCACGCCTCCACCTACTGAGGCCTGGAATGCGCCGCCTAGCGTGGCGCCCCCGCCAAGCGCTGGCGTGGTACAACGCGCAGCGCATGCGCGCGTGAACCTCTAGGCATCCCACTTGTCTTGCACCTTAGTGACCGGAGCTTCGGGCTTTGTCGGGCAGGCAGTCGTCGCCGCACTCGCAGGTGCGGGCGTACGCGTTCGCGCTGCGTACCGGGTGAGGCCGGCGGAAGAATACGCCGCCGCCGAGGTGGTCGAGATCGGTGCGATCGATGGCGCGACAGACTGGCGCCGCGCGCTGGAGGGCGTCACCCAGGTCGTCCACCTTGCCGGCCCCGCCCATCGGCGCGCGGGCGATGCTGAATATCGGCGTGAGATCGTCGACGCTACGGCCGCGCTCGCCGCGCAAGCGGAAGCGGCCGGTGTCGAGCGCTTCCTCTATATGAGTTCGATCAAGGCGGGGGCTGAACAGGGCGGCCCGCTGCGCGAAAGCGATGCGCCGCGCCCGCAGGGTCCGTACGCCGCGGCCAAGCTGGAGGCGGAGCGCGCGGTGCTCGCACGCACAGCGCTGTCGCCGGTAGCGCTGCGGCCCCCGCTCGTGTTTGCGCCGAACGCGAAAGCGAACTTCGCGTTGCTGCTGAAGCTGGCTGCTTCGCCGCTGCCCTTGCCGCTCGCCGGCATCCGCAATCAACGCAGCCTGATCTCGCTGCAAAGTCTCGTCAGCGCAGTGCGCGCCGCACTGGACCAGCCGCAGGCGCAGGGCGTGTTCTATGTGACGGATCGGCCCGCGCTGTCGGCGCCGCAGATTGTTGCATCCTTGCGCGAAGGCATGGGCCGCAAGGCCGGGCTCTTCTCGGCGCCAGTGGCTGCGTTGGCGCCGCGTGCGTTGAGCGAGACTCTCGTGGCGGATGACAGCGCGTTCCGCGCGGCATTCGCTTTCGCTCCGCGCGAAGACGCCTGCGCGCTGTTGCGCGCCTGCGGCGCAGCTTGGGCGGCGCGATGAGCCGGCCCAAGCTGCTTTTTCTTGCGACCGAGGACTGGTTCGTTCGCTCGCATTTTCTGCCGATGGTGCGGCGCGCGGCGGCCGAGGGGTTTGAGCCGATCGTCGCGGCGCGCATGGGCGAGGCCCAGCACGATCTGATCGCCGCGGGCGCGCGTGTGATCGATCTGGTCGATGCGCGCGGCGTCTATGGCTTTGCCGCGCTGATCAAAGCGATCGCGCGCGTGCGCCAAGTGCTGCTGCAGGAGCGGCCAGCGCTCGTGCATGCGATCGCGCTGCGCCCGATTCTGCTGGCCATGCTCGGCTCGATCGGCGCGCCGCGGATGGCGCAGGTCTTGGCGGTGACAGGCCGCGGCTATCTCGCGGTGGCGCCGTCCTGGCCCGCGCGACAAGCGCTCAACATCGTCGCCGCGCTGCTCGCCGAGCGCATTCGCAAGGGGCGAGCGGTGCTGCTGGCTGAAAACCGCGCCGATGCTGATTGGGTCGGCGGGCAACGCGGTTTGCCGGAGGAGGGCGCGGTGTTTGCGCCGGGCGCCGGGGTTGAACTTGAACGATACCACGTGCAGCCCGCGCCCGCCGCGCCGCCCTTCCGCATCGGCTTTGTGTCGCGCCTGGTGCATTCCAAGGGCGTGGACGTTCTCGTTGTGGCGCACGAGCAGCTGCGCCGCGAAGGAATCGATGTCACGCTTTCGATCGCGGGCATGCCGGACTTCGAAAATCCGGCGGCGGTCAGTGAGGCCGAATTGGCGCGCTGGCGGCAGACACCGGGGGTCGAGGTCGTCGGCCGCATCAGCGATGTCACCGGCTTCTGGGCCGACAAGCACATCGCCTGTTTGCCCTCGCGCGGCGGCGAAGGACTGCCGCGGAGCTTGCTCGAAGCAGGCGCGTGCGGGCGCGCGATGGTGACGACGAACGTGCCGGGCTGCGCCGATTTTGTCCGCGACGGCGTCGATGGGTTGATTGTGCCGCCAGATGATGTCGGCGCGCTCGCTGGTGCGCTGCGCCGGCTGGTGCAGGATGCGGGCCTGCGCCAGCGCATGGGCGAAGCTGCGCGCATCCGGGTCGAAGCCGCATACACGACCGAACATGCAACAAACAGCGCTGCCGAAGCATGGCGCCGGGCCATGGCGCAACAGGCGCGCAACTAACGGCGCCGCAGGCGCCGTGACGCGACGTCCGCAAGTGGGCCTGCCGCGTGCAGCGGCCATAATGGATCGGCGCGGAAGCCGCCGCCAAGTGCAGCGCCAGCGCCCGCAAGGTCGCCGCCC
>JAEUMR010000014.1 GCA_016791385.1 Hyphomonadaceae bacterium
GCGCGGCCGCCGGACCTTCCCCCTCCGGCTCGCTCCGCTCGCCACCTCCCCCGCAAGCAGGGGAGGAATATGAGCCACGATTTTCACACGCTGCGCGTCGCCGAAGTGAAGCGCGAAACGCCGGACGCTGTCTCAGTGCGCTTCGATCTGCCGGCGGCTCTGCGCGAGACCTTCGCGTTCAAGGCCGGCCAGCACCTCACCTTCCGCCGCGACTTCGCGGGTGAAGAGGTGCGGCGCAATTATTCGGTGTGCGTGAGCCCAAGCGAAGGCGTGTTGAAGATCGGCGTCAAGAAGATCGCCGGCGGCGTCTTCTCCGGCTGGGTCAACGATACGCTCAAGGCTGGCGACGAGATCGAAGTGATGGCGCCGCACGGCTCGTTCTGCTGGAGCTTCGATGCCAAGGCGCAGCGCGAGTATGTCGGCTTCGCCGGCGGCTCGGGCATCACGCCGGTGCTGTCGCTGATGAAGACGGCGCTGGCGACGGAGCCGCATTCGCGCTTCACGCTGTTCTACGGCAACCGCAATTCGGTCGGCGTGATGTTCCTGGAAGAGATCGCGGCGCTGAAGGACCGCTATCTCGACCGCCTCAGCGTGTTCCACTTCCTCGAAGAGGAAGAAGAAGAGATCGACCTCTTCAATGGCCGCCTCGACCGCGCCAAGACAGACGAAATTCTCTCAAGCCTCATCAGCGCTGAAAGCGTCGACGCCTTCTTCATTTGCGGCCCCGGCCCGATGATGGACGCGATTGAGGAAGCGCTCGCCGCGCGCGGCGTGGAGAAGTCGCGCATCCTGATCGAGCGCTTCACCACGGGGCCGCTCTCGGCGGCACAAGCCGCGGCTGCGCGCGCGCTGGAAGAAAAAGCCGCCGGCCTGAAGATGAGCGTCACGCTCAACGGCCGGCGCGTGCAAGTCGCGTTCGATCCCGAAAAGCACTCGATCCTCGACAATGTCCGCGCCGCGGGCCTGCCCGCGCCGTTCGCATGCAAAGGCGGGGTATGCGCCACCTGCCGCGCCAAAGTCACGGCGGGCGAAGTGCAGATGAAGGTGAATTACGGACTGTCAGAGCAAGAGATCGCTGACGGCTTCGTGCTCACCTGCCAAGCGACGCCGGTCAGCGAAGGCGTGACACTCACATACGACGTCTAAAGGAGCGCGGGTATTACGACCCGCTTGTGCGCCGGCGCATGAAAGCGGGTCTGAAGACCCGCGCTCCTGTTCCATCCGCCGCCTTGCGCAATCCGCCCAGCACTACGTCCACCGCCATCTCCGCCAGCGCGCCGGCGCTGATCGGCCCGCGCGGATTGAACCATGTGTGGGTCCAGTTGATCTGGCCGAAATAGAGCATCGCCGCGGTAAAGGCCGCGCCGCTGCGGCGCTTCAGCGAAGGCTCGATCTCCACCAGCAGCTTCTGCACGATCTCGATCAGCCGCCGCTGCACTGCAACGATTTCGCTGCGGCGGCCCTTCGGCAAATTGTCGAGATCGTTGATCAGAACCTTATGCCGATTGGCGGCGCCGACATAGAGCGCCATGAAGCGGTGCGTGAGTTCACGCAGCTTGCGATCGGGCGCATCGGCGATCGCGACCACCTCGCGCGCGGCCTCCTCCAGCGCGCGCACGTGGCTGATCATGACGTCGTAGAGGATGTCCTCCTTCGACTCGTAATAATGATAGATCAGCGATTTCGAGATCTTGCCGCGCTGGGCGATGTCGGCGACCGAGGCGCCATTGAAGCCGCGTGTGGCGAACAGCGCGGCGGCCGCCTCCACGATCGCTTCCTTCCGCTCGTCGTACTCGGCTGCTTGTGTCCGCGCCATGATCCCCGCCGCAGGCGCAGGATAGCCTGTGCCGGGGCCTGGGGGAACGCCTCCCGCCCCTAAGCGGCAATTCGCGGCGGCGCCTGTCCCACCACTTCAAGGGAAATTTGGCGCGTCCTTTCAACGTCGCCCACGCGAACCGCAGCGATTCAATCCTACACTTCCCAAACCATGCGAAGATGGCTCGTCTTCTGCAGGGAGGTTGTCGGTACCAACGCCAAACAGCGCAGAAGACGCGGATTGAACGTGAGGGAGTGTGAAAGCGGCGACGCCAGAGCGCTCCAGTTTCGAGGAGGATGAAACTCGAAAGCACCGGCGGGAAAAGTGCAGCACAGAGTCATCCCGGGGCTCGCGCAGCGAGAACCCGGGACCCAGGAGCAAACGCGCGACCTGTGGGCCCCTGGGTCCCGGATAGCGCTTCGCGCTTCCGGGATGACCCAAACTGCACTCGTTGGCCCCCGCCGCACGCCGGCCGGGCACGTCGAGCACGGCGCTAAGTCCATGGTCCGGACCCCCAGCGTTTGCGGAGATCGCGCGCGAAGCGGCAACGCAGCGATCGAACTACCAAATCCGTCCGTTCAAACGCATGGCCCTCCGGCATGACCTCAACGCCTCAGGCTCGCGCCGGACGAGAAAACAATCCGCGCGAGGGCGCGCTTCGGCACAACCCACCGCACTACCTTTTCTGAGCGCTCCGCCGGAGCGCGCCCCGCGCTCCCATCGGGAGCCAAGTGAAACGCAAATCCGGAAGCGCGCAGCGCTGTCCGGTGCTCAGCGCCGCTTGGAGAAATCGAACAAGCCGTCCCATGCCGCATCGAGCCGCGCCAAAGCCTCAGCTGGCGCCAGCGCCGAGAACAGCTCCCCCTCGCGTACGACGAGGCCCATGCGCTCGAGCTTCGTCAGCGCGTCCTGTATCTCGAAATCGATCTCCAGCCCGAAGCGCTCGCGCAGGAACGCTTCGGCGAAATTGTCGAGTTCGGCCTTGGCCAACGGCCGATGCGCGCGCCGCAGCATCGCATAGGCCAGCGCCGCTTCCTTCGCGTCCTGATCCTCGCCGGCGCCGACGAGCTGATCCAGCACGCCGCCATTATTGGCGAGATTGCGGAAATAGACGGTGTCGGCGAGGCGCTTCTGATAGCGCAGCGTCTGCGCCTCGTACTTCAAGCGCTGGCGCATCACGAACGCGATCACCGCCGCCAGCCCCGAGAGCGCGGCCACCGCGCGCTTGAGTTCGTCGTCCTCGATCACGCCCTGCGCACCGAAATAAGCGGCGATCACGGCAAACAGCACGGTGAGCGCCGGCCACAGATTGAGCAGCACCGGCACCCCGGTCGCCACCGCGGGCGCTGCCAGCATCACCTGATCGCGCGGGCGCATCGAAGGGCGCGCGCCTGGATGCAGCGTCACCAGTTCGGGCGTCGCCACATTGCGGAAGTGCTTGACGATCGCCGCGCCCGGCCGCACCCCGCGCCGCACCTGCGCCAGCGCCCGCTCCTCGCGCGCGTCGGCCTCGTCCGCATTTTTGAAACCGACCAGCACGACGACGTCGCTGATCATCTCCGCTTCGATCACCTGGGTGCGCAAACCAGCCAGCGTGCGCTGCTCGATCCGCTCTGGCCGGAACCCGCGCGCGAAGAAGCGCACGCGGCGAATGCCAATGCGGGAAGGCTTGATCTCAAGCCCGGTCAATTGCTTGGTGGCGCGGCGCGAATGCACGCTGTCGGCGTCGATCTCGGTATAGTTCGCGCGCGTCAGCGCCTCGACCAGCGCCGCCTCGAAGCGCTCGAACGCAGCCGGGCTCTCATCGCGCCGCGAGGGCGGCGCATCGGGATCGAGCGGATCGTAGAGCGCCTTGAGCTGCTCCAGCCGCTCATGCGCCTCATAGTGCAACAGTGCGCCTGCAATGCGCATGACATCGCCCAGCTGCGCCTCGCCGCCGGCCTCCGCCAGCGCCGCCGCCAACTCCCCCGACCGCACAGCGATGAAGCCATCGCCGCGGGTGCGCCCGCCTTGTGTGTCCGCCATGGCGCCTTGCTAGCCGAGCGCAGCGACCGGCGCCAATGCCCTTGCGGGCGGGCGCGGAGCGGGGAATGCTGGGGCCGGAGGTAAAGGCATGGGACGGGGTTGGCTTCTCATTGCGGCGGTCTGGCTGTTGGCGGCGGCGCCGGCGGCGGCGCAGCAGCAGCGCGACCCGTTCAACGGCCAGCTCGGGGTCATTGAGCTTACGCCCCCGCCGGCCGACGCGGCGCAAGAAGCGCAATTGATGGGCGACGCGCTGCGTAATCTGCAGCCGCAGCGTCCGGGCCAGCAGGACGTCTATGTCATCACCGCCGCGATGTGGGGCGATCCCGTGTTCGCGAGCGAAGCGACCCAGGCCGAAGCGATGCTGCGCCAGCACCTCGGCGCCGAGGGCCGCTCGATCATCATGGTCGCGGCCGGACCGGGCGCGCGCACCTATCCGGCGGCGACGCCGAACAATCTCGCCGCCGCCATCGGCCGCGTCGGCTCACTGATCGATCCGAACGAGGATCTCGTCGTCATCTTCATGACCACGCACGGCGCGCCCGATGGCACCGCTGCAATCCGCGAGCACAATCGCATGTTCGCGGGCCTGCGGCCCACGCATCTGGCTTCGCTGCTGAACCAGGCCAACATCCGCAATCGCGTGGTGATCGTCTCGTCCTGCTTCTCGGGCGCCTTCATCGCCCCGCTCGCCAGCGATAGCACCATCGTGCTGACGGCCGCGCAGCACGACCGCTCCTCGTTCGGCTGCCGGCCGGAGAACGAATGGACATTTTTCGGCGATGCGCTGTTCAATCACGGCCTGCGCAATGGCGAAAATCTGCTTGAAGCGTTCGACAGCGCAAAGCGTCTGGTCGAGCGCTGGGAGCGCGAGCAGAACCTCTCGCCCGCTTCCAATCCGCAGAAATATGTCGGCCCGCGCGCGGAGGAAATGCTGCGCCGGGCAGAGCGCGCGGCGCGCTGATTATTCGCTGGCGTGCGGCGCCACAAGTTCGAGCGGTACTGCGCTCGTCCGCTTCGGCACGCGGATCACGATGCGCGATTGCACGTCGGAGACAACCCCAAGCGCCAGCATCTTGTCGCGCAGGAAATCGTCATAGGCGTGCATGTCCTTGGTGACGATGCGCAGCATGTAATCGACCGCGCCGGTCACCGTCGCGCAATCCACCACTTCCGGCCAACCGGTCACAGCCGCCTCGAAGCGCTCCAGATTTTCCCGCGTCGGCAGCTGCAGCTTCACCGTCGCGAACACCTCGAAATTCAGCCCGAGCTTTTCCTGATCGAGCAGCGTCACCTGGCGCAGGATCACGCCGGCCTTCTTCAGCCGCTCGATTCGCCGCCAGGCCGGCGAGGAGGAAAGCCCCACCCGCTCGGCGATGTCGGCGATGGAAAGGCTGGCGTCCTTCTGCAGCAGGTCGAGGATGCGGGCGTCGACGGCGTCGAGCTCTTCGGACAATGTTTCCTCCGGACCGCAACGATCTGAAATGATCTTCTCGTCTATCGCCACATCGCCTGCCCCACAAGGGACCACCCCCTCCCAAAGCGAAAGGAAATTGCGTTTCGGCCTATCTCTGGAGAAGCCAGCGGGCTGACCCTTGCCCCCGCCCGCGCCCGCGCGTATCTCTCCGCCCCTTCGGTGGCGTAGCTCATCTGGTTAGAGCGTGGGATTCATAACCCCAAGGTAGGTGGTTCAAGTCCACCCGCCACCACCAATACCTTCAGCCACTTACGCGCTGCGGAGCGCTGCGCCCCGCTGACTTATCCACCGCCAGACACCAAATAGGCACCCAGCGCAAGAGCTGGAGGCTCTAGTCGAGACGCCATTCGTTATCATCGCCAATGGCTCGTCACGACCTTCCCACGGTTACGCATCGCCAACACGAAGGGCATATCGAACTCTGTGCGACGTCAGCCGCTCCAAGCCATCGAGCAATAGAACCGATGCCCCAGCGGGAGTCCCCGTTTCCTCGCCCGCTCGTTCGGAACATCGCCACGACGTAAAATATCCATCGAGTTCGTCCCGCCTACTGATCGAGGCCATCGAGGCCATAATCGCCGGCGGCATGACCGTCGGCAGCACTTCTTACGGGACCACATTCGAAGGCCTCGCGCTTGAGCTGCGCACTGGCCGCCGCGATCGCAGTTGAATCTCTCGCAAGCATCATAAAGTGATTATAGGAATAACGCGGAAAAAGACGAAGCCTGTAGCTATAGCGGCTGGCACCGCCGCCGCCGCCGCTGACGGCGATGACGCTGCCCTGGCGGTCGGCGATCAGCTGATGGCGATCGCTCAGCACCGCGCCTTCGTACCAGACGAACCGCTCGTCGGCGCCGGCACATAGCGCCGCTTCAACGCGCCGACGAGCGGCGGCCACGCCCGTCCAGAAAAGCGCCCTATGCGCGAAGCTGCCAGATCGACTCAATTTCGACTGGAATATCGAACGGCAGCGTGTTCACGCCAACGGCGAAGCGCGCGTGCAAACCCGCTTCGCCGAACACCTCCACAAAAAGATCAGAGGCGCCATTAGCGACGCGTGGCTGCTCGTGAAAATCGTCAGCACTTGCGACAAAGGCCCCGACGCGCAAACATTGCGTCACCCGGTCGAGCGTTCCTCCGCAGGCGCTTCGCAACAGCGCCAGCACATTCAACCCGGCAGCGCGCGCCGCTGCGTAGCCCTGCTCAATGGTCAATTCCGCGCCGATCCTGCCGCGCACGCCTTCCCCGCCAACATTCGCAGGACCCAAACCAGCGAGATAAAGGGTTCGCCCCGAACGCCGAAACGGCGCGTAGGTCGCCACTGGCCTGGGCGGTTCGGGCAGTACAATACCCAGATCCTGCAGCCGGCGTTCAGCTGAGTGGTACCTGGCGGGCCGCGTTTGCGCAGAAGCCTGCGGCGTGAGCGCAGCGCCAGCCAGCATCGCAACAACTTCGCGCCGGACAAGGTGGCTGCTCACGCGCGCCTCCCCGCCCAAACCGCCGCGAAGACTCGCAAGAAGTTGCCACCGATGAACTTCACAATGTTGTCCTCGCCATATCCGCGGCGCAACAATTCCGACACGAGGAGCGGCATCTGCCGATAGCTGGTGAACACAGGCTTGTAGTTGGCGTCCATGTCAGTGCCCATCGCGACATGATCAGGCCCAAGCGCCTCGCTGAGTTCGAATATGCGATCCACATAGTCGCTCATTGTGGTCGCGCCGATTCCGGCAGGCCAGGCGCCGATCACGCCACCGCGCTCCGCGATCGCTCGCGCCAATCCCTCGCTCAAGAAGCGTGGGTGCGTCGCGCCATGACCTTGCAGGTGCGTGTGCGAGCACATCATTGGGCGCTCCCCAACATCCAGCGCCATTGAAACGACCGGTTCGGCCGCGTGGGCGAGATCCACCACCATACCAAGGCGGTCCATCTCGCGGATAACGTCGGCGCCAAAAGGCGTCAGTCCCCCGCGCACCGCCGGCGCGGTTTGAATGTCTCCCAATTCGTTTGGGCGATAGTGAACCAGCGTTATTGAGCGAACGCCGTCTTCGAAAGAGCGGGCGACATTGGCGATGTCGCCATCGAGAAAGTCGGCCCCCTCCACGGTCACCAACACGGCGGCGCGACCTTCGCTTTTGATACGCTCGAAATCCGCAGGCTGAGCGACGAATGCCGCCCCTCCCGCCGCGATCACGGCGCGCAAGTTTGCAAGCTGGCGCTCATAACTGGCCCGCGCTTCGCCAGGCGAAAACTCACGCGTCGACGCGAGCCCCTCGCCTTGCAGGTCCAGCGTTTGAAAATCGGCCACGAGCGAGAAGCTGCCGCCACAGACGAGCCCAGCGCGCATGTCATCGAAGGCGCTGCTCTCAGAAGTTCCTCGCGCGGAGAACGCAATCAGCGCCGGGCTCAAGCCCGTCGCACCACGCACAAATGTTCGCCCTGGGTGGGCATGAACATCAATCGCGGGGTGCAGCTCCAGGAGAGAGCGCGCCTGCGCCACGAAGCGCCCATCAGGCTCGAAACCCAAAGGCGCTTCGTCTGGGTGCAAGACCCGTAGCCCGGCAAATGCAGCGCCCCCGGCCGCCAGCGCGCCAATGCCGCCGAGCAAAACGTACCTGCGTCTCATACCCGCCACCTCGCTTCGCGCCGATCCTCACTGGGGCGGCCTCGACTAGTCTCATTTGTAACTATATAATCGCAAGCGCACAATGAGCAGGCGCGCGGAGCTCGACTTTGAAATTCGCATCTTTGCCCCATGGGCGCGACGGACGTCTCATCGCCGTGTCCGGCGCGCGCGGGGGGACTGACGGCGGCACAGGGAGATCGGTGGATTTAGGCGGGACGGTTATTCGTGCCTCGCGGAGTTGCGCGCTGTAGAGGAAATAGCAAATGGAAGCGTCAGCACACCTTTTCTAAGGCATGGAGTCCGAGTGGAGATTGACATGCTCAATGCAGAACGCTCCGTTTTCGGCAAAATCGACCAGGAAGTCGTCCACTGGGAATCCAAACCATGAGTGCGCCCCAACAAAAACCCCTGGCGGCGCCGTTGCTGCGCCTAAGCGACTATCTTCCCTATCATCTCACCGTTACCGCGAACGCCGTATCCAACCTTATCGGCGGGGCCTATAGGGCGCGCTTTGGGCTGACCGTTTGGCAGTGGCGTGTGCTCTGCACGCTCGGCGCCGAGGGCCCAATGACCGCTCAAGAGGTCGTCGCCCTTACCGCAATGGACAAGGTCACGGTGAGCCGGGCTATCCAAGGTTTACGCCAGCGCGGATTGGTCAGCCGAGTGAAATCGAAGACCGACGCGCGTGCGTTCAACCTGCATCTGACATCTCATGGGCGCACCGCCTATCAGGAGATCGCGCCGGTTGCCTTGAGTTACCAAGATCAAATCCTGGACGACCTGTCCCTCGAAGAGCGGCGCATGCTGATGGAGCTGCTCAGGAAAGTTAGCGCCAAGGCCCGGCAGTTGGCGCCGAAAGAGTGATCGTCAGTCCTCACCGGGCGCTGCCTTTCCGGAACAGGAGACCGCCACAGCAAGTGCGCCAGCCGCCAACAACGCCGCCGGCGCGTTAAGCGCCATCACGTCGCGCTGCGTCCACCCAAGCGCTAACAGAGCGCCGGCGAGTGTTGGGCCCACGAATGAACCCAACCGCCCAGCCGCAATCGTCACGCCAACCCCGAGGCCACGAACACGACTGGCGAAAAATCCCGGCGCAAGCCCGTACAACGTCATCTGCCCGCCAACCAGACAGAATCCGACAAGCGCCCCGAGCGCTAACGCACCAGCGAAACTGCGGCCGAAAACCCAGGGCAGCGCCGAAACAAACGCAACGCCGGCGTAGGCGGCAAACATTGCCAGCCGCGCGCGCCCGCCCTGCGCCATCGCGCCGACGACAACGCTGCCGCAGGCGCCTGCCATGCCAAATGCACATGAAACGAAAGCGGCGTTGCGCCCGCCAAAGCCTTGCGCCGAGAGCATGGAGGGCAACCAATTCAAGAAGAAGTGCAAGCTAAGCAATGTGAAGAAGAACGCGATGCATAGGCCAGCCACGCCGATCCAATAAGAAATAGGCGCGCGGATCGCTCCCGCCGGAACACGGGCTTCATGAGGGGCGTTGGCGGCGGCGGCGCGGACGGCGCGCTTGCCGTCCACGAACTCCCGCGATTCCGGCATGAGCGCGAGAATGGCGAGCGTAAGCCCCAATTGCGCCCAACCGCCAATCTCGAACACGGAACGCCATGAAATTTCTCCCGGCCAGAGCGCGACCGCGAGCGCTGACAAAGCGCCGCCGAACGGCATCCCTGCGAACATGATGGTGACAAATGCTATATGGTTCTTGCGGCCAACGGCCTCCGACGACAGCGCCGCGATACTTGGCATGGCGCCCCCGAGGCCGAGGCCCGTGAGAAAACGCGCGAGGACGAGTTGATCCCCTGTTTGCGCGAAAGAAGTCGCCCACGTGCATAGAGCGAAGACGCCGATTGAAGCCACAAGCGTCGGCTTGCGGCCCACCTTATCGGCGAGAAATCCAGAGATGATCGCGCCGCCCAACAATCCCAGCGTCGCGGCGCCAAACACGCCGCCCAAGGCGGCTGGGGTCAGCGCCATCTCCCGGCCGATCGTGGGTGCAAGCACGCCGATGATCTGAAGATCGAACCCCTCGAACATGGTGACAACCAAACAGAGCAGCCCCACGCGCCAGGCCTGCTCCCCGCGCGCCGAAAACCGCTCTGCCATGAACTCGCCTCCCCACCACCGAAAACACCCCAAAAGCCGGGCGCGCGCCACATCAATATTGACATAGGGAATAGTAGTTGCAAATGTTACTACTTGCACGCCGGACTGAATGCCCGGCGGCGATGTCGATCTGCTCTAAATTGATCGCTTATGACGTTTTGTGGACATTACGATCAATTACGCGTTAGATTTGATCATCGGCCAGTGAGTGTCGACCGGGGAGGACAATGTGAGCAGGCAGAAGCGGCCATTTGGTCTGAGTTTGTTGGGTGCAAGCGCCCTCGCGGCAGTGTGGGCGGCCCCGATGGGCGTCGCCTCTGCCCAGGAGGGTGCTACTGAGGCCTCTGAGGAAATCGTTGTGACGGCGCGCCGGCGAGAAGAAACGCTGCAGTCCGTCCCGCTGTCGATCAATGCGTTTACGGCGGAAACCATCGAAAACGCCGGCGTCGAGAACATCGAAGACATCGCGTCCATGACGCCAGGCTTCACCTTTGCGCCGCTCTTTGGCGGCGGCGCCTCGTTGCCGGTTATCCGCGGTCAATCGACGACGATCGGCGAGCCGAACGTCGGCTTCTTCATCGACGGCGTTTATGTCTCATCGCGCGCCATGATGGACGCCATGCTCGGTGACGATGTTGCGCGCATCGAAGTCATCAAAGGGCCCCAGAGCGCACTCTATGGCCGCAACACCTTTGGCGGCGCGGTCAACATCATCTCCCGCGCGCCCTCCGATGATCTCGAGGGACGGCTGGAGGCGAGCTACGGCGAATTCAACACAATCGGATTGCGCGGCTCGCTGAGCGGTCCGATCGCTGAGAACAATCTCTATTTCCGTGTTGGCGCTACACACAATTCCAGCGATGGTTATTTTGAGAACAGCCTAACTGGCGGCAACCTCGATACCCGCGAGACGACAATCATCGCGGGAACTTTGGAGGCGCGCCCCACCAATGCCATCACCTTCCGCCTGCGCGGCGCCTACCAGAACACCCAGGACGGCGACGACCCGCTGCGTTTCGCGGCAAACAACTCGTTCCCCACGCCCCTGCAAGGACCGCCGACGCCCGCTGGCTTTCAGATGTTCACCGGCGAACTGCAAGGCTCTGACACTTTCGCAGTGACGCCTGGACACAATAACCGCGAATTGGGGGCGTTCTCGCTGACTGGCGAGTGGCACGGCGACAATGTCTCGTTCACGTCGATCACCGGCTTCAACGACCTTCATCTCGATTTCGCCGTCGATGCGGATTACACGGCCGCTCAAGCGAACTATCAAACGACGCTTACCGACCTCTACGACATCAGCCAGGAATTTCGCCTCGCTTCGACCGGCGACAGCCGGCTGTCGTGGCTTGTGGGGGCCTATTACTATCTGGTGAGCAGCGACACCCATGTCGACAACGCCTACGGCGCGGATGCACTCTCGATCATCACCACTACCGGACCAGCCGGATTTGGCGCATGGCGCCGGCTAGTGGGCGGGGGCGTCAGCGACGTCCACGAAGAGACCGAGAGCTTCGCGCTGTTCGGCCAAATTGGCTATGACATCACGGATCGCTTGCGGGTGTCGGCCGAGGGCCGCTGGACCACTGAAACCAAGAGCGTTGACTCGGTGGCGATCGGCGGTCTGTTGAATCCGGCGCCGGGACCGGTGACGTTGCTGTTCGCTGACGAACGCGACTTCGACAATTTCGTGCCGCGATTCACGCTCGAATACGACCTGGCCGAAGACGTGCTGCTCTACGCCTCAGCGGCGCAAGCCGTGAAAGTCGGTGGATTCAACACGAACATCGTGGCTGGTTCGCCGATTCCAAGTGAACGCCTCTACGATCCCGAAACCGCGTGGAACTATGAAGTCGGGGCCAAGACTTCTTGGTACAATGGACGTTTGGTTGTGAACGGCGCGCTCTACCAGATCGATTGGTCTGACCAGATCGTGCGCGCCGTTGGCGCATCTGGCGCGTTGCTCAATGTCAATGCCGGGGCCGCGACTGTGCGCGGCGCCGAACTTGAGGTGCGGGCGAGGCCCGCTGATGGCCTCGAGATCAATGCGGGCGTCGCCTACACCGACTCCAGCTATGATGAATATAATTTCGCCCTGCTGGGCTTGATCGGCATGAACCCCAACCTGGAAGGCGTGCGGCTGCAATATGTTTCTGAATGGCAAGCGAACACTTCCATTCAGTATGTCGCACCGCTGAGCGCCGGCCTCGACTGGTTCAACCGGATCGACATCAGCTACCAATCGGATCAGAGCGCCGTCCAACCTGCCGCTGCCTATGTTGGCGACGCCACCATCGTCAACTTGCGTACGGGGCTCGACTTCAACAACATCTCGTTCCGCATCTTCGCCAACAATGTGACCGAGGAAGATTCGGCCGTCGCCGGCGTCTTCTTGCCTGACCCCGGCCAGCAATACGACTACGTGCGCGGACAACTCGGCATCGGCGGCGCGCCGCTCGTTGGGCGCCAATTGTTCGGAGGTCTCGTGACGACGCGCGCGCCGCGTTCCATCGGCGCCTCGGTCAGCGTCAGGTTCTAAGCTTCCTCCTGAGGCTTGGGGCGCAGCGCACTGCTGCGCCCCAACTTTTCTTGCAGGTCAACGTCAAGCCAAAGCGACCACCTCCGTGCCCCCCCTCCGCGCCGTCACCCCAATAGAACGAGAAACTTATCTCAAGGACGGCGCCGTCGTCTTGCGGGGATTGATCCAACAAGACTGGCTCGCGCGGATGGGTGACGCGGTAGAAATGGCGCTCGCGACGCCAGGCGCTGCTGCGGTGGAATACGCTGAAGACACGGGACGCTTTCTTGGCGATTTCCTGGTTTGGATGCGCGATCCAGACTTCGCAGATTTCGCCTGCAATTCGCCGCTCCCAGAAATTGCGCACGCGCTGCTTCAAAGAGAAAGCGTGCGGCTCTTCTATGATCAGCTTCTGGTGAAGGAGCCGAACACCAAGGAGGAGACACCTTGGCATCAAGACCTCCCCTATTGGCCTTTGCGTGGCGACGATATCCTCTCGCTTTGGGTTCCCTTCGACAGTGTAACCGCCGAGAGCGGCGCGATGCGTTATGTCAAAGGCTCGCACAAGGCTGGCATCCTCTACGCCCCGACCCCGTTCGGGAAATCTTCAGGCTTCGCGCAAATCCTGGATGCGGCGAAGCTGCCGCCCTTTCCGGAGAGCGCCTCGTTCTTATCTGGCGCTGACATCCTGACTTGCGAGATGGAGCCGGGCGACGTCATCGCCCACCATCCGCTCGTCTTCCATTGGTCACCGGGCAACCTCGACCTCCACCGGCGCAGACGCGCGCTTGCGCTACGTTATGTCGGCGATGATGCCGTGTTCGATGAGAGCGCTGCAAATTTTCTTGCTCACCCAAAACTCGCGGCGCTGCTACGCGAGCCGCTTGCCTTCAGAACTGGGGACAAGCCGAGAGGCGCAAACTTCCCGCTTGTCTGGCCAAGGTCTGCGTAGCCAATCCACGAATGCCCATCGTTTCAATCTCCGACCTTCGTGAACATGCGCGACGCAGACTGCCGCGCATGGTGTTCGACTACATTGATGGCGGCGCCGACGACGAGGTCACTCTACGTCGCAACGCTGCGCGGTTTCGCGACTACGAACTCCTTTGGGATGTGCTGGCGGATGTCTCTGCGATCGACACCTCGGCCAACGTGTTGGGTCAGGCGGTCTCTGCGCCCATTATCATCGCACCCACTGCCTCCTCGCGCCTCTTCAATCCACGCGCCGGCGAACGCGCGGTGGCGCGCGCAGCGCACGCGCACGGCCTCCTCTATTCCGCATCCACGCTTGCCTCGACTTCCATCGAGGAGATCGCGCGAGAAACGCCGGGGCCGAAGCTTTTTCAGATCTATGTCTGGAAGGATCGAGGCTTGGTTCGCGAGATCCTCCAGCGCGCCAAGGCGGCGGGTTTCGCCGGAATCGTCTTGACGGTGGACACGCCGGTTGCCGGCAACCGTGAGCGCGACCCACGCAATCGCTTCTCAATTCCACCGAAGGTGAGCCTCCACACAGCGGCCCAGGCCCTTGCACGTCCTGGCTACCTCTTCGATCTCACAACAACGCCGTCCATTCGCGCCGAGAACTTCGCTCACCTTGCGGGCGGTGTCGGCAGCATTGTCGATTTCATAAACACTCAGTTTGACCGCTCGGTAACTTGGCGCGACGCAGCTTGGATGCGCGAACAATGGGACGGCGCCTTCGCGATCAAGGGCGTGGGCCGGCCAAGCGATGCCGCGCAGTGCATCGATATCGGCGCCGACGCTGTGTGGGTCTCCAACCATGGTGGACGTCAGCTCGACACAGCACCCGCAACAATCGACCTTCTCACACCGATTGCCGATGCCGTAGCCGGCCGAGGCCAGATTATCCTCGACGGCGGCGTCCGCCGCGGCAGCGACATCGCAAAGGCGCTGGCGCTCGGCGCAAGCGCGGTGGCGATCGGACGACCCTATCTTTGGGGTCTTGCGGCGTCCGGTGAACTTGGCGTCCGTCGCGCGCTCGAAATTCTCACGAGCGAGCTAGAGCGAACAATGGCGCTGCTTGGCCGCACTCGCATCGACGCTCTCGGGCCAGACATCATCGCCAATGCTCAAGACGCAGAGATGCGATCACGCCACATCGAGCGGTAGGAGTTCAAATCCTGCCCGAGCGGCGACACCTCCTTGAGTTCAAGGTTTGGCCTCAAGTGTGGCCGCACCACGCGCAGCGCGCCAAACGAAACGTCGCTCTCCTCGCCGCCAATGAAAACGCGGGCATGTGGGCGCAGGCTTGCAAGCGCGCGCGTGAATGGATCACATCGGCCAAACCTGCCATCAATCAGCACTGGGCCGTTGGCGCCAATGAGATCGAGCCCAACGTCACACATGAGGGCCGCATACAAGGCAATCGCCGCGCCGCTTTCGCTCGCATCTGCTGCCGCACGCGTCCATCCGCCGCGCCCATGCGGAAACGGCCCCGTGCCCGGCGCCATGGTCGGCGTCACTGCCATGTCCTGACTCACCACCGTCTGAATTGCCGCCATCATCGGGTTCTGACGCTCAGGCGCATCAATGCCGGCGCCGCCGAGAAGTTCGATTTCCCGACCGCCCATGAAAAGCGCCGTCGGCGCGGGCCGGCCCTCGGTATCAACATTGACGAGGCAGTTGCGATCGTCAGGCAGCGTTCGCAAGTCAAACGCGCTGCCCGACCCGAGCGAGCGCATGGACACAAACCAAGTGCCGGTTGAGATCACGGTGGCGTCTTGGTCGGCGATTTCCGGAAACCCACGCGCGGCGTACAATGCAGCGTTTGAATCATGCAGGCCCACGTAAACCTGAACATCATCCGGCAGCCCTGTCCGCTTCGCCCAAGCGCGTGAAATCGGCCCCAGCGCCTCGCTCGCCTTTCGCAAAGGCGCAAGACGCGCCGCCCATCCCCTGCGCACCGCCATATCCGATGCGCCGCAGCGCGCCGGCGACCATAAATCCGTGTGAGAGCCCAGGCTCGTCACCTCGCTCGCAGCGACGCCAGATAACACCCAGGCCCAGTATTGCGGCCAGGGAAGGATCATGGCGTCCCCCGTCAGGAGATCCGGTCGCATCGCTTCCAAGCAATGTAATTGCTGACCCAGGTTCAGCGCCAAGCCCATGGCCGGAGAGCCTGTATGCGAAAAGGCGTCGCGCTGACGGTGATAGGCCTCGCGGTCTGCTGGCGAGGGCTCGTATTCATAATCCATGGGAGGCGCCGCCAAGGCGCCATCGCGAACAATCGCCGCTGCCGCGCCGTGCGCGACGGGGATGATCGCGCCGATACGTCCCAAGCTTGCGAACTGCTTCAGCACTTCGCCGAACCAGACTTCAATGCCGGCTGCGTCCAGCGCCGGATATTCAACCGGCAAGCCGCGCGCATTGGGCCGCACGACGCGCCGCACAAGACGGCCGGCCGCGTCCCACAGAGACGCCTTCGCCATGGTCTTTCCGACGTCCAGCACAACGACCATGAGGTCCTTCATCGTCACGCTCCGTTGTGGACACGCCGCCGTGGCCTGATAGGATCGATCACATTCGCGCAACTTTCGTCAAGTCCCGCCAAATGGATGGCCGCAAGTGATCCAAGCCCC
>JAEUMR010000073.1 GCA_016791385.1 Hyphomonadaceae bacterium
CCGAGCGGGGTCGGCGCGCCAGAGGTGTCGGCGGCCTGCTGCGCCAGCTTCAAATCCTTGAGCATCATCGCTGCCGCAAAACCGCCCTCGTATTCGCGGTTCGACGGCGCCGCCGGCACCGGGCCCGGCCACGGGCAATAGGAGGTGAGCGACCAGCACTGCCCGGAAGCCTTGGAGGCGATGTCGTAGAATTTCTGCGCGTCGAGCCCGAGCGATTCCGCCAACGCAAACGCCTCGCAGGTGCCGATCATGGAAATGCCGAGCAGCATGTTGTTGCAGATCTTCGCCGCTTGGCCGGCGCCGCTGTCGCCGGCATGGATGATCGCTTTCGCCATCGGCTTCAGCGCTGCTTCGATGTCGGCGAAGTCCTGCTCGCGGCAGCCGACCATGAAGGTGAGCGTGCCGCCATGTGCGGCCGCGGTGCCGCCGGAGACCGGCGCGTCGGCGGCGCGGAAGCCCTGCATCGACGCGTCCCGCGCCACCGTGCGGGCGCTGTCGACATCGATGGTGGAGCAATCGATCAGCAACGCGTCTTTCGGCGCGTTGGGCAGGATCGCTTCGGCATAGACGCTGCGCACATGCTCGCCGGCGGGCAGCATGGTGATGACGACATCAGCGTCCTTGACCGCCTCGTGCGCGCTCGCCGCGGGCTTCATGCCCTGCTCCTGCGCCTTCGCCAGTGCTTCGCGTGACAAATCAAAGGCGACGACCTCATGCCCGGCCTTGGCCTGATTAGCCGCCATGCCCGAGCCCATATTGCCGAGACCGATAAAGGCGATGCGGGTCATGCTATGCTCCTTGTTGGCGCTGTCTTAGCGCCAGCGGGCGCAGGGGCAAGCGCTGTGCGCTGGCTCTCGGGGTCAGAGCGGATGCCATTCCTCGTCCGGCGGCAGCGGCGCGAAAATCTCGTCCAGCATTGCGTCGGTAACGCCCGCCAAGTCCGGCGGATTCCACAGCGGCTTGTTGTCCTTCTCGACAATTAGCGCACGCACGCCCTCGATGAAGTCGTGCCGCTGTACCACGCGCGCGCCGATCCGGTATTCCTGCCGCATTTCGTCTTCGAAGGAGCCCATTGCCGCGCCTTCGCGCAATTGCCGGAACGCGACTTTCAGCGTCTGCGGCGACTTCGTCTGTAGGGTCGCAAGCTGCGCCTTGGCCCAGTCGGACCCGTCTTGCTCAAGCGCTGCGACGATCGCCTCGACGCTGTCGAGCGCGAACATGCGATTGATGCGCTCGACATTCTCGGGCGTCAGTTCCTTCGGCCGGCCCGCGCTCTCGCTGAGCGCTTCAAGCCCACTCTCCAGCGCCCGAGCGACGTCGTGCGTTTGCGCTGCACCCGCGATCTGGGCGCGCGCTGCCGCGAGAATCTCGGTGGGCATGAAATGGGTGGCGACGCCCGCGATCAGGCAATCCGCCGCTTTCAAGCGCGCGCCGGTGAGCGCCAGCCACATGCCGATCTGGCCAGGCTTGCGCGGCAGGTACCAGCCGCCACCGACATCGGGAAACAGGCCAATGCCGGTTTCCGGCATCGCGTAGGTCGTGTTCTCGGTGGCGATGCGAAAGCGCGCCGGCATGGAGATACCTACCCCGCCACCCATGGTGACGCCGTCGATCAGCGCAACGATTGGCTTGGGGTAGCTGAACAGGAGGTGGTTGAGCTGATACTCGGTGTAGAAAAACTCTCGCGCTTCCCGCCCGTCGCCCTTGCCGCTTTCGGCCAGCATGCGGATATCGCCGCCGGCGCAGAAGCCCCGCGCGCCGGGTGCATGGTCGAGCAGCACAGCGCGCACGCTCTCGTCGCCGCGCCATGCTAACAAAGCGGCAGTCATATCGCGGCACATCTGCGTGTTCAGCGCGTGCAGCGCCTGGGGCCGGTTCAGCGTGATGTGGGCCAGACCGGCGCCGGCGGCGGTGAGAACGTCCGTTGTCATGCGCCCTCTATCCTCTCAGGGCATGGGCGGATCAAGCCATCGGCCGCGACGACGATCCGACGCATGCCCTCGCCCGGATCAGCTTGCGCCGCCTCAAATCGGCCCGGCGCCGCTGCGCTAGCCAGGACAGCTATGTACGACCTGATCATCGTCGGCGCCGGCCCGGCCGGCCTCAGCTTGGCGGCGCGGTTGGCGCAATCGCCTCTGCGGATTGCGCTCGTCGAAAAGCAAAGTGAGGCGGCGCTCGTCAATCCCGCCTTTGACGGACGCGAGATCGCGCTGACACAGGCTTCCATCGCGCGCCTGAAGGAACTCGGCGCCTGGGCTGGGCTAAACGAGGGTGAAACGGCGCCGCTGCGCCGCGCCGACGTCCTCAACGGCAGCTCCCCGTTCGTGCTCGACTTCGCTGACCGGCGCAGCACGGAAGCGCTCGGCGCATTGGTTCCCAACAGCGCCCTCCGCCGCACATTGTTCGAAGTCATGAAGGGGCAGGCAGGCTGCGACCTGTTCGCCGGCGAAAGCGCTACCTTCGTCAAGCGCGATGCCGACGCCAGTTATGTGCGCCTCGCCGACGGCCGCGTGCTCGCCGCCAAGCTGCTCGTGGGGGCCGACACGCGCTTCTCCTCGTTGCGCCAGAGCCAGGGTATCGGCGCGCAGATGACAGACTTCGGACGCACGATGCTGGTGTGCCGCGTACGCCACGAAAAGCCGCACGATGGCGTCGCCACAGAGTGGTTCGATCACGGCCAGACCATCGCCATGCTGCCGCTGAACGGCAATCAGTCGTCGTTCGTTCTCACGCTGCCCGGCGACGCGATGCAGCATATCGGCGCGCTCAGCGAGGCCGACTTTACCGCCGAGATCGAGCAGCGCACGCAACGGCGCTGGGGGGCGCTCTCTCTCACCAGCCCGCGCTTTCTCTACCCGCTGGTCGCCGTCTATGCGCAGCGTTTCACGGCGCCGCGCTTCGCGCTTATCGGCGACGCGGCGGTCGGCATGCATCCGGTTACGGCGCACGGCTTCAATTTTGGGCTCGCGAGCGCGTTCTTGCTGGGCCGCGAGATTGCCGAAGCCGCCCGCGAGGGCGCCGACATCGCCGACCCGCTGCGCTTGGCGCGCTTCGAGCGGCTGCACCGCCGCGCCACCTTCCCGCTGTTCACCGCCACGAACGCCATCGCCAAACTTTATAGCGACGAGCGGCCGCTGGCGCGTCTGGCGCGTAGCGCGGGGCTAAGGCTCATGCAGGCGACGCCGGGCGCTCGCGCCGTCGTCGAGGCAAGCCTGCGCGGCTAACGCGAGGGCCTCGCCTGCCGCTCATGCCGCGGCAACAGTGCCGCGCGCAATCTGCGCCGGCCCCTTTCCCGAGACGAAACCGCCTGCCAGCGCGGTGAGCGGGCTTTTGAGTGCGGCGGGGCCATGCTAGGCGCATTGCATGCGTTTTTTGCTTCTCAGCGCCGCAGCGCTTTCGCTCGCCGCCTGCGCCACATCCGCAACGCCCCCCTCCGCCGCACTGCACCCCACCTGGGATGCAGCGCAGAGCGAAGCGGTGCTGTCGCGCACGCAGCGCCTGCACCTCGCGCCGGATGTCTCTGCGCTGACGTCTGGCGAACAAGCGGCCGTGCGCGAACTCATCGCGGCGGGCGAGCGGATGCACAGGCTTTATCTGGTGCAGCGTCACTCGCAAGCCTTGCAGGCCGCGGATTCTCTCGCCGCCCATCCCGACCTACACGCCGAGAACGATCTGTTCCGCTGGAACGCGGGGCCGATCGCAACAACGCTCGACAATCGCCGCGAAGCGTTTCTTTCGGTGGCGCCGGAAACGCCTGAGCGAAACCTCTATCCTGCCGGCGCCACGCGAGAAGCGATGGATGCTTTCCTCACCGCCCACCCCGAGCGGCGCGAGGATTTGCTGGACGATCGCGCGGTTGTTTGGGCCGCTACGCCGGAGAACCGCCGTCGCGCACTGGCCGCGCTCGATCACCATCCGGCGCTCGACACGCTGCACCCTGGTCTGCGCGAACGGTTACGGACAAGCGATACCTATCTCGGCGTGCCCTATTCGGTGGCGTACGCGGACGATATCTTCTTCATTTCCGAGCGGCTCAACGCGGCGGCAGCGGCGATTGAAGGCAATGACGCCGCGTTCGCGCGCTACCTGCGCCTGCGCGCGCGTGACCTGATCAGCGATGATTATGAGGGCGGCGACGCCGCCTGGGTGACC
>JAEUMR010000074.1 GCA_016791385.1 Hyphomonadaceae bacterium
CCACCACCGCGAACGCCTCGTTGATCTCAAACAGGTCGATATCATCCAGCGTCAACCCAGCCTTCTGCAGCACCTTTCGCGCTGCGGGCACAGGCGCGTTGAGCATCAAGGTCGGGCTATCGCCGATGTTCGCCATGGCCACCACGCGCGCGCGCGGCTTGAGCCCATTCTTCTTGGCGTAGTCCGGAGACGCCAGCAGCACGGCTGCGGCGCCATCGACAACCCCGGAAGAATTGCCGGCGTGGTGGACGTGCTTGATCTGCAGCTCCGGATAGACCTGCCGGATCAGACCGCCATAGGTCGTGCCCTTCTCGTCGAGCGGAAACTCCGAGATCGCTTCGAACGCCGGCTTGAGCGCTGATAGCCCCTCTAGCGTCGTCTGCGGACGCGGAAACTCTTCGTGATCGAGCGCCAATGTGCCGTCCTCGTTGTAAACGGGCACGACACTTTTCTTGAAGGCGCCGGCCTCGATGGCAATGCCAGCGCGCTTCTGGCTCTCAACGGCTAGTTCATCGAGCGCTTGCCGCGAAATGCCTTCCAGCGTGGCGATGGCGTCGGCGCAGATACCCTGATGCGATTGCGGATGGCGCGCGCGCAGACGCAGATTGCCGTTGTCCATCATGAACGGCGCCTTCGGGTCGGCGGTTGACGAGGTGTAGCTCATCATCTCCGTGCCGCCGGCGATGACGAGATCTTCCATGCCGGACATGATCTGAGCCGCCGCCAGATTCACGGAGGTGATGCCCGAGCCGCAGAAGCGGTCGAGGGTGACGCCGCTGGCGCGCGTATCGAAACCGGCGTCGAGCGCGGCCATGCGGGCAAGGTCGCCGCCCTGTTTGCCGCGCTGCGATGAGGTGCCCCAGATGATGTCATCCACATCTCCGGTGCGCAGGCCGTTGCGCTCGGCGATCGCCTTGAGCACGGACGCCGCCAGCTGTTGCGGGTGAATTCCCGCCAGCGCGCCTTTGCCAACTTTGCCAATCCCGCGCGGCGTACGGCAGGCGTCTATGATCCAAGCTTCCGGCACGTCACCCTCCAATGTGTCGAACTAGCTTAATGCGCTTCCGCAACGCTGCAACGCGGGCGCAGCGGAACGCCTATCAGCTCCAACAGCTTGCCGGCGCAGGCGCCCTCCCCGGACCATCCCTGATCTTGGCGATCAAAGCACGTTTGCGATCGACTCCTACGGGCTGGTGAATGCGAACGTAGGCGTCCATGCCGCGGACGATCGCTGGGCGCTGCAGCTTTGGGGCCGCAACACCACCGACACTTATTATTGAACCTCTGTCGCATC
The DNA here is from genome assembly GCA_016791385.1 of Hyphomonadaceae bacterium. Classification (GTDB taxonomy): domain Bacteria; phylum Pseudomonadota; class Alphaproteobacteria; order Caulobacterales; family Aquidulcibacteraceae; genus Vitreimonas. Next base: position 1,295 of record JAEUMR010000074.1, read on the forward strand.
GAACGCGAACGTGGTCGTCCGCTTCCCGGGCCAGGCGCCGACATGCGGTGTCTCGCTCACGCTCAACTACTGAGCGCGGCGTCCCTCCCAGAGCGCCTGCTCATCTCAGCGCCGCCGGCGAACCGGCGGCGCCTTTCTTATCAGAGACCGAGCACCAAGCGCGCCATGATGTTGCGCTGAATCTCGTTGGAGCCGCCATAGATGGAAGCGGCGCGGCTATTGAAATAACGCGCCGCAGCGTCATGGCTGTGCGGGGCGCCTACATCCGGTTCGTTGGCGCCGTGCATGGCGACGCCAGCGCGGCCGGCCGGCGCATAGTGCGCGGCGACATCAAGGCCCAACTCTTCGATCCGCTGCAGCATCTCGGTGCCTTGCGTCTTCAGCATCGACGAAAGCGGACCCGGGTTCTGACCCGACGACAGCGCGCTCGCCACGCGATGCTCGGTAATCTGAATCGCTTCGACCTTGATCTCGGCCTCCGCCAGACGCAGCTCGAATCCCGCTTCGTCCAGCAACGGCGAGCCGTTCCGAGATTCTGCCTTGGCGATCGTGCGCAACCGGCTCAGCCGCGCCCGCAGCGCCGGCGCGAAGCTGCCGCCGCGTTCGAACTCAAGCAGATATTTCGCAACCGTCCAGCCATCGTTCTCTGCGCCCACGCGATTGGATTTCGACACGCGCACGCCATCGAAGAAAACTTCGTTCAGCTCGTGCTCACCGGCCAGATTGACGATGGGCCGAATAGTGATCCCCGGCGCCTTCATATCGATGAGCAGGAAGGTAATGCCCTTCTGCGGCTTCGCCTCCGGATCGGTGCGCACGAGTGCAAACATCCGGTTGGCGAAATGGGCGTGGGTGGTCCATATCTTCGAGCCGGTGACGACGTAGTCATCGCCATCGCTCACGGCGCGCGTGCGCAGCGCGGCGAGATCCGATCCCGAGCCCGGTTCGGAATAGCCCTGGCACCAATAATCTTCGCCCGAGAGAATGCGCGGTAGATAATGGGCGCGCTGCTCAGGCGTGCCATGATGCATGATGCAGGGGCCGACCATGCGCAGGCCCATCGGCGCCAGATTGGGGGCGCCCGCCAACGCGCACTCTTCAGCGAAGATGTAGCGCTGCATCTCGCTCCAGCCCGGACCGCCAAACTCGGCCGGCCAAGTCGGCGCAGCCCAGCCGCGGGCGTGGAGAATGCGTTGCCATGGCAGTGAATAGGCGGGATCGCAAAACACGCTCGTCGCGGAACGCCCGCCGGCGGCCAGCTCGGTCGTCAGGTTGTCTCTAAGGAAACACCGCACCTCATCCCTGAACTGACGTTCGCGTTCATCGAGTTCGAGATTCATCGTCGCTCCGAAGCTCGCGCTGGGCGACGCCCATGTTCATCCGCCTCGGGTCATGCTTACATGCCCAGGCGAGCAGCGGCGCGCAAGGCTCTGCCTATGCCTGCATGCTCCAGGATCTCAATGCATGCGGCAAGCTAGCGGAACCGACAGGCAGATCGACGGCAAAGCCGCCGAGATCGATCGTCTCGCCGAACGCGTTCAAGAGATCGGCGCCCAGATTGGTCTGCCCTGTATCGCCGCCAGCGCCGACATTGGCAGCCCCGAACCAATGCGCAATTCGCATGGACAACCATTCGCCGAAACATTGTTTCGCTGGGTCGATCCGGACCTGCGCTATTGGGAGGATCGCAGCTTTGCGCTGCGCGCCTTCTTCATCCAAGGCGTACGCGTGTGTTCCGAGCCATTCTTCTACGCAAACGGCGGGCTCGCCACTTGGCGCGAGCATGCAGCACTCAACGCCGTGAACAAGGGCGGCCCCCCCGAACGCTTCGGCGTGGGCGCCGCCATCATCTCCCCCGCCTACCTTCCCGGCGGCGTCATCGGCGCGGTGGTCTGGGCGACGGCGGACGCTGACTTCGCCGTTGGGCCGTTATTCGAACGCGAGGCGGCGGCGCTGCATGCGCTGGCTTTGCACTTCGTCGCCGCCGACCACGACCGCACTGCACTCCAAGCGGCGAGTGCGCCGGTGCAGCTTACTCGCCGCGAGATCCAGTGCTTGAAATGGGGCGCCGCCGGCAAGACTGACGCCGAGATCAGCGTGATCATGAGCATCTCTGTGCCGACCGTGCGCTTCCACATGACCAACGCTGCGCGCAAGCTCAACGTCACCGGCCGGTCGCAGGCGATCTACCGAGCCGCCACCCTGGGCTATGTCGGCGGCGGTCTCGGCGCCCACTCGTAGGGAATTGCGGCGCAGTTCGAGCGGCTGCAACCTCCCTCATGCCGCGCTCGACGCAAGACCTTCCCCGACGTACGCGCCCTGCCCGCACCGCGCCTCCAGGCTAACGGCCGGGTGTACGCGCCTCGAACTGTCGATCCCAATAGGTGGGTCGCAATCGCGTCCGGCTAGCCCGAGAACAACTGCACGCCCGGCTGACGTCGGAGGTCGCCAACTCTTTCCCCAAGTGAACATCCTGTTCGCGCCCCACACGCGCGCCCTATAGAAGATCGGCGAGGCCTCGGGTCGCAACAGGGCGGGCATGAGCAGCGGTATTGCCATCAGCGCGCGAGGGCTGGGAAAGCGCTATCGGCGCCAGGCGCGCACCGGGCGTCACGATTCGCTGCGCGATGCAGTGGCGGGTGCGGCCCGCGAACTCCTGCGCGGCAGCGGCACGAACGCCGGGGAAGATTTCTGGGCCCTGCGCGAGGCCAGCTTCGACATCGCCCAAGGCGAGAACGTGGGCGTCATCGGGCTCAACGGTGCAGGCAAGTCCACGCTGCTGAAGATTCTCTCACGCATCGTCACGCCGACCACTGGGACAGCACATCTCCACGGGCGGCTGGGCGCGCTGCTGGAGGTCGGCACCGGCTTCCACCAGGAATTGAGCGGGCGCGAGAACACGTTCTTGTACGGCTCGATCCTGGGCATGAGCCGCGCCGAGGTAGCGCGCAAGTTCGATCAGATCGTCGATTTCTCCGAGATCGGCGAGTTCATCGACGTTCCCGTGAAGCGCTATTCCAGCGGCATGTATGTGCGCCTGGCGTTCGCGGTGGCGGCCCACCTTGATCCAGACATCCTGCTGCTCGACGAAGTGCTAGCGGTCGGCGACTTCGTGTTCCAGCGTAAGTGCATGAAGCTGGTGCAGGAGCTGGAGAAGAAGGGCTCCACCATCCTGTTCGTGTCGCACAACATGTTCACGATCAAGACGATGTGCCCGCGCGTGATCTACCTGGTGCGCGGCGAGGTCGCGTTTGACGGCCCCACCGATGAAGGCCTGCAGCGCTACGAAGACGCCAGTGCGCTGCAAAAGCTGCATTGGTTCGACGAGGCCGATCCGCCGATCGCCATCACCAGCGTGCGCATTCTTGACCAAGAAGGGCGGGAAACGAGCGTCGTCGACTATGGCGCGCCTATGCGCGTGCACATCCGCTACAGCGCTAAGCGCCGCCTCGAACGGCCGGATTTCCGCGTCGGGTTGACCCGCGCGGACGAAGTGCACTGCGCCACGTTCAGCACCACAGCCGATGAGTTGGACATCCCCGCGGTCGAGGGCGAAGGCGCGCTTGAGCTGGAAACGCCGCCGGTGAAACTGGTGTCGGATCGCTATACGCTGCGGCTTGTCGTGCGCGAGCGTGGTTACGGCAAGATTGTTGCAGCGCAAACCGGACGCAGCTTCCACGTCCGCCACCCCGTGTTTGCGCCAGAAGCGTTCGGTGTCTTTCATGAAAGCGGGCGCTGGCGGGTCATGGCAGCCGCCATCACCGATACTTCTGACAGCGCCGCGGCGGATTAGGCCTCGCTAACGTGTGCGTGCGGGAAAGGCGTGTTGGGGATCGCCACCCCCAAGAATGGACACAGCACTTCCCACCCCTGCCCGCCGCAAATGTCGATCTCAAGCAGGCGGTCGGCCGCCACCGTTGCGCGCACCAGCGCGTTATGTTCAGCGAACTTCTTCTTGTAGAGAAACTCGCGCGGCTTTGGCGAGCCGTACACGAGGTTGCGCAGCGTGCGCCGGAAGCGGTGGTACGGGTCTTCCGTGAGCGCGGGAATGTGAAGCAGCGTTCCAAGGCGATGCTTGAGCCGCGATTCCTCGCTCACCGCGTAGAAGCTGAAATGCCTGTTGATACTGCGCCACCAACTCTCCGGATCGCGGACGGTGAGGATGGCGCGACTGCCGGGATAAGCGGCAAGTAGTTCCTGATAGAAGAAGGCGGTTGGCACATCGGTCACCGCATCTACATCATCGTAGCAGTGGAAGTCCGGCAGAGTATTCGAGCCGTCGAGCACGTCGTTGAGGCGTTGCTCGTCAAAATGAAGACTGTCAAAGCCGAGCTGCTGCAGAGCGAGATGGAGCGAGTATGTTCCCGTTCTGCTCAAGCCGGCGCCAACGATTTTAAGCATGAGCGCGAACCTGTCGCGCGCGTTGTCATGCCGCTAATACCCCATTTCAAGTAGGCCTATCGCTACAGGCGAAGAGTTTTTACAGTAGACGTGCGATTGGGGTGCGGCTCTGCAGGCTTGCGGGCCGGCTGAGGACCGCGACCGCTCTCGGTGCACCGGCAAGCCCGGCGACGGCGAAGCAGACATCCCCCTCATGCCGCGCTCACGTCGGCGCGCGCTGGCGTCGCGCGTGCGCTGGCGCCGTTGAATGCGCGGCCCAAGGCCAAACCGGCGATCATCGAGACAACGAAGGGCCACGCCGCTTGCGGCGCCAGCCCCAGCACGACCAGCGCCGGCCCAGGGCAAAGTCCGGCAAGGCCCCAGCCAATACCGAAGAGCGCCGCCCCGCCGACGAGACGAAGATCGATCTTCGACCGCTCGGCGCCTTCGAACGCTTGACCCAACACCGGCTTGGCGCGTCTGCCCGCAAGCAGAAAGAGCGGCGCAGCGACGACAACGGCGCCGCCCATGACGAAGGCGAGCGAAGGATCCCAAGCGCCCGCGACATCGAGGAAGCCAAGCACGCGCGCTGGGTCGGTCATCCCCGAAACGATGAGCCCGGCGCCAAACAGCAAGGCCAAGAGAAACGCTGCAACGACGATCATTGACCAATCCCATGGCGAACGGCGAACACCGTCAGCGCTGCTGTGCTCATGAAGGTGATGACGGCCACGAGCGATCGGCTCGAGAACCGAGCCAGCCCGCACACGCCATGACCACTGGTGCAACCAGAGCCGAGAGAAGCGCCGGCGCCGGCAATCAGTCCGGAAATGCTGAGCGTCGCCCACGAGCTGCCGGTGAGCGCTTGCGCTGCCGGAATACCAAGCAAGGCCGCCGCAACACCCGCAGCCACGAGGCCGGCGACGAAGGCGTAGCGCCACCAGCCTGCCTCAAGCAGCACCGCCCCGCCGAGCACGCCGCTGACGCCCGCGATCCGTCCGGTGAGAAGATAAAGTCCGCCTGCAGCGAGGCCGATCAAGGCGCCGCCCAGCAAAGAAGGCCCGAACAATTCCAGCACCGGCAATCTCCCGTCAGTAATGCCAGCCAACCGCGAAGCCCGCGGCGGTTTCACCCAGACTGATATTCGCCTCGCCGCCGCCGAATCCGGGCGGCGCGCCCGGAGGAATGGAATTGCTTCCATGCACGGTGCGCTCCGGCGCGTGCAGCACGTAGCCGCTCAACTCGACGCGGTCGTTGAGCGCCCAGGTCGCGCCGATCGTGTACTGATCCTCCACCACGCCCGGCGCCAGGATGTTCAGAAACGTCTGGTCCGCAGGGATCGGATTTTCCGCATGGTCATATCCAGCGCGCAGCGTCAGCGACGGCGAGACGCGCCAATCGACGCCGAACTTGTAGCTGGTGGAATCTTCCCAGCCGAAACCGGGGCCGCCGCTGGCGCCAAAGGGAATGCCCGACACCAGCAGCGGCGCCAGCGTATTTCCCACCGCCTCGACTTCGGAGAAGTTGATGCGCCGAACATCGAACGCGAGGCTGACTTGATCGGAGAGCGCGTAATTCAGGCCGATGCCGAAGTTTGACGGAACGTCGAACGCGCCATGGTCCGCGAACAGGCCGCGGTATTTCTCGAAATCCTGCGTGTACGCGCGCGATTGGTAATACGCGCCCGCGCGCAGCCGATCAGTGAGCTGTCCAAGCCATCCCACGCGCACGCCGAGGCCGAAGGCGGTATCGGTGCTGCGATTGGTGAAGTTGGCGGGATCACTGGAAGCCGCCGCGAATGGCGCGATCCCCTTGGCGCGGAAGGCCTGCCCCACGATGATCGCCGACACGCCGATGCTCTGCTCTTCGCCGACGCGGAAGGCGATTGTGGGGGTAATGAACAGCTGCTCGAAATTCACGCCTGCATCGCCGGCGGCGCCGAAGCGCGCGAACGGATTGCTGGCGTAATCGGTGTTCATTCCGCCATTGCCGTAGATGGCGACACCCACGGCGACCTTGTCGTTGAGCTGACGCACGTAGCCGAATTCCGGAATGAAGAAGGTCTCGGTGGCGTTGCCATCATAGCTGGCGTCAGCGCCAAACGCGTTGCCGGTGATGCTGGCGGAACGGTCAGGCCGGAACAGCTCAACCCCCGCGTCGAGCCGATTTCCTAACGAAAGCGCGTTGGCCGGATTGGAAGCGATACTCAGCGAGTCGCGCGGGCTGGCGATCGCCGTCCCGCCTGCGCCCTTCTGCTGAACGCCTGCGCCGTGGGAGAAATATCCGTCGGTCGCGTGCGCCGTGCCCACACCGGCCAACACCCAACCCGCGAGAAGCAGCGGCCCCCAACCGCTCCACACACTTCCCGCACCTGTTCCCTTCGGCATGACCGCCCCTTCTGCAAACTCGACAGAAGCGGTCGAGTATCTGTGCGAGGGGAGCAATGCAGGGCAGCTAAAGTGTGCATTTACTCAGCGCGTTCGCGCGGCGTCAGCCTCTCCGCCGCCAGGTGCTGCCAGCGGCGCTGTCCATGACTTCGACGCCGCGGGCGGCGAGTGCATCGCGCAGCGCATCGGACTTGGCGTAATCCTTGGCCTGCCGCGCAGCGACACGCTCAGCCACCAGCGCATCGATCTCCCGCGCGGCTTCTTCGCCGAACGAAGCGCGGAACCAGCGTTCGGGGTCTTGCGCGAGCACGCCGAACAGACGCGCCGCCGCCAGCAGCTCGCCCTTCGCCTTCGCCTGCTCGGCCGGCTTCTTGGCGTTGTTGGCGTTGGTGACGAGCACGGAAAGCGCGGCGATTGCCGCGGGCGTGTTGAGATCGTCGGCGAGCGCAGCGAGGAACGCTTCCGGCGCGGCGGCGTCATCGGCCTTCACGTCCTTCAGGCGCAACAGCGCGCCGTACAGGCGATCGAGCGAGGCTTGCGCCTGCTTCAACAAGTCCTCGCTCCAATCGAGCGGAGCGCGATAGTGCGCGCTGAGCAGCGCCCAGCGGATGGCTTCGCCCTGCCAGCCATCGTTCATCAATTCGCGCACAGTGACGATGTTCCCGATCGACTTCGACATCTTCTCGCGGTCCATGGTGAGCATGCCGTTGTGCATCCACACCCGCGACAGCGGATGATGGTGTGCGCTCTCGGATTGCGCGATCTCGTTTTCGTGGTGCGGGAAGATAAGGTCGAGGCCGCCGCCATGAATGTCGATGGTCTGGCCCAACTGCGCGGCGATCATGGCCGAGCACTCGATGTGCCAGCCGGGACGGCCAACGCCGAAGGGCGCATCCCAACTCGGCTCGCCCGGCTTCGTCGCCTTCCAGAGCGCGAAATCAGACGGGTGGCGCTTGTCGTCCTCGCCTTCGACGCGCGCGCCGGCCTGCAGCTCATCCTGGCTGCGGCCGGAGAGCTTGCCGTAATCGGCGTCCGCTGCGACCGAGAAATAGACCCCGCTCGGCACGACATAGGCCGCGCCCTCGTCGATCAGCTTCTGGATCAGCGCGATCATGCCATCGACATGCTGGGTTGCGCGCGGCTCGAAGGTTGGCGTGAGCACGCCGAGCGCGCTCATGTCCTCACGATAGATGCGCGTGAACTTGTTGGTGATAACGTCGATCGCCACACCCTCGGCGGCGGCGGCCTTGATGATCTTGTCGTCGATGTCGGTGTAGTTCGAGGCGTAGAGGACCGCGGTCTCGCCATAGGCGTGCCGCAACAGGCGGAACAGCAGATCGAACACAACCGCCGGGCGCGCATTGCCTATATGTGGGTGATTATAAACCGTCGAGCCGCAGACATACATCGTCACCCGGGCAGGATCGGCGGGGACAAACGGCTCTTTGCGCCGCGTAAGGGTGTTTGTGAGAGCAATTTTCATCTGGGGTGGGTTCTAGCCGCAGGCTGTGCTACACTCCATATCCGTCTGGGACCAAATTTGGGTCCCGTCGCCTGAGGTGAATTTCGGGCGGGCGTTAAGTCCGGGTGTCGCGCTGGCGCGTAAGCGCTTCACGAACCCTCCCGGCTCGACCTCCGTCCCTCAGACTAAGGACCCTGCTTTCCATGAGTGAAATTCTGAAGTGGCGCTCGCCTGAAGAGGCCGAGCAAAAGCGTCCCTCGCGCGAAGCGGCCATGGAGGCCGTGCGCACGCTGATCGCCTGGGCCGGCGACGATCCGGACCGCGAGGGCCTCAAGGACACGCCCAAGCGCGTGGTCGAAGCCTATCGCGAATGGTTCCGCGGCTATGATGAATGCCCCGGAGACGAGCTCTCGCGCGTGTTCGAGGAAGTCGGCGGCTATGACGACATCGTCATGCTGAAGCACATCGATGTGGAGAGCCATTGCGAGCACCACATCGCCCCGTTCCTGGGCAAAGCGTTTGTCGCTTATCTGCCGACGGAATCGGTGGTCGGCATTTCCAAGATCGCCCGCGTGGTCGAGATCTTCGCCAAGCGGCTGCAGACGCAGGAAACCATGACGGCGCAGATCGCAGAGGCGATCAATGCATCGCTGAAGCCGCGCGGCGTCGCCGTGCTGATCGACGCCGAGCATCAGTGCATGTCCACACGCGGCGTTCACCACAAGGACGTCACCACGGTGACGACCACCTTCACCGGCGCCTTCAAGGACAGCGAAGAACTGCGCAACCGCTTCCTGAAGCTGGCGGGCTACGGCTGAGCTAAGACGGACCAAACCTATGGAGCGCCGGCGTCCTCGCCGGCACGCGCCGCCGTGCGCAGAACATGGCCTGCGGGACGTCGGCGCTCCATAGGCGCGGCAACCGGCTTGTGCACAAGCGTCACCAAGACGAAGCTCAGCAGCATCAACAGATACCAGGCGCCCATCTTCTGAATCGAGACGGGCCGCCAACCGTCGGCTTGGTCCGGATAGATCCAGGCCGCCGCGAAGGTGCCGAGATTTTCCGCAAACCAGATGAACAGCGCCACCAGTAGCGCGCCGAGCACCATCGGCATCGGCCGGGGCGTTTTGTCGGGCGTGAACAGGAAGATGGTGCGGCCGAAGATCAGCACCGAGAACGCGAACAGGCCGATGCGGATGTCGAGCAGATAATGGTGCGCGAAGAAATTCGCGTAAGCCAGGATCGCCAGCACCCAGGTGGTCCAGACCGGCGGGTAATTGATGAAGCGCACCTCGAACAGGCGCCAGATGCGGGCGATGTAGGAGCCGATCGAAGCGTACATGAAGCCCGAGAACAACGGCACGCCGCCGATGCGCAGCACGCTCTCTTCCGGATAGATCCAAGAGCCGTGCGCGGTCTTGAACACCTCCATGATGGTGCCGACGACATGGAAGACGAAGATCACCACCGCCTCGTCCCAACGCTCGAGCTTAGTCGCCAGCAGCATCACCTGCACCGCCAACGCGGCAAGGACGAGGAAATCGTAGCGGCTGAGCGCGGCGTCGTCCGGCCAGAGGTAGCGCGTGCCGACCAGCAGCGCGACCATGATGCCGCCGAACAGGCAGGCCCATGCCTGCTTCAAGCCGAACAGCAAAAATTCATAAGCCCAGCCGCGCCAGCGCGATCGTTCCGCCCACGGCCTGACCCACGCGTCGAACGCAGCGACTTGGGCCTTGATCTTGTCCTTGAGGCTCATGGCGTTCGCTTCCCCACCCCGCGAGGGGAGGACTAGGGTGGGGAGATGCGTGGCGTTAGCAAGGCACGCGTTGGCGCCTCACACAAAATTTTGCCGGCAGGGCATCACCCCGCCCTCTGCCCCCTCCCCTCGCAGGGAGGGGAAGGGTAAAGCCATCGCATGAAGGTCGCCGTTGTTGGGCTGGGCATCGCCGGATTGAGCATCTGCGCGCGCCTGGCGCTGGCCGGGCACGAGGTGTTCGGCTTCGAGCGCTATGGCCCGATGCACACCAACGGCTCCTCGCACGGCGACACCCGCATCATGCGCATGACGCCCGGCGAAGGTGAGCTCTACGTGCGGCTGGCGCAGCGCGCGGGCGAGATGTGGCGCAGCTGGGAGGGCCTTGCCGGCAAGCCGCTGATCGAATGGACCGGCGGGCTGATGGCCGGCCCGCGCGGTTCGCCGTTCGTGGACTCCTGCCAGCGCCTGAGCAAGAAGCCGGCCGCGGCGATGCGCGGCGACGCCATCCATACGCTGACGCGCGGCTACATCGCCATGCCTTATGAGTGGGATGTGTTTCGCCAGGAAGATGCGGGCGTGATCGCGGCGGATGCCACGCGCTCGTTTCTGCTGAAGCAGGCCGCGCAATGGGGCGCGCGGCTGTTTCACGATGTCGCCGTCGAAGAACCGATCGAGGGACTTGCGCTGAAGCTGAAGGGCGAGGCGTGCGCGTTCGATGCAGTGATCGTCGCCGCCGGTTCGTGGGCCGGCAAGCTGTTGCCGGAATTCGCGGGACGGCTCGCTGTGAAGCGGCGCGTGGTGGCGTGGTTTCGCACCGAACAGCCGCGCCTGTTGCCGGTGATCTGCGCCGACAACGAAGCGGGCGTCTATGGCATGCCGGCGCCGCGCGGACTGTACAAGCTCGGCCTGCACGCGCTCGGCGGCGCCGCCGATCCCGATGCCGTGCGCGAGCCGGATGAAGACGATGCGGCGATGCTGTCCGAGCACGCGCGCCTCTTATTGCCGAAACACGATCCGGCGCCGGTGCGCATGGCGCGCTGCCTTTATACCGTGACGCCCGACGAGAATTTCATCATCCGCTCCAGCAGCGCCCATGAGCGCGTGTTGCTGTTCTCCGCCTGCTCCGGGCATGGTTTCAAGTACGCGCCGATGTTCGGCGTCTTGGCGCAGGAATGGCTCGACCAGAAGCCCTCTCCGGAACTCGAAGCGTTCTCGGGCCGCAGCGGCGGCGTTAACAGATTTGGCGCGCAGAAGGCGTGAGCGTCACATTGGCGACTCGAGAGAGTCACACCTCTGTCGCCGATTCAGCTCAGATGGGCGCCATGAACGCAGACCAATTCCTCGCCCTGGCCGAGACGCTGCGCTCCTACGCGCAGCATTCCAGCCGCGATCTCAACGAAACCAACCTGTTCGTGCACGAGATGCTGATGCGCGCCGTGCGCGCCGATCCGGTCGAACCGCCGCGCCGCGATGGC
>JAEUMR010000026.1 GCA_016791385.1 Hyphomonadaceae bacterium
GAAGCCGTCGATGTGACGCGCCTCTATGCGCTCGGCGGCGATGAGACCATGGATCGCGTGTTCGCCGAAGAGGTTGCGGGCGCGTTTCAGGTGAGCGCCGCGGACCAAAGCTGCAGCGCCGCCGGCGAACCCAGCGCGCGCATCATTCCAGCGGGCAAGTTGGTGGCAAGCTGGCGCTTCCAATGCCCGCCCGGCGCCATCGCGCGCGGGCCCATCGCGATCGAAAGCCACCTCTTCCTCGATGTGGCGCCGTCGCATCTGCATTTCGTCGCGCTCAGCGGGGCTGATGGCGCCAGTGCTGAAGCGGTGCTCACCGGTCCAAGTCCACGCGCGTCCATGACTCTCTCCGACGCGCCGGCTGTGCAGCCGTTCGGGGCGACGGTGCTGCACTTCATTCCTGTCGGCGCCGAACACGTCTGGACTGGCCTCGACCACGTCGCCTTTATCCTCGCGCTGGTCCTGCTCACAGCTGGCGGATTGCGCGCCCTGCTCTTCGCCGCCACCGGATTCACACTGGGGCATACTGCAACGTTGGGCTTGGCGGCCGTCGGCGTGTTGCGGCCGGACACAGCGGCGATCGAGGCGCTCATCGGCTTCACCATCGCCTTCGTTGCACTCGAAGCAAGCGGCGGCGCGCGCATGCGTTTGGCATCCGGACCCGCCGCGATCACGCTTGCTCTCGCGGGCGTGGCCTCATTGTTCCTACCCTTGCCAATGTCGCCGCTGGTTTGGTTCGGGCTTGCCGCTTTCGTCTACGCCTATCCGCGCGGTTTCCCGCAGGGCGCGGCGTGGCTGGCGCTGATCTTCGGCCTGGTGCATGGCTGCGGCTTCGCCGGCGCGTTGGCGGACCTAGACTTGCCGAAACCGCGGCTACTTGCATCACTGCTCGGCTTTAATCTCGGCGTGGAGGCCGGTCAGCTGGTCGTGATAGCAGGCGCGCTCGGCGTGGGCTGGCTCGCGCGCCGCGCACCACCCCAGTTCACGCGCGACCTCGCGCCAGCGGCCGGCGCTGGGCTCTTCGCACTCGGCCTCTACTGGTTCGTGAGCCGGCTAATTTAGCACCGTCATACGCTCGACAACCGTGCGCAGTCCTTTCAGCACCGCCGTGCGGGCGGCTTGGTCGCCAGCGACGTCGGGGCGGCGTAGCGCGCGCATCGAATCGATGTGAACCAGAACAGCCTCGCGCGGCAGCCGCTCTTCGTCAGCGTTGCTCATCAGCTGACACAAACTATGCGCCGCCTGGCTGAGTTCAGTGAGCCCAAACACGCCCGCTTCGGCATAAATCTCGTTCGCAAAGCGATAGATTTCGGCGCCAGCTCCTCTGTCGTCCGAACGCGAATGCGTCGTGATCGACGTCAGCTTGTCGTCGATCGCGGTGAGGCAGCTTTCGCGAACACTTTCGATGCCGCGATTGGCGCGCTCCACCGCTTGACTAACGGTGAGGCCGCCAGGCTCAGCGAGCACTTGCTTCAACCGCACCTCGGGATAGAACCGGCGTACAACGCTCATATCATCGCCCTTCGCGGCTTGATCCGCTGATTAATTTCGTCTTGCGGCATGTTCGGTTCGGACACGTCTCACAACATCTCCCAGACATCGTCTGGACTGTCTTTTGCATCGCCCCCTGCGAGCCGCGCGCGAACTTCGCCGAGGGTGATGCGGTCCAGAGCCGACTCGGTCGCCACGCGCTGCGCGCGATCACAATTGCGGGAGAGTTCGGCTGTATAGTCGCGCAGCGCGGCGATGTGCTGGAGCACCGCATCGAGGTGCTGCAACTCGCTGACCAGGGCGCCGTCGATCTGCGAGCGCACGGCGATGGCGCAGATCGCACCCTCAATGCGCAGGCCGAGCGTGCGCGCGCGTTCGAGCTCTTCGGCGAGCATGAGTAAGATATCGCATACCGGCGCTTCTGCGCTTGATGCGTCGGCCGCTTTCACAGCTGCGGAGGCGTGCGACATCGGCGCGGGACTCAGAACAGTTCGACCGAACCGGCGGCGGGATTGTGCGGCTCGGCCGGCGCGGGCCGGCGGCTGCTTTCGCTGCTGAACACCTCCTGGTGGGTAGAGTCGAGCAAGAGCTGGCCAGCCCGTCCGGTGGTGGGCCAGAAGCGCACGCGGCGGGCGCGATCTCCGCCCAGGCTCTGGCCGAGGCAGGGAATGCCTTCAAGACGCAGGAAGCGCTGCGCGAATTCGGCGTTCTTGACGCCGACATCGCCGAGATTGTGCACCACGTGGGCGCCGCCGAAGAGCTTAGCCTGCAGCCGCCGGCGCGAAGCCCCCTTTTGCAGGAGGCCGTTGACCAGCAATTCCATCGCGTTGACGCCGTAGCGCATGGAATCGCCGCTGGAATCGGCATCGCCGGGCAGAAGGTAGTGATTCATGCCGCCAACGCCAGCGACCGCATCCCACATGCAGGTGGCAACGCACGAGCCGAGGATCGTGGTCAAGACGACGTCGGGCTCGCTGGTCACGGCGAACTCGCCTTGAACGACGTGCAACATGCGCTCACGCGCCGGCTGCGGGGAGTGAGGCGCAGGCGCGATCATGTGAGCGGTCCAAACACTTCTTGGATTTTCTGACGCAATTGCGCCGGCGAGAATGGCTTGGTGACGTAATTGTTGACCCCAAACTGCATCGCCCGCTGCACCAGATCTTTGTCGGCGCGGCCGGTCAGCATGATGAAGGCGGCTTTCTTGGTGGATTCGTTCGCGCGCACCGCACGCAACAGGCCTAGCCCGTCGAGCTTGGGCATATTGAAATCGGAGATGACGAGGTGCGCGGGCCGCGTCAGCAGGGATTTCAGCCCCTCTTCGCCGTCTTGGGCGTCGGCAATGTCCTTAAAGCCGATCTCCTGCAGCGCCGAGCGGATCAGCGCGCGCATGGTCAATTGATCATCGACGACCAGGACTTTGATAGCGGCGGCAGCAGGCATCAGGTCCTCACCTTGTTTTCAATCGCACACAGTTCGAGCGCAGCGTTGCTTATGGCGCCGAGCGACAATTGCTTGTCGACCGCGCCGATTTCAAAGGCCGCTTTCGGCATGCCGTAGACGACGCAGCTGGCTTCATCCTGACCGAGCGTCGCGGCGCCGGCATCGTGCATCAGTTTGAGGCCGGCCGCGCCGTCGCGGCCCATGCCCGTAAGGATGACGCCGACGGCGCGGCGTCCGAATTGCTGCGCCACAGAGGTAAACAGCGCATCGACCGAAGGGCGATGGCCGCTGACCGGCGGCCCCTGGCGCAAGCGGCAGCGCGGCTGGGTTCCGCCCTGGACTTCAAGGTGCTGCTCCCCGCCGGGAGCGATGTAGATGTGCCCCGGCAAGAGGGGCGCACCATCGGTCGCCTCCGCCACCGTTGGTGCGCAGATGCGGTCGAGCCGCGAGGCGAAGCTCGCAGTAAACACCGGCGGCATGTGCTGGGTGATGACTGTGGGCGGACAATTCTGCGGGAAACTCGACAACACCGTGAGCAGCGCTTCCACCCCGCCGGTGGACGAGCCGATCGCCAACAGCTTGTTGCCGGGCCGGTAATTGGCGTTGCGCTCGGCGGGACGGATGCGCTCGCCGTGCGGACGGATGCGCGCGCGGGCGGCGGCCTTCACCTTTTCCGGCAGTCCATCGAACTCGGGCTTGCCGACGCAATCGAAAGCGCCAAGCTCCAGCGCCTCAAGCGAAATCGCTGCGCCCGCCTGCGTCAGCGTCGACACCATGATCACCGGCATGGGCCGCAGCCGCATGATCTTCTCGAGAAATTCGAGGCCGGTCATTTTCGGCATCTCGACATCGAGCGTGATGACGTCGGGATTGAGCGTCTTGATCGCTTCGCGCGCTTCGAGAGGATCGCCAGCCGCGCCGATCACCTCGATCTCGCCGTCGGCGCCGAGCACGCGGGTGAGGATGCCACGGATGGTGGGCGAGTCGTCGACGATGAGGACACGGACCTTCTTCATCGCCCGCCCCTTTGCGCCAGCTTGTACACAGTCAGCCCATCGCTCACATAACCCGGCACATCAATGCGCTCGGAATGGCCGATATAGAGCCGGCCCTCCGGCGTCAGCGACGACTTGAACCGGTTCCAGAGGAAGACCTGCGTCTCCTCCTCGAAATAGATGACGACGTTGCGGCAGAAGATGACGTCGAAACGGCCTCGCATCGGCCATTCGCCGATCAGATTGAGCTCTTTGAACGCGATCAGCGCGCGCACTTCGTCTTTGACACGCCACATGCGCCGGTCACGATCGGCTTCACGGGTCAGGAAGCGGTCGCGCAAAGAGGACGCGATCGGCGATACTGCATCCTCGGAATAGAGCCCGCTGCGCGCCTTGGCGACGACGTTGGGATCGATGTCGGTGGCCAAGAGACGCACATCGTAGCGGCCAGCGTCGGGAAACGCTTCCAGTAGCGTCAACGCCATTGAATATGGCTCTTCCCCGCTCGAACAGGCCGCCGACCACAGACGCACGCGACCGCCGCTGCGCGCCTTCTCGATCAGCGCAGGAAGGATGTTGCGCTTCAGATGTTCGAAATGATGCGGCTCGCGATAGAAGCGCGTCACGTTGGTGGTGAGCGCGGCCATCATCTCGTTGCGCTCGCCTGCGCCTTCGGATGTTTCGATGAACTCGCAATAGCTGTCGAAATCGGGGATGCCGAGTTTGCGCAAACGCTTGGCCAGACGCGAATAGACCAGCTGCGCCTTGGCTTCAGTCAAAGCGATGCCCGTCTGCGCACGCAGGAACGTGGCGATCTGCTCGAAATTGCGCGCCGTGAAGAGGTATTCGCCCTCGATCATCGGTTCAACGCGCCGGCGGGGGGTAGCGAGTGCGTTCATGCAGCTTCGGCGTCGGTCTCGTCAGGAAGGATTTCGTCGAGCGCGATCCAGGAGATCATCCGCCCTTCCATGGCGATAATGCCGCGCACGAATTGGCCGACGCTGTCGCAGCCCACATTCGGCGTCGGCTGCACCGAGGCGCGCTCGGCGGCAAGGATTTCGGAGACGCCGTCGACCAACAGGCCAACCAGGCGCTTGCCGATATGCACGACGATGATGACGCTGCGCGCGGATGGTTCAGCCACGCCCAGCCCCAGGCGCGCCTTGAGATCGAGGATCGGCAGCACCGCCCCACGCAGATTAATCACGCCGCGTACATAAGGCGGGGAATGCGGCAGCGGCGTCGCCACCGTCCAGCCGCGGATTTCTCGCACCGCCATGATGTCGAGGCAGAACTCCTGATCGCCAATGCGGAAGGAGATCAGTTCGAGTGCGTCGTTCAAGAATTCACCGTCGCTCATGACTTCAGCTCGCTTTCGCAAACGGCGCGTGCCGCTCGTTCAACCGCTTCTCCACCACCGTATCGACATCGAGGATGAGAGCGACGCGGCCATCGCCAAGGATGGTCGCCGCCGCCACGCCGTCGACGCGCTGGTAGTTCGCTTCCAAACTCTTGATCACCACTTGGCGCTGGCCCTGGATTTCGTCGGCCACGAGCGCGGCGCGCCCGCCCGCTTCAGTGTCGACCAGCAGCACCACGCCCTTGGTCGGGTCGGCCGCCTTCTCGCGCTGGCCCAGCGCCACGGCGATATCAATCAGCGGCACATAGCCCCCGCGTACCGCCAGCACTGCGCCGGTCGGCCCCAGCGGGCGCACTTCGTCAGGCTTGGGCCGCAGCGTTTCGACGATGGCGGTCAGCGGCGCCACCAGCGTCTGTTCGCCGGCGGTGATCACCATGCCGTCGAGCACCGCCAGCGTCAGCGGCAGCGACAGCGTGAAGGTCGAGCCCTTGCCCGGCTGCGAAGAGATCGAAATGCGTCCGCCCAGGGCCTGGATCGAGCGCTTCACCACATCCATGCCGACGCCGCGGCCGGAAATGTTGGAGACTGCGCTCGCGGTGGAAAAGCCGGGCAGAAAGATGAGATTGTCGATCTCATCGTCGGTGAGATTGGCGTCGGGAGCAATCAGGCCTTTCTTCACGGCGATGTCGCGCACGCGGGGGCGATTGATGCCTTTGCCGTCGTCCGACACTTCGATAACGATGCGGCCCGAGCGGTGCAGCGCCGCTAGGCGCACGGCGCCCTCTTCAGGCTTGCCCGCCTCGGCGCGTTCTTCGGGCGTCTCCAGCCCATGATCGATCGCGTTGCGCAGCATGTGCGTGATCGGATCGGACAGACGCTCGATCACCGTCTTGTCGACTTCGGTGGCCTCACCTTCCATCACCAAGCGCACTTGCTTGCCGGTGGCGCTGGCGATCTCGCGCACCAGGCGAGGCATGCGCTGGAACACCGACTTCACCGGCTGCGCGCGGATCGCCATCACACTGTCCTGGATCTCGCGCGTCAGTTGCTCAAGCTCGTCAAGGCCCATGGCGATGGTCGAAGAGCGGCCCGCGCCGCTTTCGGCTACGCGCTGAGCCAGCATGGCTTGGTTGATCACCAATTCGCCGACCAGGTCGATCATGCGGTCGACACGCTCAAGATCGACGCGAATGGTCGCGCCGCTGGCGGCTGCGACGCCCTTGGCGCCGCTCTTCTCGGCCGCGCTCACGGCCTTGTCTTCGTGCACATCCGCCACAACTGGCGCAGGCGCGTCCACCGGAGACTGCGGCTCAAGCGTGGGGGCGCTTAGAAAAGCGTCGAGGTCGAGCGCGGCCGGCGCTGGCGGCTCATCGCGCGTCAATTCAATCGGACAATCCTCGCCTACAAAATCGAACACGTCGCGGATCGCCGCTTCGCTCACATCGGCGGGCAGTTCGACGATCCAATTGAGATACGGGGTCTCGGCGGTCAGCGCACCGAGATCGGGCAGCGCCGAAGCGTCAAGCGTGACCGTAATTTCGCCCAGACGCTCCAGCTCGCGCAGAAACAAGAGCGCATCGTGGCCCTTGGCGTACATCGCCGGGCTGGGGCGCATCACGAGGCGCCAACCAGAAGGCGCGGGCGCGTCGAACTCGAACTTCATGGGCGTGAAGCCCCATTCGTCCCCTGCCGGCGCATCCGCCTGCGCAGCGGCGCGCGGCACCGGCGCATCGGCGTTGGTCAGCGCCTCCAATTCCTCCAGCATGGCGCGCTCGCGCGCATTGTCGACCACGCCCTCGCCCTTGGCTGCCTGGACGTGATCGCCCAGCACGTCGGAAGCGCGCAGCATGATCTTCAAGACGTCGTTATCGGGCGCCAGCTTGCCTGAGCGCATCAGGTCGAGCGCGGTCTCGAACACGTGCGCGAACGCCACCATCGCTTCGAAGCCGAAGGCGCCGGCGCCGCCCTTGACCGAATGGACCGCGCGGAAAACAGCGTTGATCGTGTCGCTGTCGCCCTCGCCTGCTTCGAGCGCAAGCAGTCCCTCTTCCAGCGCGGCGAGCAGCTCGTCGCACTCCTGGAAGTAGGTCTGCTTGATGGCGTCCATCGGATCCATGAACGAACCTCTCTCAGGCCGAGACGCGGCGGACGACTTCGAGCAGCGTTTCCGCCTGGAACGGCTTGACGATCCAGCCCGTTGCGCCCGCTTCGCGCGCGCGCTGCTTCTTCTCGGGGCTGCTTTCGGTCGACAGCACCAGGATGGGCGTCGAGCGATGGCGCACGTCGCGCCGCGCTCCCTCAATGAAGCCGTAGCCGTCCATCACCGGCATGTTGATGTCAGTGATGATAATGTCGGGTTGGGTGGTCTCCAGCGCATCGAGACCCTGCTGGCCGTCTTCGGCCTGCACCACGTTGAAGCCCGCGCCTTGCAGCACAAGCAGCAACATTTCACGCATCATGCGCGAGTCATCGATGGTGAGAATGGTCTTGCTCACGCGGCCATCTCCTCGGGTACGAGTTCGTGCGCCGCCATCAGGCGGACATTATTGAGAAACGCTTCAGACGGATTGACGATCGCGAACGGCACCGCATCGGCGCGCCAGGCTTGCTGCGCGGCGATCAGCACCTGCAGGCACAGCCCGCCGACGCGCTCCACCGACGAGGCGTCAACCTCCACCGGTTGGCCGCGGGCGGCGTTGAACTCCGTCGCCAACGGCGCCGCCGCGCCAAGGTCAAGAATGGGAGGAAGCTGCATCGCCCCGCCTCAGAATTCTTGCCAATCGTCTTCCGACTTCAGCGCCGCCGAACCGGCGCTGGCGAACCGCGCCACCCGGCTCTGCTGCTGCGCCACCGGCTGGCCGTGCGGCCTGCCACCCTTCACACCAGGCGGGCTCTTCACTTGCGTCACCGGCACGCCGGTGTCGAAGCGCGAGATCAGGCTCATCAGCTCTTCGGCTTCCTGCGTCAGCGAGTGGCTCGCCGCGGTCGATTGCTCGACCATGGCTGCGTTCTGCTGCGTCACCTGGTCCATCTGGTTGATGGCCGTGTTCACTTCCGCAAGCGCAGTCGATTGCTCCTGCGCCGAAGCAGCGATCTCGGACACAAGGCCGCTGATCTCGTTGACCTTGAGCACGATGCCCTGCAGCGCCTTGCCCGCTTCACCGACCAACTCGACGCCGGTCTCGACGTGCTGCGAACTCGCCGAGATAAGGCCTTTGATCTCCTTGGCCGCTTCCGAAGATCGCTGCGCCAGCGCCCGCACTTCCGAAGCGACGACCGCAAAGCCGCGCCCCGCTTCGCCCGCGCGCGCCGCTTCCACGCCCGCGTTCAACGCGAGCAGGTTGGTCTGGAAGGCGATCTCGTCGATCACGCCGATGATCTGCGAGATCTGCTTGGACGATTTCTCGATCTCGGCCATCGCCGCGACCGTTTCCTGCACCACCTGGCCGGAAGCTTCCGCATCCGAGCGCGCCGTGCCGACCACGCTGTTGGCCTGCTTGGAGCCCTCGGCGGTCTTGCGCACCGTCGCGGTGATTTCGTCGAGCGCGGCGGCGGTTTCTTCAAGGCTCGCCGCTTGCTGCTCGGTGCGGCGCGACAGATCGTCGGAGGCCTGGCTGATCTCGCCGGCGCCAGTGCGGATGCCCCCCGCATTGACGACGATCGTTTTCATCGCCTCTTGCAGCTTGGACATCGCTTCGTTGAAATCGCTGCGCAGCTTTTCGTACTCGCCGGGGAACGGCTGCTCGATGCGCGCGGTGAGATTGCCGCCCGCCAGATGGCCGAGCCCGTCGGCCAAGCCGCGTACAACGCGCGACTGCTCCTCCGCTCGCGCCGCGCGCTCCGCTTCAGCCGCCTTGCGGTCGTTTTCGATCTGCGTGACGTCGCTGGCGAACTTCACCACCTTGAACGGCTTGCCCGTGCCGTCGAGGATCGGATTGTAGGTCGCCTCGATCCACACCTCACGGCCCGCTTTGCCTAGGCGGCGATACTTGCCGCTGTCGAACTCGCCGCGGTTCAGCTTGTCCCAGAAGCTCTTGTATTCCGGGCTGCGGGCATAGGCCGGGTCGGCGAACATCGAGTGATGCTTGCCCTTGATCTCATCCAGCGTGTAGCCGAGCGTCTGGCAGAAGTTCGCGTTCGCATTGACGATCGTGCCGTCCATGTTGAATTCGATGATCGCCTGCGAGCGGCCGAGCGCTTCGAGCATCCCGGCATTGAGCCTCGCCTGTGTGACGTTATCCCACTGCAGCACGTTGCCGACATAGCGGCCCTGCGCGTCATGCACGGCGCCGACATTGAGCGCGAACTTGAGATCGCCCACGGTGATGTCGGTGCGATACGGCAGCCGCGAGGGATCGGCCAACATTTGCCGCTGATGCGCCGGATTCTTATGGAACGTGTCGATGCAGGTGCCGATGATCTTTAACGGATCAAAGCTGGGCCAGACTTTGCGGAATGCTTCCGCGTTGTCGGCCAAGAGCTTCTTCGTCGCGTCGTTGACCGCGGTGACCTTGAAATCGCGATCCACCATCATCGTCGCGACCGAAGAAGCCGCGAACGCCGCCGCCTTGAAGGTGGCCTCTTGTGCGCCGCGCTCCTGCTCAGTGACGTCGGTCGCGAACTTGACCACCTTAACCACGCGGCCGCTGCTGTCGACGATCGGATTGTAGGATGCCTGGATCCAGACATCGCAACCGCCCTTGCCGATGCGGTGGAACTTGTCGGCGACGAACTCGCCGCGATTCAGGCGATCCCAGAACGCGCGGTAGTCCGGGCTGCGGGCGTAATCGGGCGGCGCGAACATCGAGTGATGCTGGCCGACGATCTCACGCTCGGTGTAGCCCATAACGCGTAGAAAGTTCTCGTTCGCGCCGGTGATCGTGCCGTCCGGCTTGAATTCGATCATCGCCTGCGAGCGCGAAACAGCCTTCACGATCGCGAGCGGACCAACTTCCGCGTCCTGCTTGATCCGCTCCTCTTGTGCGGCGCGGGCGATCAATCCATCGCGGAACGAGGAGAGCGAGCGCGCGAGCGCACCGACTTCGTCCGTGCGATCCTCGCCGTCGATGACGACCTTGGTGTCGCCATTGGCGAGCGCCGTGGTCGAATCGACAATCTTCTTCAGCGGCCCGCCGATGATGCGACTCAGCGAGAACGCGAACGCACCGCCCAGGATCAGCGTTGCGAGGATAAGGCCGAGCGCAATCAGCCCCATGAATTGCAGCTGCCCCTGCAGTTGCGGGGCGAGCGCTTCGCGCTCGGCGGCCAGCGCCTCGGTTAGGCTGCTGAGTTGGGACGAAATTGCCTCGGCGACCTGCTCGCGGCGCGACGCAGCCTCGGGAGTAGCCGCCTCGCTCAGCAATTCGTATTCGCGAACAAGACCGGTCAAGGCGGAGAGCTGACCGCGCAAAGCGTCGTCCTGCGCCTCTGCCGCCGCTCGATCTAGTTCTCCGATCAGATCATCGCGAAGGGAGCGGAGTTGCTCGATTTGCTGGCTGGCCCGGCTCGATGCGCCCGATTGCAGCGCCTCGCGGTATGAAGTCCCCGCCAGCTGCATGCCGCCGAAATCTGCCGCAGCCATTTCGGCAGCGAGATTAGCGTGTGTCGTGGAGGTATAGCGCGTAACACTCCCGCCGGTTTGTTGCGCGGTCACGGACGCGTAGCCCGCCCCTGCCGCAATCAGCGCGACAAGCGCACCGACACCGAACTGCACTTTCGTCGCCAGAGGCGCATGCTGGCTATACCACTTGAACATCCGACTCTCCCGCGCGCTGGACCGAGACTGCGCGGGTACCCAATAGTCGGTCGGTTGGTTAAAATTTCACTCATCTCGAATTTTTGGCGAAGATTGCCGCTTTATCGCGGTATATTGTCGACATTCCTGACTTCTTGCGCCTTGAAGTTGCATGCCGCTAGCAGTCTCATGTCGCAGGCGCGAGTCGGACGGGCACGTGAAGAACTCGTTACAGGTCCAGATTAGAGGCGCCCCCGGCTCTGAACCGGAGGCAACGCGCATAACGCGGGCGCCGTTCGCCGCCGAGCACGTAATTCTGCCCCGCAACACCACGTACGACTTCCGCTGGGGCGGCGAAGCCGCGTACCTAGCTTGGCACGATATCGTCCTCAACGATGGCGCCATTCAGGGCGACAACATCCCGCTCACGCACAGCTTAGACTTGCGGCGGAGACTGACGTTTCTTCCCAAGGGCGTGCGTGTGCAGGGGTTTTCCGAGCAAGCCGACCGCGTGAACGCTTACACCGTCTTGTACTTCGACCAGGCTTGGCTCCTCGATCAGCTGGAGGCTTCATCCAGCGAAGGGGATCTAAGCCCGCTTGTCCACTATCTGGACCTGCCGCTGAACGCGACGATGGAGAAACTCACGCAAGCCGTCCGCTCGCCCAACGCGGCGCCGCGCTTGCTGCTCGATACGCTGGCGTTGCTGGCAGGCGCAGAATTGCTGGGCGTATTTTCCTCGCGCCGCCGCGCCGCTGGCGGCTTATCGGCCGCACAACAGACAGCCGCAGAAGACTTCATCGAAGCGCATTTCCGCGAGGACGTGGGGCTGGCTGAGATTGCGGCGGCAGCGGGCTTGAGCCCATTCCACTTCACCCGGGGCTTCAAGCGTGCGACGGGAACGACGCCGTACCGGTACGTGCTTGAGCGCCGTGTCCGCTACGCCAAGGAATTGATGCGCGATAGCGATCTGTCGCTGGGCGAAATCGCCATCACCGCGGGCTTCAAGAACGCCAGCCATTTCTCGCGCGTGTTTGCCGAACTCACCGGCGCCCCGCCGCGGGTCTACCGCCAGCAGCTGATCAACTGAAGCGCTGGCGCTGGCGGGTCTCGATCAGGCCTGTGTCTCTTCTCCTGCCAGGCTGCGCGGAGAAATCATGGACACTGCAACGCTCAGAACGCTGCGCCTCGACGGCCGGCCACGCGAACGCGGCCGCGCACATGGCGAAACTCTGCGCGAAGCCATTGTGGAGCTGCTGGATTTTTGGGGCGACAACCTGGAACAAAATCACCGCATCGATCGCCGCCGCTACGTCGACCTGCTGTTTGCGCGAAGCGGTTACGTGACGGCGCTGGCGCGCAGCGCACCTTTGGTTCTGGAAGAAATCGAAGGCATCGCCGAGGGCGCTGGGGTCGACTTCAGGACCTTGTTGGCGTTCCAGCATGTCAACGAGGAATTTGACGCCGCGCCTGCCTTTGCCAAGGAAGCCGGTTACGGAGAGGCCTGCACCACCATCGCGCTCGATCCAGCGGAGCACCGCCCTGCTCTGATCGCGCAGAACCTCGATCTCGCCGAGTTCCTCGACGGCTTTCAAATCATGCTGCGCATGCCGTGCGACGCTTCCGAAGGCGAGATCCTTACGCTGAGCGTGCCTGGCATGATCTCGCTCAATGGCATGAACTCGCACGGCTTCGCCGTTTGCGACAACACGCTTGGCCAATTGCGCACCAATCTCGACGGCGTGCCGATCTTCGCCATCTATCGCTTGCTGCTGGAATGCCGCACGCTTGGTGAGGCGCAGGCGCTGGTTCAGCGCACGCCGCACGCGGTCGGGCTCAATTGGGTGATGGGCGATCCAGGCGGCGTGTGCATGATCGAGCGGTCGGCCAGCGAAGCCGTGCTGCATGCCCCGCTGGCGCCGGCCCCGGCCTTCCACACCAACCACCCGCTCCGCTGCACGGACTGGCGCGATGAGTTTCGCCCTGGCGCGCCGAGACGGCCCCGACCTGCGCGCAGCACCTACCTCCGTCTGGCGGCCGTGCACCAACGCTTGCAGGGCCGCGATGCGGCGGACCTCAGCGTCCAAGACTTGATCGACATCCTTTCGTCCCAAGACGATCCCGACTACCCAGTTTCGCGCGGCGGCGGCGCCAATCAGGAAGATCAACAGCTCGGCTTCACGCTGGCGTGCAACATCTTCGAGCTACGCGAGGGCGCGCCGCGTTGGCATATCGCCTCGGGCCCGCCGCACCGCACCGCGTTCCGCACATTCGGCTTCGACTAGAGCAGCGCCAGTTCGGCGCGCAGCGCATCGAGAAATAACCCCGCATGGTCCATGCCGAACACCAGTGGCGGGCGGATCTTGAGAACGTTGGCGCCTGGGCCCGTGGCGCTGATCAGCACGCGCCGCTCCCGCATGCCATTGACGACGCTGGCCGCGCTCTCGGCGTCGGCCATCTCCACACCGATAAACAGCCCCGCGCCGCGCACTTCTTTGATGGCGCCGCCCAGCGCGCCAATCTCAGCGCGCATAGCCCGCCCGACCTTCAGCGCGTTCTGCATCAGGCTTTCGCCCTCAATCACGTCGAGCACGGCCATGCCGGCCGCGCAGGAGACGGGGTTGCCGCCGAAGGTATTGAAGTAGCGACTGGTGCGGCCGAATTTCTCCAGCACTTCGGGCCTGCCAGCGACCGCAGCGAGCGGATGGCCCGCCCCCATCGGCTTTCCCATGGTGACGAGGTCCGGCACGAGGCCGTGACGCTGGAAGCCAAAGAATGCTTCGCCAAGCCTCGCATAACCAGCCTGCACTTCGTCCGCGATAAACAGCGCGCCCGCAGCGCGCGCTGCTTCGACGGCCTCGGCTAGAAAGCCCTTCGGCTCGCAAAACACGCCATCGCTGGAAAACACCGTGTCCACCAACAGCGCAGCGGGTTTGATGCCAGCGCGCTCCATATCCGCAAGCGCAGCCCGCACCCCCTCGGCGAAGTCCTTGCCGACATCGCCGCTTGAGCGCGGCGCAGGCACGGTGCGGACATTGGCGCCGAGCGGTACGCCCTTGCCCAGCGAGGGTGAGAGTTCGGCAATGGCTTGAGTGACGCCATGATAAGCAGTCTCGGTCACGATCACGCCCGCGCCGCCCGTGTGCGTGCGCGCAACGCGAAGCGCCAAATCGTTTGCCTCGCTGCCAGTGCAGGTGAACATGACTTGGCTGACCTCGGCTGGGAGCTTGCCAACCAAGCGCTCCGCGAAAGCCACCACCGTCTCGTTCAAATAGCGCGTGTGCGTGTTGAGAATTCCCGCCTGCTTGGCGATCGCCGCGACCACGTGCGGATGACAGTGCCCTGTGACCGCGACGTTGTTGTAGACGTCGAGATAAGCTTCGCCGCCGGGCCCGTAGAGCCATACGCCCTCGCCGCGCACAATGTGCACCGGATGCTCGTAGAACAAGCGATAGGACGGCCCGAGCACGCGCGCGCGGCGTTCGATCAGCGCGCGCTCGTCCGCGCTCAGCCGCTCATCGGCTCCGGCCGCGTATGCGTTGATCATGCTCACTGAAGCAGCTCCGCTTGCGCCATCGCCGTCAGCCCACGCCATGCATTGGGCTCGTTGCGCAGAATATAGGCCTTGTTCTCGGGATAAAGCGTGGCGCGCCAATTGGTGATGAGCACGGTCATAGCCAGCCGCATCGCGATCATGTCTGGGAGCAACGCGCGCTCTTCTGCGCTCAGCGGGCGTTCCGCGCTGAAGGCGTCGATGTACTCAAGTGCGTCCACCAACGGCGCCTCATCGTGGCGCACATGGTAGGCGGCGGCCACAGCGACATCACAAATGAGCGGCGCGCGGACCATGTCGCCGAAATCAATCACGCCGGACACGCGGCCTGACTCATCCACCACTACATTGTGCGGATTGAGATCGTTGTGAATGATCTGCGACGGCGCAGCTTGCAGCCACGGCAAGACGCTCTCTTCAAAGCGATTCAACACCGACCGCAGCAGCGCCGCGCGATCCGGTTCCGGTACGTGCTCAAGCAGCGGCCGCAACTGGGCCGCGCGCTGCAGGTCCCACAATAAGTCGCTCGGCGGCGCCTCGGCTGCACACGTCGCCAGCGCCTTGCTTAAGAGCGCGTGCGTGGCGCCCAGGCTTTTCCGCAGCAAGGGCGTGCGCTCGACCTGATGCATTAGCCGCCCCGCGCGCCATGTAAGCGTGCGGACAATATGGCCGCGCTCGACGCACTGAAGCTCGCCCAGTCGGGTTGGAACAACGTGCGGCGCCGGCAGCGTGGGATTTGTGCGCTCCAGGTGGAGCATCACCGCGTTCTGGAACGCCATCACCTGCGGCGACTCGCTCGCATTGGCGATTTTCAGAACGAATTCATCGCCTTTTTGGGTCTGCAGGTAGAAATTCTGATCGCGTTCGCTGGTCAACAGGCGCGCAGCCCCATCGATGCCGAAGCGGTCGCGCGCAAGCGCTTCCGCATCCGCGAGCGAAAATTGCGGCGCAGCCGTTTGCAGCACGCTGGTCACGACCTCAGGATTGGCAACGGTCGGCGGCGATCGCACGCATGACGAAGGCGATCAGCCGCTCAGTCAATTTGTCGATGTTGAGGCCGCCATCACTGTGGTACCAGCGTGGCAGCCAGTTCATGGCGCCGAACACGAACATCGCCGTCATCTTCGGGTCGGGGCAATCAAGCGTGCCGTCCTGCGCGCCCTCTTGCAGAATATCGCGCAACATCTGGTCGATCTTGCGCCGTCCTTCGATCACCTTGCCGCGGTTCTTCGGCTCCAGCGCGTTCGGCCCGGTCATAACCAGGCAGGTGCCGAAATCATCGACCACCATTCGCACATAGCGGCGCAGGAATTCTTCGAGCCGCTCGCGCCCAGTGCAGCTGCCCGCCGCTGGCATAGGCGTTTCACCATCGGTGATCGCCTCGATGCCGAGCCGGTGACACTCGAACAGGATCTCGTCCTTGTTCTTGAAATAGTAATAGAGGGTCGGCTTCGAGATATTCAGCTCTTCGGCGATGTCTGCGAGCGTCGTCTCGTGGAAGCCGCGCTCGCTGTAGGTACGCGCCGCCGTCCGCAGCACGACCTGCCGCTTCATCTCGAACTGTTCGTCCCGGTTCTGGATTGCCTGGCCCCAAGCACGTTTCGGCGTCGGCTTGGTCATCTCATCGCTCCCCGCGCCGCTACGTTAGGGCGCTTCGACAGACACATAGCCTAAGAATTTGAGTTCGACCACCCGGAAGACGACTTGACTCATGAGACATTTTGTTGACCCATGGGTCGAACAACAATTCTTCGCCAAGGGAGCGAAGCAGTCCGATGTCGGCAGACCCGCTGGAGCCGCGCCTATGCGACGCCCGCCCCGACAGGGGCGGCGCGAAACGCCGGCTTGAGGCGCTCTACGCGGAAAATATCGAACAATTACGGGCGTATCTGGCGGGCGTACTGCGCTCGGCGGCCGACGCCGATGACGTGGCGCAGGAGGCGTTCCTGCGCCTGCTGCGCTGCCCGGACCTTGGCGCTTACAAGAACCTGCGGGCGGTTCTCTTCAAAACCGGGCACCGCCTGGCGCTCAACGTCATCCGCAGCCGGCGCAGCAATCCGCTCGACCGCGCCGATACCGCCTTCGATCTTGAAGGCGTGGGGCTGATGCAGGCTGAGACCCCGGAAGACGCGCTGATAGAAAACGAACAGGAGGCCGCCTATGTGCGCGCGCTCCAGCGCCTGTCGCCGCGCTGCCGGCAAGTGATCGAACTCCGCACCGTGTCGGAGCTGACCTACAAAGAAATCTCCGACACGCTCGGCGTCTCGGTCAGCACGCTGGAGAAGCACCTCAATCGCGGCAAGCGCGT
>JAEUMR010000053.1 GCA_016791385.1 Hyphomonadaceae bacterium
AAACCGCCGCCGCCGCCACCGCCGCCACGGAAGCCGCCGCCGCCACCGCCGCCGCCGCGATAGCCACCGCCGCCGCCGCCGAAGCCGCCGCCGCCACCACGATAGCCGCCGCCGCCGTAACCACCGCCGCCGCCGCGGTCACCGCCGCCGCCGCCGCCGCCGCGATAGCCGCCGCCACCGCCGCCGCCGCGATAGCCACCGCCGCCACCGCCGCCGTAACCACCGCTGCCGCCGCCGCCGCCGAAGCTGCTGCCGCCGCCGCCAAATTCACTGCCACCACCGCCGAATTCCGGCGTGTCCCGTTCCCGGCCGCGTCCGCCGCGCTTTTCTTTCTTTTTGCCGTTGTCGTCGTCGTCGGTGAAATCGTCGTCGAAGCTCATTCCACTATTCCTGATTAAAGCCGTGGCGCGCGCCATCGGCCGCGTGCGCGTATGCGCAAGCGTTTGTCACCGCGAATTCCTGCTTTGTTGGGGAAAAAAGACTCTGCCGCACGCTGCGGAACTTCGCACCTTCACCGGGGGTCTCACCCGCCGGCACTCACAGCTTTCTTATGGGCGAGGGTCTAGCCTCAGGCAAGGGTTATTCCAACGTTTACGCGGGTTTCATCTCGTTTTGGGCTTTGCGCCGCTCCTGCGCGGCGATGATCTGCGAGACGATTGCGGCCCCCAAAAGCTTGGAAAGGATGCCGGTCAGCACCGTGCCCCAGGCGAAGATGCCAGGCACCACCAGCGAGGCGAGGCCGATGAAGACGACCTGGTCGAGCGGCGCCGAGAGCGTGCTGGAGAGCATGATGCGCTGCGAAAAAGGCCGGTGCGAGAAGGTGTAGACCGCCCAATCGACGGTTTCGCTGACGACGAAGGCAAGGCCGCTCGCGACCACCACCTGGATCCAGGACGTCAGCGAGGAGAGCGCCAAGCCAACCAGCATAGCGCCCCAAATCCAATGGCCTATCTCGCGCTGAGCGAAGTCGCGCACGACCAGGACAAAGCCGGTGACGATGGCCAGCGGCTGGAATTGCCCGCCGCCCAGCCAGTCGGGAATGGGCGTTGTGGGCACTGCAGCAAAAGACCAGTTGATGAAAGGCATCAGGCCGACATACGCGCCCGCCCAAGGCCTCCGCGCGAGCACGAAAGCGCCCATCGCGGCGAGCACGATCGGCAGCGAGATTTGCCATTGCTGCAGGAATGCGAAGGCGTCTTCGAAATTCATTCGCAATCTCTGCCCCGATGCGCAGGCGCCGTCCAGCGTGACAGCCGTAACAGCGCCGGCCGGGCCGGGCGCTTAGCCTCATGCACAAGAAAGATGCGTCACGTGCTGGACGGAAGGAGCGGCGTCATGATGAAACTGACCAGCTTGGCTTTAGCGGCGGTGCTGTTTTTCCCCGTCGTTTTGGCCGCCTTGAACCAAGCCGCGATGATCGTCGCCTGATGGTGCGACGCTCGTGGCGAGGGGGGAAGGGCGCGGAGCAATCCGCGCCCTTTTGCTTGGCCGCAACGCTCGCTACCTGAAGCCTTGTGTTTGACCTCGATGATTTTGAACGGCGCCTGCGCGCGCGCCTCACGCCGCCGGGCCGCATAGAGCGCCAGGACGGCCAAGCGCGCGGCGATGCCGACCTCAACCCCGTATGGCCCGATCGGCCCGCTGCGTTCCGCCCCGCCGCGGTGCTGGCGCCGATCGTCAAGCGTCCGGACGGCTGGACCATGCTGTTCACGCAACGCGCGGAAGAAACCCCCGCGCACCCGGGGCAGATCTCATTCCCCGGCGGACGCGTGCAGGACAGCGACGCCAACGCCATCGCCACCGCGCTGCGCGAGACGCACGAAGAGATCGGCCTTGCGCCGGCCTTCATCGAGCCGCTCGGCGCCTGGGATCTGTACGAGACCGGCACCGGCTTTCGCATCACCCCGATCGTGGGCCTGATCGAGCCGGGGTTCGATCTGACGCTCGATCCGCGCGAAGTGGCGAACGTGTTCGAAACCCCGCTCTCGTTCCTGTTCGACCCCGCCAACCACGAGCGGCGCGAGGGCGAGTGGCGCGGCTTCAAGCGCGCCTATTACGCCATGCCCTATGGCGACCGCTTCATTTGGGGCGCGACAGCAGGCATGATCCGCGCGCTGTACGAAAGATTGTATCCTTGACCACATCCATCGCCGTCGCGTCCTGGTTCAAGGCCAAAGAAACCCAAGCGCTGATCGCCGCGCTTGAAGCCGCGCGCGCCGGCGGCTCGCGCTTTGTCGGCGGCTGCGTGCGCAACACGCTGATGGGGCGGCCGGTCGATGATATCGACATCGCCACCCAGCTGACGCCCGATCAGGTGAGCGCGGTCTGCAAGCGCGCCGGCTTTGCCGCCCACCCCACCGGCATCGAGCACGGCACGGTGACGGTCGTGGTCAATCACAAGCCGTTCGAAGTGACGACGCTGCGCCGCGATGTCACCACCGATGGCCGCCGCGCCACGGTCGCCTTCACCGAAGACTGGAACGAAGACGCTCAACGCCGCGATTTTCGCATCAATGGGCTTTATGCCGACGCGAGCGGCCAGGTGTACGATCCAACTGGCGGGGGCCTCGATGATGCGCGCGCGGGCCGCGTCATTTTCATTGGCGATGCACACACACGCATCCGCGAGGATTATCTGCGCATCCTGCGCTTCTTCCGCTTCAACGCTTGGTACGCGCGCACGCCGCTCGATCCGCATGGGCTGCAGGCTTGCGCCGATCTGATTGCGGGGCTGGATACGCTGTCGGCTGAACGCATCTGGAAGGAAGTGAAGAAGCTGCTCGGCGCGCCCGATCCGCGCGCGGCCTGGGAAGGCATGAGCGCAATCGAAGTGCGCGCGCGGGCGCTGCCGGAACTTTCGAACGAACGCCGCCTCGATACGCTCTGCACGCTCGAAGCGGATCTGATGCTGCCGGTAGATGCAATGACACGCATTGCGGCGGCGCTTGCCGATCAGAAGGCGGCCTGGGCCCTGGCGCGGCGGCTCAAGGTCTCCAACGACGAGCGCGATCGGTTGGTCGCTGCGCTCGGCGATGAGGTGAAGATCACTTCGTACATGTCTCTGCGCGAAATGCGCCGCGCCATCTACCGGCTCGGCAATGCGGTGTTTCGCGATCGCGTGATGCTGGCCTGGGCGGGCGCGGGCGGCGAGAAGGCGCAGCAATGGCGTGCGCTGATCGCACACGGCCAGATGTGGACGCCGCCGAAGCTGCCGCTGAGCGGCGATGAGGTGATGGCGGCTGGCGTGCCCGCGGGCCCGAAGATCGGCGTCGTCATGCGCGAGGTCGAGGAATGGTGGATCGACGCCGATTTTCCCGACGACAAGCTCAGCGTCATTGAGCGGCTGAAGGCTGTGGCGCAGGGGCTCGCTTAGGCCATTCGAGCCTACGGACCCACTTCCGCGCCGGCTCTTCGATGCAGAGATAGGCGATCGCCGACGCGGCGATGCAGACAACGAACACGCCGATCACCGCGCCGATGCGCAATGTGAGATCGGAGGTTTCGGTGATTCCGACGCGTTCGAGCGCGTGGAACCAGACAATGTCGATCGGCAAATGGATCATGTAGAGCGCGTAGCTCGACGCGCCGAGGAACACGAACGCGCGCCCGCTCAGCGGCGCATCGATATTGTGGCGCGCGGTTTCGGCAAGCCCGTAGAGCAAGCCGGCGAGCCCGAACCACACAAGGCCTTCCCACAGGCCGAGCGCCGTGACCGTAGCGATCCAGCCGGCGGAAACAGCAACGATCGGCCAAGCCCAGCTCTTGGGAGCGGCGTGGTTGCGACCGAAGGCGTAGAGCGCCACGCCGAGCAGGAACGAGGGCATGATCCGCAGTGCGCCGATCTGCGCCGTCATTTGACTGAAATCGCGCCCGACCCAGGGCATCAGGTCGTGCAGGTTCGAGAGCGCCCAGAAGGAAGCGGCGCAAAGCGCAAGCGTTCCCACCACGAAGGCGCCGGACCAGCGCTGCGCTTTCAGGACCAGCGCGGCGATCAGCGGGAAGGCGAGGTAGGCCGCCCATTCGGCGCTGATCGACCAGGACGGGAAATTCCAGCCCACGCTCGGAGTCGCGCCCCAGGCGTGGATCATCAGCAGGTGGGCCGGAAGGTCTGAGAGCCGGAACGCATCCGGATTGCTCTCGCCGACGCCGAGCAGGGCCGCCCCGGCGAACAGCACCAGCATCGCCGCGAGCGCCGCCAGGTGCATGGGGTAAACCCGAGCGATCCGGTTCTTGAGGAAGCCGCCATAGCCGAAGCGGCCGGCGTCGAGGCTCGTCAGATAGACGTGCGTCAGGATGAAGCCGGAGAGGGTGAAGAACAGGTCCACCCCCAAATAGCCGTCCGCCACCAGCCCAAAGCGGCCGAGTTCAAGGCCCAGATGGTCCTTGAAATGGTACAGAAGCACCCAAAACGCCGCGATAAAACGCAGCGAAGTCAGTGGCTTAATGTCTTGCGGGTAGGCGAGTTGGGGCATGGCCGCTCGCCTGACGCAAGAAAAGGGCCGCGCCGACGAGGCTTGTTATAACGCACGTTATAACTTAGACTGACGCTGTCATGACCGATGAAACGAAGAAACCCAAGGGCGTCGAGGACGCTGAGCGCCAGCCTTTCGTCGCGCAGACGCCCGCCAAGCCGGCCGGGCGCACGCTCAAGGTGCGCAAGATCGGCAACTCGCTGGGCGTCGTCCTGCCGAAGGACGTGCTGGCGAAACTAAAGGTCGGCGAAGGCGACGAACTGACGGTGAGCGAGACACCCGACGGCGTGGCGCTGACCGCGTTTGATGACGAAACCCAACGTCAGCTCGAGATCGCGCGCGACATCATGCGCCGGTATCGCAACACGCTGCGTGAGTTGGCCAAGTGAGAGTGCCCTTCTGGGTGCAGCGCGGCGTCGTGCTGATAGCCCATGACGAAGCCTTAGCTGCTCACGGTGGCGCGAGCGGCGTCCGCGACATGGGTCTGCTTGAGTCTGCGCTGGCTCGTCCGCAAAACCAGTTTGCCTACGGCGAAACGGATATCCCCGCGTTGGCTGCCGCGTATGCCTTCGGCATCATCCGCAATCACCCGTTCACGGACGGCAACAAGCGCACCGCGTTCATGACCGCGATCCTCTTCTTGGAACGCAACGGGCATCGTTTCGTCGCGAACGAAGTGGACGCGACGCTGAAGACACTGGCCCTCGCCGCCAGCGAAATCGGCGAGGCCGAATTCGCCGCGTGGCTGCGCGGGAACGTGCAGCCACGCTAGCGGCTCAAGAGAGGGTCAGGGCCATTTCGCCACTGGCGGCATGCTGGAGAGGATGCTCTCGACATTGCCGCCGGTCTTCAGCCCGAACGTGGTGCCGCGGTCGTAGAGTAGGTTGAACTCCACGTAGCGGCCGCGCTGGACCAGTTGTTCTTCGCGCTCCGCTTCGCTCCAGGGCTTGTGCATATTCTTGCGCAGCAGCGGCTCGTAGGCGGCCAGGAAGGCGCGGCCGACATCCTGGGTGAAAGCGAAATCGCGCTGCCAATCTCCGCTGTTGTGGTGATCGTAGAAGATGCCGCCGACGCCGCGCGGCTCGCCGCGGTGTGGCAGCCAGAAATATTCGTCTGCCCATTTTTTGTACTTCGCGTAGAGCCCGGGCTCGTGCTTCTCACAGGCGG
Source organism: Hyphomonadaceae bacterium (assembly GCA_016791385.1). Lineage (GTDB taxonomy): Bacteria > Pseudomonadota > Alphaproteobacteria > Caulobacterales > Aquidulcibacteraceae > Vitreimonas. The sequence continues at coordinate 5,640 of JAEUMR010000053.1, forward strand.
CGCGATAGGGGGCGTGGAAGGCCTGCGCGTCTTCGCTGGCTTCATCGCGCTGGTATTGCTGCGTCGGATTGAGATCGCCGCCGCCGCCGAACCACCACTCGGTAGTGGTGATGTGGCGTGTGTTCATGTGCGCGGCCGGGCAGTGCGGGTTGCGCAGGTGCGCGATCAACGAAATGCCGCTGGCCCAGAAGCGCGGATCGTCCGCTGCGCCGCGGACGTTCTTGGCGAAGTCCGGCGAGAATTCGCCGTACACCGTGCTGACATGCACGCCGACCTTTTCGAAGAAGCGGCCGCGCATCATGCCCGCAACACCGCCGCCGCGGTCTTGGCCGCCATCGCCGCGCCGCCAGGGTGTTTTGACGAAGCGGCCTGGCGCGCCCGGGTAGAGCGCTCCGGGCGCCTCATCCTCCAGCCGCTCGAACGCGGCGCAGATTTCGTCCCGCAGCGCCTCGAACCATGCCTTCGCCCGCGCTTTGCGCTCTTCAGCCGTCGTCACGTCAGAATTTCTCCCAGGCCCCAGTCTGGCGCATGGCCTCGGTCAGCACCACCGTGGCGGCGGTGATCACATTGAGGGAGCGAAGGCCCTGGACCATCGGGATGCGCACGCTCGCCTGCGCCGCAGCGTAAAGCTCGCCCGGGGAGCCGGCGCTCTCGCGCCCGAGCACCAGGGTGTCGCCTGTGGAGAACGAGAAGTCCTGGAAGCTGACGGCCCCGTCCGTTTCCACCAGGACAAGGCGGCCCGATTGCCGTTCCGGCGCCGCAGCAAAAGCGGTCAGGCTGGCGTGGCGGACCAGTTTGGCCTTGTCGCCGTAATCGAGGGCGGCCCGCTTCATCGCCGCGTCGGTGAGGGGGAAGCCGCAGGGCTCAATGACGTCGAGCGGCAGGCCCAAGCAGGCGCAGAGGCGAATGGCCGCGCCCAGATTTTGCGGGATGTCAGGTTGATAGAGCGCAAGCCGCACGTTATGGCCTCCGGCGCCGGAGAATCGGGGCAGAATCAGGTGCAAAAGTGCGGCGACGCGCCGCGCGCTTTGCATGCCGGTCTAGCCTAGCTTCGCCGGCGAACATGGCCGGGAGATAGAACGCGGTGGCTGGAGCAGCAAGCAGCGCGCACGAGGTTGGTGAAACCCGGCGCGACTTCATCTTCATCGCAGGCGGGGCAGTCGCCGCTGTTGGCGCCGCCGCGACGGTGTGGCCGTTCATCGATCAGATGAACCCGGCCGCCGATACGCGCGCGCTGTCGACGACGGAAGTCGATCTAACGGCGATCGAACCCGGCCAGCAGATCAAAGTGATGTGGCAGGGCAAGCCGGTGTTCGTGCGTCACCGCACGCCGACCGAAGTCGCCGACGCCCAGCGTGACGATTACGCCAGCCTCAAAGATCCGCAGATCGACGCGGACCGCATCAAGCAGGAAGATGGCCAGGCGGGCCGTCCCGAATGGCTGGTGCTGCAAGCCAGCTGCACCCACCTCGGCTGCATCCCGACTTTCGCGGAAGGCGCCTATCACGGCTGGTTCTGCCCGTGCCATGGCTCGGTGTACGACACCTCCGGCCGCATTCGCAGCGGTCCTGCGCCGAAGAACTTGTATCCCGCGCCGTACGTCTTCACCGGCGCCAACGCTATCCGTATCGGCTAAGGAGCGCGAACTCGTGAGCGGACCTTCGACCTATGAGCCGAAATCGGGTTTCACCCGCTGGCTCGACAAGCGCCTGCCGATCATCCGGCTCGGCTATGACAGCTTCGTCGCGTACCCGACGCCGCGCAATCTGAACTATTGGTGGACGTTCGGCGCCATGCTGTCGCTCTGCCTGATCGTGCAGATTGTCACCGGCGTGGTGCTGGCGATGCACTACGTGCCGCACATCAACCTCGCCTTCTCGAGCGTGCAGCGCATCGATCGCGACGTTCCGTTCGGCTGGCTGATCCAGAACATCCACTCGGTCGGCGCCTCGATGTTCTTCCTCGCCGTCTACATCCACATGTTCCGCGGCCTCTATTACGGGTCTTACAAGGCCCCGCGCGAACTGCTCTGGATCCTGGGCTGCGTGATCTACCTGCTCATGGTCGGCACCGCGTTCCTCGGCTACACGCTGCCTTGGGGCCAGATGTCGTTCTGGGGCGCGACCGTCATCACCAACCTGCTGGGCGCGCTGCCGGTAATCGGCGAGAGCATCCGCAACTGGCTGATGGGCGGCTTCTCGGTCGACCAGCCGACGATCAACCGCTTCTTCTCGCTGCACTATCTGTTGCCGTTCGTGATCGCGGGCGTTGTCGCTCTGCACGTGTGGGCGCTGCACGAGAGCGGGCAGAACAACCCGACCGGCGTCGAAGTGAAGTCGAAGGCGGATACCGTTCCGTTCACGCCACACGCGACGATGAAGGACCTGTTCGCCACGACGCTGTTCATCATGCTGTTCGCGGTGTTCGTGTTCTACATGCCGGACGCGCTCGGCCATGCCGACAATTACATTCCGGCCAACCCGCTGCAGACGCCGCCGGAAATCGTGCCGGAATGGTATCTGTTGCCGTTCTACGCCATCCTGCGCGCGTTCGATTTCAACATCGGCCCGATCGATTCCAAGCTCGCGGGCGTGCTGGCGATGTTCGCCGCCATCGGCGTGCTGTTCGTACTGCCGTGGCTCGACACCTCGAAGGTGCGCTCGATGCGTTATCGCCCTGCGGCGCGCCAGTTCTTCCTGGTGTTCGCTGTGGTCTGCTTCGGCCTCGGCTGGTGCGGCGGTCAGAACCCCGGCAACATCCTGGCCAAGTCCGGTGATTTCACCGCGACGCTGACCTGGATCCAAGGTGGCCAAGTCGCCACGCAGCCCATCGAAGCGCAAAGCGCCGCGCAATGGGAAGAGGCCGCCCGCGCAGCTGAGCAGGGCGCTCAAGGCGCGGCGATGATGGCGGTGACGCGCTCGGGCGCAACCACCGGCACGCTCCGCGCGGTGTCTGGCGGCTCGCCGCAAACGCGCACCGTGCGTGCCGCGACGACCGACGAACTGGAAACGGAAATCAGCGCGGTGAAGGCTGAGGTCGGCTCTGCGGCGCCGTTCTTCACCGTCGAGCGCTACACGCCCTTTACCTTCACGGTGACGCGTCTCGCGCAGGTGCTGACGCTCTACTACTTCCTTTTCTTCCTCATCATTCTGCCGCTGCTGGGTCTTCGTGAGACGCCCGGCCGCGTGCCGGACACGATCGCCAAGCCGGTCGGCGACGGCCAGACGCAGGGAGCTGCCTGATGTTTCGTGCGCTTTCCGCTGCCGCGGTTGCGGTGATGGCTGTGGCTGGGGTGGCGTTCGCCGCCGCCGAAGCGCAGCATCCGCGCGACGGCAATTTCAGCTTCGAGAGCCCGCTTGGCGGTTACGACATGGCGGCCGTGCAACGCGGCTTCCAAGTGTACAGCCAGGTTTGCTCGACCTGCCACTCGATGGATCACCTCGCTTATCGTCACCTCGGTGAGCGTGGCGGTCCGTTCGCGCTCTACATGGTGCGCAACGAAGAAACCGGCGAGCTTGAGCCGCATGTCGGCGAAAGCGCGCATGGCGGACGCTTCGTCGACGTGACCGACAATCCGTATGTGCGCGCGATCGCGCAGGCGGTGACGATCAGCGACATCGATCCGAACACCGGCCAGCCGGTGGATCGCCCGGGCCGCATCTCGGATCACTTCCGCCGTCCGTTCCCGAACGAGATCGCCGCGCGCGCCGCCAATGGCGGTGGCTATCCGCCGGACCTTTCGGTGATCACCGCGGCCCGCCACGGCGGCGCCAATTACGTCTATTCGCTGCTCACCGGCTACACTGGCGCCAGCGAAGGCACGCTGTACGAGAACCACTATTTCCCGGGCGGCCGCATCGCCATGCCGCCGCCGCTTGCGGATGGCGCTGTGCCGTACGCTGACGGCACGGCGACCACGGCCGACCAGTACGCACACGACGTCTCGACGTTCCTGCAATGGGCGACTGACCCGCACATGGTCGAGCGCAAGCGCATGGGCGTCATCGTGCTGGCCTTCCTGCTGGTGCTCGCGAGCCTTCTGTACCTCGGCTACAAGCAAGTCTGGCGCAACGAGAGCCACTAAATAGGCGCTCGCATCCGATCCAAGCCGCCCATGCATCTCCTGTAGCGATACAGGAGATGACATGGCTACGACGGGCTCGGGGAAGGGCGCGGCGATCATCGCCGTTGCCGGTTATGCGCTGCTTTGGGGCGGATCGGTCGCGTACCTCGCGCTGACAGACGCCGACTTCATGACCCCCATCCTGGTGATGGGCATCTTCGGCTTGGCGCTTTCGCTGATCGCGTGGCTGCTGACACGCGGCGCTAATGCTCCGCCCGTCGACGTGAAGCGCCCCGCGCTCGAGAGCGGCGCCGTCGTTCTCTATCTCGTGCTCTACGCGATCCTGTTCCTTGGCTTCGGCATGAGTGCGGCGCGCGCGGCATTACCCGCCGGCCCGCAACAGGAAGTGCTGGTGATGAGCCTGAAGCTCGCCGCGCACGTGCTGCTGCCGGCGCTGCTGCTGGTTCTGCTGGGGGCCAAGCTCGGCCCGCTGTTTCAGGCGGGTCTCAAAGGCCGAAAGTTCTGGCGCACTTTGATCATTCTCGGCGCCATCATTCTTGGCCTGCTGTGCGTCATCAGCCCCAGCCTGCGCGATATCAGGGAGACGCACGCAAGCCTGGCCACATTGGCCTGGGCCGCGCCCGCTAGTTTCATCTGGATTGCCATCGAAGCTGGCCTCAACGAGGAATTCCTTTATCGCGCCGTGATCCAGACGCGCCTCTCGGCGCTGTTTAACTCGCCCTGGGCCGGCGTGTTCGTGACCTCCATCCTGTTTGGCCTCGCGCATGCGCCAGGGCTGTTCCTGCGCGGCGGCCCTGGCGTTGACGGCTGGTCGGCCGATCCGCTGCAGGTGATTGCACACACCATCGCCACGCTGTCGCCGATGGGGCTTCTGTTCGGCTTGATCTACGCCCGCACCAAGTCTCTGCTGCTGGTGGTGCTGCTGCATGGGCTGGTCGACGTGCTGCCGAACATGAATGAATTCATTCGAATTTGGGCGTGATGAAAGCGAGCCGCTCCAAAGGAGCGGCTCTAAGTTTCTGCGTTTCCGAGGGGCTTGTTGTTATGGTTGTCCGGTGGCGCGCAGCTGCGTGATCGGCACGCCGTTGATCGTCGGCGTTGCTGCGGCATTGGCGTCGATCACAGTTTCGCTGGGCAAGGCCTGGTGCGCAGCGGAGGCTGGGGCGTGTTGAATGACGCCATTGACGCGGCCGGCGCGCGGGCCTTGCGCGGCGGGAGCATCAATCGGGATCGGCGTATCGAACGTTTGCGCTACTTGCGTCACCTGCGGCGCGCGGCGTTGCGTGCGATCCAACACATCGGCGTAAAACGCGTGCGCGCCGATCACTTGCCGGCCTTGGCCGTAGCGCGCCCAATACGGACGGATCGCCGTGGTGTGATAGAAGAGCGCGCCGCCTGTGGGATCGGCGGACTGTCCGGCCAGAACCTCGCGCGCGATGCGCTGCGCTGTTTCCCAGGTTTCGAGATTGACCCCGCGCGTAGCGTAGCGCTCTGGGTGCATCGCCAAGCGACGGTTCGGATCGCCGCGATTCCAGGCGGAAAACTGATACGGCGAAAGCACAACCGATTCGATGCTGGCGCCGAAGCGTTCGCCGCGCCGGTTGGCGATCACGTGCGCCACCGCACGCATGCCTTCCTCACCTTCTGAGCGTGCTTCAGCCCAGATCGTCGCCGCGAGATAGCGTGCTTCTTGCTCATCCACCGCCGCTGGCGCCTCCGCAGGCGCGCCCTCCTGCGGGTCAGCGGGAACGAAACTGGCGATTTGGGGTTGGTCGGCAGAGACTCTGGCGAACGCGTCGGACATGAGTGCAGCGTTCACAAGCACGGCCATCGTCAGCACGCTGGCCGCGCCAGCAGCCCGCAGTGCGCGCGAGATGGATTGCGCTAAGCGCGGCGTGGACTTGTTCGCGGGACGAACGAGCAAGTGAGGGGCCATGGTTTGTTGGTCTCTCTACTTTGCGCGTGGGCGCCGGTGTTGGCGTCCACGAGGTTGAACAAATTGAACGCGCCCGCTCCGCCATGCGCCGCGAGCACGCGCGTTTGTAGTTTTCCACCGGGCGATATTGGGGCGATGCGGCGCCAGCCAAGGTTCGATGCGATTACGCTTCGGTCATGATGCGGCGCTTACGGCAATCATTCGCGCCTTGCTTCGCGTGCGGCGCGAAAATCTGCCCTTCGATGTAGTATTATTGACGGGTGGTAATAAAACAAAACCCCGGCTCATCGCCGGGGCTTCGCTAGGTCCTCTATCGCGTTCGCTGTCGTTTAGCGCAATTCGCTTTGGCTCTTCACGATGCGACCGACGAGGCCATAGGCCTTCGCTTCTTCGGCCAGCATCCAATAGTCGCGGTCGATGTCCTTCTTGATCTTCTCAAGCGGCTGGCCAGTCGCTTCGGCGAATATCTTGTTGAGACGTTCGCGCATGCGCAGGATTTCGCGCGCTTGAATTTCGACATCACTGGCCATGCCGCCGACGCCGCCGCGCGGTTCGTGCAGCAGGAAGCGCGTGTTCGGCAGACAGAAGCGGCGCTCGCGCGGGGCGGCGCAATAGATCAGCGCGCCCGCGGACGCGACCCAGCCGGTGCCGAGCATCTGCACCGGCGCATCGATGAATTTCACCGCGTCATGGATCATGTCGCCGCTTTCGACGTGGCCGCCGGGCGAGGAGATGACGAACGTGATCGGCTTTGAACTATCCGAGGCCAGCGCGAACAGGCGCTCGGTGACGCGCCGCGCCTGAATGTCGTTGACCTCGCCCGTGAGCATGACGATGCGCGCCTGAAACAGCGCCTTCTCGATCACGTCAGGCGCGTTGCGGCCGTCGGCCGGGTTCTTGACGTCATCTTCGTCGTCGAGGCGGAAAGTCATCAAACGGGCTCCAGTGGCTCTCAGCGAGCGCGAACTCAAGGCCATCAGGTAGGCAGGTTCGGGGCGATTTCCTAGCCCGTCTCGCCGCTGGCGGTGGCCCCAACGGCAGCCTAGGATTGCCACGGACGGGGCAGCGACCCCAAAAGCGGGGGATAAGCGTGCGCCAGTCCGAATTGACCATCCGCGGCCTGATCCTGGGCGCGGTGATCGCCATCGTCTTTACCGCCGCCAATGTCTATCTCGGGTTGCGGGTCGGACTGACCATTGCCTCGTCGATCCCAGCGGCGGTGATCTCGATGGGGGTGTTCCGCCTGTTCCGGACCGGTTCGATCCGGGAAAACAACATCGTCCAGACGGTCGCCTCGGCCGGGGGTACGCTCTCAGCCATCATTTTCGTCCTGCCAGGCTTGGTCATGATCGGCTGGTGGCAGGGCTTTCCGTTCTGGCTGACCTTCCTGGTCTGCGCCCTGGGCGGGACGCTCGGCGTCCTGTTCTCGATCCCGCTGCGGCGTGCCCTGGTGGTGAATTCGCAGCTGCCTTTCCCTGAAGGGGTCGCCGCCGCCGAGGTGTTGAAGGTGGGCGCCACCGGGGATGAGGCGCCGCAGGACGCGATCGAGCGCGCCAAGGGGCCGCTGATCGTTCTCGTCGGCGCGCTGACGGCGGCGGGGGCGCAGGTCGTCAGCTTCATGGGGCTGGCAGCGGCCACGGTGCAGAGCGTCTTCCGCGTTGGCTCGGGCGTCAGCGGCGTCACCGTGGGCTTCTCGCTGGCGCTGGTCGGCGCCGGCCACCTCGTCGGCATTTCGGTCGGCATCGCCATGTTGGTCGGCCTCGTGATCTCGTGGGCGGTGCTGATGCCGCTGCTGACCTCAGGCATGAGCGGCGACATCGCCGAGATCGCCGAGACCGTGTTCCGCAGCCAAGTGCGCTTCATCGGCGCCGGCACGATCGGTGTTGCCGCGATCTGGAGCCTGTTGAAACTGGTCGGGCCGGTCGCTAAGGGCATGGCTGATACGCTGCGTGCGGGCGCTGGCGCCAAGACCGGCACGCAGGACGACCGCGACCTGCCGATCGGCGTGATCGGTCTTGTCAGCCTCGTTTGCCTCGCCGCCATCGGCGCGCTGATTTACGACTTCATCGCCGGCGGCCCGCTGGCGGCGCTGACCTGGCCGCTCGTTGTCGGCGGCGTTGTGTTCGCGCTCGTCATCGGCGCCTTCATCGCCACCGTCGCCGGCTACATGGCAGGCCTGATCGGGGCTTCGAACAGTCCAGTCTCAGGCATCGGCATTCTCGCTATCGTGTCTGGCTCGCTGTTGCTGGCGGTGTTTGCGCAGCCGATCCTGGGCGCCGGTGCGACCAACGCGCTGGTGGCGCTGGCGCTGTTCACCGTGGCGATCGTGTTTTCCATCGCCACCATCTCCAACGACAATTTGCAGGATCTGAAGACGGGGCAGCTCGTCGGCGCTTCGCCGTGGCGTCAGCAGATCGCGCTGATCGTCGGCGTGCTTGCGGGCGCGGCGGTGATCGGGCCTGTGCTCGATCTGCTCAATCACGCCTATGGATTTCCCGGCGACCCCAATCGCGCGGCCATCGCCGCCGAACCGCTCGGCGCGCCGCAGGCGGCGTTGATTTCGACTCTGGCGCGCGGCGTCCTGAACGCCGAACTCGATTGGAACCTGATCGCGATCGGCGCCGGCATCGGCGTTGTCATGATCTTCCTCGACGAGGTGCTCGGCGCTTTGAAGCTGATGCGCATCTCGCCGCTGGCGGTCGGCATTGGCATGTATCTGCCGATGGATGCGACCCAGCCGGTTATCGTCGGCGCCATCATCGGCTGGCTTTACAATCGCGCCGTCGAAAAGCGCGAGAACGCCGAGATGGCCAAGCGCTTCGGCGTGCTGCTCGCTTCGGGGCTTATCGTGGGCGAGAGCTTGCTCGGCATCCTCAATGCCGGGCTGATCGTTGGCACCGGCAACGCCGCGCCGATCGCCGTGGTGGGCGCTGATTTCGCCGCTGCCTCGCAATGGGCTGGCGCGGCGCTGTTCGCGGTGCTGCTGGCGATCAGTTACGCCTGGGTGTCGCGCCAATCGCGCGCGAGGGGCTAAGCTACGAACGTACGTTCGTTTGCGATGAATTCATCGGCGATTGCCGATTTTCGTCGCAATCACCCGGCAGCTTCGTGCGCCGAGGAGAACGTGATGCATCTGTGGCTCGTCCTGGCTGCGTTCGCACTTGCCGCGGTCACCCCGTTTATCGGCGCGCTGCCGCGCGGCGGCGGCGATATTGTCCAGAGCGCTGAAGACGCGGGCGACGCCGGCCCGCGGGACGACGCCCGCGAGCGTTAGCCGTTCTTCGCTTCGAGCAGACGCGTCAGCCGCTCGACCGACGCCGTGAGCGCGGCGATCTCCTGTTCGCGCAACAGATCGATCTTCTGGTGCAACGTTTCGATCTCGAGTTCGGCTTTGCGGTTGATCTCGTAGTCTTCGATGCTGCGCCGCCGGTCGATGTCGGCCTGCCGGTTCTGGCTCATCATGATGATCGGCGCGGTGTAGGCGGCCTGAAACGAGAGCAGCAGGTTCAGGAGAATGAACGGGTAGGGGTCGACGCGCGCGGCGCTGATTGCGTTGAAGACGATCCAAGCCACCAGCAGCGCGGTCTGGATCAGAATGAAGCGCCATGAGCCGACCACCTCCGCCACGGTGTCGGCCGCGTGCTCGGCAAATGTTTTTGGCGTCTCCGCCTCGCCCGGGCCGCGGCTGCGCGCGCTTTCGCGCAGCTGGTTCAGGAGGTCGAAAGCAGGATTGGACATGGGGCAACGGGCTCCGACGAAGCGAAGCAGGCAGCTTAGACCTATTCGCGGCTGCGCCAGAGCATCAGCCGCCGGCTATTCCGCCGCGCGCCGGTCAAACAGCGCATTGAACGCGGCGACAGCGGCGCGAGGGCCGTCCGGGTGACGCCAGACGCCTGCCGACACCGCCAGGAAATCGGCGCCGGCGGCGACCAGCGGCTCGGCGTTCTCCACGGTAATGCCGCCGATGGCGACACACGGCGTTTCCATGGTCTCTTGCCATATCTCGAGGATTTCCGGCTCGGCGTGCGTCTTCGCGTCTTTCGTTTCGGTCGGGTAGAAGGCGCCGAAGGCGACGTAATCAGCGCCGGCCTCGGCCGCCTCCATCGCCAGGTGACGCGAGGCGTGGCAGGTGACGCCGACGATCCGGTCTGCGCCGATGGCCGCGCGCGCGGCGGCGTAGCTCGCGTCATCCTGGCCGACATGCACGCCGTCGGCGTCGAGCTTGGCGGCAAGGTCCGGCCGGTCGTTGACGATGAAGGCCGCGTCCGCCGCTTGCACGATCGGCTTTAGCACCGCGCCCGCCTGCAGGATTTCGCTGTCGGAAGCGTCCTTGAGGCGCAATTGCACCGCAGCGACATCACCGCCCGCCAGCGCATCCTTGAGCGCGCGCGCGAAATCTTCTGTTGCGAAGCGCGGCGGGGTAATCAGAGAGAGGCGGCAGCGGCGGCTCATGGGCCGGTCATACGCGGCGCGCGGGCGGCGCGCCACTGCCGGGGGAGGGCAAGGCGATGAAGTACATGCTGTTGGCGGCGATCGCGCTGGCGTTCGGCTTTGCGCTGGCCGGCTGCGAGACCATGAGCGCAGAAGAATGCGCGGCGGCGGATTGGCGCGGGCTTGGCTTCAGCGACGCCGCCAGTTCCGGCGCATCCCGCTTCAGCGACCGCGCCGAAAGCTGCGCCGACAAGGGCTACCTCGCCGACGGCCAATCCTATTCCGCCGGTTTCGCTGACGGCATGGTGCAATTCTGCCAACCGCCGAACGCGTTCAATTTCGCCCGCCGCGGCGGCACGTTCAGCGGCTCTTGCCCAGCCGAGCTGCAGTACGATTTCTACGCCGCATTCGAGGATGGGCGGCGCGTGTATGATGCGGAAACAGAGCTTTCCGCGGCGCGCAGCGACATCAACAACATCGAGTCGCGCCGCGACGGCATCGACCGCGACATCCACGATCGTGAGAACGAACTGGCGCAGGCGCCGAACGACGAAGAGCGCAACCGGCTGCGCGGCGAGATCGAGCGTCTGCGCCGCGAACGGCGCGACCTGGGCGATGATCTGCGCAACGCCGAGCAACGCGCCTATTATGCGCAGCGGCGCATCGACGATCTGCATCGCGAAATCGGCGCCCGCTGGAGCGCTTGGTAATCAGCGCGCTGCGCGCCGTCCAAACGAGGGCGCCGCGCCTGTGCGCAGCGACGCGGACGCCACGGCCGGACGCGGCGCTGGCGCGGGTACAGGCGTAGCCGCCGCGGCCGCGCTTGAAGCGATGGCGCGCTCCATCGCTTGCGCCGCCCCGCCAATGGAGGAGCGCCATGGCGTTGACGCATCGCCGCCCGGAGCGGGCGGGGTGTGATCGTATTTGTTGGGACCATCCGTGCCCGCGAGCAGGCCGAGATCGACGAACAGCCACAGATTGATCAGCATAAGAATACCGAGCCAGGGCATGACCTGTGGCATGACCACGCTCGCGGGCGCATTGGTGGCGACGCCGCCAATGATGGCCAGTGCCATCATGCAAGCCGGCGCGAAGGGCGCGAGCGCCCAATAGCCGCTGCGGCCGCGGTCGTGGAAGCGCTTCACTTGCAGCGCCAGTCCGCACCAGCCCATCGCCAGCATGACAAGGCCAAGCGCGAGCGCGGTCAGCGCACCGCTGCTCGCCTGCGCCGAGGGCGCGGTAATCAGCACGGCGGCGAAGTTCAGCACGAAGCCGCCGACGGTGATGGCGAGATTGCCCAGCCAGTATTGCAGGCGGTTGATCCGCCCGTGGAAGCTGAATAGCAGGCTAACCAAGTCCACGGTGCATCACTCCGCGCTGATAGCGCGCGGAGCGTGCCTGGATTGAATTAAGTCTCTGCCGCGTAAGCGCAGTTAAAGCGGGTTTACGCCGCTTCCTTTTCTAGCTCGGGCTTGTACTTGCCGAGGCTGGCGAGGCCGTTCATGCGCGCCCGATGCAGGAACGCGCGCTGCGCGGCGGCGACGTTCTCGCTCTTGCCGGCCCACGCCTTTTGCGGCGCATGCTGCAGCGCGCGGCCGTAGGAGAAGGTGAGCTTCCAAGGCAGCGGGCCGAGTTCGTTCATACGCGAAAGGTGCGCGCTGGCTTCTTCGTCGCTTTGGCCGCCGGAGAGGAACGCGATGCCAGGCACCGCGCTCGGCACGCACGCCTTCAGCACTTTCACGGTCTTTTCCGCGACTTCGTCGACGCTGGCCTTCTTCGCGGCCTTCTTGCCGTTGATGGCCATGTTCGGCTTCAGCACGATGCCTTCGAGCTTCACGTTCATGTAGTAGAGTTGCTGGAACACTTCCTTCAGCACCCACTCGGTGACGGCAGCGCAGGTGTCGATGTCGTTATCGGCGTCCATCAGCACTTCCGGCTCGACGATCGGCACGATGTCGAACTCTTGGCAAAGGTTGGCATAGCGGGCGAGCGCGTGCGCGTTGGAGAGAAGGCCCGCATACGAGATGTTGGTCGGGTCGATCACCGCGCGCCACTTGGCGAAGCGAGCGCCTTGCTCGTGATATTTCGGCAGGCGCTTGTCGAGGCCGTCGAGGCCCTTGGTGATCAGTTCGCCCGCCTTGGCGCCGGCCAGCACGCGCGTGCCTTCATCGACCTTGATGCCCGGGATCGAGCCGGCGTCCTGGATCAGCTTCACCAGCGGCGTGCCGTCCTTGGCCTTTTGCCAGATGGTCTCGTCATAGAGGATGACGCCGGAGACGTACTTCATCGCGTCCTTGGCGCGGAACATCATCTCGCGATAGTCGCGGCGATTGTCCTCGCTGTTTTCCACGCCGATGGCGTCCATGCGCTTCTTCATCGTGCCGGTGGATTCATCGGCCGCCAGGATGCCTTTGCCCGGCTCAACCATGGCGTTCGCGACTTTGTTCAAAGCGTCGAGATTCACGTTCTCTGCCCCGTGCTGGAGGGCCCCAAGAGCCCGCTGTTCTGATTGGATGGCGGCGGTTTAGCCCGGGGCGTGGAAAAACGCCACGCCGGGCAGGGGCGTGGGGAAAAGTATCGCAGCAAACCCCTGACAGGGCTGAAATTTACCGCTTCAGCGCCTGCACCCCCGGCAGCGGCTTGCCTTCCATCCATTCCAGGAAGGCGCCCCCGGCGGTGGAGACGAAGGTCATGTCGTCGGCCACGCCCGCATGGTGCAGCGCCGCGACGGTGTCGCCCCCGCCGGCGACGGCGATCAGCTTGCCGTTCTTGGCCCGCGCGGCGGCGTGGCGGGCGGCGGCGACGGTGCCGTGGTCGAACGGCGGGGTTTCGAACACGCCGAGCGGGCCGTTCCAGATCAGCGTGTTGGATTCGTCCATCGCCTTGGTCAGGCGGGCGATGGTCTCGGGGCCTGCATCCAGGATGCGCTCGTCGTCGTCGATGTCGCCGAGGCCGCGCACGAAAGCGGGGGCGCGCGCGTCGAGTTTTTCCGCGACGATGGTGTCGATCGGCAGCAGCAGCTCGCACTTGTGCTTGCCCGCGAGTTTCATGATTTCACGGGCGGTGTCGGCGAGGTCCTTCTCGCAATACGAGGCGCCGACGTCCCAGCCTTGCGCGAACAAGAACGTGTTCGCCATCGCCCCGCCGATGCAGAGCCGGTCGAGCTTGGTGACGAGGTTCTTCAGCAGGTCGATCTTGGTCGAGACCTTCGAGCCGCCGACGATGCCAAGCACAGGCCGGCGCGGATTGCCCAAAGCTGCGTCGAGCGCGACGAGTTCCGCTTCCATCGCCTTGCCTGCGTAAGCCGGCAGCGCGTGCGCGAGCCCTTCGGTGCTCGCATGGGCGCGGTGCGCGGCGGAGAATGCGTCGTTGACGTAGAAGTCGCCGAGCTTGGCCATCTCGGCCACCAGCGCCGGATCGTTCTTCTCTTCGCCGTCGTGAAAGCGTGTGTTCTCCAGCAGCACGATGCCGCCGGGCGCCAGCGCTGCGATCGCCGCAGCGGCGGCGGGGCCGACGCAATCTTCGGCGAACGCAGCCGGCGCCTCCAGCAGCTTGGAAAGCGGCGCCGCCAGCGGGGCCAGCGACATGGACGGCACGCGCTTGCCCTTCGGGCGATCGAAGTGCGCCAGCAGCGCCACCTTGCAGCCTTTTGCGGTCAAAGCTTTGATCGTCGGCAGCGCCGCGCGCAGGCGCGTGTCATCACTGACCTTGCCGTCCGCCATCGGGACGTTGAAGTCGACCCGCACCAGGGCGGTCTTGTTCGACGGGGCGTCTTCGATGCGGCGAAAGCTCACGTATGTCCTCCCAGGAGAAGGCCGATCCAATAGGTGATGCCCAATACGACAGCCAGCACGCCCAGCGCTACGGCGCTTTGGCTCAGACGGCGCATGGGAGCCATCTGCCGCAGCCTGGGCCAGCGCGT
>JAEUMR010000060.1 GCA_016791385.1 Hyphomonadaceae bacterium
GCGCGCTGCTCAGGATTGAGCGTCGCCAGATAGGGCGGGGCAGCCATCGCGCGCTGCGAAATCGGCAGGTTCTCTGCGCTGTCGCTCATGATTCGTCCGGATTAACGCGCGCAGCTTAGCACGAACAGAGAACATAATGCCGCCGCCTCATGCATGCGAGGGGGCGGGGCAGTGGGGGCGGCAAGCCGTAGGACCCTGAACTGGTGGACACGCCACAAACCCGCCGGACGCGCTAACCTCCGCGCCAGGATTCGCGGAGGGAAGCCCATGGCCGACGTGTTCATCTCCTATGCGCGGGAAGATCGCGCCCGCGCCGAACATGTCGCGCGCGGGCTCGCGGCGCTGGGTTTGCAGGCGTTCTGGGACACCGAGATCCCGCCCGGGCAGACCTGGGCGGACTACATCGAGGGCAAGCTCAACCAGTGCCGCGCTGTGGTTGTGCTGTGGAGCGCCAACTCGACCAAGTCGCAATGGGTGCGCGAGGAGGCGCGCATGGGCCGTGAGAAGGCCAAGCTCATTCCGGTCCTGTTGGACAACAGCCAAGCTCCGTTCGGGTTCGGTGAGGTTCAGGCCGCGGACCTTTCGACCTGGCACGGCGATCCAAACCATCCCGAATGGCGCCGTTTCGCGGGCGCTGTGCAGAGCGCCGTCGGCGTGCCGGCGCCAGCGGCCCCGCAACCGCCGCCGCAAGCGATCCAGCCACAGGCTCAGCCGCAGCCAGCGGCAGCAGCCGCGGTTTGGACCGCGGCGCCGACGCAAGCTGCCGCGCCCGGCGGTGGGGCGCTCTCGCCCATCGGTTATGTACAGAAGTGCTTCCGCCTTTATGCCGACGGCAAAGGCCGCGCGCGGCGTTCGGAATATGGCTGGCTGATTGTCGCGACGTTCGTGATCGGCTTCGTCACTGGCGTGCTCGATGCGACGCTGACGGGCGTTGATCCCTATACCGGCATGGCCAACGGCTATTACCTCACGCTGATCGCCATGCTGGCGCTGATCGCGCCGTGCGTCGCCGCCGCAAGCCGGCGCGCGCATGATATTGGCCAGAGCGGTTGGCTCGCCGTGCTGACGGTGGTTCCGTATATCGGCTTTCTCGCCGTGCTCGCCCTCATCTTCATTCCGGGCCGGAGCGGTGCGAACCAGTACGGGCCCGATCCAAAAGCCTAATCCAGGGCTTTTGCGCGCCGCTCTCCGGCTGCTACACCAGCCGGGCAGGAGGGCTCCTTGGCTGACGTGTTTCTATCGTATGCGCGTGAGGACGCTGCGCGCGCCGAGCAAGTAGCGCGTGGCCTGGCCGAGTCCGGCGTCGATGTCTTCTGGGACAACGAGATTCCGCCGGGCACCACCTGGGCCGATTACATTGAGCAGAAGCTGACGCAGTGCAAAGCGCTGATCGTGCTGTGGAGCGAGCACTCGACCAAGTCGCAATGGGTGCGTGAAGAGGCGCGCATGGGCCGCGACAAGGGCGTTCTGATCCCGGCGATGATCGACGCTTGCCAGGCGCCGTTTGGCTTCGGCGAAGTGCAGGCGGCCAATCTGGCTGGCTGGAACGGCGACAAGGACGATCCGAACTGGCGCCGCTTCGTCGAGGCGGTCGTGCGCTTCGCGCAAGCCGCGCCGCAACAGCCCGCGCCCGTCCAGCCCGTGGCCGCTGTTGCGCCAAGTTCATCGGCTCAAGCCGCCGCGGCGCCTGCACGCAAGGGGCCGCCTGTCTGGGTGTGGATTGCGGGCGCTGTCGCTGCGCTCGTGGTGGTCGCAATTGGGCTCGCTGCGATCGGCGGCAAGAACACGCCGCAGCAACAGGCGGTTGCTGGTCAGCCGCAAGCCGCGGCTGGCGCTCCGCAGCCGCCGCCGCAACAAGGCGGCGTCGACTACCAGCAGCAGATTTTGGATCGCTTAGGTCAAGTCGAGCAGGCGTTCGTTGCGCAAGGCTTTCAGCAGATTGCGGCCCCGGTGAGCGGGCAGCTGCCACAAGGCCAGTTTGCCAGCGTGCCTGTGAACCTGCAGGTCGGCGGCGATTATCGCATCATCGGCGTCTGCGACAATGATTGCAGCGATCTCGATCTCGTTCTTTACGACGAGAACAACAACGTCATTTCGCAGGACAATCTCACCGATGCGACGCCGATCGTATCGGTGGCGCCGCAATGGACCGGGGCCTTCACGGTCAATGCGGTGATGCACAATTGCACGGTGCAGCCGTGCTATTACGCGCTCGTGCTCTACGGGCGCCCGGCGCAGCAATAGTCAGCCGACGCGGTTTGCTAGCACGAACACGCGCACAGCCGACGCCAACGAGGCGTCAGGCGCGCGCTTGGCGCGCTCCTCGTCGATTGCCGCAATCATTTGCGGCAAGCTGATCGCGCGCGCCTGTGCAATGCGCTCCAGCGCGGCCCAGAATTCCTGCTCAAGCGCCAAGGACGTCCGGTGCCCAGCGATGCGCATCGACCGCTTCTGCAAAGCCCCGTTAGAGGTTGTCGTCATCCCTCTTGTGTCCGTCGAGCTTTCGAGAGGCGGCCTCTCGTTCCGCATTGGTTTGTTCCTTTTCGGCCTTGCTTCGGCCGAACGACGCGCGGTTTTCCGCTGCCGCAGCATCAGCTTCGCTGCGCTGCTTGGCTTTTCGCGCACGCCTGAGATTCACAACCTCGCCCATGGTGTCGATGTAGGCCTGCGCCGCGGCGTGGCCAAGCTGCCGCGCGATGAATTGCACGCCGAGGCTGAGAAAATCGCATGCGCCCGCTTCCGCGCGCTCAGGCCATTTGCTCTTTCTTGCCCGGGCGATCTGGGGCCGAACGGCCTAGCCTGGGCTGATCATGTTCTCCGGCCGGACGATAGCGTCGAAATCCTCGGCGCTGATGCCGTCCTTGAGCGCCTCTTCGCGCAGGGTTGTGCCGTTCTTGTGCGCGGTCTTGGCGATCTTGGCGGCGCGGTCGTAGCCGTATTTCGGCGCCAGCGCGGTGACGAGCATCAGCGAGCGGTCGAGGTTGGCTTTGATGTTGTCTTCGCGCGCGCTTATGCCGACGACGGCGTTGTCGGCGAAGCTGACGCTGGCGTCGGCCAACAGGCGCGTCGATTGCCAGAAATTGTAGGCCATGACCGGGTTGAACACGTTCAGCTCGAAATGGCCGCTGGCGCCGGCGAAGGTGATGGCGGCGTTGTTGCCGAACACCTGTGCGCACACCATGGTCATCGCTTCGCACTGGGTCGGGTTCACTTTGCCGGGCATGATCGACGAGCCCGGCTCGTTCTCCGGCAGCATCAGTTCGCCGAGGCCCGAGCGCGGACCGCTGGCCAGGAAGCGGATGTCGTTGGCGATCTTGAACAGCGAGCCGGCCACCGTGTTGAGCGCGCCGTGGCTGAACACCATCGCATCATGCGCGGCGAGCGCTTCGAACTTGTTCGGCGCGCTGGTGAACTTCATGCCGGTGATCGCGGCGATGCGCTCGGCCACCTTGTCGGCAAAGCCGACCGGCGCGTTGAGGCCGGTGCCGACGGCGGTGCCGCCCTGGGCCAGCTCCATCAGCATCGGCATGGTTTGCTCGATGCGCTTCAGGCCGTTGTCGATCTGCTGCACGTAGCCTGAGAATTCCTGGCCGAGCGTCAGCGGCGTTGCGTCCTGCGTGTGCGTGCGGCCGATCTTGATGATGTGCTTCCAAGCTTGGGCTTTGTCGTTCAGCGCATTGCGCAGCTGCTGCAGCGCTGGCTTCAGCCGGTGCTCGATCTCTTCGGCGGCGGCGATGTGCATCGCTGTCGGGAAGGTGTCGTTCGAGCTCTGGCTCATATTGACGTGGTCGTTGGGGTGGACCGGCTTCTTCGAGCCCATCTCGCCGCCCATGATCTCGATCGCCCGGTTCGAGATCACCTCGTTGGCGTTCATGTTCGATTGCGTGCCGGAGCCCGTTTGCCACACGCTGAGCGGGAAGTGGGCGTCGAGCTTGCCTTCGATCACTTCCTGGGCGGCCTGGACGATCGCCGCGCCGATTTTCGGGTCGAGCCGGCCCAAAGCCATGTTGGCTTCCGCAGCGGCGCGCTTGACGATCCCCAGCGCCCGGACCACCGGGCGCGGCATCTTTTCCTCACCGATCTTGAAATTGCCCAGCGAGCGCTGTGCTTGTGCACCCCAGTACTTGTCGGCGGGCACTTCGATAGGGCCGAATGTGTCGGTCTCGGTGCGGGTTTTCATGGGTAGGGAGCCCTCTGGAAAATCTGACGCGTTGCCGGGCTAGGGGATATGGGCATGAGTGGGGACGATCAAGCCGCCATGGGGGGCGACTGGCGCGTGCAGCTGAACGATCTGCGCACGGTACGTGAGTTGAGGGCGGAGAATCCGCCGGACGGGGCCGCACAGCGGTTGGCTGACCGCGTCCTGCGCGCCGCGGCGGAGAACCCCGATCACAGCCCTGCCGGCCGCGCCGCCGCCGAAGCTGAACTGCGCGCCCGCGGAGCGGCGCCCGCGCCGTGGCGTGTTTCTGTACCCGGCTTCATCAAGCCCGCCGATCTGGAGCGCCGCGGCAACAAGCTCTTCTTCGGCTGGGGCAGAGCGGTGCGGGTGTGGAGCGGCCGGTTTGTCTATTTTTCGCTGCTGGCGCTGATCGGCGTCGCCGGCTGGATGGAGTTCAACACGCCGGCAACGGACCGTGCCGTCGCAGAGCATGTCATCGAGACGATGTGGGCGCCGCGCATCGGCGCGATTGCGTTGGCTGCCTTGGTGGTTTGGCTGCTCGCCTCCGCTTTGCGCCGCAAGCCCGCGCGCGTGCTGTTGCTGCGTAAGTTCAACACGCGCGCTTTGACCAAGCCGCTGGAGCGCATGCTCGCGGGCGAGTTGCGGCCGTATGGGCACGTGATCAGCCTTTCCGATCAGCATCTGCGCCGCGACATGTTCGGCTGGCTGCAGCCGGCACTGCTCTCGCTGTCCAATCCGCTGGCGGCGATCTGGTTCGTGATCGGCCTGCCGATCCGGTTCCTGTTCCGGCTGTTCGACCGCTCGGGCATGGGGCCGGCCGTCGTGCTCAGCGCGCAGGATTATCGCAATCTCGCGCGCCGCCTGCGCGACCGCATCGGCCTCAACCTGCAAGTGGCGCTCGTCTCCAAGGAAGCGTTCCTGGTGCGCACGTCGGATGGGTGGTGGCGCGCGGTGGTGCGGTTGATGCTCGATTCCAGCGACGCGATCGTGGTCGATCTGTCCAAGGTCGGCGAAGGCGCGGCCTGGGAGCTCGACGTGATCCGCGAGGAGCATGCGCTGGAGCGCTGCGTGTTCGTTGCGCTGTGGGGCAAAGCGGAGGAAGCGCGGGCGGTGCTGGCGCGCGCTGGCGTTGACGCGCCGTGCTTCTATTATGCGCCGGACGGAGAGATGCAGCGCCGGGCCCAATTCCGCGCCGCCATGCTGGCGGCGATGCGCGCCACGCACCGCGTGAGCGCGTGAACGCCTGGAGCGGACGCGGCAAGGTCCGCGCGCGGGAGATTGAAGGCGGGGTGGAGATCGTCATCGACGGCATCACCACGCAGGCGCGCTACTACAAGCAGCTCGTCTACGAGTTCTGCCGCAAGGACTTCCACACCCGCCCGCGCTACGGCGAGTTCGAGGTCGAACTGGTGATGGAATATGTCGGCGAAGCGCCGCGGCTCGATCTCGACAATCTCGCCAAGGCGCTGCTCGACGCGCTGAAGGGGCACGTCTTTTTCGACGACAGCCAGATCGCGCGCCTGCTCTGCGAGCGCGTCAGCGGCGAGCGCGATCGGATTTCTGTGAAAGCAGTGCGGCGAGAGGCTTAGAGCCGCTTACTTCTTGCGGAACGCGTCCAGGCTGACGACCGAGCTTTCGCCTGCCGCCGGCGGGGGCGGCGCTTCGACGGCGGCTTCGCGCGGCGCGGGATGACCGGAATCATCGCCCGAAGCCATGCGCGCTTCATCGAGCTGATCGTGATGCTGCTCGAATTGCAGGCCGAACTTCACGCTCGGGTCGAAGAAGCGCGTGATCGCCTTGAACGGGATGGTGATCGGGTGCGGCTGGCCGGAGAACTTCAAGATCACGCGGAAGCGATCGGCGTAGACTTCGAGATCCCAGAATTGATGCTCGAGCACGATCGTCATCTCATCGGGATAACGCGCGCTCAGATGCTCGGGGATGACCACGCCCGGCGCCTTGGTGCGGAACGTGATGTAGAAATGATGCTTGCCGGGAATGCCGCGCGGGCTGGCCGCTTGCTGCAATGCTGCGCGCACGACGCTGCGCAGCGCGTCCTGCATCAAATGCTCATACCCGATAATGTCTTCGGCCACGGTCGCCCCTCCTGGCTGAGGCCACCCTTACTAGCTCGTTTCGGGCAGTCAATTCTTGATCCACAGGACGCGAAATCGC
>JAEUMR010000031.1 GCA_016791385.1 Hyphomonadaceae bacterium
TTCTGGTGGATTTCGAACATCGTCGGCGGCGCCAGCGGCCGCTGCGCTTCCTCGGCTTGGCCGATTTGCAGGCGCAGCAGCATGCGCGTGACCGTCGTGCGCAGATCGAGCAGCATGCGCTCGAACAGCGTGAAGGCCTCGGTCTTGAACTCGTTCAGCGGATCGCGCTGGGCGTAGCCGCGCAAGTGGATGACCGAGCGCAGATGATCGAGCAGCGAAAGGTGCTCGCGCCAGCGCATGTCGACGACGCTAAGCAGTACTTGCTTTTCAACCGCGCGCAGGCGCTCAGGGCCGAGCAGCGCAGCCTTCTGCGCGTAGGCCTGATCGACCGTGCGCGTCAGGCGCTCGACGATCTCCTGCTGAGCGATGCCTTCTTCGCCCGCCCATTGATCGACGGGCGCCTTGATGTCGAAGATCTCTTCGGCTTCGAGCATCAGCTCGGGCGTGTTCCACTGCTCGGGATAGGCCTTCTCCGGCATGTGCCGCCAGACCAGCTTCTCCACCACGTCGTGGCGCATATCGCGTACGATCGGGGAAACGTCGGCGGTGCGCATGAACTCGATGCGCTGCTCGAAGATCGCCTTGCGCTGATCGTTGATGACGTCGTCGTACTTGAGCAGGTTCTTGCGGATTTCGAAGTTGCGCTGCTCGACGCGGCGCTGGCTGGTTTCCAGCGCTTTGTTCATCCACGGGTGGACGATGGCTTCGCCTTCCTGGATGCCGAGGCCGCGCATGATCGCGTCGAGGCGATCGGCGGCGAAGATGCGCAGCAGATCGTCTTCGAGGCAGATGTAGAATTTCGACTTGCCCGGGTCGCCCTGACGGCCGGTCCGGCCACGCAGCTGGTTGTCGATGCGCCGGCTTTCGTGCCGCTCGGTGCCAAGCACGTAGAGGCCGCCGGCGCCGAGCGCTTGCTTTTTCTTGGCCTCGACGTCCGCGCCGATGTCGCGCTTCAGCGCGGCGATCTGATCGGGCGTCTCATCGCCTTTCAGCGCCGCTTTCACGCGCATGTCGACATTGCCGCCGAGCTGAATGTCGGTGCCGCGGCCGGCCATGTTGGTGGCGATCGTCACTGCGCCCGGCACGCCGGCCTGGGCCACGATCTGCGCTTCCTGTTCGTGATAGCGCGCGTTCAGCACCTGGTGCGGGATGCCGCGCTGCTTCAGCAGGTTCGACAGATATTCCGACTTCTCGATCGACACGGTGCCGACCAGCACGGGCTGGCCGCGGCGGTGGGTGTCTTCGATGTCGGCGATGATGGCTTTGTATTTCTCTTTCGCAGTCCGATAGACCTCGTCGTCCTCGTCCTTGCGCTGCACCGGGCGATTGGTCGGGATCTCGACCACGTCGAGCTTGTAGATGTCGCCGAACTCGGTCGCTTCCGTCGCCGCCGTACCGGTCATGCCGGCCAGCTTGTCGTACAGGCGGAAGTAATTCTGGAACGTGATCGACGCGAGCGTCTGGTTCTCCGGCTGGATGTTGACGCCTTCTTTCGCCTCGATGGCCTGGTGCAGGCCTTCGGAAAGACGGCGGCCATGCATCATGCGGCCGGTAAATTCGTCGACCAGCACCACTTCGCCGTCTTTGACGATGTAATCCTTGTCGCGCTGGAACAGCTTGTGCGCGCGCAGCGCCTGGTTGGCGTGGTGCACCAGCGAGATGTTGGCCGGCTCGTAGAGTGAGCCTTGCAGCAGGCCGCGCTCGACCAGCATCTCCTCGATGCGCTCGGAGCCGATTTCGGTGTAGGTCACCGAACGCTGCTTTTCGTCGTGTTCGTAGTGCTCGGCGAGCAGCAGCGGGATCAGCGCATCGATCGATTTGTAGAACTCGCTGCGGTCTTCGGTCGGGCCGGAGATGATCAGCGGCGTGCGCGCTTCGTCGATCAGGATCGAGTCCACTTCGTCGACGATGGCGTAACGGTGACCGCGCTGGACCATTTCGCCCAGCGAGTACTTCATGTTGTCGCGCAGATAGTCGAAGCCGAACTCGTTGTTGGTGCCGTAGGTGATGTCTGAAGCGTAGGCTTGGCGGCGCTCGTTGTCATAGAGGCCGTGCACGATCACGCCGACCGAGAGGCCGAGGAAGCGGTAGACCTGCCCCATCCATTCGCTGTCGCGCTTGGCCAGGTAGTCGTTCACCGTAATGACGTGAACGCCGCGGCTTTCGAGTGCGTTCAAATAGGTCGGCAGCGTCGCCACCAGCGTCTTGCCTTCGCCGGTGCGCATCTCGGCGATCTTGCCCTGGTGCAGGAAGATGCCGCCCATCAGCTGCGTATCGAAATGGCGCATGCCGAGCACGCGCTTGGCCGCTTCGCGGACAGTGGCGAACGCCTCGGGCAGAATTTCATCGAGCGTGGCTGCCCGGCGCGACAGGCGCTGGCGGTATTCGCTGGTCTTGTTGCGCAGCGCCTCGTCCGAGAGCGCCTCGAAGGTGGGCTCCAGCGCGTTGATGCGCGCAACCAGAGGCCGCAACTGGCGCACCTTGCGCTCATTGACGGAGCCGAAAATCTGCTTTGCGAGGTTCAGCATGGGCGCGATCTTAAGGTTGATGCGCCGTTCTGGACAGGGCGCGGAGCAAGACGTCGAGGCCTTTGAAGTTCTTGGCTTTTCTGTGTCCCGCGGACGTGCGCCCGAGTGCGGAAACACTCTCGACTCGTGCGCTGGCGAGACTTAAGAGCGGCCCAGGGCGGTGTCAATGCGACCACAGGGGCGCAGCTCTTGCACGTCCGCCCCAAGTGGAAAGAGCAGAACGCATGGCATCGCTGAAGCGCTCCCTCCTTCGTGCCGCGGTCCTGACCTTGGCGCTGGGCCTGGCCGCCTGTGGCCTGGGCCGCGACAATTCCGGCGGCAGCGGCGAAGGCGGACGCGACCCGATCGTGGCCGCCACCGTGAACGGCCGGCCGATCTATGTCGAGGACGTGCGCAATCACGCCGTCTCGCGCGGCTGGATCAGCGAAACCGAAGACCTCGCCGCCAATTCCGACGCCGCCAATCTGGCGCTCGAAGAACTGATTCAAATCCGCCTCTTTGCCATGGAGGCCGAAGCGCGCGGGCTTGACCGCCAGCCGGACATCCGCCGCCAGCTCGAGAACGCGCGCGAGCGCGTCTTGGCCGCCGCCATCTACGAAGAAATCGCCCAGCACGCCGCCGATCCGCAAACGATCGAACGGCTCTACCGGGAAAATTCCAGCCGGCTCGGCGAAGGCGACGAGGTGCATCTGCGGCATATGCAATTCCCGACACGTGAAGCTGCCGACGCGGCCAAAAGAAGGCTTGAACAGGGCGAAAGATTCGAAGCCCTCGCTTTCGAGCTTTCGACCGAGCGCGACACCGCTCCGGACGGCGGCGATCTCGGCTTCCGCGCCATCGCCGATCTGACCCCGCAAATGCGCCAGGAAGTCGAGCGCGCGGCAGTGGGCCAGATGATCGGCCCGATCCAGCTGCCCGACGGCGGCTGGCACCTGTTCCGCCTCGACGACCGTCGCACCATCGGCGGGCCGAGCCTGGAAGAATTGCGCCCGCGCATCATGCAATGGCTGGCGTGGCAGGAGACCAGCCAGCTGACCGACCGGCTTGAGCGCGACGCACGCATCGAGCGCATGCGTCAGCCCGAGAACGAAGGCATGGCCCCCGCCGGCGAAGTGACCGCGCCGCCAGACGCGAC
>JAEUMR010000069.1 GCA_016791385.1 Hyphomonadaceae bacterium
TGGCATCCAAATCTACTCTCAGTCACCGGGAGTTCTTCGGGAGGAACTGGGGGGCGGCGGTACGCGCAGAATGTTGCGGTCTGCTGTTCCAAAAACCGTCGAACCGATGGAATTTCAAACAGCGCCACCCTCACCGCAATCGCATAGCATCGCTCAATCCGCTCAAAGAGCGGACAATTGGGGATATTCGAGGAACCGACGACAAACATGCATCTGCCATCAGCGTAGGCGTTCGCAAAACAATCGTTCCTGTGCGACTGCTCGCCACTGGGCCCCAGAACTTCGCGGACTTGGCGATCAAGCACATCTCCTATTCCGGCATTCGTGTTGAGCTGAAGCTGGCGGTTATATCCGCACGACCCCAAAGGCAGAGCCAATATGCACAAGATGATCACGTTGATGCCAATTATGAAGGTTCGCATCCTCACCTCTCCCTCCCCGCTTCCTGCACGCGCCGCTGCAACGGCGAGAGCAGGAATTCAATGATGCGGCGGCGGCCGGTTTTGATTTCTGCCGTTGCAGCAAGCCCTGCAGTGAGCGCCGTCATTCGCGCTCACGTTAATGGCGGAGCGTGAAAGCTCAACCGGCGCCTGAAGCCCTCTTCCTCCTTTGGGAGGGAGAGGGTTGGGTGAGGGTGGAGCGCTGGCGGCGGCAAGCACATGCGAACGTGAACGACTGGGCGGTCAAACCAACAAAACGCTTGCGCCTCCCCCCCTCACCCTGCCCTCTCCCTCCTCGGGAGGGAGAGGGTTCTGCGTCATTTCTTGATGGGATCAGGGCCGTTGGAGCGCGAACGCCTAGCCCGGCCGTTCCAGATCGCCCCAGCGGCGCGTGTCGGTGAGCAGGCCGCGCAGGTAGCGCATGTTCTCCGCCGCTTGCGGCGCCGGCAGCGCCGAGCGCTCGATCTGTTCGGCTTCGTCGAAGCGGCCTTGCAGCGCCAGCGCGACGGCGAGGTTCTGCCCCGCTTCCGGCGGCGCGTTCGGCAACGCCGTGGCCTGGCGCAGAATGGCTTCCGCTTCGCTGGCTTCGCCCGCCATCAAATGCGAAACGCCCATATTGGTGAGCACGGCGGCGTTGTTCGGCTCGATCGCCAGCGCTTCCTGATAGGCGCGGCGCGCCTCGGTGTAGCGGCCGACCTGATCGAGCGCTGCGCCCAGCGCTGAGCGCACGCGCCAGTTCTGCGGCTCGGCCACGGCCACCGTCGCCAGCGGACGCAGCGCGTCCTGCGGGTTGCCGGCGGCGATCTGAGCGTAGCCGAAGGTCGTCAGCAGCGTGCGGTCGTCGGGAAAACGGGCGATGGCTTCGGCCGCCACTTGCGCGGCGCGCTCAAAGCGCCCGCCGCGGCGCAGCGCATCGGAGAAGCGCTGAGCGGCCTCCAGATCGTTGGGGAAGTTCTGATATTCGTTGGCCCAGAACGCCATCTGCGTCAGCAAATCTTCCCGCGTGATGCGCTCGCGGGCATGGCGGTCAACGCGCGCGGGGGCGGCGTTGGCTTGCGCCGCGTCGGCGCCCGCCGCGGCATCGGCGTGTTCACCGCCCGTGGTGGCGCAAGCGGCCAAAGCTGACGCCGCCAGCAACGCGGCGGAAAGACGAGCATGGGGCTGCATCGGGGCGAATCCTAAAAAGCGGCTAAGGCTGCGCCTGACATGCTCAACAAAGGGCTAATTTTTCGGGACTCGGGGATCGGGACTGGGGACTCGGGATTGGGGATTGGAATTCCACGCCTGCGCCCGCAGATTTGCTGCACCGAGTCCGCTCTTCACGAGTCCCCAGTCCCCAGTCCCCAAAACCCAGTCCCCAACCCCGAGCCCCCAACGCCGATGCAACTCCCCTTCGCCACCGACAAGCCGATCACCGCGGTTCCGATCCACGCCATCCGCGCCAGCGAATGGCCGCAATGGATCGAGCGCCATTCCGAGAGCTTGCGCCGGCTCGCCGCCGCGCACGACTTCCAGGCGCAGAACGGACGCGTTCTGCTGGCGCCGGCGACGGATGGTTCGATCGAGCGGGTGTTGTTCGGCGTCGGCGACAAGGCCAATGCGATGGTGATGGGCGCGCTGGCGCAGCACCTGCCGGCTGGCGATTACCGGATCGCCTTCGCCCCGCGCGAGTTCAGCTCCACCAATGTGGTGATCGCCTGGGGCCTCGGCGCGTACGCGTTCGACCGTTACAAGAAGCGCAAGCGCCCGGCCCCGCGCCTGGCCCCGCCCGATGGCGCCGACATGGCCGACGCCGCGCGCATCATCGAAGCGACGTGGCTGGCGCGCGATCTCGTCAACACGCCGACCAACGACATGGGCCCCGAGGCGCTGCACGCAGCGGCGCAACGCGTCGCCGAAGAATGCGGCGGCGAGTTCGAGGCGATCGTCGGCGATGAGCTGCTGGCGCAGAATTACCCGTTGATCCACGCCGTCGGCCGCGCCGCTGCGCAAGCGCCGCGGCTGCTGCATATCGGCTACGGCGCGCCCACCGCCCCGCGCATCGCCATCGTCGGCAAGGGCGTGACGTTCGATACCGGCGGGCTCGACATCAAGCCCTCCGCCGGCATGCGGCTGATGAAGAAGGACATGGGCGGCGGCGCGCACGCGCTCGCGCTCACGCGCATCATCATGCAAGCCAAGCTCAATGTGCGGCTCGATACCTTCATCCCGGTGGTCGAGAACGCCGTCTCCGGCGACGCCTTTCGGCCCGGCGATGTGATCGTCGCCCGCAAAGGCGTCAGCGTCGAGATCGACAACACCGACGCCGAAGGCCGCCTCGTCCTCGCCGATGCGCTGACGCGCGCATGTGAAGACAAGCCGCTGCTGGTGATCGATTTCGCCACGCTCACGGGCGCGGCGCGCACCGCGCTCGGCCCCGATCTGCCGCCGTTCTACACGAACGACGAAACGCTCGCGGCCGAGTTCGCGCAGGCGTCGATCGAGACGCACGATCCGATCTGGCGCATGCCGCTGTGGGACCCGTATGACGGCGACATGGACACGCCCATCGCCGATCTCAAGAACACCGGCGACGGCGCCATGGCCGGTTCGATCTATGCCGCGCTGTTCCTGCGCCGCTTCGTCAATGCGCCGGCCTGGGCACATTTCGACATCTTCGCCTGGGCCCCCAAAGAAAAACCCGCCCGCCCCCAAGGCGGCGAAGCCCAAGCCCTGCGCGCAACATGGCGCGTGCTGAAAGGGCGGTTTTCAGGGTGACACACACTGAAGCCCTCTCCCTCCTTTGGGAGGGAGAGGGTTGGGTGAGGGTGGAGCGCGAACGGTTCAAGCAGCACGCATTGCGAACGGCTGGGCGCTCAACGCGTCAAACGCCTGCGCCTCCCCCCTCACCCTGCCCTCTCCCTCCTCAGGAGGGAGAGGGTATTGTCCGCGCGGCGCGCAACCCCGCTTCGCTGCGCGGCGTCAGAATGAGGTGAACATGGTTGGGCATCAGGCAATAGCCCCAGCACTCGACCTCCGCTCTAGCGCACCATTCCGCGGCCAGTTGCAGGTAGCGCACGTAATCGGCGTCGCGGAAAAACGTCGGCTGGCGGCGATTGCCGCGCTGCGTGACGTGATGCGGCGTATTCGGCGCAACGATGCGTGCAGCGCGCGGCATGAACTCAGCTCCCGCAGCGCAATGCACACGTTTTGTTCTGTTGTGCAAGGAGGGTCCTGAAAGGTGTGTGTCACCCTTTCTGATCGAGAAGTAGTAGCGCGCGCGCTGCTGCAGTATCCTTTAAAGAGCCGTCAACTTCCCTCATAATCTCAATAGGCGCGACGTGATGGCTACGTGCATCCACGCCCGTCAAACCACTTCCCGACAAGCGATAAAGGCTTTTGCGCGCAAGCCAAACGCGCTTAACTCGCGCCACGGTCCAGGCGCTCACATTGATGCCAGAGAAGTCTGTCATTGCCCGCTTCCGCCTGCCAGTTGGTTCAATTCTCTTTCAATCTCGTAAGGGCTGCGCCACGGCAGCAAACCAGCCATTCGCGGACGAAAGAAAATCCGCAGGTCCTGACTTAGCAAATGACGACGCAATTCATCGGAGAGATAACGGCGCTCTCCAGCCACGTATGCAAGGCCAAAAAAATGCTCATCCTTGGGCATGCCATTTTTGAGCACAAGCCTCTTCCAATTGATCGCTCGAACAGGCGAGCCGAAATTGGGCGAGCCTTCCTTTCTTGGGAGGCTCGCAATCATATCGGACTTTTCCCAATCAACGAGATCGAGGCGACACCACGAATTGAGCCACCAATAATCGCCTAAGACCGGCCCCTTGCCCCAGTCCTTGGCTCTTTTTCTGCTCGCGGAGAGATGTATCTCAACCGGAAGAAACTCGAAATCTTTCAACCAAGGCTCTATTGCGTCGCGCATTCGGCTCGAGACCACGAGCACCTCGTTATGACGAAAGACATCCGGAAGAACATCCGAAGGGGTGTAAGTTGAAATGTAATGGATCGGGGTCTGAACCATATCGGCTACGGAATCGCGAACCTGCCAATCAAGCCGTTCTGCAGCTGCGCCAGCGCCCTCCATGCGCGCTGAGACGCTGTGGCCCCAAGTCCGCGGCTCAAACATCTCAATCAAATATCTTGGTGAGATGTCTTCATTCCTTTCCGCACTCTGGGGATTGCCCTCGCTCACAATCATCTCCCCTTGTCCAAGCTTGCTGACCGGTACACTCGTCCTAATCGTCTTTCTTATTGCTCCCTCCCCGCTTCCTCCACGCGCCGCTGCAACGGCGAGAGCAGGAATTCGATGATGCGGCGGCGGCCGGTTTTGATTTCTGCAGTCGCAGCCAATCCTGCAGTCAGCGGCGTCGTTCGCCCGCCGACGTTAATGGCGAATTGTGAAAGCTCAACCCGGGCGGGAAACACCAAGCCAAGATTTTCGTCTTGCACCGCGTCGCGGAAGGTTAGCCTCCCGTCGATCACGCCGTAGCGCGTGAATGGAAACGCCTCCCGGTGACACACACTCATCAAGCACTTACGCAACCTGTTCTGGCGTCATCGCCAGATGAGTGTGTGTCACCCACCCCTCCCCCTTGCACAAGCGACGCAAATGAGTGTGTGTCACCGCGAGGAGCGCCGCCATGAAAACCGCCGCATCGATCAGTGACTACCGCGAGCTGGCGCGGCGGCGCTTGCCGCACTTCTTGTTCGAGTACATCGACGGCGGCGCTTACGCCGAAGTGACGCTGAAGCGAAACGAAAGCGACCTCGAAGCGCTGGCGCTGCGGCAGCGCGTGCTGCGCGACGTGTCCAAGATTGATCTGTCTACGAACTTGTTCGGGCAGAATTTGGCGATGCCGGTGGCGCTGGGGCCCGTCGGTCTTGCCGGCATGTTCGCGCGCCGCGGCGAGACGCAAGCGCTGCGCGCGGCCGAGCGCGCGGGCGTGCCCTTCTGCCTCTCGACCGTTTCGGTGTGTTCGCTCAGCGAAGTCGCAGCGGCAGCGGCAAAGCCGTTCTGGTTTCAGCTCTACATGGTGCGCGACCGCGCCTTCATGCGCGATCTGCTGGCCATCGCGCGTGAGCTTGGCTGCCCCACACTCGTCTTCACCGTCGATCTGCCGACGCCCGGCGCGCGCTATCGCGATGCGCGCTCGGGCATGGGCCAAGCGGGTTTGCGCCGGCTGATGCAAGTCGTCTCGCGTCCGCATTGGGCCTGGGATGTCGGCGTCAACGGCAAGCCGCTTCAACTCGGCAATGTCGCGCCCCTGCTCGGACCGCGCTCGGGGCTCGGTGATTTCCTCGGCTGGGTGCGCGATAATTTCGACGCCAGCGTAACCTGGAAAGATCTCGAATGGCTGCGCAACGAATGGCGCGGCCAGATCGTGATCAAAGGCGTGCTCGAAGCCGATGACGCGCGCGCGGCTGCCGAGGCAGGCGCTGATGGCATCGTCGCCTCCAATCATGGCGGGCGCCAACTCGACGGCGCCATCTCCGCCGTGCGCGCGCTGCCGCCGATCGTCGACGCAGTTGGCGATCGCTTGACCGTGCTCGCCGATGGCGGCGTGCGCTCGGGACTTGATGTCGTGCGCATGCTGGCGCTCGGCGCCCGCGGCGTGTTGCTCGGCCGCGCCTGGGCTTACGCGCTGGGCGGCGCGGGCGAGCGCGGCGTGGCCCACATGCTGGCGCTGATGCGGGCCGAGATGCAGGTGGCGATGGCGCTTTCGGGCGTCACCAAGGTGGCCGAGATCGACCGCTCGGCGCTGGTGGAAGGCTGAGCTCGAAAGGCTCATTTTGTTGTCGTAACGTTCTTTGCCCACAACATCTTGTGGTTTCGCCCTCGACATCACCACCAAATCAGCGAATCCTTAACGCTGCGATTCAAACGGAGGGGAGCGTCATGGAACTCGCTCGTGAGCAATTGGAAGCTTTGGACCTTTGGCGCCGCGTGACCGTCACCACGGTCCGTTCGGACGCGCCGGACCTCACCGCCCGCCAATTGGCGGTGCTGATGACGGTGCGGCTGCAACCTGCGCCGCACACCGTGCGGGGCCTCGCCGCCGCGCTCAATGTCGGCAAGCCGGCCATCACCCGCGCGCTCGACACGCTCTCGCGCCTGGGCTTCGTGCAGCGCCGCCGCGACCCCAAGGACGGCCGCAACGTGTTCGTTGAAGGCACCGAGAAGGGCGACGCCTTCCTCGACCTGCTCGGCGAGACCATCCTGCAAGGCGATGGCGCCGTTCAGCAAAGGCCGGTGCTACAAGCGGTTTCATGAATGATCCGCGGCTGACGCCGGCGCGAAACGACGTCGCGGCGGCGAAGCTCAAAGGCAAAGTTGAAGCGAAGCGCTTCGTTGAAGCGTCTCCGCGGCAAGTCCGGGTCGGCGCCTCCGTTCTGCGTGAGGCGCCGTCTCCGTCTGCGCGGCTGGAAACGCAGCTGCTCTACGGCGAAGTGTTCGACGTCTATGACGAAGCCGACGGCTGGGTCTGGGGCCAGGCGCGGCTGGATGGATATGTCGGCTACGCCCGCGCCGACAGTTTCGCGGATGATATCGAAGCGCCAACGCATCGCGTCGCGGTGTTGCGCACGCTGATCTTCCCCGCGCCCGACAAAAAATCGCAGCCGCCTGCCCCGCTCAGCCTCAACGCCAAGCTCTGCGTGAACGCGCCGCTGCAGAACGGCTTCGCGCCGCTATCGCGTGACGGCTGGGTCTATGCGGCGCATCTGGCCCCGATCGAGCATCGCGTCGCCGATTGGGTGGCGAGCGCGGAACTGTTCGTTGGCCTGCCCTATCTGTGGGGCGGCAAGGATTCGAGCGCTGTGGATTGTTCGGGCCTGGTGCAAAGCGCGCTCGAAGCCAGCGGCATCGCCGCCCCGCGCGATGCTGACATGCAGGAAGCCGCGCTTGGACGCGCGCTTGCTCCCGGATCAGCCTTGCAGCGCGGCGATCTGATGTTCTGGCCGGGACACGTCGGCATCATGCGCAGCGCGCACGAGCTTCTGCACGCCAACGCATTTCACATGCAGACGGTGATCGAGCCGCTCGCGGACAAGATTGCGCGCGACGGGCCGCCACGCACGATCAGGCGTCTCTGAGGCTTAACCTGGCGTGGCGGTCGTCGTCGCGCCTTCAGCCGGCGCAGCGGCAGCGTCCGCAGGCGCCGCTTCCGGCAACGGCGCAGGCAGCGGCACATTGTTCGGCGAGATCGAACGCAGATAGGCGATCATCGCCACGCGGTCTTGCTCACCGCGCAGGCCTGCAAACGCCATCTTCGTGCCCGGCACCGCGCGCGAGGGCCCCGTCAAGAACTCGTTCAGCGACAGGTAATCCCAAGCCCCGCCATGGGCGTGCATCGCGTCGGAATATTCAAAGCCGGCATGGCTCGCGACCTGACGGCCGAACACGTCATGCAGGTTCGGGCCGACGCGGTTGGGGCCGCCAGCGTCGAAGGTGTGGCAGGAGGCGCATTGCGCCGAAACGCGCTCGCCGCGCGCGACCAGCTCCTGCAGCTGAGCGGCGTCCGCGAACAGAACGCCGAAATTCGGCGGGCCAGCCGGAGCGGCGGGGCCGGCGCTGCCGCCGGTTTCCAACTGAACTTCCGGCAGGAAGCCGGCCTTTTCCGGGTAATGCGACCGCACCACGCCGTCGGCCAGAACGCCGACGCCCATCACACCAAGCACCGCTGCGATCGCCGCACCGGCGATAGAATTGAACCTGAGGTCGCTCATTACCCTGCCCTGGCGCCACTCTGCCGATTAAGACCGGCGGTTTATGGCCTGCGTCGCGGGCAGAGCCAAGCGCGACCTGCGCGGCGAAGCGGCCCAGTGACGCCTTGCGCGGCGAACCGCCGCACGGCAAGCGGGGGCGATGAACCCTGTCGTGATCATTCCCGCGCGCATGGCCTCCACCCGCCTGCCCGGCAAGCCGCTCGCCGACATCCACGGAAAGCCGATGATCGCCTGGATGATCGCGCTGGCGAACGCGGCCAAGGCTGGCCCGGTGCTGGTGGCGGCGGCCGAGCCCGAAGTGGCGGCGGCCGCCCGCGCCGCAGGCGCTGAAGTGGCGATGACCGACCCTGACCTGCCGTCAGGCTCCGACCGGGTGCACGCGGCTTTGCAAAGCTTCGACCCAAGCGGCCGTTTCGACGTCGTTGTGAACCTGCAGGGCGATATGCCGACCATGCGCGCGGGCGATGTTGCGCGGGCGCTGGCGGCGCTGCGCGGCGAGGCCGATATCGCAACGCTGGTTTCGCCGTCGAGCGATCCGGCCGACCGCGACAATCCCAATGTCGTGAAAGTCATCCGCGCCGCGAACGGACGCTGCCTTGCCTTCACGCGCGCGGCCGCGCCCTGGGGCGAAGGCCCGATCGAGCGGCATGTCGGCATCTATGTCTATCGCCGCGACGCGTTGGCGCGTTTCGTCGCCGCGCCGCCCTCCCCGCTCGAGCTGCGCGAGAAGCTCGAACAATTGCGCGCGCTGGAAATGGGCATGAGCATCTACGCCGATGCGATCGACGATTTCCCTAAGGGCGTCGATAGCCCCGCCGATCTCGACGCCGCACGCCAAGTCCTTGCCGCGCGTTAAGCCGCAACGCGCGCGCGTTTAGACCTCGCCAATACAATATTCGCCGCCGCGTGCGCTTTGTTCAGCGCTCGTTATCGCCTGGCGAGGCTTATGTCGCACCAATGAGATAGCGCGTCTGCGGGGGAATGCATGAACGCCGGTGCAGCACTTGTGCGAATGTTTCGCGCAGCCAAAGAACGCACCTGGCGCGGGCTGAAGTCGGCGTCAACGAGTCAGAAACTTGCTGTCGCTTTTGCACTGTTTTTGGCCCCGATTGCTCTTCTCGCCAGCAAGCTGGCGGACACGCAGCAAGATGCGGTGAACCGGACGGCAGCAGAACGCGACGGCGCCGCTTATCTGCGGACGATCAACGAAGCGCGCTCACTGCTCTTCATTGAAGCGCGCGCCCAGCAGCTCGATCGCGAGAATTCCGGCAATGTCGCGGCGGCCATCCGAGCGCTGCGTTCGGCAGAGGGCCGCTATGGCGCCCCTCTCGGTACGGCTTGGCATATCGAGCGCGCCGTCGAGGCGATGCAGGTGATGTCCGCCAACGGCCGCGCGCGCGCAACCGCCAGCGGCGCCGCGAACGCCGCGCTCGAAGATCTCGCTGAGCGCATTGGCGACCGCGCCGATCTCATCCGCGATCCTGAACGCGCCAGCTACTTCGCCGCGCAGGTCGTTCTGGAGCACGCGCCAACAGTCTCGCGCGAGGCGCGCGAGCTTGCAGCGGCGACAGGCGCCGCCTTTGCCGACCGGCGTCTCAGCGAAGTCGAGCAATCGCTGATCCTGCAGCACCTCGCGGTACTGGAGCGCGCGAGCGACTCTCTGAGCGACGCTGTAGATCATGTGCAGACGAGCGAGCAGCTACGCCGTGCGCTCGGCGCGCCGACTCTGGCGGCGCTGGTCAATATCTCGGCCTACCGCGACTATGTCGCCCGCGCGGCGGAGACAGGCCAGCTCAACACCAATGAGATGGTTGCAACCGAGGCCGGCGCGCAACAGGCGCTGGCCGATCTCTCCCGCCGCGTCTCCAACGTCTTGGACGACATGTTGGCCGACCGCGAGCAAACGCTCTCGAACGAGCGGACACTGTCGCTGCTGACGGCCGCCGCGCTGTTTTTGTTGGTTCTGAGCATCATCGTCGGCCTGCTGCGGGTCGGCTTGGTGCAGCCAATCGACTCGTTGTCGCATTCGATCCGCGCCATCGCCGACGGCAATTACGAATCCGAAATTCCCGCACTCACCCGCGGCGATGAGATCGGCGACATGGCCCGCGCCCTCGCCGTGCTGCGCGACGCCGCCAAGGAGCGCATCGCCGCCGACGCCGCACGGCTTGCAGCCGAGAGCGCCAATCGCGCCAAGTCGCAATTCGTCGCCAATATGAGCCACGAATTGCGCACGCCGCTCAACGCCATCATCGGCTACGCCGAAATCCTCGCCGAAGACGCCGAAGACCGCGGCGACAAGTCATCCATCGCCGACCTGCAGCGCATCGGCATGGCCGCGCGCCATCTCCTGGCGGTGATCAACGACATCCTCGACCTCTCCAAGATCGAGGCAGGCCGCATGGATGTGCTCGCCTCGCCCATCGATCCGCGCGGCATCGTCGCCGAGGCGCTGGCGACAGCCAAACCGCTTGCTGCGAAGAATGCGAACACGCTCGCCGCCGAAATCGAAAGCGTCAGCGAAGCCTATCTCGATGCGCAGAAGCTGCGGCAATGCCTGCTGAACCTCCTCTCCAACGCCTGCAAGTTCACCAAGCAAGGCAAGGTCTCGCTGGCGATGCGCCGCGAACAGGTGAACGGCGAAGCGCGGCTGGTGTTTACCGTGACCGATACCGGCATTGGCCTCAGCGAAGAGCAGATGAGCCGCCTGTTCCAGGCCTTCGAGCAGGCCAGCGCCCACACCGCACGCGATTTCGGCGGCACTGGCCTTGGCCTCATGATCACGCGCCGCATGGCGCAGATGATGGGCGGCGACGTCAGCGTAACGAGCGCGCTTGGCATGGGCGCCGCCTTCACGCTGTGGGTCCCGCAATTCTATAATGGCTTCGGCGCCACCGGCAGCGGCGACGTGTTCGCACGCGAGGGCGATGAGGACGCGCCGCTGGCGCTGGTGATCGACGATGACGCCACCGCGCGCGATCTGGCCGTGCGGGCGCTGACGCAGGTGGGCTTCGCCGTGCAGTGCGCGCGCACCGCCGAGGCCGGCGTCGAGCTTGCCCGCACCACGCGGCCCTCCCTCGTCGTCCTCGACATCAACCTGCCCGACCGCGACGGCTGGAGCGTGATCTCGGAACTGGCGCAAGCGCCGGAAACGCAGAACGTGCCGGTGGTTGTGTTGTCGATCGAGGAAGACCGCCGCCGTTCGATCGAACTGGGCGCGGCCGAGCACTTGGTCAAACCCGCCTCGCGCGACCTCTTGTGCGCAGCCGCGCTGCGCTTCGCGCGCATCTCCTCGCACGGCGAACGCGCCGAAGAGCCGGTTCGCCTCAGCGCCTAGCCGGGGAAGGTCTGCAGACCAATCGGGACAAGGGCGCCGTTATCGAGCGCCAGACAGGCTTGGCTCTCCATGCCTTGCACGAAACAATAGACCGGCACGTTGCGCTGCCTCAGCGCGAGGTAATCCTCTCGCGCCGTGCCTGCGGCGACATAAAACGGAAATTCGCCACTAACCGGACCATCAGAGCCCGCCGGCCAATCCGGCAGCGCAGAGGTGGTGGCGATAGTGTCGTCGCTGGAGCTGATCCAATCCGACAGGGCGCGCTGCATCGCATCCACATCGCGCGCTTCGCTCAGTCCCATCACGTGCTCAGTGGCGTAGGCTTGGGTGTAAAGCGCCCGGCCCTGCACGTCACGGATGGTGAGTGTCGCCACGGCGCGCTCGCAATCGGGGCCGGCGCTGGTCGCTTCGATGCTAAATTCCGCGCCGCTGAGCGGGCGCCAGGCCTCCGTCGCCACCGCCTGACAGCCGCGCACCGAGGCGGTCTGCGCGTCGTCAGCGTCGTCCTGCTGTGCGCAAGCGGCCAAACCAAGCGCCAAAGCCGCCGCCAAGATCAGACTCTTCATCGCACCCCTCCGCCACGCATGCTCTACCCGAGCGCGCGCGCTTAGGCTAACGCTGCGCCGCCATGACCGATCGTATCTCCTTTCAAGGCGAACCTGGGGCGAACTCGCACATTGCTGCGCGCGAAGCCTTTCCCGGCCTCGAGCCGCTGCCGTGCGCAAGCTTTGAGGACGCGTTCGCCGCTGTCAGCGAAGGCCA
>JAEUMR010000034.1 GCA_016791385.1 Hyphomonadaceae bacterium
GTGGCTCACCCTCAGCGTTCATGCATTCCATTCCTCAGCCACGCCCGGATCGCTTTCGCGCGGCGCCCAGCGCGATTTGAGGGCCGCGAACGCCTCCCCGTCAAGCAGCCGCTTGAGCGCCCATACAGCCATGCCGCGCACCAAAGGTGAAGAATCACCCAGCCGCGCTTCCGCCGCCACGGCGAGCCCGTCTTCGCCGCTATTGCCGATCGCACACAGCACATTGCGCACGAAACGGTCGCGCCCGGTTCGCTTCACCGGCGTGCCGGCGAACCGCGCGCGAAACTGCGCGTCGTCCAGAGCGGCCAGATCCGCCAGCGGCGCAAGACGCAGGTCTTCGCGCAGCGCGATGCGCGTCTCGCGCGCCTGCGCCGCAAACTTGTTCCACGGGCACACCGCGAGGCAGTCGTCGCAGCCGAACACGCGGTTGCCGAGCGCTTCGCGAAATTCGCGCGGGATCTGCTCTTTGTGTTCGATGGTGAGGTAGGCAAGGCAACGACGCGCATCAAGCTGATAGGGCGCGGGAAACGCGTGCGTCGGGCAAACGTCGAGACAAGCGCTGCACGAGCCGCAATGATCCTCATGCGCCGCGTCCGGCGCCAACTCCGCCGCGCTCAAGATGGCGCCGAGAAACAACCACGAACCATGCGTGCGTGAAACGAGGTTGGTGTGCTTGCCTTGCCAGCCAAGTCCTGCGCGCTGCGCCAAAGGCTTTTCCATCAACGGCGCTGTGTCGACAAACACTTTGACCTCCGCTCCCGTCTCGCGCGCCAGCCATTGCGCCAAGCTCTTCAGCTTGCCTTTGATCACGTCGTGATAGTCGCGCCGCGCCGCATACGCAGACACAAGCCCCTCTTCCTTGCGCTGCAGCAGAGCAATCGCATCGTCATCGGGCGCGTACGATTGCCCCACCAGAATTGCGCTCTGCGCCTCGGGCCACAGCGAAAGCGGATGGCCGCGCCGTTCGCTCGCCATCCAATCCATATCGCCGTGCCGCCCGAGCGCGAGAAAGTGTTCGAGCCGTCCGCCCGCAGGCCAAGGCTCACGCGCAGAGGCGACGCCGATGGCGTCGAAGCCTTGCGCCTGCGCCTGCTGGCGTAACTTGTCTTTCAGTTCGGCCGTTCGCGTCACGACGGTTCTATGAACGAGCATGAAGCCGCCGTCGATTGCTCGGCGCCGCAAACTCGCCATCTCGACGCATCTAGGATCGGCGCTATAAGGGCAGAGAGTGCGGAGGGGTATCCAATGCTGCGACCAACGAACCTTGTTCGCGCCGCTGTCGCTGCGCTGGTGCTGGCGCTCGCGGCGTGCGGTCAAGCGCCCGAGCAGGCCGCCGAGGAGGCGCCTGGAGCGTCCATGTCCGAGACTTCGTCAGATACGCCCGAGGCAGCCCCGTTCTGCGCCGAAGTCGGACGCCGCGTCTCGCCTGCGGACTGCGCCGATCTCGGCCAACTCGCCGCCACCGCCGAAGCCGGCGCCGCCGCTTTCAATGCGCCTGATCCGATGCAGCGCGGCGATATCCACACGCTGCAACTCGCGATCAGCTACGCGCCGCCCGCACCGAGTGAAAGTGCGGCCGCGACCGATCCGGGTTCGGAAACATCGACAGCCGAGTTGAACAATGCTGGCAGCGTCACAGACCAGCTCAGTGGAGGATGCCGGTTCAATCCTGAAACCGGACAAAGCGAATGTTCGGCGCCCTCTCCTGCACCAGCGACGCCCGAAGAGATCGTCGATCCGCTGCAAGGCGAGACCGTGCAGTTCACACCGCTCGTCGGCCGCTTCATGCGCGCCGAACTGATCGGCACAGGCTTCGAGATCACCCCGCTCACGCCCGCTTCGCAAGAAGTGCTGCACGACAGCGTGACCACATGGAGTTGGCGCGTCGTGGCGCAAGAAGGCGGCCAGCGCACGCTGACGCTGCGCACCGTCGTGGAAGGCTGCACCGCCGACGGCCAATGCTACCCGCTGCGCTCTACGAGCCAGAATTACGATGTGCATGTCACCGTCGGCCTGCTCGGCCAAGCGCAGGATGTGCTGACCGCCGCGCCGACGTGGCTGCGGCTTCTTGCTGGCGTGCTGACCGCGCTCGCCGTTCTGGTCGGCGCCTGGTTCGGCCTGCGCAGCGCCTTCCGCAAAGGCCGCGAGGCGGCTTAAGCCGCAATCCTCTGAGAATCGCCCTTTCGCGCGCACGCGACGCACGCCAATGTCCGCGCGCCAAAGTTTTGGGGGACCCCCTTGGATCTTATCGATCTCGCCCGCGCCGCGCTGCTCGGCATCATACAAGGCCTGACGGAATTCCTGCCCGTCTCGTCGACGGCGCATTTGCTGATCAGCGAGCGTCTGCTCGGTTACGATGATCCGGGCGGCGCCTTCACCGTGATGATCCAGCTTGGCTCGATCCTCGCGGTGATGTGGCTCTATCGGCAACGCATCTTCGATGTCGTCACCGGTTTGCCGACAAAACCTGAAGCGCGGCGCTTTGCGCTGATGCTGTTCTTGGCGTTCCTGCCGGCCGTAGCCATCGGCCTGTTGGCGGCCGACTACGTGAAGACGGTTCTCTATGAGAGCCTCGATGTCATCGCCTGGGCGCTGCTGCTCGGCGGCTTCGCCATGATGGCGATCGAGCGCTTCCGGCCCGCGCCCGAAGTAGAAGACGCCGCCAATACGCCGATTATCCGCGCCATCGGCGTCGGCTTCTTCCAGACGCTCGCGCTCATTCCCGGCGTCTCGCGCTCTGGCGCCACCATCTTCGGCGGCTTGTTGCTCGGGCTCGACCGGCGCGCCGCGGCGGAGTTCTCCTTCTTTCTCGCCATGCCGACGATGGCGGCGGCGTTCCTGCACGACTTCCTCGAAGTGAAAGATCACATCTCGTCCGATCGCATCGTCGAGATCGCGGTCGGCTTTGTGTTCGCCTTTCTCTCGGCGGCGCTCGTGGTGAAGCCGTTCCTCGGCTTCGTCACGCGCGTGGGCTTCGGCCCGTTTGCGTGGTATCGTGTCGCGCTTGGCGGCGCCCTGTTGGGCGCGCTGGCGTTGGGATGGCTGTGAGCAAACAGGTCTGGACCATCGGTTATGAGCATGTCGGCGTGCCCGGCTTCGTCGCCGCGCTCAAAGCCGCCAAGATCAAGACCTTGATCGATGTGCGCGAAGTGGCGAACTCGCGCCGCGCCGGTTATTCGAAGAAAGCGCTTGCCGCCAGCCTCGATGCGGCCGGCATCGCTTACATTCACCTGAAGCCGCTCGGCACGCCGAAGGCGGGGCGCGAAGCGGCGCGCAAGGGCGACGCCGAGACGATGCATCGCATCTTCGAAGCCAAGCTGGTCGAACCCGAAAGCCAGCTTGCGCTGGCCGAGGCCGCCGATCTCGCCAAGCGCGGCCGCGCCTGCCTGATGTGCCTTGAGCACGATTGGCGTGACTGTCACCGCGCAATCGTGGCGCAGCACCTGGGCGCGTACGGCCTTAAGCCGGTTCACCTTTCGCCCGAACCAGCTCCATGACCGCGATCACCAGCAGCGCAACCCAGAACACGCCGAACGCAGCGCTGTAAAGCGACGGCGGCGCAAGCCTCGCCGCAGCGAGGCTGACGCAGACGAGCGGCGCGAACGCCAGTGCTGCAAGAATCCAGCGCTTGCGCGAGACACAGCAAAACACCGTCAGCATCGCCCCGTGCAGCGCGAGGCAGAAATACTTCATCCAGTGCCAAGGCGCGATCGGCAGCTGCGCAGCGGCGTTGGCGTAATCCTGCGTCACGCGCAATTGCGCCGTGGTTTCGATCGCATCGGCGCCGGCGCCGATCAGCGCGAACAAAATCGCCGCCCACGCAATCAAAGAACGCGTGCCGGTCGCCAGCATGATCGCGGCGAGGACGAGAAACAGCGTGTAGGCGGGAATGAAAGCGTAGAGATCGAGCCTGTTGATCGCCGTCATCGCCGCCAGCCGCGCAGGATCGGCCGGCTCGCCGAACACGCGGGCAAGATCGGCCATCGTCTCGGCGCGCTGAAAGGCGCTGACTTCGGCGCCGACGGCGCTGGGTTCATAGACCCCCTTCACTTCCGGCAGCATGCTGAAGGCGATGAACACCGCCAGCGTAGCGAGGCCGAAGATCAGCGTCGCGATGGGCCAGGGACGGCGCCTCAAGCAGGGTTCTGCCGGGTTTGGAACTGCCCGTACGGGCGGAAGCGCCAGATATAATTCGGCACGATCGCTTCGATGCTTTCGAGCTGCGTCACGCCCAGATCCTGGATCGTGCCAACGCCCGCTTCCGAACCGGCGACATTATCGCGCTTCAGCAGCGTCACCTGATCGCTGGTGATCGGCGGGTCCACGAACGGGATCAGCGCGAACAGCCAGCCGACCAAGAGCCCGATCGGCTGCGCGACAAAGAACGGCAGCGGCAGCAGCGGCGCGTTGCGATCGGTTTCGCGGCGGATGAACTCGATGAGTTGGCGGAAGCTGTACGTCGCCGGCCCGCCCAATTCGTAGGTGCGCCCGCGCGCATCGCTGCGCTCGAGCGCGGCGCACACCGCGTCGGCGACATCGCCGACATAGATGGGCTGGAACTTGGTCTTGCCGCCGCCGATCAGCGGCACGAAGCCGAACATGCCGTGCAACAGCGGGTTGCGCGCCATTTCGCCGAAGCGATTGAAGAAGCCGTCGCCGGGGCCGAACACGATCGAGGGGCGCAGCACCGTCGCCGTCGGCAACGCCTCGCGCACCGCCTCTTCGCCGCGATACTTCGTGCGCGCGTAGTTTGCGCCAGTGGGCGCAGCGCCGATGGCGGAGACGTGCGCCATCGCGCTAATGCCGCGCCGTTTGGCCGCTTCCGCGATTGTGCGCGCCGCATCCACATGCATCGGCTCGAAGCCCTGCTTGCCGTTGTCGTGCAGCACGCCGATCAGATTGACCACCGCGTCGGCGCCTTCGAGGGCGGCGTCGACGGACTCCGGAAAGCGCACATTGGCCTGCACCAATTGCACCTGGCCGACTTCGCCGGTGACACGCAGGCTGGCGCCCAGATGCGGGCGGCGCATCGGCACGCGCACGCGATAGCCGCGCTTGGTCAGCGCCCGCACCACTTGCGTCCCGATGAAGCCCGAGCCGCCGAAAACGACCACCAACTTGCTCATGCGTGCTCCTTAAGCGCTCAACCGCGCCAGTTCCGCTTCGCTCATCTCTTCGTTCGAATAGACGTCCTGCACGTCGTCGAGATCGTCGAGTTGGGTGAGCAGCTTCATTAGCGTCTCGGCGTTGTCGCCTTCGACCGGGATGGCGATTTCCGTGCGCCAGACGAACTTGGCCGAGGCGGGATCGCCGAATTTCTTCGCCAGCGCCTGCGAGGCGGAAACCAGCGCGCCCATCTCGCAGGTGATGACGTGCTGCTCGTCCTCCACTGCGCAATCGTCGGCGCCCGCTTCGATCGCCGCTTCCAGCATGGCGTCTTCGCTCGCCGCAGAGAGCGGGTAACGGATCTCGCCGACGCGCTTCCACGCGAAGGAGACAGAATTGGTCTCGCCCATATTGCCGCCATTCTTGGCGAAGGCGGCGCGGACTTCGCCGGCGGTGCGGTTCCTGTTGTCGCTCAGGCACTCGACGATGACGCCGACCCCGCCAGGGCCGAAGCCCTCGTAGCGGATCTCTTCCAGATTCTCCCCGCCCGCGCCCGAGCCGCGGTCGATGGCGCGCTGGATATTGTCCTTCGGCATCGACTGCGCCCGTGCGGCGGCGATGGCGCGGAACAAGCGCGGATTGGAGTCCGGGTCGGCGCCGCCGACCTTCACCGCCGCCTGCATTTCGCGGGCGAGCTTGGTGAACATCTGGGCGCGCTTTTTATCCTGCGCGCCCTTGCGGTGCATGATGTTGGCGAATTTGGAATGGCCGGCCATGGGCGCCGCTTCTAGCCGCGCCGGGCCCCCCCCTCAAGCGGGGCGCATTATCACGCCTTGCCGGGCAGCTCCCAACCCTCACGCCGGTACTCGGCCTCGGCGATACGGCGCAGCCGCGCCCTGATCTCGGCCCGCAGCGCCTCTTCCTCCTCGACGTTGCTGACCTCGGGGGGCAGCGCCGCCAGCCGTTCCGCAGCGGCGGCAAGCCGTTCTGCGGTTTTGCTCCAGCGCTCGGCGGCGGCGAGGTCGCCGCGCTTGGCGGCGCGGGCGGCTTGTTTCAGCGCGGTCTGCGCGGCCTGACGCGGGTTCGTTTCGGACATGGGTCATCCTTGCTGGCCTTGGGGCCGGAAAAGCGGAGAGCGGGGACGCGGGTGTGCGCGCCTAGCGATGCGCCGATACGGACGGCGCCACCGACGCGGACACCCGCGTCCCGTGACCTGCTTTCACCGGCGCCGTCGCCGGAGGTTTTTCACTCCGGGAGGCGGCTCAGCCGGGGGCGTGGAGGCCGCCCGAGTTCGCGGGCGATCCCTCGTGCTTCTTCCCGCGCGTTGTTCACACGGCGGGCTTCAATGCCGGCGCATGCGGGCCGCTCTTGCGAGCCCTCCCGTCTCCGCGACACCCCTGTCCGATCCCGCCGGCAGGAGCGGCCGTTTCCGGCCCGCAGAGAAGCGCTGACATTCACGCTCGATCACATCGCTCGTCACGTTGTCCGAACAGGGATCCAACTGCTCTCCATGTGGAGCGATGGAGAGAGTGTACGCGCGGGGTGAAGGGGGGCGGATAGATTTTTTTGGGG
Organism: Hyphomonadaceae bacterium; assembly: GCA_016791385.1. Lineage (GTDB taxonomy): Bacteria > Pseudomonadota > Alphaproteobacteria > Caulobacterales > Aquidulcibacteraceae > Vitreimonas. The sequence continues at coordinate 6,679 of JAEUMR010000034.1, forward strand.
GCGGGACGGGCGCCCTTCTCCCCCGCGAGGGGGAGAAGGTGGTCGCGCAGCGACCGGATGAGGGGGCGCAAAGGCGTGGCTCGGGGTACGCAAGCGAAGGCGACTAGGCACCGCTAGGATGCGTCAAGGAGCCTGTCGACGGCCGATACCAGAGCGGCAAGCTCCGGGAACTCCGCACCAGACTCTCTCCAGAGCACCAAGCAACTTGAGGCGACAGCGGGCGTTTTTAGGCAATCGTCTCTATCCACCGCAAAGTTTGATTTTGCCTTCTCAATTGCCCTTCCAAACATCTCCTCGCCGACCTGTGCCTTCAGGTATTCTTCGATCGTCGTCTCCCAACTACAAAAGTTCGGCGAAACACCTACCGGCCAATCAACGATACTTGCCTCCTCCACACCGCATATTTTCTGAAGCTGGCGATTAAGTCTTATCTTTGCCCGCGAAGCCTCGACATTATCGGCGTGTTTCTTGTCGCTATCGAAGACCATGAAGCACGGTATGCCCAATTCCGAGAACACGACTGCTGGGCGATCGAGTTTCGTCTTCCCCTCCAAGCTTGCGAACACGATGCCTTCGTCCAACGGGTCGCGACCAAGCGAACCATAATACGCTTCAATGATAGCGCGGTCTGATGGCCCCTCGATCAAAACCACACAGCGCCCAAAGAAACCTTCTGCCACTTCAGAACCGAAGACGTGCAGGCGCGCCAAGAGTGCACTTTCAGAGAAAGCGAGCTTTTCATGCAAGCCATTGGCTTGGGCCAATCGTCGAGATACAGCCTTTAATGACGACCTCCCGACAGTCACAGCGGGCGTCCCCCCTCCCGGCTCGCGCCGTATCATTCGCAGTTTCGAGAAGTCTGGGAAATCGAAGAGCAATGGTGAGTGGGTGGTGTATAGGATTTGTATCCGTATGCCGTTTGACTCATTGAAGGAGCGACAGAGGTCCCGAAAGACCTTTTTGAAGAGCCTTTGCTTAGTGGGGTGTTGGTACAGTTCTGGCTCCTCGATCGCGATGATAATGTCGCTCTGAGGCTCTTCGAATGACTGCTGTTTTTCGTCAGCAGCACCGTGTTCAGCCAGATATTGCAGCACCGTCAGCACAATAGCACGCTGCAGACCATGACCGACGCCTTCAATCGAGGTCGTAAACCCATGGTCCGTGACGGCGATCTCTGCCGCCGGCAAGTGGACAGGCAAGTCGTTCACGGCGTCCCAAGTCGCCGTAATCGTGGAGTCTTTATAGTATCGAGCCAAAATTGATGTGAGGTGCTCGTTGATTTTGATGAGGCCGGGCACCGCGTCGGGGGAGGTTAGCGCACTTAGTTTCTCCGACGCCTCGCTGACGAATTGCCTGAAAGGTGCGCTGTTCTGAATCGTTTGTCGTGCGACCGCATCGATAAGCTGTTTTACTGGAGAAGTCTTTGATTGACCGATCTCCGCACCCGCGTCTTTGACCGCTGTGACCAATACAAAATCGGTGTTCTTCTTGATCTGCCCGCTCGCCACGTTCTTGAAGCCTCGGAAACCGCCAACCCGCTTGCGAACGAGCTTGGAGGAGTTCGCAGCCTCCCAGACTTCAAAGGCTGGTTCGATTTCGTCGGCCCGCGAGATCTGAGGCAATCCCAACTCAGGGGGCAACTCATCATATAGCTTCTTCTTTTGGGTTTTCCCTTCCTCTGCACGACAAGCGTCGAACCCCGGATAGACCATCTTGTCCACCGAATATCCGTAGTTTTCGCGTCCAGCTTCAAAGTGAAAATGTCGGGTGACGGTTAGACTGTCGTCCACCAAGTTCGCACTAAACAATTCGCGCTCAGCAGGGGTCAAATGCACGAATTCTATGGTGACTCCAATTTCCGCGCTCGTGTTGGCAGAGTGAAAATCTGTCAATTTCACACGTGGAGACGATGCAAAGAATAAGTCCAACGCGGCAATGAAGCTCGATTTGCCCGCGTTGTTCTCACCCAGCAGTACCGTGACATCATCCAAGTCCAGCGATGCTTCTTTGATCGCCCGAAAGTTCGTAACAGTAACGCGTCCCAGGCGCATGGTTCACGCTGCGCTGAACTGATCGCGAATATGGTCGTTGAAGAAGCGTCCCACCGACGGGGCGTTGACCAGCCCTTCGAACAGCGCCGCGGGCACGCCAAAATAATCGTAGACTTTTCCCGAGGTAAACCAAACCCGGAGGACAGCCGTTCGAGGATCGTAATCAACTTGCGATATCGCTGAAGAGCTCACCGAAACCGGAGCCATCTTGAAAATCCTCACAACTTTAACGCTGTGAGTAAATCGTGATTCGCTTTCCGATTGGACTCATAACTGCGGCTTACCCCCCCTCCATCCTTTCCTCCGCTTCGCGCTCAATCCTGAGGGCGGTGAGTTGGTTGCGTTGGCGGCGGAGCACTTGGAAGCGATAGCCGTGGAAGGCGAAGCGCTGGCCGGGGTCGGGGATGGCTTGGGCTTCGTGGATGACAAGGCCGGCGACGGTGACGGCTTCATCGTCCGGCAGATCCCAATTCATCATCCGGTTGAGATCGCGGATCGGCACCGTGCCGTCGACATTGACCGAGCCATCGGGCTGGGGCCGCACGCCTTGCACGGCGATGTCGTGCTCGTCTTTGATGTCGCCGACGATCTCTTCGAGAATGTCTTCGAGCGTCACAAGGCCCATCAGCGCGCCGTACTCGTCCACCACCAGCGCGAAATGCTCGCGCCGGCGCAGGAATTCGGCCAGCTGATCTTCCGCGCTCGTCGTCATCGGCGTGAACCAGGGCGTGCGCATCAGCGCGCGCACGTCGAGCCCGTCGCGGCCATGCTCTGAAACCCCGCGCAAGAGATCGCGCGCGTGCAGGATGCCGACGATATTGTCCGGCTCGTCCTGATAGAGCGGCAGGCGCGTGTGCGGGCTGGCCATCGCCTGAGCGATGATCTCGCGCGGGGGCAAATCGATGTCGAGCGCCTTGATGCCTTTGCGGTGGATCATGACGTCGGCGACGGTGAGCTCTTTCAGATCGAGCGCGCCGACGAGACGGTCGCGCACGCCGCGTTCGAGCGCGCCCTGCTCGGCCGAGCTTTCGACGATGCTTTCGATCTCGGCCCCGGTGAGCACGTCATGGTGCGACACTTCCTGCACGCCGAAGGCGCGCAGCACGTTGCGCGAGGCGGAGTTCAAGAGCCAGTTGAGCGGCCAGAACAGCATGTACGAAGCGTGCAGCGGATAGGCGATCCACAGCGACACCGGCTCGGGGTGGCGGATCGCGAACGTCTTCGGCACCTGCTCGCCGAGCACGATGTGCAGCGAGGAGAAGACGATGAAGCCGATCAGGAAGGCGATCAGGTGGATGGTCTCTTGCGGCAGGCCGAGCGGCTCCAAGAGCGGCGTGACGATGGCCGAAACGGTCGGCTCGCCGACCCAGCCAAGGCCCAGCGAAGCCATGGTGATGCCGAGCTGGCAGCAGGCCAGATAGGCCTCGATGTTGCCGAGGATGCGCTGCGTCAGCGCCGCGCCGAAGGTCTGCTCCTCGGCCAGCGCGTCGATGCGGAAGCCGCGCGCCTTCACCAGCGCGAACTCGGCGGCGACGTAGAACGCGTTCGCGGCCAAGAGCAGGAACGCGACGAACAGGCTGAGCCAGGGTGAGGTCATCGGGTCTCGGTTTGCAGCAATTCGCGCACCGCGTCAGCCGGGGCGCCGCGCTCGACGAAAGCGCGGCCGATGCCGCGGGCGAGAATCAGCACCAGCCTGCCCGCCTCCGCCTTCTTGTCGCGCGCCATCAGGTCCATCAACCGCTCGACCGCGAACGGCGCGCCGGGGAGTTGTTTGAGATCGGTGATGAAGCCGGCGGCATTCAGGTGCGCACGCACGCGGGCAGCGTCGGCGCTGGCGCAGAAACCAAGCTCGGCCGAGAGCGCGAAGGCGAGCGCCATGCCCGCCCCGACTGCTTCGCCGTGCAGCAGCGCGCTCGAATATTCGCCATGCGCTTCGAGCGCGTGCGCGAAGGTGTGGCCGAGATTGAGCAGCGCGCGCTTGTCCAGTTCCTCGCGCTCGTCTTCCTCGACGATGCGCGCCTTGAACGCGACCGCGAGCCCGATCGCGTAGGCCAGCGCCTCGCGGTCGCAGGCCAGCACCGCGCCGGCATTGGCTTCGCACCATTGGAAGAAGGCCGGATCGCCGATCATGCCGACCTTGACGATCTCGGCGTAGCCGGCGCGCCGCTCGCGCTCGGGCAGCGTGGCGATGACGTCGGTGTCGGCGATCACCGCGCGCGGCTGGTTGATCAGGCCGACGAGGTTCTTGCCTTCGGGGGTGTCGATCGCGGTTTTGCCGCCGACGCTGGAATCGATCTGCGCCAACAGCGTCGTCGGCATCTGCACGAAATCGACGCCGCGCTTGACCAGCCCCGCGGCAAGGCCGGCGAGGTCGCCGATCACGCCGCCGCCGAAGGCGAGCACGAGGTCGTTCCTGTTGATGCCGGCCTGCAACAGGTGGCGGCACAGCAATTCGAGGCCTTCGAAGCTCTTGCTCGCTTCGCCAGGCGCGAGCGTCACGGTCCAGTTCTTCAGCCCCGCCGCATCGAGCGAAGCGATCAACGCCGGCCGGTGCAGCTTGGCGACGTTCTGGTCGGTGACGATGAAGACGCGCTTGGTCTTGGCGAACGGCGCGATCAGCTCGCCCGCCTGCGCCAGCAGGCCAGAGCCGATGCGCACATCATACGAACGCGCGCCAAGATTGACGTGGACGATTTCAGTCATGCTTCACCGGGAGATGGGCGCGCAGGGCGTCGAGTACGGCGGCGACCGCCAGCGTATGCGGGCCGGCGCCGGTTTCAACAACGAGATCGGCCTGCTCGTAGATCGGCGTGCGCTCGTCCAGCAGGCGCTGCAACACCGCACGCGGATCGTCTTCCTTGAGCAGCGGGCGATGATCGCGCTTGGTCACCCGCTTCATCAGCACTTCGATCGGCGCCTTGAGCCAGATGGTGGTGGCGCGCTCCTTCATCAGCGCGCGCGTGCGCGGGTCAACGAAGGCGCCCCCGCCCGTCGCCAGCACGTGCACCGGCCCCGCCAGCAGGCGCGCGATCACCTGGCGCTCGCCGCGGCGGAACTCGCACTCGCCGTGATCGCGGAAGATTTCGGCGATGGTGCTGCCGGCGGCGGCTTCGATCTCGGCGTCAGCATCCACGAACGGCAGACCGAGCACATGCGCCAGCCGACGGCCGACGGTGGTCTTGCCCGCGCCCATCAGCCCGACCAGGGCGATGGTGCGCTCGACTTTGAGGCCCTCGGCCTGCCGGCGCAGCGCGGCGTACGCGTCGTCGCGCTCGCCAAGCTCGCTGCTCTCGGGGCTGTCCACGAATCACCTCAAAACGCCGCTCTAGGGTTAACAGGCAGAGCGGACTGGAAACTCGCCACATTTTGGGGGCAATCTGGTTCGCTCGCAACGGCAGGGGCCGCAGAGGCGATATGTTCAGACGTAGACGACGGCGCTCTTCCTTCGCCCGGCGCTCGCCGCCGCAGGCGCGTTTGGTGATAATTGGCGCGGGCGTGGTAGCGATCCTGGCCCTGTTCATCTTCTTCATCCGTCAAGCCGACGTGCTCGCGCCGCAGCCGCACGAGATCAGCGCCGACCTCCCGGACGCCTTCAAGCAATGAGCATTATGGTTAAGAGAAACGCCGTCGCGCTCGCCGCGCTGCTTGCGGCTGCGCCGCTCGCCGCGCACGCCCAACAGCAGCCCAGCGCGCTGCCGCGCCCGATCGAGGGTCAGGCGCTGCAGGAACTCGACGCCTGGAGCGTCAGCGCGCTCTCGCGCGCCAATGGCGCGCTGCCGGCCGACCTGTGGAGCCGCAGCGACCCAGCCTTTCTCGCCGTCCTGTTCGACCGCTTGCCGGCAAATTTCGATTCACCGGCGACGCTGGCGTTGGCGCGCCGCGTGCTGTTCTCCGGCGGCGAGGCGCCGCGCGGCGACGCACAAGCGGCGGCACGCAAGCGCTTCGAGGCGCTCGGCCGCATGGGCGCAGCCGACGAACTTGGCCAGATGGCCGCCGGCAGCCGCTCGGCGCTGGCCGATCCGCTGATTGCGCAATATGCGGCGCAAGCTGAACTCGCGCGCGGACGGCGCCAGGAAGCCTGCGCGCGCGGGCGCGCCGCTAATGTCGGCGAACAAGCGCCGCCGTTTCTGCTGCGTCTGCGCGCGTTTTGCGCCGCCGCTGCCGGCGATCGCGCCGCCGCCGATCTCGCGCTTGAATTGGCGAGCGCGCAGAACGCAGCCGATGCCTGGTACACCGGCGCTGTCGCCGCCGCAGCCGGAGCGCCCGGCGCGCGCCCACCGGCAGCGCGTTATGATAACAGCCTGACCGCGCAGCTCTCGCTCGCCGGCAATTTGCGCCCCGGTCCCAATCCGCTGAACAACGCCTCGACGATGGCGCTGCTGGCCTTGGCGCGCGCCGATAACGCGCCGCAGCCGCAGCGCGCGCAAGCGGCCTGGACCGCGTTCCGCCGCGGCGCGCTGACCGCGCAAGAGACGCGCACCATTCTCGCGGCGACGCCGGCAGAGATCACATCGGCGCTGCCTCCCGCTGCAACGGCGCTGCGCCAAGTCAGCGCCGGACCCGGCTCGTTGGAAGCGGCGACAGCCATCGCCGGCCTGCTGCGCGCGGCGACAACGCCCGCCGACTTCTACGCCGCCGCACGCTTCTTCAAGGACGACATCGCCGCTCTGCAATCGGCGCCCGATCAAGCCGCGGCGCTGCAATTCGCGCGCGCCGCGCTCATCACCGGCGACGCAGCGCTGGCGCAGCGCTTGCTGGCGAGCGCACGCCAAGGCGGCGTCGATGAAGCGGCTTTGGCCCCGCTCGATGCGGCGCTCTCGATCCTCAGTGGCGCACGCGGCGAGCAAGCCACCATCGCCATGAAGCGCCGCATTGATGCGGCCGGCTCCAGCCTTGCCCGCGCCGCCGCGCGCGATGTGGCCATCATGGCCGCGCTCGGCGCGCCGGTGGACGGACAAGTGCAAGCGTTCCTGCTCGCCAATCCCCCGCAAGGCGGCGCGCGCGCAGAGAGCGGCGCCATGCTGGCGCTGGCGGCGGCAAGCGAACGCGGCGCCAGCGGCGAAGGCGCACTGCTGGCCGCGGCTGCCGCCGGTGAAGCCGGCCCGGCCCGACTCGACGCGGAATCGATCGAACGCATCCTGCGCGCCCTGCGCAGCCTCGGCCTGAACGACGACGCGCGCCGCATCGCCATCGAAGCGCTGCTCGCGGGCGCGCCGGGCTAAGGCGAACGCGGCGACTGCCCGCGTCTCAAAGCGGCCGTAACTTGTAAGCTGCGGCGCGTGCGATTTCAGCGCGGACGGCGGCGCAGCCGCCATAGGCCCGCGCAATCTGATCCATCCGATCAGCGACGTCGGCGCGCGTCAAAGGCCGAACCGAGCCGTTCGTCGATTGCAGAAAGGCGTCCCAGACTTGCGGCGGAAAATCCTCCCCCGCGCCGCCGCCGCACCGGGCTGAAACCAAGTTCAAGCCTCCGCTCGCGAGCGCCTTGTGCAAAATAAACGCGAGTTCATTGTCCACCGGGCGAACAGAACCGGGGCGCCAGGTTCCGATGAGCCAACCATAGTGTTCGAGTTGCATCGCATAGGGACCGAGATCGGCGCGTGTCAGCGGACGCAGCGTGTAGTCGAAGCCATAAGCCGCGAGCGCCGCGGGCGTCACCCAATGGGTGTCGAAGAACACTTGCTCACGCGCTTGCGGCGTGAGCGGCGCGCCAGAGGCGTCGATCGGAAACAGCGCCGTATCTTCCGCATAGAGCGCATCGACATGGGGCACGACACGCACCTCGGCGCGTGTCCAGGCATAGACAAGGCCAGCGTGCGCGCCCGTGGCGCCGGGAGGTTCGTTCATTTGCGCGCGTAGCACGGGGATATTCACGGAACGGGCGAGATCGGCGAACAGCGGCGCAGCATCGTGGCAGCCCATGACCGCCCAATAGGCGGTGAGGTCTTCGGTATCACTGCGATAGCGCGTGAGCCTGTCGGCAAGGTGGGCGTGGGCATAGTGTTGCGGCTCGGAATAGCCGCCGTGGCCGAGTTCGGTGCGGAACCAGGTCGTGAGGTTGCGCAAGGTTTCGAGGTCAGCCGCGCCGATCAAATTTTGCGGCTGGCCGGGCGTCAGGCCCTGCATGAAGCGCAAGCCGACGCGGGGATCGCAGTCGAAGGCCAGCGCGCTCATGTCCATCGGCGCCAGCGCGTACGAGCTGAACGCGCCGGTATTGGTCAGCACGCGATTGACGTAAAATTCCGGCGCCAAAATCACCGCACGTTCGGCTTGAGGCAGGCGATGCAAGCGCGCAGGCACGAGCCGCTCGCGCTCCAGCATCAGCGCATGCGCCACGTGAACCAAATAAATGTCTTCGGCCAGGCGTTCGCCGAACCCGAACGCGCGCGTGACTGGGCTTGCGGGACAAGCGATGCCGAGATCCGGCTCCTCTGTCAGCAGCGCCATGAATAATTGGTCAAGCCGATCGCGGCGCGCTTGCGGCCATTGCGCATAAGGCTCGCGCACGCCATCAGCTCTGATCCACGACACCTCAGCGCGCCAATCGAAGCACGGGAAGTTTGTCTGCGACAAAGACCGCTGCGTGCGTTCCCAAGCGACGACATCGCATAATTGATTGCGTGCAATGCCCGGCGCAAGCCGTGCATGATCGGCGGCGCTCGGCGTCTGCGGCGTCTGCGGTTCCTGCGGCGGGCCAGGCTGCGGCGGCGCATCGGCACGGGCGCGCGCGGCTTCGCGCAAAGCGTTCGGGTTGGCCGCCGGAACCTGCGCCGCAACCGGCGCGGCAAGCAGGATCAAGGCGCACATCAAGACCAAGAAACGCATGCTTCCCCCTCCGGGCCTGAGTACTCCGCCAATAGGCCACCCGGTCAAGCAGGTTCCGCGACGCACTTTGGGTTGCTACCCTCCGCGCCGTGTCCGACTCAGCGCTGATCGAGTCTTTTCTGGAAATGCTCTCCGCTGAGCGCGGGGCGCGGGCGAATACGCTCGATGCGTATGCGCGCGATCTTGAGGATGCGCGCGAGCATGTGAAGGGCGCGTTGGGTCATGCCGGCGCGGAGGCGATCGAGGCCTATGTCGCCAGCCTGAATGCGCGTCAGCTGGCGCCGGCGACGGTGCGGCGGCGCATCTCGGCGCTGAAGCAATTCTATCGCTTCCTGATCGGCGAGAATGTACGCGCCGACGATCCCACCTCGCGGCTCGATCCGCCGCGGCGCGCGCGGGCGCTGCCGAAGACGTTGTCTGTGGAAGAGATTGAGCGCCTCGTCGACGCCGCCGAGAGCCCGCGCGACCGGGCGCTGATCGAGCTCTTGTACGGCGCAGGTCTGCGCGTGAGCGAACTGGTGTCGCTGCCGCTGCGCGCCGCGCCGCGGCCGGGCCAGGATCACATGATCATCGAAGGCAAGGGCGGCAAAGAGCGGCTGGTGGCGCTGGGTCGGCCGGCGCTGGCGGCGCTGGAGGCGCACCTTGCTGCGCGCGCGGCGGCGCTACCGAAGAGCGAAGCGCAGCGTGAACGCGCCGCGCGTTGGCTGTTCCCCTCCGCCAGCGCCGCGGACGGCAAGCTGACGCGCCGCCGCGTTGCGCAAGTGCTCGAAGCGGCGGCGGGCAAGGCCGGCATCGATCCCGCGCGCGTGTCGCCGCACGTGCTCAGGCACGCGTTCGCAACCCACCTCGTCGAAGGCGGCGCCGATCTGCGCACTGTACAAACACTGCTCGGCCACGCCGACATTGCGACGACGCAAATCTACACCCATGTCGCACAAGACCGGCTGCGCACTTTGGTCGAGACAAAGCATCCGCTCGCCCGTAAGCGTAAGCCTTAGCGAAACCAGGCGGACACGCGCTGGGTGGAGGACGCGATGAGCACGATCGAACCAGCCGCCAGCAGCGCAGAAACCGGCCGCGGCGCGGCATTTGCGGTCTATATCCTCTATCTCCTCTCCATTCCCAGCGCTGCCGTGTTCGCGCTGGTGGGCGTGATCGTCGCCTATATGAGCCGCGCCGACGCGAGCCCGCTCGCCCGCTCGCACCTCGACCACCAGATCCGCACCTGGTGGACCGCGTTCTGGTGGACGGTGGGCGTGATCGTGCTCAGCATCGTCGGCACGCTGCTGACGGTGGTGCTGATCGGCTTCCCGATCATCTGGCTGGCCGGCCTGATCGGCTTGATCATTTTCGTCTGGTTCACCGTCATTAGCCTTTTGGGGCTGCTGGCCCTGATCGACGGGCGCCCGCGCTAAAGCATCACACCGCAACCGCCTTGAATTTTGCGCCTGCGTGGTGTGATTTGGTGGGCAGAGGGATCGCGCGCTGCGGCGCGCGCAATGCGGGTTTAACCTATGAAAAAACACCTGATCGCCGCCGCGCTGCTGGCGCTCGCTGCAACGCCTGCTTTCGCCTACACGGCCTATGTGCAGCCGGACGCGTACTGGCCGGAAGACAGCGACGTCCGCGTGCGGGGCGCGTTCGCGAGCCAGTTCTTCACCCCGCAAATCGCCACGCAATCGAGTTTCATATTGCTGGGGCCTGACGGCGCGCGGCTGCCGAGCGATTACATCGATCTCGCGCCGGAATCGGCGACGCTGCATGCCGAACTGCCGCGGCAAGGCACCTATCGCATCTCCACCGGCGAACAGCTCGGCGCGGTGGCGACGCTGGTCGGCGTCGACGGCCAATGGCGCCAGCTCGGCCAAGGCGAAGCCGCCCCTGAGGGCGCGCCGGTGCGCACGCTGCAGACGGTGACGCTCGCTGACACGTACGTCACGCGCGGCCAACCGAGCAGCGAAGTGCTCGCAGCGGCCGGCGGGCGCTTGCTCATCCGTCCGGTGACGCACCCCAACCAAGTGCTCGCCGCGCAGGGCATGCAGGTCGATGTGCTGTTCGACGGCCAACCGCTCGCCAATGCCGCGGTCGTGCTCTACGCGCAGGGCGATCCCGACACCAAGCTCGATCGCTTCGCCGTCACCGATGCGAACGGGCGCGCCACGTTCAGCTTCGACAGCCCCGGCGTGTACGTGATCGCTGCACGCTATCGCGCCGACATGCCGGCGGGCTCGGCGGCGCAAGTCGCCAGCTTCACCTCGACGCTGACGGTGGAAGCGTTGAGCGCGCTGCCGGCGGGTTACGATGTGGCCGAGCGCGAGCGGCAACAAGAGCGCGAAGAGCGCCGCCGGGCGCAGCGGGAAATCCAGCGGCGGGGCCGCTTCAACTAGCAGCGCGGCCAAGTCCAGCAATGCCATCAAGGCGAGCCTGCACTCAGGCTCGCCTTTTTGCTGATGCGCGCGCATAAAGCCGGCAAAGGAGAACGCGCATGAGCCATGTCGTCGTCACCGGCGCCAATCGCGGCATTGGTCTTGAACTCGTCCGCCAATTGGCCGCGCGCGGCGATCAGGTCACGGCGGTGTGCAGGAAGGCTTCGCCAGAGCTCAGCGCGCTCGGCGTGCGCATCGAGAGCGGCATCGATGTCGGTGAAGCGGCGTCCGTGGCGGAGCTGGCGCATCGGCTCAAAGGCGCGCGCATCGACATCCTGATCAACAATGCCGGCATTCTGCGCGCCGAAAGCCTCGATCGGATGAATTTCGACTCCATCGCCGAGCAATTCGCGGTCAACGCGATGGGACCGCTGCGCGTTAGTACGACGCTGGCGCCGCTGCTGAGCGAAGGCGGCAAGGTCGCGATCATCACCAGCCGCATGGGCTCGATCGCCGACAACGGCTCGGGCGGCTATTACGGCTATCGCATGTCGAAGGCGGCGGTGAACGCGGCTGGCATGTCGCTGGCGCGCGATTTGGCTGGGCGCGGCATCGCGGTGGCGCTGATCCATCCCGGCATGGTGGCGACAGAGATGACCGGCAAACACGGCATCCCGCCGGAAGAAGCCGCACGCGGCGTGCTGGCGCGCATCGGCGAACTGACGCCGCAAACCAGCGGCGCCTTCGTGCATGCCGGCACGGGCGAGACGCTGCCCTGGTGAACGCCTGACGCACTGCAAAGCTTGCATCGGCAGCGAAAACCCGACATGCGGGAGGCATGAGCCAAGCCTCCCCCAAGCTGCAAATCCGCATCGTGCCGGTGACGCCGCTGCAGCAGAATTGCTCGCTGATCTGGAACGAAGAGACCAAGCACGCGGTGCTGGTCGATCCCGGCGGCGACGCCGACAAGCTGATCGGCGCGCTCGACCATTTTGGCCTCACGCTCACGCGCATGTGGCTGACGCACGGCCACCTCGATCATGCCGGCGCTGCAGCGGCGCTGCGCGAACGCACCGGCGTCGCTGTTGAGGGCCCGCACCGCGATGACCAATTCTGGCTCGACCGCATCGAAGACGATGCGCAGCGCTACGGCCTCTCGGATCTGCGCAACGTCACGCCGGACCGCTATTTCGAAGATGGCGAAGCGCTCGATTTCGAAGGCGCGCGCTTCGAGGTGCTGCATACGCCCGGCCACACGCCGGGACACGTGGTGATCTACAATGCGCCGCTGAACGTGGCGTTCGTGGGCGATGTGCTGTTCGCCGGCTCGATCGGGCGCACCGATTTTCCGCGCGGCGACCACGCCCAGCTGATCGGCTCGATCACCGCAAAGCTCTGGCCGCTCGGCGATGACGTCACCTTCGTGCCCGGACACGGGCCGACTTCGACGTTCGGGCGCGAGCGGCAAAGCAACCCGTTCGTCGCCGACCGCATCACCGGCTATCAGGGTGCAGAAAAGCAGGCGCCCGACATCGGCGAGCAGCGCAGCAGCAAGCGCTGGACTTAAGTCTCGGCGCCGAGCTGCTTGGCGTAACCGTTCGCCACCAGCTGCGCCATCAGATCGAACAAGCGCTCGGGATCGCTGCGGCGCAGCTGCGCCGACATCGCTTCGGGACCTTCCGCCAAGATCAGCTCGCGCGCGCCGGCGGCGAGCGCGTCGAGGATGCGTTGCGCCGCCACCTCGGGGGCCATGCCATTGTCGATCGCCGGATCGGAGACGCCGCGCACCTGCGCTTTGCCGTCGAGCGCGTTCTTCGACACGTTGGTGCGCACCGATCCCGGCGCCACCACCAGCACGCCGACGCCTTGATGCGCGGTCTCGGCGCGCACGCTGTCGTGATAGGCGATGAGCCCGGCTTTGGCGGCGCTGTAGGCTGCGCGCAGCGGCGCGCCGATAATGCCGGCGACGCTGGAGATGGCGACGATGCGCCCGCCGCCAGCGGCAATCATGCGCGGCAGCAGCCGCTGCGTCAGCGCGATCGGCGCCATCAGATCGATGTCGATGATGCGCTGAAACACTTCGAACGCAGTGTCGACCGCCAGCGAACGCTGCGAGATGCCGGCATTGTTGACGAGGCCGTAGACGCCGCCATGCGGCGCCGCCCAAGCCCACGCCTCCTCGACGATCGCCGGCAGGCGCGCAAGGTCGGTCGCTTCGAACGGCAGGATCAGCGCGGGCGTGTTGCAGCGCTGGGCAGCGTCATCGAGCGCGGCCTTGTTGCGGCCAGACAAGATCAGCTTCGCGCCCTTCTGCGCCAGCGCTTCGGCCAGCGCCGCGCCGATGCCCGAGGAAGCGCCGGTGATCCACCACACTTTGTTTTCAAACATCGTTTCGCTCCCGGCGCGCAATATTTGAGCAATTTGCGCAGTCATTATCTAATCAGAAAGAATCATCAATGACAGTTTCCGCAAGGAGACTGGCCCATGACGCCAAGCCAAATCGCCGTCGTTCAGCAGACCTTCGCAAAGGCCGCAGGGCTGGGAGGGGCTGTAGCGGAGATCTTCTACGCTGAGCTGTTCGCCATCGATCCCAGCCTCCGGCCCATGTTCAAAGGCGACATGCGCGAGCAAGGGCGAAAATTGCTGGCGACGCTGAGCTTTGTCGTCAACGGCCTCGACAAGCCAGACCAGATCGTCCCGGCCGCCCAGAAGCTTGCCGTCAAGCATCTCGATTATGGCGTCACCGCCCGGCACTACACGCTGGTCGGCAATGCGTTGCTGCGCACCTTGAAGAAGGGCCTCGGCGATGAGTTCACGCCGGAAGCGCGCGCGGCTTGGGTCGCCGCTTATCAAGTGCTGGCCGACGTGATGCGCGCGGCAGCGTACGGCGCGCCGGCAGCAGCCGCAGCGCGCTAGGCGAAGATCGCCACGGCCTGACGGCCAACGGCGATCAGCTCGCCCGCTTCGCTCCACATCGCCATGTTCTGCAGCGAATAGCCTTCGCCTGCGTGCTCGCTTCCTGACCAGAGCAGGCGCCAGCCATCGGCGCTCGAAGGCACATGGGCGATGTCAACGCCCCACGTGATCGTGCTGATCGGCGCGGGCTGGGGAAACACCACCATCGCCGCGGGCGGCAAGCAATCGGCGATCGCCAGCAGCGCCGTGGTTGGATCGGCGCCGCCTGTGTCGAGAAAACGCGTCCACACCGCGAATTCAGCGCGCGCGGCGGACTTGTCGAGCAGACGATGGCCGCCGGCGAGACGGGTCTCGAAATTGTTCCAGAAGCCGCGCGGGGCGGCGCCGCCTTCCTTGCGGAAGGACGGGCACGCTTCTGCAGCGGCAACCTCGGGCCGCTGCAGGAACTCGTGCGCGACCTTGCTCTCGCGCGTGGCGCCGAACACGAACAGCGCCCGCGCCGCCGGCCCCTCTTCGTTGAAGCAATCGGCGGCGATGACGGTGGAAGAGCGGCCGCGCCGCAGCAGCGCCGCGGTGAAGCGCAAGCGGCCCGTCGCCGGCCCGATGAAACTGAATTGCGCCGAGCGCAGCGCAGCCAGCTCGCCATGGGTCCGCTTGACTGCTTCGTAAGCGAGCGCGGCGGTCATGCCGCCATAGAGCGTGCGCCCCTGGCTCCACTCCTCCGGCGCGTCGATGACGAAGCCATCGGCGGCGGGCGAAAGCTGTTCAACAACGGCGCGGAGCGAGGACATGCCCACCTGATGCCGGGAGGCTTGCGACAAATCAATTCCCGCAACGGCGCCCCCGCCTAGCCTGCCGGCCATGGCGGACGATGCGAGCAGAATTACCCCCTACGACTTGGTCGGCGGCGCAGAAGGCGTGCGCCGCTTGTCCGAGCGCTTCTACGCAATCATGGCGCAACGTCCCGAAGCCAGCGCCATCCGCGCCATGCATCAAGCAGACCTCGCCCCGATCGTGGACAAGCTGGCGAGCTTTCTCAGCGGCTGGATGGGCGGCCCGCGCGATTATTTCGAGCGCGAAGACTCCCCCTGCATCATGAGCCTGCACAAGCGCTATCCGATCGGCGCCGAAGAGCGCGACCAATGGCTCATGTGCATGCGCGCGGCGCTAGAGGAAACGGTGGCGTCGGCGCAAACGCGCGCGCTACTGGAGCCCGCCTTCGCCCGCATCGCCGACGCCATGCGGAGCAAGTAGGCGCACTTTCCTAGTTGAAACATGGGCGCCAAAAAACGCGACGGCAAGACTGCACCCCCCGGCGCATTTGCGTTAGAAGCGCCGCCTCGCCGTTGCGCGGATCGCGCCAGGAGCCTGCCCGATGACCCAAGCCGCCGCGCCATCGGCGCGACAGCCGCACGCACGCATGGATCTGACGCAAGGCCCGATCTCGCGCACGCTGCTCGCGTTCTCGCTGCCGGTGCTGGGCACGAGCGTGCTGCAATCGCTCAACGGCTCGATCAACACGCTGTGGGTCGGCCGCCTGCTCGGACCCGCAGCACTGACCGCGACCACCAACGCCACCATCATCCTGCTGTTCATGCTCGGAGTGATGTTCGGCGTCGGCATGGCGGCGACGATCTTGGTCGGCCAGGCATTTGGGGCCAAGGACCTGCAGCGCGCCAAGCGAGTCGTGGGCACTGGCGGAAGCTTTTTTCTGCTCTCATCGCTGGCGCTGGCGATTGGCGGCTTCGCCGCCGCCGAGCAGATTCTGCATTGGATGGGCACGCCGCCAGAATCGCGCGCGTTCGCCGAAGCTTATCTGCGCATCATCTTCCTCTCGTTGCCGTTCCTCAGCGTGTTTTCGTTCGTCGTCATGGTGCAGCGCGGCGCGGGCGATGCGAAGACGCCGTTCTTCTTCACGACGCTGGCGACGATCCTCGACATCGCGCTCAACCCGTTGCTGATCAGCGGCATTGGCCCGCTCCCGCAGATGGGCATCGCCGGCTCGGGCATGGCGCTGCTGCTGTCGCAGGCGATCGGCTTGGCCGCGCTGCTGGCGTATCTGTACTGGCGCAAGAGCGAGCTGCGGCTGACGCGCGGCGAATTGCATTACCTGAAGCCCGACCCTGCCTTGCTGCGCACCATCGTGCTCAAGGGCTTGCCGATGGGCGCGCAGATGATGGTGGTGTCGGCATCGGCGATCGTGATGATGTCGATGATCAACGGCTATGGCGCGGAAACCGCCGCCGCCTATGGCGTGACCGTGCAATTCTGGAATTACCTGCAGATGCCGGCGATGGCGATCGGCGCGGCCGCCTCTTCGATGGCGGCGCAGAATGTCGGCGCTGGACACTGGGACCGGGTCGAGCGCAGCGCTCATGCCGGCGTGCTCATCAACGTGCTGATGACGGGCGCGCTGCTGGCGCTGATCTATCTGGCTCACCCGTTCCTGATCGGCCTGTTCCTGCCTGGGCAGGCGCACGCGATGGCGATCGCGCACCACGTCAACGCCATTGCGGGATGGGGCTTCGTTCTGTTCGGAGTGACAATCGTGCTGTTCGGCGTCGTGCGTGCGACCGGGGCGGTAACGCCCCCGCTCATCATCCTGGCCATCTCGCTGTTCGTGGTGCGCATCGGCTTTGCCAAGGCGCTGGCGCCGGCTTGGGGCGCGGACGCGATCTGGTGGAGCTTTCCGGTGTCGATGGCCGTCTCCGCCTCGCTGGCCGGGGCGTATTATCGCTGGGGCGGCTGGCGGCGCGCGCGGATGGGGTGAGCCAGAATGCCGGCTGGAAGCCGGCGGTCCGCGGCGGCGGCCCCTACTTCCCCTCGAACAGCGTCCCCGTTTCCGGCGCGCGCGCTGGCGGTTTCTTCCCTAGCCGCTCGTACGCTTTCGGCGCGGCGACGCGTCCGCGCGGCGTGCGCATGACGAAGCCTTGCTGCATCAGGTACGGCTCGATCACGTCTTCGATGGCGTCGCGGGCTTCGGCCAGAGCGGCGGCGAGCGTGTCGACGCCGACGGGGCCGCCGGAATACATGTCCACCAGCGCCACCAGATAGCGCCGGTCGAGCATGTCGAGGCCGTCGCTATCGACATCGAGGCGCTTCAGCGCTGCGTCCGCCGCCTTCGCATCGATGGCGTTATCGCCGGCGAAATCGCGCACGCGGCGCAGCAGGCGCACGGCCACGCGCGGGGTGCCGCGCGCGCGCTTGGCGATTTCGAGCGCGCCTTCGGCGGTGATCGGCGCGCCGAGCTTGTGCGACGCGCGGGTGACGATGCCGAGCAATTCGTCGGGCCCATAGAATTCGAGCCGCACCGGAATGCCGAAGCGATCGCGCAGCGGCGTGCCGAGCAGGCCTGCGCGCGTGGTGGCGCCGACAAGCGTGAAGGGCGCGAGATCAATGCGCACGCTGCGCGCTGAGGGGCCTTCGCCGATGATGATGTCGAGGTGATAATCCTCCATGGCCGGATAGAGGATTTCCTCCACCGCCGGGGCGAGGCGATGGATCTCGTCGATGAACAGCACGTCGCGCGGTTCGAGGTTGGTCAGCAGCGCGGCGAGATCGCCGGCGCGCGCGATCACCGGCCCGCTGGTGGCGCGAAAGCCGACGCCCAGTTCGCGGGCGATGATCTGCGCCAGCGTGGTCTTGCCCAGGCCCGGCGGGCCGAACAGCAGCACGTGGTCCATCGCTTCGCTGCGGCCGCGGGCGGCGTCGACGAAAACCTTGAGATTGGCCTTGGCGGCGGGCTGGCCGACGAACTCGTCAAAGCCCTGCGGGCGCAGGGCGCGGTCGACGCCCTCCCCGGGCATGCGGTCGGCGGTCACGAGACGTTCTGCTTCGGCCATGCGCTTTGGTAGCTCGATTCGGGTTTCCGGACTGTTCCACTGGGGCAGGCGCCGCGGTTGTGGATAAGTCTCAAGCCGAAACGTCGGCTTCCGTGGCGGTGCGACGTCCTCGGGACGGTGCATACTGCCCCGATAGGAGAAATTCATGCGTTACATGTACCTGGTTTCCAGCGCCGAAAATTCCGGCCCGCCGCCGCTGAAGCTCATGGAGGAACTCGGCAAACTGGCGGAGCAGGAAATGGCGGCAGGCCGCATGGTGGCGCAGGGCGGCCTCCTGCCAACGGCGGCGGGCGCGCGCATCGAACTACGGCGTGGCCGCGTGAAGGTGATCGACGGCCCCTTCACCGAAACCAAGGAAGTGATCGGCGGCTTCGCCATCTTCGAATTCGCCACGCGCGAGGAAGCGATCGCATCAGGGGTAAACTTCATGCAGATGCACGCCAAATACGCCGAAGGCTGGGAAGGCGTCTGCGAGATGCGGCCGATGGCGGTGCATATGGCCAGCGCCGAGGCCGAGGGCGGCTAAGTCTGTCCGGCGCGCGCGGGTTTCCGGCGCCCGCGCGCGCTCTAGCGCGCCCTCGCGAGAGCGCTGGGCGAAAAATCTCAAACTGAAACGTCGGCTTTCGGGACAGCACATCGTCCTCAGGCTAGCGCCGCTGCGGCGTGACACGAAGGGACAGGCGCCCATGCGCTACATGTTTCTCACCTCCGGCGCCGAAACCGGCGCGCCCCCGCCGCAAGCCATGATCGACGCGATCGAAAAGCTGACCGAGCAGGAAATGGCCGCGGGCCGCATGCTCGCGCGCGGCGGCCTGATGCCGACGGCGATGGGCGGCGCGCGCATTGAATCGCGCCGCGGCGAACTCAAGGCGACCGACGGCCCGTTCGCGGAGACCAAGGAAGTGCTCGGCGGTTTCGCCATCTTCGAGTTCGCCACGCGCGAGGAAGCGCTCGCGTCGGCGGAGCGCTTCATGGAATTGCACCGTCAGCATTGGCCTGAATGGGAGGGCGTCTGCGAGATGCGGCCGATGTTCGGCTTTGGCGTCGCCGCAGCGGCGGTCACGCAAGCGGATTGAGGGCTTGTACGGGGCGCGGGCTTGAGCGCGCGCGTGCGCCGGGCGATAGGAAAGCATGAGCGCCGACACCCTGGCTGAGCTTCGCGCCCGCGCCGATGCGGGCGATCGCGCAGCGATGACCGCGTATGGCAAGCATCTGCTGATCGGCGACGACAAAGAGCGCCCGCGCGTGCCGGAAGGCGCGGCCTACATCGCGCGCGCCGCTGCGCTGGATGAGGCCGAGGCGCTGGCGCAGCACGCGGTGCTGGTCGCCTCCGGCATCGCCCACAAGGCGAGTTGGGATCAGGGGCTCGACCTGATGCAACGCTCTGCTGAACTGGGCTGGGCCCCTGCGCAGGATCAGATTCGCTTTCTGGCGCAGCGCGACGGCGATGACTTCGCCGCGCTGCGCGCCGCCATCAATGTGCGCGACTGGATCAAGCCGCGAGCGTTCAACGTGGTGATGGAGCAGCCGCGCATTCTCACCGCGGCGGCGTTCATGTCGCCGGCCGAGTGCGCGCGGCTGATCTCGCGCTCGCTGGCGATGCGGCGCGCTGACGTCTACGACCCCGCCTCCGGCGCGGCCATGATCGCCAAGGAGCGGTCGAACAAGAAATCGGAAGTCACGCTCGCCAATATGGATCTCCCGTTCCTGATGGTGCACGCGCGCATGGCGGCGACCACCGGCCTGCCGAACCAATTCTTCGAACTGACCAACATCCTGCACTACAGCCCGGGCGAGCAATTCCGGCCGCACTTCGATTATCTTGATCCGTCTAACCCGTCTTTGCAGGCTGATCTGCAGGCGCGCGGACAGCGCGTGGTGACGTTCCTTGTCTATCTCAACGACGATTACGAGGGCGGCGAGACGGAGTTTCCGCGCCTCGATTATCGCTTCAAGGGCAACACCGGCGATGCGCTGATGTTCGGCAACGTCGATGCGCGCGGCGCGCCCGATCCGCGCACGCTGCACGCGGGTTTGCCGCCGACAAGCGGCGAGAAATGGCTGTTGTCGCAATGGGTGCGCAACAAGGCGGACCGGACTGCGGCGTGAAGCACGCCGCCTAGCGGCTGACTTCCTTCAGCGCGGCGCGGATCAGCTCGGGGGCTGGCGCGTCAGCGTCGAATTGCTTGGCGGCGGAGGCGACGGCGCGCGCGGCGCTCGATTGGTCGATGCCGAGATTGACCAGCGCCGACACCGCCTCGGCGCGCGCGCCCGAGCCATTGGCGTTGGCCGCGCGCGGCGCACCCGCGCTGGCGAGCGAGACAAAGCCCTTCGGTCCCTGCTTGGCCGCCAGCTCCTGCGCAAGCCGGCCCGCGAGTTTCGGGCCAACGCCATTGGCGCGCGCGAATGCGGCTTTGTCTTGCAAGGCAATGGCGTCGACCAGCGCTTGCGGCGGCAGCGTATCGAGGATGCCGAGCGCGACCTTGGCGCCGACGCCGGGAATGGTCTGCAGATGCGCGAACCAGGCGCGCTCTTCTTCGCTCTCGAAGCCGTAGAGCTTGATCGCGTCTTCGCGCACATGCGTGTCGATGAAGAGCCGCATCTGTGCGCCGACGGACAGCCGGCTCAGCGTGCGCGCGCCAGCCTGAACAACATAGCCGACGCCGCCGACTTCAATCAGCGCGCTGTCCTCGCCTACCGCTGCAACCACGCCGTTCAGTGAACCGATCATGCTTCCGCTCCGCGTGTCTTCGTGCGCGGATTCGGCGGCGCGCGGAACGCGTTCTTGCGAACCATTCTCACGCTTACAGCGACAAAATGACGTGTTACAGATTCGCGTGAGGGATGAGCCTGCCAGCAGCAGCTTCGATTGAAGCGGCACGCGGGGCGTTTTGGGGATTTACACATGTCGGATGAAAAGAAGCGGCTGAATCGGCGCTCGTTCATGAGCCGTGTGGCGGGCGCGGCGATCCTCGCCGGCGGCGCGACGGCGGTGGTTACGGGCACAGCCTCGGCGCAGAATTATACGGGCCGCACCGATTCCGACACCGGCAACGGCGCTGACCGCTCCGGCTACGGCCGCACCGGCCTCACCGACAACGATTCCGGCAACGGCGCTGATCGCGCCGGCTACGGCCGCGGCGGCCGCGTTGGCGTGACCGACAATGACAGCGGCGCCTACGCTGACCCCGCAGGCCGCGGCCGCGGTTCGAGCGGCATCACCGATCATGACAGCGGCGCTTACGCTGACCCGGCCGGCCGTGGCCGTGGCGGCACCACCGGCATCAGCGACAGCGACAGCGGCACCTATGCCGACCCGCCAGGGCGCGGCCGCGGCGGACGCCGTGGCACCGGCGTGACCGACAGCGATCCGAGCGACCAAGCAGGCAACGGCCGCGGCGGCACCGGCATCACCGACAGCGACTCGTCCGACCGCGCCGGCAACGGCCGTGGCGGCGGCGCGCGTTACACCGGCCGCAGCGATTCCGATTCCGGCAACGGCGCTGACCGCGCCGGCTATGGCCGCACCGGCCTCACCGACAGCGACAGCGGTCAGGGCGCCGACCGCGCTGGCTACGGCCGCGGCCGCCGCTAAGCGAAGTATCGTCCCATGTCTGAGCCCTGGCTCAACGACCCGCTCGGCTACCTGATCGGTCCCGAGCGGGTCGCGGACTTTTTCGCCCGCATCTACGAAAGCGAAGCGCTGATCGTCGCGCACGGTCAGCCGAAGCGGTTCGAAGGCCTGCTCTCGCTCGACGCCGTCGACCGCATCGTCACCAGCGTCGATCTGCGCGAAGGCCAGCTCGATCTCGCTGACGCGTCAAAGCAATTGCGGCGCAGCGATTATGTCGACGCGGCCGGCTACGTCGATCGCGGCGCGGTCGCGGAGATGCATCGCGGCGGCGCCACCGTCATTCTGCAGCAGGCGCACCAGCTCGAGCCTTCGCTCGGCCGGCTCTGCCGTGGGCTTGAGCACGTGTTCTCGTGCCACATGCAGACCAATCTCTATCTGACGCCGCCGAACGCTCAGGGTTTCCGCACCCATTACGACAATCACGACGTCATCGTGATCCAGGTCGAAGGCGAGAAAGCGTGGCGGCTTTACGAGAAGCCGGTCGACACGCCCTATCGCGGTGAGGACTTCCAACTCGGCACGCACCAAAGCGGCGAGCTGAAGCAGGAATTCGTGCTCAAGGCCGGCGATGTCGCCTACGTGCCGCGCGGGCTGATGCACGATGCGATGACCTCCGGCGGCGAACCTTCGCTGCACATCACCATCGGCCTGATCACGCGCACCTGGGCCGATCTGATGCTGGAAGCGGTGTCGGAGGTGGCGTTGCGCTCGCCCGAACTGCGCCGCTCGCTGCCCGCCGGCTACGCCAATCCCGGCTTCGACCGGGCAAAGGCGGGCAAGCAGCTGAATGATCTTGCCGCCCTGGTGGCGAAGGAAATTCAACTCGATCCGGCGCTCGATCTCACCATCGACAATTTCATTCGCTCGCGTCCCGCCTTCAATCGCGGCGCGATCCGCGATGCGTCCAAGCCGATCGGCGAGAACGAGAGCTTCCGCGCCGACCGCTTCACCCCCTATCGCATTGCCGAGGATGGCGATGTGCTAGTCGTGGTCGCGCCGGGCGGCGAACTGAAGTTCGCGCACGGCGACCGCGCCGCGCTCGATCGCGCTTTGAGCGGCAAACCGTTCAAGCCGGGTGAGCTGGGCGCGAGCGACGGCGCCCACATGACAGCGCAATTGCTGGCTTACGGGCTGGTGACGCGCGTCTAGGGCGTTGCGGTGCGGCGGCGGAAGCCGCCATGCGCCGCATGACACAGCGCAACGCCGAGCGCGTCGGCGGCATCGGCGCTGACATCGCCTGCGGCCGGCAACAAGCGCCGCACCATGAACGCCATCTGCGTCTTGTCCGCCGCGCCAGAGCCGACGATCGCCTTCTTGATCGTCGCTGGCGAATACTCAGCCACTTCGAGCCCGCGCCGCGCCGCCGCTGCGAGCGCCACCCCGCGCGCCTGGCCGAGCGCCAGCGCCGCACGCGCATTGGAATTGACGAACGTCTCCTCCACCGCCGCTTCGTGCGGCTGATGCTGTTCGATCACCGCGCACAGCCCTTCGAACAGGTCGTGCAGACGCGAGGCCAGCTGCTGTTGCGGCGGCGGTTTGATCACGCCGTGGGCGACGTGGGAAAGGCGCGCGCCGTCGCTGAGCACAAGGCCCCAGCCGCAGCGATTGAGGCCGGGATCGACGCCGAGGATGAGTATCGCGCTCATGCTGTCCGTTCGTGCTTGCGCTGGCGCGCATCAAGCGCGAGTCGCACCGCTACCGCCACATAGATGATCCAGAAGAGATTGTTGGCCTGCAGCGCGTGGCTTTCGCTCAGCGTGTAGAGCGCAAACGCAGCGAGGAAGGCCGGCGCCCAGAGCCCCGCATTGGCGCGTATCAGTGCGCCCGCGCCGCGCTTCAGCGCGGCCAGCAGCTGCAGTGCGAACACGGCGATGCCGATGCGGCCAAGGCCGAGCGCTAGTTCGAGCCAGCTCGAATGCGCCGAGGCCACCTGCCATTGCACCGCCTGCCGCACCCAGTAAGCGGGCCCGTTCTCGGGAATCCAGAACGCGTAATAGCCGTAGCCGAGCCAAGGCCGCGCAGCGACGAAGCGCGCTGACGCCTGCCAGATGTCGGTGCGGCCCGTCAGCGTGACATCGCGGCCCAGCGCGGCGACGAGCAGATCCGGCGCCAGCAGAACGATGCTGGCGCCAAGAATGAGCGCGACCAGCACGGCGGCGATGCTGAGCGTGGCGGCAATCGGCCCGCGCCGGATCAGCGCGCAGAGCGCCATCACGCCAACCCCAAGCGCCGATGCGAGCAGTGCGGTCTTCGAGGTCGAAAACAGCACCAAGGCAAACGCGCCAAGCGCACACAGCGCCCAGAGACGGCGCCGCTTGGGTTCGACGATCGCCGCCGCAACGCAGATGGCAAAGCCAATCGCCATGATGCCGCCGAGCGTGTTCTTGTGCGTCCACAGCCCAGACCAGGCGCCGGGGTGCTCGACGCTCATGCGTCCAATCGCGGGCGCGGCGAAGCCGAGCGCAAGCGAACCTGCGATCAGCACCGCATAACCGCTCGCGAGCACAGGCAGCAGCGCCTTCCACTCGTAGCGCCAAGCGAGATAGAGCCCGAAGCTCATGCTCAGCGCCAGCCACACCGAGCGGCGCAGCGTGGCGCCGCTATCGATGGACCAGAGTGTCGAAGCGACGGTGAGCGCGAGCAGCGCCATCAGCAGCGGCGTCGCGCGCGCGCTGGCCCAGAGCTTCGCCCGGTCGCGCCACAGCACGGCGGCGAGGAAGGCGTAAACTGGGATGAAGAAGAGCCGCGCGTAGCCGGGCGGCTCGGTCGCGCCCTGGCTTTGCGCGATGGCGGCGAACAGCGGCTCGGAGAATTGCGCAAGGCACAGCGCCGCCGCCAGCGGCTCCCAGCGCGCCAGCGCCAGGCGCGCGGGCGGCGCTGCGGCAAGTGCGGACGCTTGCGCAGAAAGCATGAGAGAGCCGTGCGCCCAATCTCTTGCCAAAGCGCTAACCGCCGCCCAGCATGGCCGCAACGACCGGCGGTTTCTCGGGGGATTTGATGCTTCGTTTCGTTTCAGCGCTGACCTGCGCGCTCGTGCTCGCCGCCACCGGCGCCGCTGCGCAAACGCCGAGCGCAGCCGAACGCGCGCAGGCGCTGGAGCTGTATCGCCACATCGTCCAGCTCGACACCTCGGTCGAAGGCGCACGCACGCCGGAGGCCGCCGCTTACCTGGCCGATCAATTCCGCGCCGCCGGCATTCCCGCCGAAGACATCCATGTGCTGCCGCACGGCGCCACGGCTGCTCTTCTCGTCCGCTATCGCGGCGATGGCAGCGGCGGGCGGCCGATCCTGCTGCTCGGCCACCTCGATGTGGTGCCGGCGCACCGCTCCGATTGGGAGCGCGATCCGTTCACGCTGGTGGAGGAGAACGGCTTCTTCTTCGGCCGCGGCTCGCTCGACAACAAGGCCGGCGTCGCCAACATCGCCGCCACGGTGATCGCGCTGCGGCGCGAGGGTTTCCGCCCGACACGCGACCTCGTCGTCTGGTTCTCGGGCGATGAAGAAACCAGCGGCGAAACCACGCGCGAGCTCTTGAGCCAGCATCGCGATCTCATCGCCGACGCCGAGTTCGCGCTCAATTCCGACGCCGGGGGCGGGCAATTGAGCGAAGCCGGCGCGCCGCTGTTCTTCTTCCTGCAAACGGCGGAAAAGACCTACGCCAGCTTCACCTTCACCGCGCGCAATCCGGGCGGCCACTCCTCCGCCCCGCGCGCCGACAACGCGATCTACGATCTCGCCGACGCGCTCGAGCGGCTGCGCGCGTTCCAGTTTCCGGTGATGTGGAACGACACCACGATCGGCGCTTTCCGCGCCTCGTCGGCGGTGACCGCCGGCGAGGAAGGCGCGGCGATGCTACGCTTTGCCGAAAATCCCGGCGATCGGCGCGCCGCACGCATCCTCTCGGCCAATCCGCACATCTCGACGCTGATGCGCACCACCTGCGTGGCCACCATGCTGGCGGCTGGGCATGCGGAAAACGCGCTGCCGCAGAGCGCCACCGCCACGGTCAATTGCCGCATCTTCCCCGGCGTGCCCGTCGCTGAGGTGCAGGCGCAGCTGCAACGCATCGCCGGCGCCGGCATCGCCGTCGCGCCGATCGATCAATCGTTCGCCAGCGATGCTTCACCGTTGCGCGCCGATGTCATGTCGGCGGTGACGCACGCGGCGCAAGCGCGCGTTCCGGGCATTCCGGTTGCGCCCTACATGGAAGCGGGCGCCACCGATGGCGTCTTCTTCCGCAGCGCCGGCATTCCCACCTATGGGGTCGGCGGCGTCTTCATCCGTTCGGAAGATGAATTCTCGCACGGCCTCAATGAGCGCGTTCCGGTCGAGAGCTTTTATGGCGGCCTCGCCCACTGGCGCGTACTGCTGACGACGCTGGCGGGTCCGCACTAGGCGGCGCGCTAGAGCAGCAGTTCGTAACTGATCTCGTCCTCGGTGACGCCGTCGGGCCAAGTGCGCGGGGCTGAGCCGGTGAGCGTGAATCCGTGGCGCTGATTGGCGCGGCGCGAGGCTTCGTTCGAGGCGCGGTGCGAGACGACGATGCGGCGAAAGCCGCCGTGCGCACGCGCCCAAGCCAGGCGCGCGTCGTAGAAGAGCTGTGATAGCCCGCGCCCCCGATAGGCAGGCTCGATGAAGCTCATCGCCAGCATGGCCGTGGCGCCCGAGGGATCTTCGCTGTCGCGGAAGATGGCGGTGATGCCGATCAGCGCAGCGCCATCGAACAAGCCGAACGCTTGATGATCGGCGCCGCTAACGGTCCAGCGCCATTGGCTTTCCGGCCGCGCCGCCGCCTCGGCGTAAGCGGTGGCGAATACGCCCGGCTCGCTTTGCAGCGCACGCAAGCGGAGGGCGCGGAAGGGCGCCCAGTCATCCTCTTGTAGCGGGCGAATGAGGATCGCGATCATACCCTAGCTTAGCACATTGCATCTGCCCCTCGCGCACAAAGAAAAAGGAGCGGCGCTTGCGCACCGCTCCTTCAAGTTGGTCTCTCTCTAGGGGGAGGAGATTAGAATTGCGTATTCAGCGTCAGCAGCAGCGTGCGCGGGGCGCCGAGCATGTAGTTCGGCGTGCCTGAGGTCGCGGTGCTGAGTGAGCCCTGGTATTCTTCACCGAAGATGTTGGTGACGTTGAGGCGCAGCGAGGTGTTGTCGAGCACGTTCCACGTCACATCCACGTCGGCGACGGTGTAAGCGTCAGACGCGAGGCTGTTGATGTCCGTGCGCCAGCGTTCGCCGACATAGCGCGCTTGCGCGCCGAGCGTGAGCGGGCCGAGGTCGTACTCGCCGCGCGCGGTGAAGGTCCAATCCGGCGTCTCGACCACCTGCTTGCCGGCCGTGAGTTCGAAAACGTCGTCGGCGGTGCCGGCGATGAGGTCCGGGCCGCGGCTGATCAAGAGATTGTCTTGCACTTCGCTGTCGTTGTAAGCGGCGGCCGCGTAGAGCGTGAACGCTTCGGTGGCTTGCCAGCCCACTTGCGCTTCCGCGCCCCACAGATCGACCGGGCCGAGGTTGCGCGCGGTGGTGATGTCGAGGTCCGGATCGTACGAGCGCACGATGCGATTTTCGAACGAGGTGAAGAAGGCGCCTGCGGAGACAAGGAACGCCCCGCCTTGGAAGCGATAGCCGATGTCGTAGCTTTGCGCGGTTTCCGGAACCACTGTGCTTTGCAGCGCCGCCGGCGCGATGCCGCTGTAAAGATCGTCCGTGCGCGGGGCCGAGAGCGTCTCGGCGTAGCTGACATAGATCTGATGGCCCTCAGCCGGACGCCAAGTCAGGCCGACATTCGGCAGCACTTCATCGTACTGCACCTGCGCTTTGAACGGCGCGATGATCGTGCCGCCCGGATTGTAGCCGCAGCTCGGATCAGAGGTGCTGCCATTGCCCGGGGCGTAGCAGCGCTGATCGAGATCGCGCGTGAAGGTCGGGGCGCGGAGGCCGATGTCGACCGTGATCGCGTCATCGAGGAAGTCGCCGATGTAGCGGATGCTCGGCTGGCTCAGCGACGCGATCGAAAGACGGTCGCGCTTCTGGAACACGTTGCCCGCAAGCGTCCGGATCGGGTCGCCGCCGACATCGTCCTTGCCGCCCCAGACGCTGACCGGATTGCCGTTGGCGTCGAGCAGGCTGTACTCGCCCGTCTGACGGTGACGGCCGGTGTCGTAGGTGTAGCCGAAGATGACGCGGTTGGTGTCGTTGATGTCCCAGATCAGCGACGTGCTGAGCGTGTAGCGCAGCGTGTTGGTGTTGCTGGGCGAATAGAGGCGAACCGTATCGCGCGTGTCGCAGTCGCCATTGAGGTCGACGCCCGCCGCCGTACCGTCGAACACGGCGCAGGCGGGATTGACCGAGTCGCTGTTGGCGACGCCGACTACGCCTGCAGCAAGACGATTGTCCGTTTCCGAGATGGTCGAGGTGCCGCCGCCATTGGCGAGGACGTATTGGACAGTCGGGTCGAACGTGAAGGTCACGTTGTCGCCGAACGAGAAGCGCGATTGGCCGCGGATGTTGCCCGTGTCCGAGGGATTGATGCGCAGGCCGTAGAAATTGGTGCAGCTGGCCGGTTGCGCGTTGTTGCTCGACGAACCCGATCCGTCATTGTCGGCCACGCCCGCCGTCGCATCGTCGCGCACGCAGGCCGAGATGTTCGACAACATGCCTCCCGCGCCGGCCCAAGCCGATTCATTGCCGGTGCGGTAGAAATTGTTGCGGTTCTGGTTCCAATGCGCCGAGAGGCTGAGGAAGTCATCGCCCGCCAGCGGCTGGTACAGACGCGCGTTGTACTGGAACTTCTCCAGTTCGCCCGGCCCGACCCATTGGTCGTAATTCTGCTGCGAGAACGAAGCGAACGCGCGCGTGCCCCACGGGCCGAACGCGCCCGAGTCGCCAAGCAGGAAGATGCGGCGATAAGCGTCCGTCCCGAGCGAGGGCTGCAGCGTCAGGCCCATTTCCTCGGTCGGCAGGCGCGTCACGTAATTGATGGTGCCGCCGGTGACAGCCGCCGTCGGGCTGTCGACGTCGGTGGTGCCGAGATTGACCGTCGCGCGCGTGATCAGTTCCGGATCGACCTGCTGGTTCGAGTAAATCGCATAATTGCCGGTGTCGTTGAGCGGCACGCCGTCGAACGACAACAGCACGCGGTTACCATCGAAGCCGCGCAGGCGCAGGTTGCCGCCCGATGAGCCGAACGCGTCGTTGTTGGTGAAGTTGACGCCCGGCACCAGGTTGAGCGTGTTGAGGATGGTTTGGCCCGGACCTTGGGTCTCGATGTATTCGGAGGTGATGGTCGAGCGCGCTTTCGACGCTTGTTCGGCGATCATCGTGCCTTCGGCCGAGCGCCGGCCGGTGACGACGATCGTCTCTTCATCTTGGATTTGCGAAGCGGTCGATTGTGCGTGCGCGACGCCGCCGATCGATATCGACAGCGCCGTCAGCGCAGCGCCGGAGAGAAACTTTTTCGAGAACATGAGAGACAACCCCCAAGTGCGGGGACGCCCTTCGCACCCGCACGCGAGGCGCTGCTAGGAAACGAATTCAACGCAGCGGTTACAGCTTTGCGAAGTTTGTGTTGCGCCGTCATACGTCCTTCACGCATGACGCAGCGTTCTCAGTGTTTTGCGGAATCGCGGCGCAGCGCGCCGCGGCGATGGTGCATCTGCATCACACCTGCCAGCGGTTGATCGCGCAGGCGCGCACCAGTTGCGGTTGCGCCTGCACCGCGCTTCGCTCTACGTAAGCGCTGCAACAAAACTGAGACATTCGATGACGGCGAGCGCGGCGAAGCACTGGTGGCAACGGGACACAACGCCCGGCTACGTCCTGATCGCGGCGACGCTGCTCTCGTTCCTGCTGCTGAACGGCCCCACCGGCGAGGCCTTCCACCATCTGCTCGAAGATCAGATCGCGGGGCTGGCGCTTGGGCTTGGCGAAGCGGCCCACCCGCTCAACCTGCATCTCGTCATCAATGACGGGCTGATGGTGATCTTCTTTCTCTATGTCGGTCTTGAGCTGAAGCGAGAGACCGTCGAAGGCCCGTTCAAGAATCCCAGGGAAGCGGCGATGCCGATGGCCGGCGCGCTTGGCGGTATGGCCGCGCCCGCGCTCATCTATGTCGCAATTAACGCACACGCCCCGGAATATCTGCGCGGTTGGGCCATCCCGGCCGCCACCGACATCGCCTTCGCCGTGGGCGTGCTCTCACTGCTCGGGCCGCGCGTGCCGGGCGGCTTGCGGCTGTTTCTGCTGGCGCTAGCCATCATCGACGATCTGGGCGCCATCCTGGTGATCGCCCTGTTCTACTCCACACACCTCGCCGGCTGGGCGCTGGGCGGGGCGGCGGTGACGTTCGTCGTCATGCTGCTGATGAACCGCGCCGGCGTGAAGGCGTTGGCGCCGTTCTGGCTGCTCGGCCTCGTGCTGTGGGGGTTCATGCTGCTCTCAGGCGTGCATGCGACCATCGCCGGCGTGCTGACCGCGATGACCGTGCCAATGCGGCGCGCCGACGGCCACTCGCCGCTGATCACCGCCGAGCATGCGCTCAAGCCGTGGGTGACATTCGCGATCATGCCGATCTTCGCCATCGCTAATGCTGGCGTCGTGCTGCACGGCGCGGGCGTCGAGACGTTGCTGCATCCGATCGCGCTCGGCGCCGCGGCGGGGCTCGTGTTCGGCAAGCCGCTCGGCATCACCCTTGCGACCTACGCAGCGTCGTCGGTGATGAGACAGCCTGCGCCAGCGGATCTGCCGAAGATGCTGGGCATCGGCATGCTGGCGGGCATTGGCTTCACCATGAGCCTGTTCATCGGCACGCTCGCCTTCGGCTCGGGCGAACTGGCGGCGCCGGTGCGCTTTGGCGTTCTGGGCGGCTCGCTGCTCTCGGCGCTGCTTGGCCTGATCACGCTTGCGCTCGCGTGCCGCAATCATCCCGCACCAATCGCGGACCTCGGCGCCGAGGAAGAGCGCGCGGAGGCGGCGGGCGTGCTCGAAGACATCGACCCGCCCGGCGATGCGAAACGCTGAAATGAAAAGCGGCCGCGCCGTCCGCCGGCGCGACCGCTAACGTCGCTAAGTTAAGGCGTCTCCTCCCCGAAACGCGACCGCCCGCGACGCCGACGGTCGCCGCAGAATTGCCGTTGTCCGTTCCTGCGGTCAAGCGCCGCAATTTGCTCTCAAGAGAGAAATATAAATTACAGTTTGGCCGCAAGCATACGCTGCACCGCAGCAACAACTTCGCCGCGAGGAACTTCCTGCTGAACCTGCTCGCGCATGCGAGCATAGGCTTCCCTGTCCTCGCCCAGATTGGCGGCGATCTTTGCGCCGAGGCGCAAATCCTTGAGCGTCACCACCCCCTTCTCCAGCTCGTTGCCGCCTTGGATCACGGCGATGGGGGCGTTGCGCTTGTCTGCATATTTTAGCTGGGCCTTCATGCCGCTCGAACCGAGATAAGTCTCGGCGCGGATGCCGGCGGCGCGCAATTCGCTGGCGATGGCGAAGTAATCGCCCATCCGGGCGGCATCGAGCGCGAGCACGATGACGGGCGGTGTCTGCGCGAAAGCCTCGCCGAGCCCCAGCCGCGCCTGCGCCGCGACAAGACGGCTGACGCCGATGGAGAAACCGGTCGCGGGCACGCGTTCGCCAGTGAAGCGCGCGATCAGATCGTCATAGCGTCCGCCGCCGCCGACAGAACCGAAGCGCACCGGGCGGCCGTCTTCGACGACCGTCATGGTCAGTTCGGCTTCGAACACCGCGCCGGTATAATATTCGAGTCCGCGCACGACGGAGGGATCGAAGCGCGCTTGCGCGTCGCTCACCTTGAGCCCGTTCAGCACCGCATCGATGCCGCGCAATTCCTTGAGGCCCGCGCGCCCCTCTTCGCTTGCGCCGAGCAGACGTTCGAGGCCCTCGATCACCGAAGCGCGCGAAGTGGTTTCGAGCGTGACGAAATCGACCACCGTCTTCACGCCGGCGGCGTCGAGATCGGCGCCCGGGGTGAAGTCGCCGCTTTCATCCTTGCGGCCTTTGCCGAGCAGCGCAGCAACGCCTTCGATGCCGACGCGATCGAGCTTATCGATCGCACGCATCACGGTGAGACGGGCGCGGTCATCTTTGGCGCCGATGCTTTCCAGCACGCCATTGAGGATGCGCCGCGAATTGATCTTGAAGGCGTAGCCATCGCGCGGCACGCCCACCGCTTCCAGCGCTTCGCTCGCCATCGCCACCATCTCGGCGTCGGCGGCAGGATTGTCGGAGCCCACCGTATCGGCGTCGCATTGGGTGAACTGGCGGAAGCGGCCGGGGCCGGGCTTTTCGTTGCGCCAGACCGGGCCCGTCTGCCAACGGCGGAACGGCTTTGCCAGCCCGTTCCACTCCTCCGCCGCAAAACGCGCGAGCGGGGCGGTGAGATCGTAGCGCAGCGACAGCCAGCGCTCGTCGTCCTGGAACGAGAACACGCCTTCGTTCGGGCGGTCGAGATCCGGCAGGAACTTGCCGAGCGCCTCGGTGAATTCGATCGCCGACGTCTCCAGCTGCTCGAAGCCCCAACGCTCATAAACCGCGCCGACAGCGGCGACGACGCGTTGCTCGGCGGCGGCGGCGTCACCCAGCCGATCGATGAAGCCGCGCGGCTTTTCGGCGGCGACGCGTTTGGATTCGGAGGTGCTCATAGAACGTAACTTTCGGGCGTACGGGGCGATCGATCAATCAGAGGCAGGTGCGCGCAGGCGCGTGTCAAAGCGGCTTCAATGTCGCGTGAAGCTATAGCCCGTCGCCTGCACGATCTCGCCCGACATCACTTTCTCGGCCAAGGACATCATGTCCCAGGACAATTCCCGGTCGCTGACGACGCGCGGGAACGCCTTGTTGATGGCATCTAAGGCAGCGCCGGTGCGCTTGCCAAGGGCGGCGGGCTTCAGCGCTTCGGCGTGCTTGCCGGCTTCGGCGCCGCGGACGTGCTCGGCCTGAGCCGCGAACGCCATCTCGATGGCCAGGATGTCCGCCAGCCGTTCGGCCGCCTCGTAGGCGCGCATGCCGACATTGGCCGCCATCGACACGTGATCCTCCTGGCCGCTGTCGGTCGGCAGCGACAGCATGTGCGAAGGCATGGCAAGGCCCCAGATGTGATTGCACAGGCCAGCCGTGGTGTACTCGGTGAGCATCAGCCCGGACTCGGTTGCTTTCGCATCGTGGCCGCGCGCTTGGGGGCCAAGCCCCTTGTTGCGGGTGGGATCGACGATGCGGGCGCAGCGCAGATTGGACAGGCTCGCCATCACGCCGGCGGCCTGCAACAGCCCGTAGCAATCGACCGCCAGCGGCATGCCGTGGAAGTGGCCGCCCGAGGTGATGAGGTCGAGATCGTAGCCGTCGAGGCTTTGGTTGAGATCAATCGGATTGTCGGTGACGGCCTGCGCTTCGATCAGCAACGTCTTCTCCGCGCGCGCGATCAAGTCGAGGCACGGGCCCAACACCTGCGCGGCGCAACGCAGATTGTACGGATCCTGAATTTTCTCGTCGTAGGCAAACTTGGCATCGACGCCGGCGTCTTGGAGCTCATAGCCTTCAAGCAGATCGAACACCCAGGCGGCGATGGTCTGCGAACCGGGATGGGGCCGCAGCGCGTGCAGATCGGCGCGGTACGGACGGCCGGTGCCGCGCATCACCTGCACGCCGAGCGCCGCGTTGAGCGCAGCCGCCTCGACCAGCCGGCGCATCATCGCCGTCGCCAGCGCGCCCCAGGCGTTCGAGTATTGGCAGCCATTGTTGAGCGCGAGGCCCTCTTTCAGCTCCAGCGTGATCGGCGTGAACGCGGGCTTGGCTTCCGCCAGATAGTCGGCGGTGGGCACAGGCTCGCCGCGCTGGTTCAGCACGCGGCCCTTGCCGATAACGACGGCGGCGATGTGCGAAAGCGGAGCAAGATCGCCGCTGGCCGAGACTGTGCCGTAACGCGGCACGGCCGGAATTACGTTGGCATTAAGCATCGCGATCAGCGCCTCGATCACGGCGGGGCGGACGATGCTGTGGCCCTGCGCCAGCGAGGCGGCGCGCATCAGCATGGTGGCGCGCACCACTGGCGCAGGCGCGGGCGGGCCCATGCCGGTGCAATGCGACAGGATCAGGTTCTCCTGTAGCTGCTTCAGCTCGGACGGGCTGACATAGAGGCGGAAATTGCTGCCGAAGCCGGTGTTGAGGCCATAGACGCGCTTGCCGGGATTGCGCGCCAGTTCGCGTTCCAACGCTTCCTCAGCGCGGGCGCGGAAGGCGCCGACGCGCTCCCGCGCAGCCGGGGCGAGCGCCACCTTGGCGCGGCCATAGGCGACAGCCTCGATGTCGGCGAGGCTCAGTTCGGCGCCGGCGCCCAAAGTGATGGTGCTCGACAAATCTTCCTCCGGAATCTGAGGCGGAGCCCTAGCGTAAACCATGCGCCGGGGCGAGAGCCCGCCGGGCGCGGCGCCGGTCTTGCTCCCCGCCCGATACCCCAATCCGGCGAAGGACCCCGCCCCATGCTCACCTGTCTCGCTATGATGCTGAGCGTCAGCTTGGCCGAACTGCCCACGCTCGCGACCGAGGTCGAGACCGAAGCGCGCGCCATTACCGCTCAGACCGAGATCACCCCGGCCCTGCTCAGCGACATCGAGGAATTCTCGCAGGATTCCGAGCGCCTTTCGGCCTCGCTGCGCGAAGCCGGCGTCGAGCAGGACCTGCCCTGCATCTTCCACGGCATCTCCGAAGACGCGCGCGTGCGCGCCGCCGAACTGCAAGCGGCTGATACGCCAGCCGAGCGCACCGAAGCGTTCACCAATCTGCGCGTTCTTCTGGACGACGCGATCCTGATCGCGCCGATGGCGGCTTCGGCCGCCGCTGACCGCCAGCAAGCTGTCGCTTCCGCGCGCTGATCAGGGCGCGCCGCGGCGCACGGTGGAGATGACGAAGTCCTGGCTCAGCAGCTGGGGCAGCACCACCGGCGCGCCCTCTGGCGGATAATAGAGATAGAGCGGCACGCCGGCGCGGCCGTGTTCGGCCAGCGCAGCAGCGATGGCATCGTCGCGATTGGTCCAGTCCGCGACGAGATAGACGACGTTGTGCTCGGCGAAGGCGCGCGCGACGGCGGGCTGCGACAGCGTCGAGAGTTCGTTGGCTTTGCAGGTGATGCACCAATCCGCCGTGAAGTTGACGAACACGGCTTTGCCTTCGCTGCGCGCTTGCGCCACGCGCGCGGGGCTCCACGGCTCAGCCGCCAGCACCGCGGGCGTTTCGACGCCGAGCAGAGGCCGCCACGCGACGGCGCCAGTCAGCGCCAGCACGCCAAGCGCAATCGCCAGCCACACCCGGCCCCACTGCCCGACATAGAGCGCGAACGCGAGCGCAGCTGCGAGCGCCAGCAGCGCGGCCAGACCCGCCGCGCCGGTTTGATTGGTCAGTACGCTCGCCAGCCAGATCGCCGCCGCGAACATCGGAAACGCCAGCACATTGCGCACGCGCTCCATCCACGGCCCGGGCTTCGGGATCAGCCGCTGCAGCCCAGGCGCGAACGAGAGCGCTGTCAGCGGCAGCGCAAAGCCGAGGCCGAGCGCGGCGAAGATGACGAACGTCGCCGCCGACGATTGCGTCAGCGCCGCGCCGATAGCGCCGGCCATGAACGGGGCGGTGCACGGCGTCGCCGCCACCACCGCGAGCGCGCCGGTGAAGAACGCGCCGGCGTCGCCGCCGCGTTCAGCCGCGCCAGCGCCTGCGCCCTGCAGCGCGCCGCCGACGCTGAAGACGCCCAGCAGATTGAGGCCAATGGCGAAGAACAACAGCGCCAGCGCGCTCGTCACCCACGGCGCCTGGAGTTGGAAGCCCCAGCCCACAGCATCGCCGGCGCCGCGCATGGCGATCAGCGCCGCAGCCAGTGCAAGGAAAGTCGCCAGCACGCCAGCGAGATAGAGGGCCCCATGCCGGCGCGCGCCGCCATTATGCACCCCGCCCGCAAACGAGAGCGCCTTCATCGACAACACCGGCAGCACGCACGGCATGATGTTGAGGATAAGCCCGCCCAGGAACGCAAACGCCGCCGCAGCAAGCAGACCAAGCGGCGGCTCGGCCCCGGCAGCGCCGCTCGCATCGCGCTCGAGTTCGGCCAGCGGATAATCGTTGGAGAAGGCGATCGCGCGCGTGTCGGTGTCCGGCAGCGGCGGGCCGGGCTCGGCGGCGATTTCAACGCTGCGCCTTTGCCATGCGCCGCTGCTGCGCGCGTCATAGACGATCACGCCTTCGAGCGCGGCGGCGCCGAGCTGCGCGCCCGCAAGCGGGGTCAGGCTGAAGCTCAGGCCCGCATCGCCGCGGCGCGGCGTTTGCGCGGCGGAGGCTTTCACTGTGTTGCGGCCATACGGAAAGAAGCGCGCATTGCGAATCTCGCCCGCGCTTGGCAGCGCCACGCTGAGGCGCGCGGGCGTACCGGCGCTGATGCGCGCGCTGACGCCGTCCTCGCGCTTGGGCAGCGCCGCCAGCGCAGCCGCAACGCGCGCGGCCCAGGCAGGCGCGTCGCGCCCCTGCGCCGCCACCGGCACCGAGAGCGTGAGCGTGCCGTTCTCTGGAATGCACACGTCGGAGCAGACCAGCCAACTGGCCTCGGCCTCGAGCCGCAGCGTCTCGCCCACGCGTGCATTGGCAGGCGCGGTGATCTCGATGGGGAAAAGAACTTCGCCTGAATAGCCGAAGTTCACCAGGCTCGCGAACGGCAGCGCCTCCGGCGCAGGCCACTGGATCGGTCCAGCCTCCGCCCCAAGCGGCACATGCCAAGTGAGGCGGGTCGCCTCGCCGCTATCGCCGGGATTGCGCCAATAGGTGTGCCAGCCGGGGCGGATAGTCTGGCGCAGCACGATGGTGAAGCGCTCGCCGGGCGCGACCGCGGCGCGGGCCGCATGCAGCTCAGTCTCGACATTGGCCGTGCGCACCGCTTGCGCCGCAGCCGGGCCGGCCAGCGCCGTCAGTGCGAATGCGAGCCAGAAAAGAAAACGCGCCATCGACCGCCCATAGCCGTTCCGGCGCCTCCGCGCCAATGCGGCAAAGCAAAAGCGCCTCCCCCGGAACGGGAGAGGCGCTTGGCTTTACGCTTGATGGCGCAGCTTAGTTGCTGAGCGGGGTCGAAGCCTGGATGCGCGCGGCGCGCGACAGGATCTTCGGCCACAGGCCCAGCGACAAAAGGTGCGCGTGCATGACGGCGGTGACGCCCTTGTCACGCAGTTCGAGGTAGGTGTCCTTCGGCAGCGCGTTCAGCTTCTGCTCGGAGATGCGCAGATACTCGCCGATCTTCTGCGGCTCGTCCGGGGTGCCGTCCGGCTTGGCCCGCGGCAGCGCCAGCGGGGTCAGCTCGAACAGGTCGTGCTGCTCCATCAGCTTCACGAATTCCTGCGTGCGGCGGCCGAGCAGATCGAACTCACGGCAGAACTGGATCGCTTCCTGCGTATAACGCGAGGGCTTGTCGCCTTCGAAGAACGGCAGTTCCGGCGTCGTCGACAACATCTTGGCGGCGCGGTCGATGCACACCAGCACGCGGTCGCCTTCTTGCGCCTGCGGCTGCTGTTGCCCTTCAGCGCCTTGGCCGGCGATGATCGGCAGGAACGGATAGCGGCGCGCAAACGCCGGCAGATACACTTCCGGATCAAGCGAGCCGTCAGCGCCGAGGAACACGTTCATGCCCGGACGCAGGCCCATCACCGCCAGCGGCGTTTTCGACTGCGTGTCGAAAATGATCGGATAGCAGACCGCAGCGAGACCGAACTCATCCACCGTCAGCGGGACGAGGTGCGTATCGGCCAAGAACGAGAACGGGTTCGACACCTGGCTCACGCCCAAGGAGCGGTGCTTCTCAATCGAGAGCGGCTCAAGCTGCTTGTAGAAAAGGATTTTGCCCAGCGTCTGCTGGCCGCCTTGGGCGGTCGTCATGGGTGTCTCCGCGAGTTCCCTACCACTGCCGGGCTGTCAACCACGAATGCGGACTTTCCGCAACAGGGGAGCGCGAGGCAACTGCCGCCGATCCGCTTTTCAGGACCGCGCTGCATGCTATGTGGGCTGGCTCGCGCCGTATGCGCGGGAAAGGGCTGCGAGGGCAAATGACACTGATCCGCGGGGCTTTGACGCTGGCGCTCGCCCTTACATTGGGCCTGAGCGGGTGCGGACCGCGCCGCGCAGAGCCGATCACCGCCTTTGAAGGCCGATTGGCCGATTGGTCGCGCGAAATCCTGGCCGATAGCCCGGAACTGGCCTCGCAAGCAGGCGTCTCCGAGGAAGCCGCTGGCGGGCGCTACAACAACCGCCTCGACGATCGCTCGCCGGTCGCGGCCGAGGCGCGCCGCAGTGCAGCAATTCGCCGCTACGCGGAACTGATGGCGCTGGACAGCGCGCAGCTGCGTCCAGACGAACAGCTCACCTACACCATCTTGCACGAACAATTCGGCGCCGCCGCAGCTGGCGCTGCATTCCCCTACGGCGATTTCACGCCGCTGGGCGGCGTCACGCCCTACGTGCTCAACCAACTCGACAGCGCCTTCATCACCCTGCCCTCGCTGCTTGAGGAGCGTCAGGACATCCACTCGCGCGCCGACGCCGAAGCGTTTTTGACGCGGCTGCGTCTCGCCGCCGACGCCATCGACCAGGAAACGGCGCGGGCCCGCGCCGACGCGGCGTATGGCGTGCGTCCGCCCATCTTCATCATCGACCAGACGCTGCAATTGCTGGATGCGGTGATCGGCCAGCCGGTTGGCCAGCAGGCCTATATCGTCACGCTACGCCACAAGCTCGACGCTTGGGCCGCCACTGAGCAGGACGCCGCCCGCCGCGCTGCGCTGGAGCAGCGCAATCTTGAAGTTCTCGGCCGCGCCGAAGCAATCGTGCGCGATCACATCATCCCTGCGCATCAACGCGCTGCTGCGTTTCTGCGCGCTGACCGGGCCAATGCCAGCGACCAACCCGCGGTGACGCGCCTGCCCAATGGCGCTGAATTCTATGCAGCGGCGCTGCGCATCGAGACCACCACCAATCTCGCGCCGGCGGAAATCCATCAGATCGGCTTGGCCCGCGTGCAGGAGCTGACTGGCCAACTCGACATCGCGCTGCGCCGCGTCGGCCTGACGCAGGGCACGGTGGGCGAGCGCCTGCGCCAGCTCACTGCCGATCCGCGCTATGTCTATCCCGACACCGACGAAGGCCGCGCCCAGCTGATCGCCGACGTGCAGGCGCGCGTGAACCGCGTGCTGCAACGCGCGCCCGATTGGTTCGGCCGCCTGCCGCGCGCGCGCCTGGAAGTACGCCGCGTGCCGACCTTCGCCGAAGAGGCGCAATCGGGCGCCTATTACTCGCCGCCCTCGCTCGAAGGCGGCCAGCCGGGCATCTACTACATCAACATGCGCAGCCTGGCGGAGATGACGAAGATCGATCTGCCGACGCAGGACTTCCACGAAGCCGTGCCCGGCCATCACTTCCAGATCGCGCTGGCGCAGGAACTCACCGACACGCCGCTGCTGCGGCGGCTGATGTCGTTCAACGCCTATTCCGAAGGCTGGGCTCTTTACGCCGAGCAATTGGCCGACGAAGTCGGCTTCTACGACAGCGATCCGATCGGCCGCATCGGCTATCTGCGCTGGCAGCTTTGGCGCGCCGCGCGCCTTGTCGTCGACACGGGCCTGCACGCGCAGAATTGGTCGCGCCAGCAGGCGATCGACTATCTGACGCAAACCACCGGCGATACGCCGGGCGTCATCGTCTCGGAAGTCGATCGCTACATCGTCTGGCCGGGCCAGGCCTGCGGCTATGAGCTCGGCCGCCGCGAGATCGCGCGCTTGCGCGAAGCAGCGCGCAACCAGCTCGGGCCCGACTTCGACCTACGCGGCTTCCACGACGCGGTGCTGCTGCACGGCGAAGTTCCGCTCAGCGTGCTCGACGGCCTCGTGAACGACTGGGTGCGGCGCCGCTAAGCGATGTTCTTGCGACGCGTCAGCGCGGCGAAGTCGTTCATCAGCTGCTCGGTCATCGCGCCCGGCTTGAACGGCAGGCCGGCGATTTCGCGGATCGGCGTGATCTCGGCGGCTGAGCCAGTGAGGAAGGCTTCGCTGAACGTGGCCAGTTCGTTCGGCCAAATCGCGCGTTCGATCACTTCGATGCCGCGCTCGCGCGCCAGCTTGATCACGGTTTGGCGGGTAAGGCCGTTGAGGAAGCAATCCGGGTACGGCGTGTGCAGCACGCCATCGCGCACGAAGAACACGTTCGCGCCAGTGCCTTCGGCGACCTGGCCGCGCCAATCCATCATCAGCGCATCGTCAAAGCCGGCGTCGGTGGCGGCATGGCGCGACAGCGTGCAGATCATGTAAAGGCCCGCCGCCTTCGAGTTCGAGGGCGCTGTGTCGGGCGCAGGACGGCGCCACGGCGCGATCATCAGGCGCACGCCCTTCATCTTGTCGGTGAAATAGTCGCCCCATTCCCAGGCCGCGACCGCCACATGCACGTCGTCGCGCTTGGCCGAGACGCCCATCTGCTCGGAGCCGCGCCAGGCGACCGCGCGCAGATAACAGTTCGGCATGTTCTGCTTGGCGATCAGTTCGGCCTTGGCCCGGTCGAGGACTTCGGCGCTATAGGGCAGCGAGAACCCAAGCACGCGAGCCG
Source organism: Hyphomonadaceae bacterium (assembly GCA_016791385.1). Taxonomy (GTDB): domain Bacteria; phylum Pseudomonadota; class Alphaproteobacteria; order Caulobacterales; family Aquidulcibacteraceae; genus Vitreimonas. The sequence continues at coordinate 46,942 of JAEUMR010000034.1, forward strand.
AGGCGTGCAGCCGTTCGCTGTGCTCGTGGCTCTTGAACACGACCCCGTCATAGGCCCGCTCGCCTTCAAACACGCAGGATGCATAATGCATGGCGTGCGTGAGGATGTGCACCTTGGCGTTGCGGTGGGGGATGAATTCCCCATCCATCCAGATCCACCCGTCACGATCGTCAAAGGGCTGCGCCGCCATGTTTTCCTCCGGTCAACGCCCAGCCGCGGCGGCGGCCAGTGCGCGGGAATGAAATTTGAGCTAATGTGCGGCACAGGACATGCCTGTCAATTGACGGGGTAGAAGGTGAGAATTCCTGCCTTGAAAACAGCCTTAACGCGGTGGAACCATCCCGGGACGCGCGATCGGGCGGCCCCCGCCCGATGAGCGACACCCTCGCCTTCGACGCGCTGGACCGCCCCCCGCACCTGCTGCTGGTGGACGACGACGACCGCATCCGCGAGCTGCTGAAGCGCTACCTCGCCCAGGCCGGCGCGCGCGTCTCGTCGGCGCCGGACGCGGCCGGGGCGCGCAAGCTGCTGGAGGCGATGGATTTCGATCTTCTCATTCTCGACGTGATGATGCCGGTCGAGGACGGCTTCTCGCTGGCCGAGAGCGTGCGGCGCAGCTCGAAGGTGCCGATCGTGCTGCTGACTGCGCGCGGCATGCCCGAGGACCGCATCCGCGGTTTGCAGATCGGCGCCGACGATTATGTGCCCAAACCGTTCGAGCCGGCCGAGCTGGCGCTGCGCATCAACGCCATCCTGCGCCGCACCGTCGCCAATCGCGGCGAGGCCAGCGAAGTGATCACCTTCGGCGCCTTCAGCTTCAACGTCGCGCGCGGCGAACTGCTGCGCGACGGCGCCAATGTGCGCCTCACCGAAGCGGAAGTGGCGATGCTGCGCGTGCTGGCGGCGCGGCCGGGCGAAGTGGTGAGCCGCGAGGAGCTGGCCAAGCGCACCGGCGCGGGGCTTGAGCGCTCGGTCGACGTGCAGATCACGCGGCTGCGGCGCAAGCTCGAAGGCGATCCGCGCGCGCCGATCTATGTGCAGACAGTGCGCGGCGTCGGCTACAAGCTCGCGGCCGACTGATGAACGAACAGCCGAATTTTCGACTGCGCGATCTGCTGCCCAAGGGCCTGTATTGGCGCACGTTGCTGATCATCGTCGCGCCCGCGGCGCTGCTGCAGCTGGTGATCACGCTCGTCTTTCTCGACGACCACTGGCAGGCCACCTCCAAGCGCATGAGTCAGGGCGTCGCCGCCGACGTCGCGCTGGTGATCCAGCTCTATGAGCGCAACCCGACGCAGGAAAACCTAGACCGGCTGAAAGAGCTGGCGATGCGGCCGTTGCGGCTCGAAGTGGAGCTGCAGCCCGGCGCGCCGCTGGCGATTCCGCGCTGCCGCGCTTTCGGCTCGACGCTCGACCGCCACTTCACCCGCGCGCTGACGCAGGATCTC
>JAEUMR010000051.1 GCA_016791385.1 Hyphomonadaceae bacterium
GAAGGGGGCGATCAGCGCGCCGGCGCTGACGCCGGTGACGACCTCGTATTGGGGCCGGGCGCCGCGCGCGCCGAGCTCCACCAGGAATCCGGCGGCGAAGGCGCCGTTCGCGCCCCCGCCCGAGAGCGCCAGAATATCGAGCCCGCCATCATCGGCGGCGGCGCGGAGGCGCACGACGTTTCGCTCTGGCGCGTCCCCGGCGATGCGACGTTCGAAGCCGAGCGATCGCACATTGGGTGAAAATCCGACAGGCGCGGCGATTGTAAAGGCAGTGACGGGCGCCGCCTCACCGCGCGGAATGCTCGCACAGGCTGTCGCCAACGCCACGGGGGCAATCAGCAGTATGCGCGCAATTCTGATGATCATGGCCGCGTTCATAACGTGCGCTCACTCCTTCAGTGTGCGCCCCCGAAGAACATCATCGTCGACCTCGCTTGGGGGCCCGCCGATGGCGCGGATCAGGCGCACATTGGCGGTCAACAGGACGGCGCGCGCCTCGGCGCGTTCGAACTCGACATCGATCAGCTCGCGGTCGGCCTCCAACAGCGGCGAAAGACTGTCTTCGCCGCTCTCGTAGCGCAACAGCGCAAGTTGCTGCGCCCGCGCTGTGGCGTCGACGGCCTGATCCATGAGTTCAAGCCGGCGGCCTGCTTCGCTCGCGGCGCTCATCGCGGCGTCGGCGTCGGCGAGCGCGGCCATCACGGCGTGATCGAAGCGAGCTTGCGCGGCTTCCGCCGCCGCCTCTTCGCCATCCACCAGCGCCCGCAGTCGGCCGCGGCCCAAAATAGGCAGGCGCAGGCTGGGGCCGAAGACGCTGGTTCGGCTTTCGGCGGCGAACAAGTCGTCGACCGCGCGCGCTTCTGCGCCGATGGCGCCGACAAGGGTGAGCGACGGGTAGAGCCGGCCTTCGGCGACGCCAATATTGGCGACCGCGGCGGCAAAACTGCGCTCTGCCTGCAACACGTCGGGCCGGCGGGCCAAGACCTGCATGGGTGTCGCCTCGACATGAAGCGTGCGCGCCTGCAATCGATCGGGCGTTGCCGCGAGGCGGCGGGCGAGCGCTTGCGGGCTCTGGCCGGTGAGGGGCCCAAGCGCAAGGCGCAGGCGCACGATCTGGGTGCGCAAGGCAGGCACGCGCGCCTCCGCGCGCTGGCGCGCGGCAAGCGCGCGCTCGACGTCGAACCGGCTCGCATCACCAGCCGCGAAGCGTTGCTCGGCCAACAAAAGCGTGCGGGCGCGAATCTCGACGGCGCGTTCGGCCAGGGTAAGCTGGGTCTCCGCCGACCGGAGCGCGACATAGGTTTCCGCCACTTCGGCGGCGACGCCGAGGCCGAGCGCTGTGCGCGCCGCTTCCAGCGCTTGTGTGCGCGCACGCGCAGCTTCCACACCACGCGCCAGCGCGCCGGAAAGATCGAGGTTCCAGATCGCGGCGAGTTCGAGGTCGGTGACGTTGGCTTCGGTTGCACCCCCGGGCAAGGCGCCGAACGGGATGAGCCCGTTCTCGCTGTTACGAATGTCCGATTGAGCGGCGCCGGCGTTGGCGGAGGGCCAGAGCTCGCCGCTTGCCGCGCGCCGCAGCGCGCGGGCGCGCTCGACATCGGCGGTTGCGGCGGCAAGCGAGCGGTTTCCGGCGCCGGCTTGTAAGACAAGATCTTGCAGGAGCGGATCGCCCAAAACATCCCAGCCGCTCGGTGCGATTCCAAGCGGCGCGTGCGAGAGCCAGCCGGAGGGGGCTTCGATCGTGGGAGCGACATAGTCCGGTCCCACCGGGCGGCCTAGAACGGCGCAGCCTGAAGCGGCGGCGGCCGCGAGCGTGAGCGCGGCCAGGCGCGCGGAATGGCTGACACGTCTCATTGCGTCCTCGCTCGAAACATCCAGGCCGCGGCCGGCAAGGTGATCCCCGCGATGACGACGAGCGGGGCGATGGTGCGCAGGATTTCCAGCGCCGGCATGTCCTTCAAGAACACGCCATGCACGATCACCAGGAAGTGGCGCAGCGGATTGATCATGGTGAACGCCTGCAGCCACTCCGGCATGTTTTCGACCGGCGCGCCAAAGCCGGATAACATGATGGCGGGAGCGATGAAGGCGAAGGCGCCGATGATGGCCTGCTGCTGCGTCGCCGAGATGGCGGAAATGAAAAGACCCACCCCAAGCACGGCGGCCAGGAAGAACACCATCGCCAGATAGAGCAGCGGCAGCGACCCCAAGAGCGGCACGCCGAACGCGAAGACGGCAAGTGCGATGAACAGCGTGCCTTGCCCGGCGCCGATGAGAAAGCCTGGCGCCACTTTGCCCAGCATGATCTCGCTCTGATTGAGCGGCGAGACCAGCAATTGGTCGAACGTGCCAAGTTCGCGTTCGCGCGCCACCGACAAGGTGGTGACGACGATGGCGGTTAACATGGTGATGATCGCGACCAGCGCCGGCACCATGAACCAGCGATAGACAAGGTTGGGGTTGAACCAGTGGCGCACGACCCCCTCGGCCAAGGCAGGCGCTGGGCGCGCCGTCGCGCCGACGCCGGCGACGATGCGGTTGACGTAGCCGAACAGGATTTGCGCGGCGTTGGCGCGCCGGCCATCGAGCACAATCTGAGCGTCGGCGGTCTGGCCCGCCTCGATATTGCGGGAGAAATCTTGCGGGATATGGATGGCGGCGAGCGCGCGGCGGCGGTCGATGACCTCAGTGATTTCGCCGACGCTGGAGAGCATAATCACCTCGTCGAACGTTGGCGCCGCCTCGATACGCGCGACGAGTTCACGTCCCCACCGGCCCTGGTCGAGATTGACGACGGCGATATCGACATTGCGCACCTCGAGCGTGGCGGCGAAGGTGAAGACAAAGAGCTGGATGAGCGGGGGCGCGATCAGCACCATGCGCCCGCGTGGATCGCGCACCAGCGCCAAGAGCTCCTTAACGATCAGCGACAGGATGCGGGCCCACATGGCTCAGGCGATCCGCTTCGGCGTCACGCGCCAGGCCAAGAACAAAAGCACGGCTCCGAGCGCGAGCATCTTGAGGATGGCTGGCGCCAAGACCTCCCAAACGTCGCCGGCGAGGAACACGGTCTGCAGGCCGGTGACGAAATAGCGCGCCGGGATGAGGGCGGTGATGGCCCGGATGGGCGCGGGCATGGAATCGATCTCGAACATGAAGCCGGAAAGCAGCATCGCCGGTAGAAAGCCGGAGAAGAGCGCAAGCTGGGAGGCGACGAACTGGTTCTTCGCCGCCGAGGAGATGAGCAATCCTTGTCCAAGCGCGGGCGCCAGGAACGCAGCGGTCAGCGCAAGGATGGCCAGAAACGAACCGCGGAACGGCACGCCGAACAAGAAGATCGCCGCGAGCACGCAGGCCGCCATCGTCGCCAGCGCCAGCAGGAAGTAGGGAAAGAGCTTGGAGGCCAGCAATTCGATCGCGCTGACCGGGGTGGCGAAGACAGCCTCCAGCGTGCCGCGCTCCCACTCGCGCGCCACCACCAAAGCGGTGAGCAGCGTGCCGATGATGGTCATGACGAGCGCGATCGACCCTGGCACCAGATTGTAGCGCGTGCGCAGATCTTCGTTGAACCAAAAGCGGGGTTCGATCGAGATGGCGGGTGCGGCGGCAAAGCCGCGATCACGGGCCAATTGCACCGACCAGACCGAGAGCACCCCTTGCGAATAATTGGCGACGATCTCGGCGGTGTTGGGTTGCGAGCCGTCAGTGACGACA
>JAEUMR010000061.1 GCA_016791385.1 Hyphomonadaceae bacterium
GTTGATCACGTAGTGGGCGTTGCCGTCGGCCTTCGCGGACGTGCGCAGCGCAGCGGCGTCCGAGCCGGAACCCGGTTCGGTCAAGCAATAGGAGGCGATCTTCTCCATTGAGGTGAGCTTCGGCAGCCAGTGCGCGCGCTGTTCATCGTTGGCGAAGCTGTCGATCATCCACGAGCACATATTGTGGATGGAGAGGAACGCGGCGGTCGCGATGTCGCCGCGCGAGAGCTGTTCGAAGATCAGCGCCGCATCGAGGCGGGTCAGCCCCGAACCGCCATATTCTTCGGCTACATAAATGCCGGCGAAGCCGAGCGCGCCGAGTTCTTTGAGCACCGCGCGGTCGAGCCCCTCATCTTCCCACCGCGCCGCGTTCGGACGCAGCCGCTCATAGGCGAAGGCCCGCGCGGTCTCGGCAATCATGGCTTGATCTTCGGTCAGTTCAGCACTCATTCGTCCCTCTTTGGCGCGCCTTATAGCCTGCCGTAGCGTTCACGCCAGCGTCTGCGGCGGTGACGTTGAACCAGACCCCGCTTCCAGGCTGGGAAAAGCCAGCGGATAGGACTCCGTCGCCGGAGCAGCCGCGCCACGTTCGTCGGAACGCGATTGCGGCGCGGGTTCCGGCACGCCAAAAGCGCGGGGGGAGTTTCCTTTCATGCCGCCGCTGCCGCCGGCGCTATTGCTGCTGCTGGCGATCGTCGCTGGCTCGGCGATGGACGCCACCATCAAGCACCTCGCGCAGAGCAACCACGTTCTGGCGGTGACGTTCGGCCGCTATTTGTTCGGCGCGCTGTTTTCTTTCTTCATCTGGCTGCACGCCGGCCGGCCCCGCATCGCGCCTGACATGTGGCGCGCGCATGGGATGCGGGGCTTTCTCATCGCCGCCTGCGCGGTCACCTTCTTCTGGGCGCTGACCGTATTGCCGCTGGCGCAGGCGGTGACGCTGTCGTTCATCTACCCGCTGCTCGTGCCGTTCGTGGCCTGGGTGATGCTCGGCGAGCGCGTGCGGCCTTCGAGCTTGGTAGCCGCTGCGATCGGCTTCGCCGGTGTCCTGCTGGCGACGCAAGGCGCGCCTGAGCACGCGCGTTCGCCTCACTACACGCTTGGCGTTGCCGCCGTACTTGCATCGGCCTCGCTGTTTTCGGTGTCGATGGTGCTGCTGCGCTCGCGCGCGCAGACCGACGGCGCGCCAATCGTCGGCCTGATGACCAGCCTCGTGCCCGGGCTTATCCTCGCCGGGCCGGCCTTCGCGTTCGCCGCGCCGCCACGGCTCGATGATTGGCTCGGCTTTCTCCAGCTCGGCGCGCTCGCGGCTGTGTTCATGTATCTGATGGCGCAGGCCTACGCGAAAGCGGAAGCACAGCGCCTGGCGCCAATCCACTACACCGAGCTGATCTGGGCCAGCATCATCGGCCTTGTGCTGTTTCACGAGACGCCGCAGCCGCAGCTCTATCTCGGCGCGGCGCTCATCATCGCCGCTTGCCTGTTCGTGGCCTATGATGAACGCAGGCTCACGCTCAAAGCGAGGGAGGCTTCCTGATGACGGAAATCAGCGCCGATATGATGCCGTTCGCCAATACGATGGGCATCGATATCGTCGAAGCTTCGCCACAGAGAGTGGCCGGACGCCTGCTGGTGCGGCCAGATCTGTGCACGCTCGGCGGCACGCTGCACGGCGGCGCCATCATGGCTTTCGCCGACGCGCTGGGCGCGATCGGCGCCTTTCTGTCGCTGCCCGAAGGGGCAAGGGGCACGACGACGCTCGAAAGCAAGACCAATTTTCTCGGCGGCGCCAAGGCCGGCACGACTGTCTCGGCGCAATCGACGCCGGTGCATCGGGGCAAACGCACCAGCGTCTGGCAGACGGAGATCATCAGCGAAGACGGCAAGCCCGTCGCGCTGGTGATCCAGACGCAATTGGTGTTGAGCTGAAGGGCCCGCTTCAACAGCGGGCCCCCTTACTCACGCCGCGTGCGCGCGCTTGGCGGCGTCATCGGCGCGCCGGCCCGTGATTTCGACCATGTGGTCGAACTCGGCCTCGAACGTGGCCAGCCCCTGCGTCAGCGAGCGCAACTCGATGATGAAGGTCTGCCGCTCGGCATGCGGCAGATAGGCTTCCACCTTGTCCCAACCGGGCCAGCCATCGCGGCCCTCGAAGCCGAGGATCTGGCCGTTATGGCCCGACACCGCCGAGTTGATCTTCGGCGTGCCCCAGCTTGGCGTGAAGATCGACAGCTTCTCGATCGGTTCGAGAATGACGCCGTCGCATTCTTCCAGCGCCTCGCTCATGCCGAGGCGGCCGGCCATCTGGAACGAGTGCTCGGATGAATCGACAGCGTGGAACGAGCCGTCGATCAGCGTCACCGACACGTCGACGACAGGAAAGCCCTTCGGCCCTTTCGTCATCGCGTCCTTCACGCCAGCCTCAACGGCGGGAATCCATTGCCGCGGAATGGCGCCGCCGGTGATCTTGTCGATGAACTCGAAACCCTGGCCGCGCGGCAAGGGCTTCACTTGGATGACGCAATCGCCGAACTGGCCGTGACCGCCGGTCTGCTTCTTGTGCCGGCCGCGCTTTTCCACACTCTTGCGGATGCTTTCCTTGTACGGCGTCGACGGCCGCGCCGAAGAGACATCAACGCCGAAGCGAGTTTTCAGCTTTTCGATCACGGCGCGCAGATGCGGCTCGCCTTGGCCCTGCAACAGGATTTCGTGCGTGGTCTGATCGTGCAGCACCGAGAGGCCGGCGTCCTCCTCGACCAGCTTCTGCAGCGCGCCGGACAGACGCACATCGTCCTTTCGGTCCTTGGTGGCGATAGCGAGCACGAACACCGGGAAGCGCTGCGGCGCCGCCACCTTCGCTTTTTGCAGGCCGTTGCGGGAGAGCAGATCGCCCGCCGCCACAGGATCGAGCTTGCCGATGGCGACGACGTCGCCCTCCGGCGCCGACGACACCTTCTTCGTCTGCGCTCCCTGCACTGCGAACAGCGCGCCGGGGCGCTGGGTGGAGCCATCGCTGAGCGTCAGCGTATCGCTGTCCTGCATGCGGGCGCCGAACACGCGCGCATAGGCGAGCTTCCCCGCCTGCCCGGCGTGCGAGATCTTCATCACGTACGCGCCCGCACCCTCGAGCCCCAGCCGCTCGGCCGCAAGCCTGGGCTCGGGCGTGTCGTGCCGCAGCGCCTTCAGCAGCCTGCGCACGCCATGACCCTGAGCGGTGGAGCCGAAGAACACCGGCGCGATCAGCCCCTCGCGCGTTTCGCGCACGAGATCGGCGAACACGGTGTCGCGGTCGGGCGTCATGTCCGACAGCAATTGCTCCATCAGCGTGTCGTCGAAATCGGCAAGCTGTTCGAGCATATGGAAGCGCGCTTCGTGCTCGCGCTCGGCGATGTCCTTCGGAATGTCGATGATCTTCGACGGCTTGCCCGCCTCGTAATGATAGGCCCGCTCCAGCGCCAGATCGACGAAACCCGTGACCTTCTCGTCCTCCCAGATCGGGATTTGCCGCGCCACCAGCGGCAGTGCGCTCACCTGTTGCAGCGCGTCCAGCAGTTCGCGCAGGCGCCCGCGCGCCTGGTCGATTTTGTTGATGAACAGCGCATGCGGAATTTTGTGCTCCTCGACCGCCTTCAGGAACGGTTGCAGCAGCACCGCCTTCTCCGGATCGGGATCGGCGACGACGATGGCGAGATCGGCGGCCGGCAGCGCGTGATCGGCGTCGGCGAGGAAATCGACCGCGCCGGGCGCGTCGATCAAGGCGTAGTGGTCGCCCATGTAATCGATCGCCGTGAATTGTGTGTCTGTGGACTGGCCGGCGGCGTTCGGGACTGCACCCGAACCGCCCGAGGCGGCCGAAGCCAGAGCTTGAGTCAACGCCGTCTTGCCCGCCCCGGTCGGACCGACGACGGCAATTGCCCTCACCACGTTTGCCGATTTGCTTTCAGGCATGGGGCTGCCTCCCTTGTTGATCGGGCGGCGCCCAGCGGCAGGCGCCGCTCTTGGGGTTCACCTCTGTGCGAGGCTAGGCGCTCACCTTTTCACGGACGCTGCAGGTTCGCAACGAGAGTCAGCGTTTCGCAGCCGCGAAATCGCGCGGCGAGAGCGCCCAAGCAAAGCGCTTATGATTTGGCGCAAGGACACGCCCGCCGCGTTCGATAAGTGGAACAGACTTTGCCGCTTGCCGCGACGCAAGTGCTTGCCGTGCAGTGCGCACGCGCTAGCCTTGCGCATGGCCGATATCGTTCCTGTTCTTGGCGTCAATTTCGCCGCCTCAGCGATCTGCTTCTTGGTCCTCTGGCTGATCAGCCTTCCGCTGAAGGACCCTTCCTATGTCGACGCGTGGTGGGCGCTGGGCGCGATGGTGCTGGCGTGGTCGACCTATCTGCAACTCGACGCGCCCGGGCCGCACGCGACGGCGCTCCTGTTGCTGACGACCGTCTGGGGCCTTCGCCTTGGCGCTTACCTTCTGTGGCGCTGGCGCAGCCATGGCGCGGACCGGCGCTACGCCAAGCTGGCGCAACGGGCGAAGGACAAGCACGGCCTCGACTTCCCGATGTTCGCGCTGCTCTGGGTGTTCGCTCCGCAATTGCTGCTGCAATTCGTCATGACGCTGCCGGCGCAATTGGGCCAGCTTGGCCCACACACCAGTTTCGGCGATGCGGCAACAATGGGATTGTGGCTCGCCATCTTCGGCATTCTCTACGAGGCCATCGCCGACGCGCAGCTTTCACATTTCAAATCGGTCAGCGCCAACGCCGGCAAGGTGATGGACCAGGGCCTCTGGCGCTATTCGCGCCATCCCAATTATTTCGGCGAACTCTGCGCCTGGTGGGGCCTGTGGCTGATCGCGCTCGACGCGGGGCTTGGACTATGGAGCCTTCCCGGCCCGCTCCTGCTCACCTATCTGCTCACGCGCGTCAGCGGCGCGCCGACGACCGAGTCGCACCTGCAGCGCACGCGGCCCGATTACGAGGCGTACAAGCGGCGCACGTCGAGCTTCATACCGCTGCCGCCGAAGCCTAGCTGAAGCGGCTGCGTGCTTTCGCGGCGAGATCGATTTTCGGCAGCGGTCCGCGCGCGGCCAATTCGCCCACGCCCTCACCCGGCGCCCATGAGGTCTGCTCGAACTTGCCGAGCACGCTGGTCGGCACGAAGCGCGAGCGGATGGCGTAGACGTGCTTGTCGCCGCTCTTGCCCTGCTGGGTGTGATAGAAGCGCTGCGGCGTGATCAGGTGCAGTTCATCCTTGGCCCGCGTCATCGCCACATAGAGCAGCCGGCGTTCCTCCTCCAGCTCCGCTGTCGAGCCGGCGCCAAGATCGGACGGCATGCAGCCATCGACCACGTTCAGCACGAACACGTTCTTCCATTCCTGGCCTTTGGCCGAATGGATGGTGGAGAGGATCAGGTAGTCATCGTCCTTCGTTGACGGCCCACTTTCATCGCTGGTGGAATTGGGCGGATCGAGCGTGAGTTCGGTGAGGAAGCTGGTGCGCGAGCCGAACGTGGCGCCGATGCGCTGCAATTGCTCGATGTCGCCAAGGCGCACGCGCGCGTCTTCATAGCGCTCGTTCATCACCGGGCCAAACCAGCGCGCGGCGAGGTCGAGGTCGCTCGGCCAGGCCGGCGCCTTCGCCATCGCGCCGAGCATCTCCTTGAGCGCTTCCCATGGCTCGCTCGCACCCGCGGGCGGCGCCGTGTTGCGGACGACGCCGTAGGCGCCGTTCTCATCCACCGCATCGAGAATGCGCGACGCCCGCGCCGGGCCCACACCCGGGATCATTTGCAGCGTCCGGAAGCCGGCGATGCGGTCACCGCCATTTTGCGCCCATCGTAGGATGGCGAGAAAATCCTTCACGTGCGCGGCTTCGAGGAATTTGAGGCCGCCGAACTTCACGAACGGAATGTCGCGCTTGGCCAGCTCCAGCTCCACCGGCGCCGAGAAATCGGCAGCGCGGAACAACACCGCCTGGCTCTTCAGATCGACGCCGCGCTCGCGTGCTTCCAGCACGCACTCGGCCACGTACGAGGCTTGTGCTGCTTCATCACGCACGCTGACCAGCTTCGGCGCCGTGCCGCCCGAACGCGACGTGCGCAAGTTCTTGGTGAAGCGCTCCTGCGCCAGATCGATCACCGCGTTTGACGCCGCCAGGATCGGCGCGGTCGAGCGATAATTCTGCTCCAGCGTGACGAGGCGCGCCTCCGGGGTGAAGGCTTTGGGAAAGTCGAGGATATTGCGCACGTCGGCGGCGCGGAACGAATAGATCGATTGGGCGTCATCGCCCACTACGGTAACGCCGCGCCCATCCGGCTTCATCGCCATCAGGATGCGCGCCTGCAGCTTGTTGGTGTCCTGATATTCATCGACCAGCACATGATCGAAGCGCGCGCCGACCTCAGCGGCAAGCGCCGGCTCGTTCATCGCTTCAGCCCACAACCACAGCAGATCGTCATAATCGAGTACGTTCTGCTTCTGCTTGGCTTCCACGTAGGCTGCAAACAGCCGCTTCAGCTCCGCTTCCCATTCGCGGCACCAGGGAAACGCCGCTGCCAGCGCATCGCTGATCGTCTCGTCTGCGTTGACCACGCGCGAATAGATGGCAAGGCACGTGCCCTTCATCGGAAAGCGCTTGGCGCCCGTCGCCACGCCAAGCTCGGTGCGCACGATGCCCATCAGGTCGGCGCTATCGCTACGGTCGTGGATAGTGAACTCAGGATCGACGCCAATCACCGGCGCCAGTTCGCGCAACAACCGCGCGCCGATGGCGTGAAACGTGCCTGCCCAGGGAATGCGCACATCACCGGCCATCACCTTGCCAACGCGCGCGATCATCTCACTCGCCGCGCGGCGTGAGAAGGTCAGCAGCAGCATGCGAGAGGGATCGGCGCCGTTCGCAACCAGATGCGCGACGCGGCACGACAGCGTCTTGGTCTTGCCTGAGCCCGCGCCCGCGATCACCAGCAGCGGCTCAGAGCCATGCTCCACCGCCGCCCGCTGCTCGGCGTTCAAATCGTCAAGCGCAGCGCTGATGATTCGCGACATGCATGGAGGCTGACGCGTTTCGCCTTTGTTCGCAACGCGGGGCCCTTCTCCTGGTTAAGGAGAAGGTGGCCCGAAGGGCCGGATGAGGTTTGCAGCGGGCGATGAATGTGGCGCAAGCAACGCTGAATCCCTTCCTGTGCCGCCTGCAAACCTCACCCGTCCGCCTTCGGCGTGACGTCCTCTCCCTAACCGGGAGAGAGGACGTTAAGGTGTCCGTGGAAGAGGATGATGAAACACGATCCTGACTCCGTCCGTCGCGCACGCGAAGGCCGTAAGAATCAAACGGGCGCCGAAGAGAAGCTCTGGTCGCTGCTGCGCAATCGCAAAGTCATCGCACGCAAGTTCAGGCGCCAGCATCCGATCGGGCCGTGGGTCGCGGACTTTGCGTGTCCGGCCATCAAGCTTGTCATCGAAGTTGATGGGCCATCTCATGACACGCTGGACCAACAAGCTTGGGACGAGATGAAAACCGAGTGTTTGAGAACATCCGGATGGCGCGTCATCCGCATTACGAACGCTGATGTCTATCAAGCGCTGGGCGAGGTCGAAGCGCGAATAATCGCGGAAATCGGCGACTAGCGTCCCCCTCTCCCGGTTAGGGAGAGGGTGTCCGTTCGCGCAGCGAACGACGGGTGAGGTTTACCGGCCGATCAGGACGAGACTCATTCCGCATCACACGGTAAACCTCATCCGGCCGCTTCGCGGCCACCTTCTCCTTAACCAGGAGAAGGATCGGAGCCAACCATGATCTCCCCCAACGGCATCGCCCACATCCAGCTCACGGTTCGCGACGTCGCCGCGTCGCGTCCTTTCTATCATCGCCTGCTGGTCGAGACCTTCGGCATGGCGGTGCAATACGATGTGCCGGGGCAGATTTTCTATTGCATCGGCGCGCGCACCGGCGTGCTGATCCGCAACGCGGCGCCCGAGCATCGCGATACGCCGTTCGATCAATGGCGCATCGGCCTGCACCATTTCTGTTTTCGCATGCGCGCGCGTGAGGATGTCGACGCGCTGCACGCATCAATGGCCGAGTTCGGCGCCAACATCATCCGCGCACCGGAGGAAGGCGCGTGGGCGCCGGGCTATTATTCGACGCTGTTCGAGGATTCCGACGGCATCCGCATCGAAGCCGTGTTCATCCCCGGCAGCGGCAATCTCGATCGCATCAAGGACGCGCCGCTAGCGCCTGTTGGCTAACGTGCGCGCGTCGCATTCCAGTTGAACAGGAAGTTGCGATGCTCGGCCCAGGTCTGCCCTTCGACATGATCGCCGGCCAAGCACGCAGCGGTGTGATAGGGCCCGACACCATCGGTGGTGCGGAAGCTGACGCAGGTGCGGCCGCGATCCGTTTTCCAGCGTCCGGCCTCAATCTCGCTCTCGTAGAATGAGCCGCGCACTGAGCCGTCGGCGTTCAGCGTGAGGGTCATCGGTCTCGTGTAAGGCTCGGCCGGATTGGTAGAGAGGTCGACAATCCAGGCCCCGTCGAGCGCCGGTGCGGTCACGGCCGTTTGCGCGTGCGCCGCACAGCCGCCGAGACCACACGCCACCATCATGAACAGCACCCGCCGCATCGAACCCTCCGTTTGAGCGTTCTACGGCGCAGGCGCGTCAGCCGATCAGTGTGCGCCGTCCATCGCTTCGCTCGCTTCGAGCCACGCCGCTTCCGCCTTGGCCAGCGCTGTCGCCGCGTGCGCGCGTTCTTTCAGCAGCGACTCGCCGCGCGCGCGGTCGCGGTTGAACAGTTCGGGATCGGCGAGCGCAGCATCGATGCGTGCGAGCGCAGCTTGCGCCTGTTCGATCTCCGTCTCCGCCGCCTCCAGCTTGCGCTGCAGCGTGTATTTCGACGATTTCGGCCTTGGCTCGGCGCGCTCCATGACGGCGGCGACGTGCTTGTCATCCTCGCTGGCAGGCCGATCAGCCGCGGCGACGAGCTTGCGATAATCCTCAAGGTCGCCGTCATATTGGCGGGCGCGGCCGTGATAGACGAGCCAGAGCCGGTCGGCGCAGGCCTCGGCCAGATAGATGTCGTGCGTGATTAGCAGCACCGCGCCTTCATATTCGTTGATGGCGTGGATCAAGGCTTCGCGGCTGTCGATGTCCAAGTGGGAAGTCGGCTCGTCCAGGATCAGCACGTGCGGCTTCTGGTGCGCCATCAGCCCCAGCAGCAGCCGCACCTTTTCGCCGCCCGACAGGTTCTGCACCTTGGTGTCGACCTTCTCGACACCGAAGCCCATGCGCGCGGCCAGCGAGCGCAGCTTCGGCGGCGCCCAATCGTGTTCGAGATCGCGCACGTGCTCCATCACGGTTTCGCCTTCGCGCAACTCGTCGAGCTGATCCTGGCTGAAATAGCCCATCACTGCTTTGGACGAGGCCACGCGCTTGCCCGCCAGCAGCGGCAGCCGGGCGGCGATCGACTTCACCAACGTCGTCTTGCCCTGCCCGTTCGGGCCGATGATGACGATGCGGTCGTCATGATCGAGCCGCAGCGACACCTTCTTCAGCACCGGCTTGCCGGCGACATAGCCGAGATCGCATTCGTCCAGCACCACCAGCGGCGAAGCGAGCTCGGTGGGGTCTTCGAAATGGAACGGGATCGTGCGCTCTTCGAGCGGCACGGCGATATCCTGCATCTTTTCCAGTTGCTTGATGCGGCTTTGCGCCTGCCGCGCCTTCGATGCCTTAGCGCGGAAGCGGTCGATGAACTTTTGCAGGTGCGCCTTTTGCGCGTCCTGCTTGGCCTTCATGCCTGTCGCCAGGGCGATGCGCTCAGCCTTCTTCTTCAGGTAGGCGTCGTAGCCGCCGACGAACACTTCGAGCTTCTTTTCATCGAGCGCCAGAATGTGCGTGACCGAACGGTTCAGCATCTCGCGGTCGTGGCTGACGCAAACGACGGTGTGCGGATAGTCGCGCAGATACTCTTCGAGCCAGGCCGCGCCTTCGAGGTCGAGATAATTGGTCGGCTCGTCGAGCACTAGCAAGTCGGGCTGCGAGAACAGCACCCCGGCCAAAGCGGCGCGCATGCGCCAGCCGCCGGAAAACTCGCGCGCGGCGCGGCGCAGATCATCCTGCTCGAAGCCGAGGCCAATCATGATGGCGCTGGCGCGCGCTTCGGCGGAATAGCCGTCGATCTCGGCCAGACGGGTGTGGATGTCGGCGATGCGTTGGGGATCGGTCGCGGTTTCGGCCTCGGCCAGCAGCGACGTGAGTTCGGCGTCAGTCGCCATCACCAGGTCAAGCAGCGGCGTGTCGACCTGCGGCGCCTCCTGCGCGACAAAGCCCATGCGCGCGCCCCGGCGCACGCGGATCGAGGCGTTCGGCTTCCCCACCTCTTCGCGGATCAGGCGAAGCAGCGTCGACTTGCCCGTGCCGTTGCGGCCGACAAGGCCGACCTTCCAGCCCTCAGCGATGAACGCGTTGGCGTTCTCGAACAGCGGCCGCGCGCCGATGCGATAGGTGAGATCGGAGATTTCCAGCACGCCAGTCCGCCTGCCACCAACTGGCGATGTCTGGTGGACCCGAGGAGGATCGAACTCCTGACCTCCGCATTGCGAACGCGGCGCTCTCCCAGCTGAGCTACGGGCCCCCTTCCAGAGGAGCGGCGATATAGTGCCCGCAGCCTTCGGGCGTCAACGGCATAGGTGAGAGGTTTTCGGTGGCAGGGATTACCCCCGCTCCCGCCCCCATCCTTGCCGAATCCGGGTGAACCGCCTTAGAGGGGGGCGATGTACACCGGATTGATCGGCCTTGCCTTCGAGATCGCCGCCATCGTGCTGCGGCTGTTTTCGATCGTGCTCATCGTTTATGTCGTCGTTTCCTGGCTCTACGCCTTCGACGTGGTCAGCCGGCGCAACGCCTTTGTCGGCTCGGTGTGGGAGTTCTGCCGCCGCATCAGCGACCCGGTGCTGCGTCCGCTGCGGCGGCTGATCCCGCCGATCGCGGGGGTCGACCTTTCGGTGCTGGTGCTGCTGATCGTGATCGGCCTGGTCGAGGCGCGCGTGTTGCCCTGGCTTTATGGCGTGCTGACCGGCCGGGGACCGTTTCTCTGAGCGCCCGGCTGCGCGTGCGCCTGACGCCCTCCGGCGGCGCCGACCGCATCGACGGCGCAGTCCGCGACGAGAGCGGGCTCTACCTCAAGGCGCGCGTGCGCGTCGCGCCGGAGAACAACGAAGCCAACCGCGCGCTCGAAGCGCTGATCGCCAAGGCGTTCGGGGTTGCGAAATCGAAAGTCAGCGTGGCGCGCGGACACACTGCGCGCATCAAGGTGCTTGAGATAGAAGGCGCGAGCGAAGCGGAAGTCGCCGCTTTCGTTGCCCGTTTTCAGGAGCAAACATGACCGCACGCAGGATCGACGGGAAGGCCATCGCGGCGGGCGTTCGCGCGGATGTGGCGGCGGCGGTAAAGGCGCTGCCGGGACAACCGGCGTTGGCGGTGGTGCTGGTCGGCGACGATCCGGCGAGCCAAGTCTACGTGTCCTCCAAGGGCAAAGCGACGGTCGAAGCGGGCATGCGTTCGGTCGAGATCCGCTTGCCGGCCGATACCAGCGAAGCGGCGCTGATCGAGCGCGTTGCCGCGCTTTCTTCCGATCCGGAAATCGACGGCATCCTGGTGCAGCTGCCGCTGCCCAAGCACATCAACGAAGCCAATGTGCTGGCGGTGCTCGATCCGATGAAGGATGTCGACGGACTCACCGAAGCCAGCGCGGGCAAGCTGGTGCTGGGCAAGCCGGGGCTGCGTCCGTGCACGCCGGTGGGCTGCGTGATCCTGGCCAAGACCGAGCGGCCCGATCTTGCCGGCGCCAATGTCGTCGTCATCGGCCGCTCGATCCTGGTCGGCAAGCCGGCGGCGCTGTTGTTCCTTGAGCAGAACGCGACGGTGACGCTGGCGCATTCGAAGACACGCGATCTGCGCATGATCTGCCGCGGCGCCGATATTCTGGTGGCGGCGGTGGGCCGGCCGGAGATGGTGCGCGGCGATTGGGTCCGCCCCGGCGCCATCGTCATCGATGTCGGCACCAATCGCGTGCCTGCGCCCGAAAAGGGAGAAGGCAAGACCAAGCTCGTCGGTGACGTGAACTTCGCCGAAGCAGCCGAGGTCGCGGCGGCGATCACGCCCTCGCCGGGCGGGGTTGGGCCGATGACGATCGCCTGCCTGTTGCGCAATACCGTGCTTGCTGCATGCGCACGCAGGGGCTGGACCGTGCCGGCGCCGCTCGACGCCGGTTAATTGCGACCCTCGGCGCTTGTGCGCCCATGAACCCCCGTTTAGCTTCCGCCCCCAATCCGCGGTTTGGGAGGACGGGACTTGACCACAACCAACAATACGGGCGGGCTAAAGCCAACGCCCCCGCTCGGCCGTCTGTTCATGCGCAAGAGCGTAGAGCAGATGCACGCCGAGCATGCGGGCGGCGAACTCAAGAAGTCGCTCGGCGCGCTCAACCTGATCCTGCTTGGGATCGGCTGCATCATCGGCACCGGCATTTTCGTGCTGACCGGCCGCGCCGCCGCGAACTTCGCCGGCCCCGGCATCATGATCTCGTTCGTGATCACCGGCATGCTCTGCGCCTTCGTCGCGCTCGCCTATTCCGAACTGGCCGCGGCGATCCCGGTGTCGGGCTCGGCCTACTCTTACTCCTACGCCTCGATGGGCGAGTTCGTCGCCTGGATCATGGGCCTGTTGCTGCTGCTCGAATATGGCGTCGCCGCCTCGACTGTTGCGGTCGGCTGGTCGGGCTACACGGTGAGCCTGCTGCACGACATCGGCATCAACATACCCTTAGCGCTGACAGCGGCCCCCGATACGACGCTGACCGATCCGGTCACCGGCGCGGCGGTTCAGGGCATCGTCAATCTGCCGGCGCTGATCGGCATCATCGCCGTGACAGCGCTGCTGACGGTCGGCATCACCGAATCCGCGACGGTCAACAATGTCGTCGTGGTCATCAAGGTCGCGGTCGTGATCGCGTTCATCGTCATCGGCGCGGCGTATGTGCGGCCCGAACTCTGGTCGCCGCTGGTGCCGCCGCGCGAGCCGGCTTTGCCCGAGGGCATGTCGCTGTGGCAGCAGATCACGCAAGCGCTCGGCGAAGTCGTCACCGGCCAGAACAACGGCCGCTACGGCATTGGCGGCCTGATCACCGGCGCGGCCACCATCTTCTTCGCCTATATCGGCTTTGAAGCGGTTTCGACCGCGGGCGCTGAATCGAAGAATCCGGCCCGCGACATGCCGATCGGCATCCTCGGTTCGCTGCTGATCTGCACCGTGCTCTACATCCTCACCTGCGCGGTGCTGGTGGGCATCGTGCCGTACACCGAGCTGAACGATCCCGCGCCGATCGCCAAGGCGGTGAACGCCATCGGCCTGCCGTGGTTTGCGTTCCTGGTGAAGATCGGCGCCTTCGCCGGCCTCTCTTCGGTGATGCTGGTGCTGCTCTACGGTCAGACCCGCATCTTCTACACCATGTCGCGCGACGGGCTGCTGCCGTCGATCTTCGCCAAGGTGAACACGAAGACGAAAACGCCGGTCGCCAACACGCTGCTGGTCGGCGCGGTGGCGGCGGGTTTTGCCGGCTTCAAGGGGCTCAACTTCCTGGGCGACATCACCAATGTCGGCACGCTGGTCGCGTTCGGGCTGATCTGTCTGACGGTGATCTATCTGCGCTTTGCGCGGCCGGATCTGAACCGTCCGTTCAAGATGCCGCCTTGGCTGGCGATCCTGGTCGCGGCGCTCGGCGCGGTGATGTGCTTTGTGCTGTTCATGTCGCTGATGGCGAACGAGCACATGCGCCACTTCTTCTCGATCTACCTCGCCATCGGCGTGGTGGTGTACTTCCTGTACGGGATGTGGAACTCAAAGCTCGGCCGCGGCATCGTCGTGACCGGTACGACCGACGAACCGAATCCGGTTCAGCCGAACACTTAAGGCGACACCCCTCGCCGCTTCAGCGCCGCCGTCGCAAGACGGCGGCGCTTTTGTTTGCGCCAAACGCCGGACAGCGCGCGGCGCTTCCGGGTTTGCTCTTTACTCTGCTCCGATGGGAGCGCGGGGCGCGCTCCGGCGGAGCGCTCAGAAGTGTAGTGCGTGGGGTGGCGCCGAAGCGCGCCCTCGCGCGGATTGTTTTCTCGTCCGGCGCGAGCCTGGGGCGTTGGTGTGATCGCGGGTGGCCATGCGTTGATAAGACAGGGGCCGGCGAGGTCTCCTCCCTCGTGCGCACCGTGTGGTGCGGCCAGTCCTGCGACGCTGGGGGCCCGGCGATCTCTTAGCGCCGTGCTCGACGTTCCCGGTCGGCGTGCGGCGGGGGCCAACGGTGCGACTCAGTCATCCCGGAAGCGCGCAGCGCTGTCCGGGACCCAGGGGGTCACAGGTCGCGCGTTTGCTCCTGGGTCCCGGGTTCTCGCTGCGCGAGCTCCGGGATGACTCTGTGTTGCACTTTTCCGCCGGTGCTTTCGAGTTTCATCCTCCTCGAAACTGGAGTGATCGGGCGTCGCCGCTTTCACACCCCTTCACGTTCAATCCGCATCTTCTGCGCTGTTTGGCGTTGGATCCGACAACCTCCCTGCAGAAGACGGAGCGATCTTCGCATGGTTTGGCAGGTGTCGGATTGAATCGCTGCGACGGGCGCGCAGAGACTTGATGCGGCGCGCGTTTTCGTGCGCGCGCTGGGGGACAGAGTGCGGCGGCGCGCTCCTTTCCTGAAGCCGGGGTGCGCGCCGCTATGCGACGCTACGGCCAGGAAACGGTGTGCTACAGGAGCGAAAACGGAGGCGCACATGCCTACAGAGAAGATCGGCGCGGCGGCGGCTTTGGCGCGCTTGGACGGGTGGCGGGCGGCGGAGGGCCGCGATGCGATCGTGAAGGAGTTCCGCTTCAAGGATTTCAACGCCGCGTTTGCGTTCATGACGCGCGTGGCGCTGCACGCAGAGAAGCATGACCACCATCCAGAATGGTCCAACGTCTATAACCGCGTCGACGTCACGCTCACCACGCACGATGCCGGCGGCGTGACGGACAAAGACGTAGAACTGGCGCATTTCATGGATCAGGCGGCTTAGGGGATTTGACCCGAAGCGGGCATTCACACGACGAGCTGCACTTGGACGCCATGCGGGAGCAGAACATAATCACGGCGTGAAGCTTTCGCGACGATCACTACTCAGCGCCGCACCGGCGCTCGCCCTCGGCCAGGCGCACGCACAAAACTATGCGCCCGCGCGCAGCGAAACGGTCGATGCCGGCGGCGAACGGCGGCGGTTCCGGCTGCTGGCGCCAAGCACAGTGCAGGCCGCGCCGATCGTGCTGGCGTTTCACGGCGTCGACGGCTCCGCAGAGAGCATGGCGCGGGCGTCGCATCTTGACGAGACGGCGCGCAGTGAAGGCTGGATCATGGCCTATCCGGAAGCGATCGGCCGGCGCTGGCCATACTTCTCCCGCTCGCGCACCGAAGGCGAGGTGCGCTTCTGCGACGCGCTGATCTCGCACCTGGTCGATCTCGGCGGGGACGCCAACCGTGTGCATCTCACCGGCATGTCGGGCGGCGGCTTCTTCTGCAATGTCGTTGGCGCGCGGCTCTCGCAACGCGTTGCTTCGGTGGCCGCGCATTCTGGCGGCGCCGGGTTTCTCGAGCGCGACGGCGTCAATGCCGCGCACAAATACCCGGTGCTGGTGATCCACGGCCAGGACGATGCGGTCGTGCCGGTTGCCTCCGGCCGCGCGCTTGCAGCGCTGTATCGGCGCGAGGGCCATCACGTGGAAATGCTGGAATACCCGCGCTGGGGTCACGCCTGGGCAGCCCCGCTCGGCGTCAACCTGCGTATCGCCGACTTCTTCCGCCGCACGCCGAGAAACTAGGCTTGGCGGCGCCGCGGCGGCGACGCAAGATGCGCAAAAGAGAAGGACGATCCGATGGGACAGCGCGTTGCAGGCAAGAAGGCGTTCGTGACGGGCGCAGCGCAAGGGCTGGGTGCGGCCATCGCCAAGCGCTTGGCCGAGGAAGGCGCCAAGGTGGCGCTGGCTGACATCAACGCCGCGGGCGCTGAGAAGATGGCGGCGGAGATCAACGCCGCCCATGGCGCCGGCACGGCGTTCGCCTTCGCACTCGATGTAACCAACGAGCAGCAATGGATCGCCGCGCTCGAACAAGCCAATGCCGCGATGGGCGGCCTCTCGGCGCTGGTCAACAATGCCGGCATCGCCGGCGGCAAGGGCGGCGTAGAAGAAATGGAGTTGGAGACATTCCGGCGCGTGATGAGCGTCAATGTCGATTCCGTGTTTCTCGGCGCCAAGCACGCGATCAAGTATCTGGCCAAGAACCAGCCGGGCTCGATCGTGAACATCTCTTCGATCGCGGGCCTGATCGCGAGCTGGAACACGCCAGCCTACAACGCCTCGAAAGCGGCGGTGTGGCTGCTGTCCAAGAACATCGCGCTCTATTGCGCCAAGAAGGGCCTCGACGTGCGCTCGAACTCGATCCACCCGACCTACATCGACACGCCGATCCTCGACCCGCTGCGCAGCGTGTTCGGCAAGGAAGAAGCCGAGGCGAAACTGGCGCGGCAGGTGCCGGTCGGCCGCATCGGCAAGCCGGAAGACATCGCCAACGCCGCGCTCTATCTGATTTCGGACGAAAGCCACTTCGTCACCGGGGCCGAGATCAAGGTCGACGGCGGCATCTCGGCGATGTGACTTGCCGCGGCGCGGCGAACAACCAAGATGACAGACATGACAGCAAAGCCCCTCTTCGCCGCCGCCGCGCTGCTCGCGCTCGCCGCGTGCGGTCAACAACAACAAGCCGCCACCGGCGCCCCTGCCGCACAGGACGGCAACTCGCCGGTCCAGCTCAGCAATTCACGCTCGCTGCCGGATTGGCTGCTGATCGCGCGGCAGCGCGATTGCGATCCCGGCGAGAGCTGTGAGCGGGGCCAGGTCTATTACAACCAGCGCACGGTGACGCGGAACGCGGCTGACGGCACGGCGGACATCTGGATCCAGGTGCGCCACGGCTCGGCCCAGCTTTATCAGGCCGACACCGAGACGCTGGAGCGCACCATCCGCTACGACACCGAGCGGCTGCACTATCGCTTCAACTGCCAGGCCGAGCAGTTCGTCGTCGTTGAGCGCCAGATCATGGGCTCGAACGAAACCGTGGTGGCGCGCGACGAGCCGGCGCAGGTCTATCGCGCGCCGGTGCGCGGCAGTGTGACGGGCATCATCCTGCCGATCGCCTGCCGCGGCGGCTGATCAGTTCGGCTGACGCCGCTGATAGATGATGTTGACGAGCAGCACCTGCGCGCCTGAGGCGCCGAGCGTGCGATCGACCGCTTGCTGCATCAGCCGCGTGATTTGGGTTGGATCGGGCGCGGTGCGGTCGCGGTAATACACCGAGGCGTAGGTGGCGACGGCCGAGCGCAGCGCGTCGCGCAGACGCGGCGCGTTGAGCTGCGCGCGGGTGCGCAACGCCTCGTCGGGCACGTCGATGCCCATGTCGACAACGATCATGCCCAGGGTGGAATAGCGCTGCAGCACGCTGGAGGACAGCGTCGGCATCGGCAGGAAGCTCTCGGCCGAGGTCAGCCGCTCCTGCCGGCTCGCGGGCGCCTGCTCTTGCGCCGCCGCGCCGCCGCTGCCGCTGGCTGAAGCGGGGCTGGCCAACGCTGCAAACAGCGCAAGCGGAAGGATGACGCGCGCCAGACGCATGCCTGGAAAATCGCGCCGCGCGGCTAAGGAATGGTTAGCGAATGGGTAAGCGGCTTATTGCGCCGTCCAGCCGCCGTCGATGTTGAGTGCGGCGCCGTTGATCTGATCGGCGGCCGGGCTGGTCAGGAACACGGCGAGCCCCGCCACCTCCTCGACCCGCGCGAATTCCTTGGTCGGCTGGGCGGCGAGCAGAACATCGTTGATGACCTGCTCGCGGCTCATGCCGCGCGCTTTCATGGTGTCGGGAATCTGGTTTTCCACCAGCGGCGTCAGCACATAGCCGGGAGCGATGGCGTTGCAGCGCACGTTGAACGTCGCGCCTTCGAGGGCGACGGTCTTGGTCAGGCCGATGATGCCATGCTTGGCGGCGACATAGGCGGCCTTGAAGGGCGAGGCGACGTGGCCGTGCGCTGAGGCGATGTTGATGATGCGGCCATAGCGGCGCGCCTTCATGTGGCCCATCGCCGCGCGGATGGTGTGGAAGGCCGACGACAGGTTGAGCGCAATGATCGCGTTCCACTTCTCGACCGGAAAGTCCTCGATCGGCGCGACGAACTGGATGCCGGCATTGTTGACCAGCACGTCAAGCCGGCCGAACGCAGCGATCGCATCGCGCACCATGGCGGCGCAGGCTTCGCCGGCCATAAGGTCTGCGCCGTCATAGCGGACGCGCACGCCCGCCTCGCGCTCGAGCGCCGCGCGCGTGCGCTCGATCTCGGCCGGGTCGCCGAGGCCGTTCAAGGTTACGTCCATGCCAGCCTTGGCCAGCGCCGTCGCTATCCCCAAGCCGATGCCGCTGGTTGACCCCGTCACCAGCGCAGCTTTCCGTTCGCTCATCTGCTTCAGCACCCCGGCTTGTCTTGCGCCCTGCGGCGGGAACCGCTAGCGCAAACCTTGATCTGCGGCCAGCAAAGGACCCCGCGACATGGACATCACGGCGGACATCAACGCGTTCGTCTCCGGTTTCCCGGATTTCATCGTCCAGCTTGGCGTGGCCCTCGGGCTCTTTGTCGCCTCGCTCGTTATCTATGTGCTGATGACGCCGCATAAGGAACTGGCGCTTATCCGCGCAGGCAATCCTTCAGCCGCGCTCGCCTTCGGCGGCGTCGTGGTGGGCCTGGCGATCCCGCTCGGCTCGTGCTTGGCGCATGCCTTCAGCGTGTTCGACCTGCTGATCTGGGGGGTCGTGACGCTGCTGATCCAGCTTCTGGCTTTCCGCTTCGCTGATATCTTCCTGCGTGGTCTGCCCCGGCGCATTGCCGAGGGCGACGTCGCGGCGGCGGTATTTTTGATGAGCGTAAAGATCGGGCTCGCCCTCATTCTCTCCGGCGCTGTCGCCGACCCCAACGTCGCCATCATGCGGGGCGGCTGAATTGCTGCGTATCGTTCCGGATTGGCTGCTCTACATCATCGTCATCGCGGCGGTGGTGTTTGTGCTGTTCCGGATCGATCAGCGCGCCGACGCGCCCGAGGCGCTTCCCGAAGCGCCGCAAGCCGGCGCCTTCCTGCCGCCGCCTTCGATGTACGATCCCGAAGTGCTGGTCGAAGTCGGACCGATCTCCTCCGGCATGGGCTCGGCCTTCGCCATCTCGCCAGACGGCTGGTGGCTGACAGCGCGCCATGTCGTCGACGGTTGCGACGCGGTTGGTCTCATCGTCTCGCGCGGCGCGGCGGCGCCCGTGCGCGAAGTCAAGCGCGCGCTGTTCGCTGATCTGGCGCTGCTGAAAACGGACCGCGCGCCGGGCGCGCTGGCGCTCGATACTTCGGAGCGTCACTTCCAGATCGGCCAGCGCGCCTTCCATGTCGGTTTCCCGCAAGGCCGGCCGGGTGAAGCCTATTCGCGCCTGATTGGCCGCGAAACGCTGATCGCACGCGGCCGCTACGATGTCGAAGAGCCAGTGCTGGCCTGGGCCGAACAAGGCCGCACCAGCGGCCTGCGCGGTTCGCTTGCCGGCATCAGCGGCGGACCGGCGCTGGCGTCGAACGGCCAAGTCATCGGCGTCACGATCGCGGAATCGGCGCGGCGCGGGCGCATCTACACGGCTGCGCCCTCTTCGATCCTGCGCCTGCTGCGGGTCGAACAAGTTGAACCGGACGGCACGCCGTCGGCGCGCATGAGTGCGGAAAATTACGGCCAGCAATCGGACGAACTGCGCCGCGGCCTGCAGGTGGCGCAAGTGGTGTGCGTCGGCCCCGGCGACGGGCCGCCGGTTTGAGCGCCGCCTTCGCCGACCGGCTGATCGAGGCGGTGCGCGCCAAGGCGACGCCGCTCTGCGCCGGCGTCGATCCGTTCGCCGACAAAATTCCCGCGCTGTTCGGCGATCTGCGCGCCGATCCAGCGGCTGTGCTGCTGAAGTTCGGCACGAGCATCGTCGATGTCGCGGCCAAGCATGCAGCGGTGCTGAAGCCGCAACTTGGCCTGTTCGAACAATTCGGTGAAATGGGCTACGCCGCCGCGCGCATGCTGTGCGAGTACGCGGTGAGCGCCGGCATGATCGTAATCCTCGACGCCAAGCGCGGCGACATCGGCACCACCGCCGAGGGCTATGCCCGCGCCACGCTCGGGGCCAAGCCCGGCTTCAACGCCGATTGCGTCACCGTCAATCCGTACATGGGTAAAGACACGCTGGCGCCCTTCATCGCGCTGGCGAAGCAGAGCGGCAAAGGCGTCGCCGTGCTGGTGCGCACCTCCAATCCGGGCGCGGGCGATTTCCAGGATCTGCAAGTCGGCGGCGCGCCGGTGTGGCGGCGCGTGGCGGAAATGCTGGCGCCGGAAGTCGCCGAGCTCACCGGCGCGAGCGGCTGGTCCGGGCTGATGGCGGTGGCTGGCGCGACCTATCCGGAAGAAGCGCGCACGCTGCGCGAAGCGATGCCGCGCGCGCTGTTCCTGGTGCCCGGTTACGGCGCGCAAGGCGCGAGCGCCGCAGACGCCGTCGCCGGCTTCATTGCGGGCCCGCAAGGCTTGGAAGGCGGCGTCGTCAATTCCTCGCGCGGCATTACATATCCGCAAGCCGCGCAGGAAGCGCGCACCATGAGCGATTGGCGTGCGGCGATTGATGCGGCGATGACTGCAGCAGCCTCTGAGTTGCGCGCCGCCTGCGCCCGCTAAACGCGACGAATCGCGACTTTTGCACTAGACAAGCGATTCGAGGGACGCGCCTAGAATAGGCCAGCGAGGGAGAACCTTCATGCGCAAGACTCTGACGCGCGCACTTGTTGCCGCGCTCGCGCTGATTGTTGCGCCGTCTGCGTTTGCGGACGGCCGCGGCAATGCTGGACCGGATGTCGCCGCTCCGCCCGTGCACGCGGCGCCGGTTGCGCCTGCAACCAACGCAGCGGCCGCGCCACAAGGGCAGACCGGAATCATCGCGCTCGGCAATGGCGAGCTGACGCTCAACGTGCCGCAAGGCTACCGTTTCTACCCAGCACCGGAGGCGCAGGCGTTCCTCGCCCGCAATAGCGCGCCTGCGCCGTCGGGCGCGGTGCTCGGCATGATCGCGCGCGACGGCGCCGACATCCGCGCGGCGGGCACGTGGGCGACGATCGTGAGCTATGACGCGGTCGGCTATGTGCAGCCGGAAACCGCCTCGGGTCTCAGCGAAGCGAATTTCGAGGACAGCGTGCGCAGCGCCCGCGCCGAACAGCAGCGCGCGTTCGAAGGCTTCTTCACCGCGCCAACCTTTGACGCGGCGGCGACACAGCTGACTTGGGCCGAGCGCAGCGCAGCGCCCGGCGCTGGCGGCAAGGACATGCGCTTCGAGCAAAAGTCGCTCGGGCGCTATGGCGTGGCTGGCCTCACCTCGATCGGCAGCGCCGATCAGATGCCGGAAGTGGAAGCGGCGGCGGCGGACCTGCGCGCAATGCTCTCCTTCCCGGAGGGGCGCCGCCACAGCGATTTCCAACCGGCGAACGATCAAGTGTCGAATTATTCGGTGCCTGGCTTGGTGACAGGCGTGCCGAACGCGGCGCCGGCTGCGGAAGCCGCCTCCGCTGCTGAAGGCCAGACTAGCTTTGGCGGCCTTGCCGGCTGGTTTCCGTGGGTCGCGCTCGGCGTGATCGTGCTGGCGATCGCAGGCTATCTGCTGATGCGGCGGCGCAAGGCCGAAGACGAAGCTTAAGCGAGCAAGATCTCGCCATCGCGCACGACGATGGCGAGGCGCTCCAGCCCTGTCCCGTTGCACGGGCCACCAGCGCAGGCGCCGTCTTCCAAGGCAAAGCTTGCGCAGTGTGCGGCGCAGATCATGTAGCGGCCATCCTGCACGATGATGCGGCCGTCGCTGCGCTGCAGCGGATAGCCCGCGTGCGGGCACTTGTTGCGAAATGCCGCGACGTGTTGGCCGCGGCGCGTGACCAACAGCGAGATGCGCGCGCCATCGCGCTCGATATCAACAACGAGCGCGCCCGGATTGGGCAACGCTGAAAGACGCGCAAGCACGGCGCCCGAAGGCAGACGCGGTGCGCTCACGCGCCTTCTGCACGGAACGGGCGCGACAACAGCGCGCTGATCGCGTCATCGATGCTCATGCGACCGGCGATGATGGCGTCGACGGCTTGGCAAATCGGCATCTCGACACCGAACTTCGCCGCCAGCGCCACGACAGCGGGCGCGCTCTCGGCGCCTTCGGCGACGGAGCGCCGTTCAGCCAGGATGTCCTTCAGCGCGCGGCCCTCGCCGAGCGCAGCGCCAAGCGAAGTGTTGCGCGAGTTCATTGAGGCGCAGGTGAGCACGAGATCGCCGAGGCCGCAGAGGCCCGACAGCGTCTCCGCACGCGCGCCCATGGCGAGACCCAAACGGGTCAGTTCGGCAAAGCCGCGCGTGATTAGAGCGGCGCGGGCGCCGTCGCCGAGCTTGCGCCCGTCGGCGACGCCGCAAGCGATGGCGATCACGTTCTTCACCGAACCGCCGATCTCGGCGCCGATGACATCGTCGGTGACGTACGGGCGGAAAGTCGGCAGGCCGATGGTGGCGACCACGCGCTGCGCCAGGTTCTGGTCCGGGCTGGCGATGGTGGTGGCTGTCGGCAGGCCGCGGGCGACGTCCTTGGCGAAGCCCGGTCCGGATAGCACCACCGGCGGCTGGCCCGGAATCTCCTCGGCCAGCACCTCGGTCATCAGCGCCAGCGAGCCGCGCTCG
Source organism: Hyphomonadaceae bacterium (assembly GCA_016791385.1). Lineage (GTDB taxonomy): Bacteria > Pseudomonadota > Alphaproteobacteria > Caulobacterales > Aquidulcibacteraceae > Vitreimonas. The sequence continues at coordinate 22,867 of JAEUMR010000061.1, forward strand.
ACCCCTTTGGCGCACAGCACGATGATCGCGCCTTGCCGCAGCAGCGGCTTCAGCGCCTTCAGCGTGGCGCGCATGTGCTGAGCCGGCGGCGCGGCGAGGATCAATTCGGCGCTGGCGGCGTCTTCCAGGTCGTTGGTCGCCCGCACCACGGGGTTCAGCTTGATGCCGGGCAGGAAAAGCACGTTCTCGCAGCCGGAATTGACGCTCTCGGCCACTTCCGGCTCGCGCGCCCACAGCGTCGTCGGCTGGCCGGCGGCGGCGGCGACCTGGGCCAGGGCCGTGCCCCAGGCGCCTGCGCCGATGACCGCGACGCTAGCGGCGGGCTGGAAATCTGAATCCTTCATTGATCGTTCAGTCAAAACCGGATAGTTTGTGCGGATGGATGAAAAGACCGCAACCCGAGACCGCATCCTCGAAGCGGCGATGAACCGGATCAAGCATTACGGCTACGGCAAGACGACCATGGCCGAAATCGCCGCCGATTGCGACATGTCTCCAGGCAATATCTATCGCTTCTTCGAGGCGAAGATCGACATCGCCGAGGCCATGGCGCGCAAGCATTATGCGGCCGAGCAAGCCGAGCTGGCGGCGATCGCGCGCAAGAAAGAATGGCCCGCGGACCGCCGGTTGCGGGAAATCTTCTTCAAACGGCTGCGCGATTCCTTCTGCATGTTCGAGGAGAACGCCAAAATTCTCGAAGTCGCCGAAGTGTTGCACCGCGAGCGGCCGACCTTCGCCAACGAGCAGCTGGCGCTGGAGCGGGTGTTCCTGATCGCGGTGCTCGAGGACGGCGAGAAAACCGGCCTGTTCCTGCCCGGCGACCATGCCTTCACCGCCGAGATGATGCAGACGGCGACGATGAAATTCGGCGTGCCGCAGCTGTTTTCCAGACTGACGCTGCCCCGGTTGGAGCGCGAACTAGAGGGCGTGCTCAGCCTCATGCTCAACGGCCTTTACACCGAACGCGCCAAGCCTTCCGCGCCTCGCCGAGTGGAGCCTGTTGCCGCTGAACATTAAAAGGCGTCCATCTGTGAACGAAATCAGTTTTATTCATTGATCAGGACTCAGGGTGGTGGTACACAAAATCTATCGAAGCCCTGGAGCCGTCAGATGTCCGCCACCCGCCCCTCAACCACTTTGCTGACCACGTTCGTCCTGGCCGCCGCCGCCTTGTTCGCCGCCGCCGCCACGCCGCTTCTGCACATCGCCGCGAGCGTGATCGCCTGAGTTTGCCCGCCGGCGTTCCCAACGCCGCTGAGGTCCTTGCTGCAGGCGCGAAGGAGCCCACCTTCGCGCCTGCCTTTTATCTGCATGGGTGGATCGTAATTAACACTTCATCGCAAAAATGCATAGCTGGGCTGGAATTTTCGCCCTACAAATAGACCCAAGAAGGGTTCATTTCTCCACTCACGATGTTCGCACGTGCAACATCGTTTCACCTCTGGGGAAAGATTATGTTGTCTGCGCAAGACCTGCCTGCCACCGCCCGCGCGCTGTCCGTGGTGGTCGCGATTGCACTGGTCGCGACCGCGCTGGCGCCGCTCGTTTTCGTCGCCATCGGCGTCGTCGCCTAAGCCTTTGCTCCCTTGCGTCCCGGCTTGTGGCTGGGACGCAGGCGGGCGGCGTCCTCGTCCAGCGGCCAGCGTGGCCGAGCCGGAAAAGAGAGCTCGTCGCTGAATCCAAGCCGCATCCGTTCCGCGCCGGCGAGCGCGATCATGGCGGCGTTATCGGTGCACCATCGGAGCGGCGGGGCGATAAAATCGTAGCCGCGCTCCCCCGCCAGAGCCTCGAGCTTGGCGCGGATGGCTTGGTTGGCCGCCACACCCCCGGCAGCCACCAGCCTGCCCTTTGCCCCCCAAACCGGATCGAACGCCCGCATCGCGTTGAGCGTGCGGTCGGCCAGGATATCGAGCACCGCCGCCTGGAAGCTGGCGCAGAGATCGGCTTTGTCCTGTTCGGTGAGCGCGCCAAGGCGTTCGACCTCGCGCGCGCAGGCGGTCTTCAACCCGGCGAAGGAGAAATCGCAGCCCTCGCGGCCGGATAGCGGCCGCGGCAGCGCAAAGCGGGTGGGATCGCCATTTTTCGCGACTTTTTCCACCAGCGGCCCGCCCGGAAAGCCGAGATATAAGAGCTTGGCCAGCTTGTCGAAGGCTTCGCCGAGCGCATCGTCGATGGTTGAACCGAGGCGGCGATAAACGCCGACATCCATCACGGCGATGAACTGGCAGTGCCCGCCGGACACAAGCAGCAGCAGATAGGGAAACGTCGCCCCGCCCGGGGCGAGGCGCGGCGACAGCGCGTGGCCTTCCAGGTGGTTCACCGCGATCAGCGGCTTGTCATGCGCCAGCGCGATCGCCTTGCCGGCCATCAGGCCGACCATGACCCCGCCGATCAGGCCCGGCCCCGCCGTGGCGGCGACGCCGTCCAGATCGGCAAAGCCGAGGCCGGCGTCGGCCATGGCGGCGGCGATCACGCCGTCGAGCCCTTCGACATGGGCGCGGGCGGCAATCTCCGGGACGACACCCTTGTAGGGCGCATGGTGCGCCGCCTGGCCGAGCACGATGTCGGACAGAACGTGCGGGCCGGCGTCGTCCAGGCGCAGCACCGCCGCCGCGGTTTCGTCGCAGCTCGTCTCAATGCCGAGGATGGTCAGCGGGCGCATGCGTGCAGCACATAGAGAATGTGGCCCGCTTGCGCGAGGGCGCTTGTCGGCCGCCGACGCCCCGCCAGCATACGCCAGCGCTGGCCTGCGGGGGCGCTGGCGGTCCATAATGCTGGCATGACTTCTCCTCTCCTCCGCATCGGCGCGCGTGGCTCAAAGCTTTCGCTGGCGCAGACGGGCCAGACCCGCGCGGGGCTCGCGGCGCATTTAGGCGTCTCGCCAGATGCACTGGAGATCGTGACCATCACCACCAGCGGCGACGTGATCCAGGACCGGCGTCTGATCGAAGCGGGCGGCAAAGGCCTGTTCACGAAGGAGCTGGACGAGGCGCTGCTTGACGGGCGCATCGACATCGCCGTGCACTCGCTGAAGGATCTGCCGACGCGTCTGCCGGACGGCATCGCCCTCGCCTGCGTGCCGGAGCGCGAAGATCCGCGCGATGCGTTCGTGAGCTTTGCAGCCAAGTCGCTCGACGCGTTGCCCGCCGGCGCCAATGTCGGCACCGCGAGCTTGCGCCGGCAAGCGCAGACCTTGTTTGCGCGGCCCGATCTCGGCGTCGTGACGCTGCGCGGCAATGTCGATACGCGGCTGAAGAAGCTTGAAGCCGGCGATGCGGATGCGACGTTTCTCGCGCTGGCGGGGCTGAAACGGCTTGGCCTGGAGGCGCGCGCGTCGAGCTTGGTCGATCCCGAAGCAATGCCGCCGGCGGCGTGCCAAGGCGCGCTCGCGATCACCGCGCGCGCGGACGATAAGCGCGTGCATGATATGCTGAGCGGCTATGAAAATCCGGCCGCGCGCATCGCCATCGAGACCGAGCGCGCCTTCCTCAATGCGCTTGACGGCTCCTGCCGCACGCCGATCGCCGCGCTTGCGCGCGTTGAAGGCGCGAGCCTGCGTTTCCTTGGCGAAGTGCTGACGCCGGACGGCACCGCGCGCTGGCGGCGCACCGAGACGATCACGCTCAACCACGATGCGCATCAGGCGGCGCGCTCGCTCGGCGCGCGGCTCGGCCACGAGATCCGTGAGGAAGCTGGCGATGCCATCGTGCTCGATGCGTGAGATCGCGCGCGCATGAGCCTTCGCATCGCCATCACGCGCGCGCTGCCCGACGCAGAGCGAACAGCGAGCGCTATCCGCGCGCGCGGCGGTGAGCCGGTGATCGCGCCGCTGCTTTCGATCGAAGCGCGCGCGTTCGATACAAATCTCGACGGCGTGCAGGCGCTGCTCTTCACCAGCGCGGCGGGCGTGCGGGCTTTCGCCGAAGCGAGCGGGGAGCGGGCGCGGCCGGTGCTGTGCGTCGGCGATGCGACGGCGGAGACCGCGCGCGCTGGCGGATTTCTGGATGTGCGTTCGGCGGACGGCGACGCTCAGGCGCTGGCAGCGCTGGCGGCCCAGTCCCTCGATCCGCGCGCAGGCAAGCTGCTGCACGTCTCCGGCGCCGATATCGCCAGCGACATGATCGGCCCGCTCCGCGCCGCGGGCTTTAGCGCCGAACGGCGGATCGCCTACGAAGCCGCCGCCGCGGCGAGTTTGCCCCCCGCCTTCGGCGGGCCGCTCGATGTCGTTTTGTTCTACAGCGCCCGGGCGGCGCGGACGTTCGTGGCGCTGGACGCGCCGGGCGCGGGCGCCCTGACCGCCGGCTGTATGAGCCCGAACGTGGCCAAAGCAGCTGAGCCAGAGCGCTGGAAGCGTGTCATCATTGCGTCATCACCCCGGGAAGACGCGCTCCTGGCCGCTATCTTCCCAGCTTGAGGCGCCCCCGCTGGCGCAAGCGCTTGAGCCCCCTGCCGAGCAGGCTTAGGTTTTCGCCTCTGTCCCCGACTCGTTTCACGCGCGAAATCGCGGAAATGTCGCGGAAAAACTGGGGAGTGCGATGAGCCGAGACGACGACGCCGAGCGCGGACGCGCCGAGCCGATCGACGTTGATTACGAGCCCGCCTATCGCGAACCGCGTCGCGAGGGTGTTGGCATGGGCACGGCCGTGGCGCTGGCGGTGGTCGCTGCCGGCGTGGGCGCCGCGGGCGGCGCCATCGCGCCGCGTCTGCCGGGCGTGCAGTCAGCGCTGAGCGGCATCGGCACGGCGCCGGCCGGGCAAGTCACGCCGCAGGGCGAGAGCGTCACCACGCTGGCGCAGCGCGTCAGCGAAATGGAAGCGCAGCTCAACGCGCCGATCGAAGGCGCGAGCGCTGAGGGCGGCACGGTTGCGCGCGTCTATGCGCTGCAACACGGCCTGCAGGACATCGAAACGCGGCTTGGACAAATGCCCTCGTCGGCGGAAGTCACAGCACTGGTCGGCGAAGTGCGGCGCTTGCAGGAAGATCTGCCAGCCGTCGCCGCCGAAGCGCGCGCAGCCTCAACGGCGGCGCGGGCGTCCTATGCGGTGGTCGCCGCTGGCGAAGCGTCACGTGCGTCAGGCCCGTTCGAGCAAGCGCACGCGCAGCTCGCGGCGCTGCTGCCGAACGATCCCAACGTCGCCGCACTGGAGCCGCTGGCGCGCACCGGCGCGCCGACGCGGCAAGAACTGCGCGACCGCTTCGAGCGCATGGACCTCGATATCATCCGCGCCGCACGGCAGAGCCAAGCCGGCGCCGGTTTCTGGGGCCGCATCCAGGCTTCGCTGGCGCAATGGATCGTGATCCGCCGCGCCGATGCGGGCGACACCCCAGAAGGCATCGTCGAACGCGCCGAGGGCGCACTCGCGGGCGACCGGCTCGATCTGGCCATTCAAGAACTCAACCGCCTGCCCGCCGCGCCGAAGCGCGTCGCGCAGCCGTGGATCAACGACGCCACGCGCCGGCTCGAAATCGACCGGCGCATGGCGGCCATCCGCCAAGAATTGTCGCGGAGCTAAAGCCTCATGTTGCGCGTCGCTTTCCTGCTCATCATCGCGGTGTTCGCCGCGCTGGCCTCTTGGCAGATCATCTCGACCGACCCTGGTACGGTCGAGATCAATTGGTTTGGCGTCGAGGTGAGCACGAGCGCGCTGTTCGGGCTGTTGCTGATGGTCGCCGTCGTCGCCGTGGCGCTGCCGCTGCTGCGCCTGATCATGTTCCTGATGGACGCGCCGGGCCGGATCAACAAAGCCGGCCAGCGCGCACGCACGCGGCGCGGCCAGGAAGCGCTGGCGCTGGGCTTGATCGCAGCCGAAGCGGGTGAGTTCGAAGAAGCGCGCCGCCACGCTGACAAAGCTGAAGACCTGATCGACGAGCCGCGCCTGGCGCTGTTGCTGCAAGCGCGTTCGGCGGAAGTGTCCGGCGATACCGCGGCGGCCGAGCGCGCCTATTCCGGCATGCTGCAAAACGAGGACACCGAGATCCTCGGACGCAAGGGCCTGATGGCCGCGGCGCTGAAGCGCGGCGACCGCACTGCCGCACGCGCGCACGCCGAAGCGGCGATGAAAGCGTCGAAGACGGCGGTCTGGCCGTTCCAGTACGCGTTCGACCTCGCCGTGCAGGCGGCGGATTGGGAGAACGCGATCGAAGCGCTGGAGCTCGGCGACAAGCGCAAGCTGATCGAAGACAAGGTCGCCAAGCGCCGCCGCGCCGTGCTGATGGCGGCGCAAGCGGCCAAGCTTGAGCGCGAGCGCCGGCCCGAAAAAGCCGCCGACATGGCGGTGAAGGCGTTCCGCATGGCGCCGCAATTTGCTCCGGCCGCAGCTTTGGCTTCGCGCCTGCTCGTCGCTGAAGGCAAGACCGAACGCGCCGCCGCAATCCTCGAAGAAGCCTGGGAAAATGCACCGCACCCGGCGCTTGCCTACGCGTATCGCGATCTCATTCCCGGCGAGACGCGCGAAGCGCGCGCCGAACGCATGCGCACGCTGGCGGAAAAGCGGCGCGACAATCGCGAGAGCAAGATCGTGCTGGCCGAGCTGATGATGGAGCGCGGCGATTGGGGCGGCGCGCAGGCGGCGCTCGAAGACGCGTATCGCGAAAATCCCTCATCGCGCATCTGCATCCTGTTCGCGCAGGTCGCGCGCGGGCGCGGCGATGAGAACGGCGCACGCACGTGGCTGGCGCAAGCCGCCGCCGCGCCGCGCGAAGCCGATTGGTCGGATCTCGATCCGGAAGGGCCGGCCTTCCTTTATGACGACAACGATTGGTCGCGGCTGGTCTATGTGTTTGGCGATGGCGGCCAACTGATCCATCCGCGCATGGAGCGCGGGCAGAACGATGCGCTCGGCCCGGTGCTGGCGCTGCCGACCGCAGCGCTCACCCCGCCAAAGCCGGATACGCGCATCACCACGCCAGTGGACGAGATCGAAGTCGAAGAAGTGCGCTGAGCGCGCGGTGAAGGAAAAGAAGCGGGAGCGTCTTGCGGCGCTCCCGCTTCTCATGCCCGCAGCAGACCGGGAAGCGCGCGGACGGCGCCGCTGTCGGGGAAGATCGTGGTTTCGAGAGCCGCGTTCGAGATGCGCAAATGATCGGCGAGCACGCCTTTGATCAGCGCGCGCAGATCGGTGGTCGGGCGCAGATCGCGGCCCTCATAGAGTGCGCTTTGCGCAAGCCCAGGCCAATCGGCATGCACGCGCCCGCCAGCAATGGCGCCGCCGGCTAGGAAAGCTGCCGCGGCTGTGCCGTGATCGGTGCCGCCGCCGCCGTTCGGCGCGGCGGTGCGGCCGAATTCGGTGGCGATCAGCACAACGGTGTTGCGCCACGTAGGACCCAACTCGTCCTTCAGCGCCGCCAAGCCGTCATCGAGCGCGCGCAGATTGCGTGCGAGCGGACCTTGCTCGCCGGTTTGGTTGGTGTGGGTGTCCCAGCCGGTGAGTTCGAGCACGGCGGCGGTGGGGCCATCGGCCTGCTTGAGGAAGTTCGCAGCCACGCGCGCGAGCGCTGACGGCGCGCGCGCTGCGCCGGCGCCTGACATGTCCGCCTCGTCGGCCAGCGCGTTGGCGTTCATCGCCCCTTGCAGCGCAGTGGCGAGCGCGGGATCGGTGCGCTCGTAGAGCGACAACAAGCGCGTCAGCGTATCGGAAGACGGCGCCGGCAAGGCCGAGGGCGACCACGTCGCCACTGGCGCCGGTCCGCGCAGCACGAGCGGCGCTTGCGCCGAGAGCGCGACGCCGCGCTCGCGGCCGCGCGCATTGGCGTCGGCGGCCAACGCCGCATTGAGCCAGCCGGAATCGCGCCCGAACGGACGCGGCGCCCCGGTTTCGAGCACGTTTTGCGCATCGAAGTGCGACCGCTCGCGATAGGCGGTCGCGCAGGCATGCACGGGAAGAAGCTCGCGCGCCTGGTAGAGCTCCTGAAAATGCACGAGCCGGGGATGCAAGGCGTACATCGCGTCGAGACGCAAAGGATTGTCGAGCGCAAGCTGGCGTCGCACGCGCGCATAGTCGGGATCGCCCACCGGCGCCAGCGCGGAAAGGCCATCGAGCCCGCCGCGCAGGATCACCAGCACGAACTTCTTCTCACCGCCCGCCTGCGCCCAGGCCATGGCGGGAAACGAAAGCGCTGCGGCGCCGGCGGCGAGAATGAAACGACGCGAAAGCATGGCCCTCACCTCCGCTGAAATTCTGGCGAAGCAAACAAAAGCGCGAGCGCCTGCGCCGGGCTTTCAGCGCGGCTCACGGCTTGGCGTGACTCCGCGCTGAACATCGGTCCGAGCACCTGCTCGCCGATCGCCACGGCGTCGACATCGGCGCGGGCGATGCGCTCGCTATAGGTCTGCGCAAACTCGATGCGTTTGTAGACAAGGTCGGCCGAGAGCCAGCTTTCAGCGCGGTCGGACCAGCCGTCTGGACCGGGCGCGGCGTAAACGCGTTGGCCCATCGCGCCGATCGCCGCAGCAGCCGCGCCGGGCGGCAGTTCGCGCAGATTCGCCGCGCGCAGCGCTGAGATCGCGTATTCCTCTGGACGCTTGAACTTGCTCAGCTGCGGCGTCCACGCTTCGGGACTGTCGATCACCGCTTCCATGGTTTCGCGCAGGTCGCCGCCCGAAGCGGCAAAGCGCGCGGCGATGCGGCTGATGGCGGCGGCTGGCGGATCGTCGGCGATGTAGTGGCGCGCGAGCTTGGTCGCGACGAAGCGCGCTGTCGACGGATGCGCAGCGATGTCGGCGAGCGCGCGCTCGCCCTGGGCGACGCCGTCTTCTGCGTAGGCGCGGCCTAGCAGCGTGTGCGCGCCGGGCTCGTGCGCGGCTTGCTCGAAACGAAAGAGTTCCGCGCCGCTGCGCGTGCCGGGCGTATCGGTGATGTACTCGCGCAAGCGCGGGCGATCATAGGTCCAGCCGGTGATGACGGCGGCGAGCGCTTGCACATCGGCTTGGCCGTAGCCGCCGCCGACGCCGAGCGTGTGCAGTTCGAGGATCTCGCGGGCGAGATTTTCGTTGAGGCCGGTCGGGCGGTTGAAGCCGCCGGCGCGCGGACGCCCTTCCCGCCGCTGCGCCATCGGCGAGTTGGGGCCGATCGATTGCCAATTGTCGAGATAGACCAGCATGCCCGGATGCTTGGTCGAGGCGAGCAGCATGTCGGCGAAGCGGCTGGCGACGTGTGGCCGGATCGCTTCGCGCTCGAACGAGGGCGGCAGCGCCACGGCCGCGGGCTTGGCCGCCGACACGGTGAAATGGTTCGACCAGAAATGCACGGCGCGCTCACGCGCCGGCGTATCGGTGGTGATGGCGGCGCTGATGCGCGCGCCGATGGCGGCGACCGCGCGTTGACGGAAGGTGCGGATGAAATCCTCCTCCGTCGACAGCATGCGCAGCTCTTCGTCGCTGACGCCCTGGCGCTCGGCCTGGCGCTCGATGCGCTCACCATTGCCGTTGCGCAAACGGCGCGCAGCGATCCAGCGGCCAAAGGCGAGCAGGTCGTCCTCCCCGGCCGGCAGTGCGGCGATCTCCGGCGGCGGCGGGCTGGTGCGGGAAAACTGCGCCTTGAGCCAGCCGCGCGGATCGGCGGCGATGGCGCGCAGCTCGTTCGGGTGCGCGCCATAGCCAAATCGGTTGGCGGCAATGGCGGCGGCTTCAAGGTCCGGCATGGGGGCCTCCTTGCGCCTCAAACGCGAACGGCGTCCCAATTCCGTCGCGGCGGCGTGCTGCGCTGGGCTTATAGTACGGGCGACGGATTCGCGCTTGCCCGCCCGTTGAAGCTGCAGAACGAGGAGACTTGGGGATGCAGAGAGTTTTGGCGGCCCTGATAGCCACCGCGGCGCTGACGGCGCCGCCGGCGTGGGCGCAGAGCCAAGCCGACCGCTTGGCCGCCGCAGACGCTAACCATGACGGCTCGATCACACGCGCCGAATTGCAGGCCATGCGGGCAGCCGGCTTTGAGCGGCTCGATGCCAACCATGACGGCGCGCTCAGCGCAGAAGAACGCGCAGCCGTGAACGGCCAAGGCATGCGGCAGATCAATGCGGATGCGAACAACGACGGCGTCGTCACGCGCGCCGAGTTTCTGGCCCAGCCGCCGCGCGTGTTCGAGCGCTTCGACGCCAACCACAACGACGTGCTCGAACCGTCCGAATTGGCGGCGCTGCGCTCGATGGCGGCGCGGTTCGGGCGCTGACGGAGGATTGCCATCGCCGACACCGCATGCCGACATGAACGATCCGGATGGCGACCTGATCGCCGCCATCGCTGCGGGGGACGCCCGCGCAGCGGATGCGTTCGTGCGCCGGCACGTGCACCGCGTGACCGCGCTGGCGCAGCGCATGCTGCACGATCCGCACGAGGCCGAGGATGTCGCGCAGGAAGTGTTTTTGAAGGCTTGGCGCGAAGCCAGACGCTGGCGGCCAGGTCAGGCGAAGTTTCAAACCTGGATGCACCGCGTGACGCTCAATCTCTGTTACGACCGGCTGCGCAAGCGGCGCGAAGTGTCCGATCCGGACGCTGGCGCCGAGACCGCCGATCCCGCGCCGGGCGCGAGCGAGATGTGGCTGGCGCAGCAACGCGCGCGGCGCGTGCAAGCGGCGCTAGCGACACTGCCGGAACGCCAGCGCGCGGCGATCGCGCTCTGTCATTTCGAGGAGATGTCGCAGGCGGAAGCGGCGTCCGTCCTCGAAGTCAGCGTCGACGCGCTGGAATCGTTGTTGGCGCGCGGGCGACGCGCGCTGCACGCAAAGCTCGCGGACGTGGCCCGCGATCTGATGGGCGAGGTTGGTGATGGCCGCACCGCATGAAGGACCTGAACTGATGGATCAGACCCGCTTTGAAGCCATCGTGGCGGCGTATGGCGCCGATCCCAAGCGCTGGCCGGAGGCCGAGCGCGACGCAGCCATCGCCTACGCCGCCGCGCATGCGGTGGACCTGAGCGAAGCGCGTGCGATCGACGCTCTGCTTGGCGCAGCACCGCCAATCGCACCGCCAGGCGATCTTTTGGTTGCGCGCATTGCGCGGTCGAGACGACAGAACCTGCTCGCGCCTCTCGCCGCCCTCGCCGCATGCGCGGTGATGGGCGTGATCTTTGGCTACGGCGCGGGGCTCAGTGCGCCGGCGCAAGTCAACGCTGAAAACAGCGACATTGAACAAGTGCTGTCGGCCGCATTCGATGCGCCGGCCAGCGCGTGGAGCAGCGAAGACTCATGACCGGCTTTCCCTGGCGCACGGCGCTGTTCATTTCGCTGGCGCTCAACTTGATCATCGTCAGCGTGGGCGTTGGCGCCTACGTCTCCGGCGCGCGGCTACAGCGGCCGGCGCCGGCGGCGACGCAAGCGGAACTGCCCCGCGCACCCGGCGCGCGCGCCTTCATGCTGGCGCTGCCGCCGGAAGCGCGGCGCGTGGTGCGCGAGCGGCTGGTGCAGGACGCGCCGGCCATGCGCGAACAGCGCCAGGCCTCTGTGCAGGCGCGGTTGCGGGTGTATGAAGTCGCGCGCCAGGAGCCGTATGATGCTGAGGCCGTGAAGCAGGCCTTTGCGGCGATGCGCGCAAGCGATGCGGCGCTGGCCGCGCATTTCCACAACGAAGTCGCTGATGCGCTTGCTGGCCTCAACGCCGAAGACCGGCGCGCAGCGCTCGATGCGGCGCGGGCGTTCGCCAGCCCAGGCGCAGTCACGCGCGGGGGTGAAGATGCAGCAGCGCCCGGCGCTGCGTTGGGTGAGCAAACAGCGCTGCCTGACGCCGCCGAGCGGCGCCGCGAGCGGCGCGAGCGCTGGCGTCAACGGCTGCGCGGAGAAGACTCGACGCCGTAACGGCAGGGCGCTCATACTGCGCCGATGAAAGCTCAAGCGATGACGGCGTTCGGCGCGCCGCTGACGCCGATGGAACTCACGCCGGCGAAGGCCGGCCCGGGCGAAGCACTGGTGCGGGTGACGCGCACCGGTCTGTGCCATTCCGATCTGCACATCCACGATGGCTATTTCGATTTCGGCCAAGCGCGCCAGCCGGTGACGATTTCGATGCCGGCGATCCTCGGGCACGAGATCGAAGGCGAAGTGGCTGAGCTTGGCGAGGGTGTCGCCACACCCGCCATCGGCACCCGCGTCGCCGTGTATCCCTGGCTCGGCTGCAATGCCTGCGACACTTGCCGCGCCGGCGATCAGCACCTGTGCGTGGCGCTGCCGCGCCGTTCGCTCGGCGTCGCGCAATGGGGCGGCATGGCCGAGTACGTGCATGTGCCATTCGCCGATGCGCTGATCCCGATCGGCAATCTGCCGCCGGGTCTCGGCGCGCTGGCGATGTGCTCGGGCCTGACCGCCTATTCGGCGCTGAAGAAGATCGGCAAACCGCCGCCGTCGCAGCCAGTGCTGCTGCTCGGCATGGGCGGGGTTGGCCTGATGGCGATGGCGCTGGCCAAGAGCGTGTTGCCCAATCCGATCATCGCGGCGGACATTGATCCAGCCAAGCGCGAAGCGGCGCTGCGCTATGGCGCTGCGGACGCAATCGAACCGACTGCGGAAGCGTGGGCGAAGATCGCCGAGAAGCACGGGCTGGCAGCGGCGGCGATCGATTTTGTCGGCGCGCCGGCGACCTTCGGCTTCGGCACCGCCGCGCTGCGCCGTGGCGGCAAATACATCATCGTCGGCTTGTTCGGCGGCGCCGTGCCGCTGCCGCTCGCGTCGCTGCCGCTGCGGCCGATCTCGATTATCGGTTCGTATGTCGGCCGCCTCGATGAAGCGCGCGAGCTGATCGCGCTGCTGCAAACCGGCGCCGCACCCGCTCCACCGATGGACGAACGCCCGCTCGATCAAGCCAACCAAGCGATCAACGATCTGCGCGCCGGCAAAGTGCTCGGCCGCGTCGTGCTGAAACCTTAAGCGCGCTCGAACACGGCGGCGAGGCCTTGGCCGCCGCCGATGCACATGGTCTCGAGCCCATAGCGGCCTTTGCGGCGCTGCAGTTCGCGTGTGAGGTTGGCGAGGATGCGTCCGCCCGTGGCGCCGATCGGGTGGCCGAGCGAAATACCCGAGCCGTTGACATTGAGCTTGTCGCGATCGTCCCAGCCCCAGCCTTTCAGCACCGCCAGCACTTGCGGCGCGAAGGCTTCGTTGAGTTCGACAAGGTCGATGTCTTTCCAGCCAAGCCCGCTGCGCTTGAATAAGCGCTCCACCGCCGGCACCGGGCCAATGCCCATGCGCGAAGGATCGCAGCCCGCCGCGGCCCAGGAATGGAACCACGCGATCGGCTCAAGCTTCAGCTCTTTCAACTTATCTTCAGCGATGACCAGACACGCCGCCGCCGCATCGTTCTGCTGGCTGGCATTGCCGGCAGTGACGACACCGCCCTTCTCGATCGCTTTGAGCGCGCCGAGCGTTTCCATCGATGCATCAGGCCGGAAGCCCTCGTCCTTGGCGAACAGCACCGGCTCGCCGCGCTTCTGCGGCACAGGCACCGGCACGAGTTCGTCGGCGAACTTGTTCTCCGCCCACGCCGTGGTCGCGCGCTTGTGGCTCATCACCGCGTATTCGTCCGCCTGTTCGCGGCTGATGCCGTAATCCTTGGCCAGGTTCTCGGCGGTCTCGATCATGCCGCTGATCACGCCAAAGCGTGCGATCGGCTGGCTCATCACCCGGCCGCGCGAGAGCCGGTCGTGCATCACGCTTTCACCGGCGCGCGCGCCTTTGCGCAGATCGGTCGAGTAATACTCGACATTGCTCATGCTCTCGACGCCGCCAGCGATGACGACATCGGCCGCGCCGGTCTGCACCATCATCGCCGCATCGATCACCGCCTGCAGGCCGCTGCCGCAACGGCGGTCGAGCTGATAGCCGGGCACGGTGATGGGCAGATCCGCCGCCAGCAGCGACCAGCGCGCCACGCACGGCGCTTCGCCGTTGGCATAGCCCTGAGCGAAGATCACATCATCGATGCGCTCGGCGTCGATGCCGCTGCGCTGCACCAATGCGCGGAGGATCACCGCGCCCAGCTCACCTGCAGGCATGGACGAGAGACTGCCCTGGAACTTGCCGACGGGCGTGCGAAGCGGGGAAACGATGGCGGCTCTGCGCATGGTCTGTCGTCCGGTTGGGATGAGAAGCTCTCACCCGTCGCACAGCCCGGATTGGCCTGCCTAGCCCTTTTCTGCGCTTGCCGTGACGCGAGCTTCGCGCCGCGCCCGGAGCGCACTAAGAAGGCGCAGCCGCACTGGCTACGGAGACACCCTTGAGCGCTTCAGCACCACCAACCACGCTGGGCCCGCTTGCGGGCGTACGTGTGCTGGAATTCGCCAGCATCGGCCCGGGCCCCTTTTGCGCCATGCTGCTCTCGGACCTCGGCGCCGAGGTCGTGCGCATCGAGCGGCCAGACGGCGTCGGCGGCACTGGCCCCAACGCCGTGCTGCAGCGTGGACGCCGCACGCTGACGCTGGACCTCAAGAACGCGGACGACCGCGAACTTGCGAAACAAGCAGCGCTTGCTGCCGACGTGCTGATCGAAGGCAATCGGCCCGGCGTGATGGAGCGGCTGGGCCTCGGTCCCGGCGATCTGATGGAGGACAATCCGCGTCTGATCTATGCGCGCATGACCGGCTTCGGCCAGGATGGGCCGATGGCGGCGGTGGCCGGGCACGACATCACCTATCTCGCCATCACCGGCGTGCTCGATTTGTTGCGCGAGCCAGGCCGGCCGCCGCGCGCGCCGATGAACCTGCTCGGTGATTTTGGCGGCGGCGCGCTTTATCTCGCCTTCGGCATCGCTTCGGCGCTGTTCGAGCGCGCGCAATCAGGCAAAGGACAAGTGATCGACGCGGCGATCATCGACGGCTCGGCGTCGCTCGCCGGCATGATGATCGGCGCTTACGCTACCGGCTCGCTATCGCCGCGCCATGAGGCGAATGTTCTCGGCGGCGCCTGCCCGTTCTATCGCTGCTACGAATGCGCTGACGGGCTCTTTATCGCGGTGGGTTCGCTTGAGCCTAAATTCTACACCAGCTTCATCAAGGCGATGGGACTGGACGCATTCCTCGCTTACAAGCAGCGCGATCCGGCACATTGGCCACAGCTGACCGAGCGCCTGGAAGCGCTGTTCGCCTCAAAGCCGCGCGCGGCATGGCTTGCAGTGCTTGAGCCATTGGATGCGTGCATCGGCCCGGTGCTGACGATCGAAGAAAGCGCCCGCGATCCGCACATCGCTGCACGCGCGACTTATGCGCCGGTGGGCGGCGTCATGCAGCCCGCGCCCGCGCCGCGCTTCTCGCGTACGCCGGGAGCGGTGCAATCCTCGCTCGACGAGCACGCAGAAAGCGGCCGCGCGGCGCTGACGCGCTGGGGCGTGATCACGGATTGATCCAAGTCTAGGAATTACCCGCTGGTGGGACTATGCGATGCGCGAGACCCGCTCGGAGGATGGCATGAGCAGCAACACCGATCTTCTCACCCGCCGCACGCGTGCTGTGCCGCGCGGGGTCTCGACCGCGACGCCGGTCTTCGCCGACCGCGCCGAAAACGCCCGGCTCTGGGACGCGGAAGGCCGCGAGTATATCGACTTCGCCGGCGGCATCGCCGTGCTGAACACGGGACATCGGCATCCCAAGGTGATGCAGGCGGCAGCGGCGCAGCTCGAGCGCTTCACGCACACGGCGTTTCAAGTCTGCGCCTATGAGAGCTATGTGGAATTAGCCGAGAAGCTGAATGCGCGCGCGCCGATCGCGGGCGAGGCGAAGTCGATCTTCTTCACCACTGGGGCTGAGGCGGTCGAGAACGCCGTGAAGATCGCCCGCGCCGCCACTGGACGCTCGGCGGTGATCTCCTTCAGCGGCGCCTTTCATGGCCGCACGGCGCTGACCATGGCGCTGACCGGCAAGGTCGCGCCCTACAAGCAGCAATTCGGCCCCTCGACGCCGGACGTGTTTCATGTGCCGTTTCCGGTGGCGCGTTACGGCGTCGACGTCGACACCGCGTTGCTGGTGTTGCAGCACATCCTGCGCGCCGATGTCGGCGCCGATCGCGTCGCGGCGATCGTGCTTGAGCCGGTGCAGGGCGAAGGCGGATTCCACCAAGCGCCGCCCGAGCTTATGCGCGCGCTGCGCACGCTGTGCGACGCCAACGGCATCATGCTGATCGCCGACGAGGTGCAAACCGGCTTTGCCCGCACTGGCAAGCTGTTCGCGATGGAGCATTACGACGTCCAGGCCGATCTCATCACCATGGCGAAGTCACTCGCGGGCGGTTTCCCGCTCTCGGGCGTGGTCGGCCGCGCCGAACTGATGGACAAAGTCGAGCCCGGCGGCTTGGGCGGCACCTATGGCGGCTCGCCCATCGGCTGCGCGGCGGCGCTCGCAGTGCTCGACGTGATCGAACAAGAGCGGCTCTGTGAGCGCGCGAACACGCTCGGCGCGCGGGCGAAAGCGCGGCTCGAAGAGCTGCGCCGGCGCAACGACATGGCCCCGATCGACGACATCCGCGGGCTCGGCTCGATGATCGCGTTCGACCTCGTCAGCGAACGCGGCGGCGCAGCGCCGGATGGCGCGGCGGCCAAGCGCGTGACTGCGCGTGCGCTGGAACGCGGCCTGATCCTGTTGTCGTGCGGGGTCTCCGGCGAAACCATTCGCCTGCTCTACCCGCTGACCATCGAAGACGATCTGTTCGAATCCGGCCTGTCCCGGCTCGAAGAGGCTCTGAGCCTGACGAGCTGAGCGCGCTCAGCTTTTCTGCGGCACGAGTTCCATCTTGCGGCCGGTGCGCTCTTCGACGCCGCTCTTCGTCTCGGAAATCATGGAGGCGTGCCGCGCGTTCTCGAAGCTGGTGGCTTGGTCCCATTTCGCCTGCAGATCTTCGGCGGTGAAATCGTCGCGGAAGAACACGCCTTGGGTCTGCTCCCAGCGCGTCTGCGACACCCAGCCGCCGCCAACCTCGAACAGCTTGCCCGACACCGGGCAGCTCTCGTGACCGAGCAACACCACTGTCGGCGTCACGTATTCCGGCTTGAGCGCATCGAGTATGTCCTTTGGCAATACCGTGGCGGTGAGGCGCGAAGCCGCGGTGGGCGCGATGGTGTTGCAGCGGATATTCTTTGACGCCCCTTCGATCGCCAGCGTCTGCGCCAGACCGAAGAGGCCCAGCTTCGCCGCCGCATAATTGGCCTGGCCGAAATTGCCGTAAATGCCGGCCACCGACGTGGTCATGACGATGCGGCCGTAATTGGCGTTGCGCATGTGCGGCCACGCCGCCTTGGAGACCTTGTAGCTGCCATAGAGATGGACACGGTAGATAATGTCCCAATCGGCGTCCGTCATCTTCGCGAACGAGGCGTCGCGCAGGATGCCTGCGTTGTTCACCACGACGTCGATGCGGCCATACGTGTCCATCGCCGTCTGCACGATCTTGTCGCCGTTTTCGACACTGTCGGTGTTGGCGACGGCCTCGCCGCCCGCTGCCTTGATCTCGTCGACAACGGTTTGCGCCACCGACTTGCTCGCGCCCTCGCCGGCGATGCCGCCGCCGAGATCGTTGATGACGACCTTGGCCCCGCGCCGCGCGAAATCGAGCGCGTGACTCTTGCCAAGCCCGTTGCCGGCGCCCGTGACAATAACGACGCGATCATCAAAACGAAGACTCATATCCCACTCCAATCCTTCTCACGCCCCGGGCGCATCAAACCAGCGCAACCACCGCGTCGCCAACCAAGGTTTCCCGCCCGTCCTGCGCGGTGGCGACGACAGCGATGCGCGCACGCGGCTCCCCATCGGCTTCGAGGCGTTCGGTGACCGTGCCTTTGCAGGTGATGAGGTCATGCACCTGCGTGATCGAAACGAAGCGGGCGCCGCACTCACGCAGCTGGCCGATGCCGGCCCAGGCCGTCACCACCCGCGTCAACACGCCGAACGAAAGCATGCCATGCGCGAACACGTCGGGAAGGCCCGCTTTCTTCGCAAAATCGATGTCGATATGCGCGGGGTTGTGATCGCCCGAGGCGCCGGCATAGAGCGCCAAGGTCGTGCGCGAGATCGGGCCGAACTTGAGCTCGGGCAGCGTATCGCCCACAGCGGCGGACTTAAGACTCGCGTTGCTCATGACTTAAGCTCCGGCAAGCGATGCAGCAGGGTGCGCTGCGAACGGACAAGAACGCCGCGCTCAGGATGCGAAAGAGTGGATTCGAAGGTGACGAACTCCATCGCGCCACCCTTCTTGTCGTAGAAGTCGAGCACGCGGGTGCTGTGCTGGACTTCCTCGCCCGCATAGATCGGCGCGTGGTAGAAGTAGCGCTCATCGCCGTGCAGCAAGTAGCGGAAGTCGCACTTCACCAGATCCATCGCCCCAGGTTTGCCACGCTGCCGCCGCTCCTCCGTGGCGGCGGCCTCGGCGACCACGAAAAAGGACGGCGGCGCGACCAGGTCCGGGTGACCGGCTGCGCGCGCCGCGTCGAGATCAGAATGGATGGGATCCGCCTCGCCGAGCACTTGCGCGAAGAAACGGATGCGGCCGCGCTCAATCTGCACCGGAACGGGTTCAAGCGCGGCGCCCTTGGTACTGCGATCGAAGATGCCGCGCGGATTTTCAGGCGTGGGATCGCTCATGGTTACGAGGCCTTTTCGTAAAGCGTGACGACGCAAGCGCCGCCAAGGCCAAGATTGTGCTGCAGCGCGTGGCGCACGTTTTCCACCTGCCGCTCACCCGCCGTGCCGCGCAATTGATGCGTAAGCTCGTAGCATTGCGCGAGGCCAGTGGCGCCGAGCGGGTGTCCTTTCGACAGAAGGCCGCCGGACGGATTGGTGACGACGCGTCCGCCGTAGGTATTGTCGCCATCGGCGATGAATTTCTGCGCGCCGCCTTCCGGGCAAAGACCCAGGCTCTCGTAGGTGATCACCTCGTTGTGGGCGAAGCAATCGTGCAGCTCCACCACGCGGATATCCTGCGGGCCGACGCCGCTCTTCTCATACACCGCTTTCGAGGCGCGCACCGCCATGTCGCGGCCGACCAGTTCCATCATGTCCTTTGATTCCAGCGCAACCGGCCGGTCGGTGGTCATCGCCTGCGCGGCGATACGCACCGATGGCTTGATGGCGTGCTTCTTGGCGAAATCGGCTGACACAAGGATCGCCGCAGCGCCTCCGCACGTGGGCGGGCACGCCATCGGCCGCGTCATGACCCCCGGCCACATCACCTGCGCGCCCAACACGTCCTCTTCCGTCATCACGTTTCTGAACACAGAGAACGGATTCTTGGCGGCGTGACGGCTCGCTTTCGCGCGCACCTTGGCGAAATCGGCCAGGGTGGTGCCATATTTCTTCATGTGCGCCTCGCCGGCGCCGCCGAAATAGCGGAGCGCGAGCGGCAGTTCGACCTCCACCAGCTCGTCGCAGATCTTGTCGAAATCCTCGAACGGGCTGACGCGATCGGTGAAGAGCTGCGGGATGGCGCCGGGCGTCATCTGCTCGAACCCGACTGCAAGCACACACTCAGCAGCGCCGCTTTCGATCGCCTGACGCGCCAGGAAAAGCGCGGTCGAGCCAGTCGAGCAATTGTTGTTGACGTTAACGATCGGAATGCCGGTCATGCCGGCTTGATAGACCGTGCGCTGACCCGCGCAGCTGGCGCCGAACACGTAGCCGGCATAGGCCTGTTCAACGACGCTGTAATCAACGCCCGCGTCTTTCAGCGCCAGGCGAATAGCCTCGCTGCCCATTTGATCGTACGGCGCGCTCTGACCGGGCTTGGTAAAGGGGATCATCCCTACGCCGGCGACAAGAACATCTCGTCCTGCAGTGGCCATTATGCTTCTCCTTTAATTGAACACCGCCTCATCCGCGCATGTCATCTTGAACCAGGTGGGTCACCGGTCGGCCCGGCCTCAAATCGACCGGGAGACGACTTCGCGCATGATCTCGGACGTGCCGCCATAGATTCGTTGCACGCGCGCGTCGCGCCACATGCGCGCGATCAGCATTTCGTTCATGTAGCCCGAGCCGCCATGCAGCTGCAGCGCGAGGTCCGTGACCTCCCATTGCATCTCCGTGTGCCAGTACTTGGCGGCGGAGGCTTCGGCGGCGGTGAGCGCGCCCTGCACATGCCGGCCCAACGCCCAATCGAGGTGCGCCCAGCCGACTTGCAGCTTGGCCTTGAGGTCCGCGAGCGAAAAGCGCGAATGCTGGAAGTCGAAAATCGTCTTGCCGAAAGCGCGCCGGTCCTTTGTGTAGCGCACGGCTTCGTCGAAGGCGCGCTGCGCTGCGGCCTGCGCATAGACCGCCAGCGAGAAACGCTCTTGGGCCAGCTGGCTCATCAGATAGCCAAAGCCCGCGCCCTCTTGCCCGAGTACGTTCTCGGCGGGCACGCGCACGTCTTCGAAGAAGAGTTCGGACGTATCGGCCGAATGCTGGCCGATCTTGTCGAGGTTGCGGCCGCGGCGGAAACCGGGGCGATCAGCTTCGACCAGCACAAGCGAAACGCCCTTGGCGCCGGCCTCAGCGTTCGTCTTGGCGACGACAATGATCATGTCGGCGGTTTGGCCGTTGGAGATGAACGTCTTCGAGCCGTTGATCACATACTCATCGCCGCTGCGCTTGGCGGTGGTGCGAATGCCTTGAAGGTCGGAGCCCGCTCCGGGCTCGGTCATGGCGATGGCGACGACCAGTTCGCCGGAGACCATCTTCTGCAAATAGGCGCGCTTCTGCGCTTCCGAAGCGTAGTGTTCGATATAGGCGACGGTGATGTCCGACTGCAGCATCGACGGCAGAAACACGCCGGCATAGCCGGACTCTTCATCGACGATGGCGTTGTAGCGGAAGTCGAGCCCGAGCCCTCCATATTGCTCCGCCACCGTTGGGCAGAGCAGTCCGGCTTCACCGCACGCGTTCCAGTACCAGCGGTCGACGAAACCCTGTTGTTCCCAACGGGCGTAATGCGGCGCGACTTCCCGTTCGAGGAAGCGACGCACCGTGTCGCGAAACTGTCCGTGCTCAGCCGTGTAGACCGAGCGCCCCTCCACATTGAGCATGCTTGCCTCTGCGGGCTGATTGTCAGGGTGAGCGAAGCAGCCACAGGGCTGTTCGTCCAATTCATTGCGCCGCGTTTGTATGCGTGATACGCATGGCTCATGCTGGATACGCGTTTGAACCATGTTGTCGCCGTGGCGCGAGCGGGCTCTTTCACTGCCGCCGCCGGCGTTGTCGGCGTCACCCAGTCGGCGATCACACGCAGCATTGCCGATATCGAGCGGCAGATCGGCTATTCGATCTTCGTGCGCACGCCGCGCGGGGCCATTCTCACTGAACAAGGCCGCGACTTCGCCGAGCGGGCGCAGAAGCTGATCGAAGATACCCAGGACTTGCTGCAGCGGCCGCAGGGCAATGAAGACGCCTATGCAGGCGTGTTGCGCATCGGCGTGTGTCCGGCGTCGATGGAATTTCGCCTGATGGATCCGCTGGCGCAGCTGCTGCGCAAGCATCCATCGGTTCGCCTGGACGTGAGCGGATCGACTTTCGAGCGGGTGGTGCAGCAATTGCGCAACGGCGCCATCGATGTCGCGCTCGGCTTCGACGCCGCCTTCGCCGATTGGCCTGATCTACGCCGCCATCCGGTGACGTTCGAAACCGACAGCGCCGCATTGTTTGTCCGGCGCGGGCACCCGCTGCTGGACGTGCGCCGGCCGACACTGAAGACGCTGGCGAACTTCGACTTCGTCAGCCCTTCGGACTCCCGCCCCTATGGCGCGGTCATTCGTGCGCTCTACGAAGATTGCGGCATCGACTGGCGCAAGCGCATCCATGTGGTCGACTTCTTCCCCATCGTGAAGAAGATCGTCGCCACCACCGACGCGGTAGGCATCATCATGGCTGGCGTGGCCGATCGCTCGGCCTCCTTTAGAAGCCAGTTTGCGGTTCTCGATGGCTTCGATTTCTTGTCGACGCCCTCACCCATGTGCTGCGCCGTGCGCGCACGCTGGGAGGCGCGGCCGGCAGCGCGCGCGTTCATTGCGCTGATGCAAGGCGACGCGCGGCGCAAAAGCGCCTAGCGCAACGCCAAACTAAGCGGCGATGATGTTGGCGCCGTCGTACAAGAAGCGTGTCGCGCCGCGGCGCTGATCTCATAGAGCCGCCCGGCGGGACCGTAGGCAAACGACACGCTCGACGGGGCGGAGATCATCCGGTTGTAGATGTCGTAGCCAAAGCTCACCCCGCCCGCATTGGTGAGGCTGCCGCGCCCGTCATAGCTAAGACTGGCGCCCCCGCTGGCGGTATATTGATTGAGCCCGTTGGCGGTCCAGGCAACGCGTCTCGCAGAGCAAAATCATGCGCCCCAAGCAGCAGCTCGATTTGAGCAAAATCAAACAACCGCGAGACGCGGCGGCGTTTAGTGATAAAGTGGAGGATGCCATGAACACCCGCAGCGAGCCCGGAAACGACATCTACCGCAAAGCCACGGCGGACGACGTGCGCCACGTTCTCGGCGAAATCGAGGATGTCACGCTGGCGGAGATTCTCTCCTACGCGCCGAGCTTCCACGACCTGAGCGACGCCGCGATCTGGGCGCGCGGCGACGGCGACCTCATCGCACGCGAGCACCGTGAACTCAGCGCGAACGCGCTGGCGATCGCCGAGCTTCTCTCCCGCGCCGAGGAAGAGGAAGCCCCGCAGCAGGGGTGAACCCTGCTGAACAAATATGATGGAGGATCGCGATGGAGACGTCACTTCAGATCGTGTGGGAACACATGGAGCCCTCGGACTTCCTGAGGGGACGGATCGAGCGCGAAGTGGCCGCTCTGGAGCGTACCTTTGGCCGCATTACCTCCTGCAAGGTCTTTGTCGAGGGACCGAGTCATCGTCAGCACAAGGGCGGTCTCTTCGCCGTGCGCGCGCGGCTGCTACTGCCCGGCGGACTGCAAATCGACGCCAGCCGCAATCCGCCTCAGGATCACGCCCACGAAGACGCCTATGTCGTCGTCCGCGATGTTTTCGATGCGCTGCGTCGGCAGCTGCGAGAGCGCGTTCGTGAGCGGCGCGAGGAGGTTCAACATCCCGACAGCCAGCCGCACGGCGTCATTTCTCAGCTGTTCCCTGAGCGCGACCACGGCTTTATCCGAGCCGACGATGGGCGTGAGATCTACTTCCACCGCAACGCAGTGCTGACCGAATTCGACAAGTTGCGGGTCGGCGCCGAAGTGCATTTCTCGGAAGATGAAGGCCGCGAGGGACCGCAGGCCAGCAGCGTTCGTGCCTATGGCGTCGGCGCGCGACCGGACTAGATCATCGCGAGTTCCCGGCGCAGGCGCCAAATGATCCAGCTCAAGAAGCGCCAATAGCGACGGTGGCATGTGG
Source organism: Hyphomonadaceae bacterium (assembly GCA_016791385.1). Classification (GTDB taxonomy): domain Bacteria; phylum Pseudomonadota; class Alphaproteobacteria; order Caulobacterales; family Aquidulcibacteraceae; genus Vitreimonas. The sequence goes on from JAEUMR010000061.1 coordinate 46,152, forward strand.
TGAGCATGGATCCGTGGAATATCCTGTTCGTCATACTGGTGTTGCTGGCGCTGCAGCCCGCCCTTGCGCGCTGGATTGTGAGCCAGCAGCGCCGGCAGACCATCGAGCGTATCGAGCGCGCGCGCCGCTCCCGCCTCATGCTGCTGATTCACAGGCAAGAGACGGTGAGCATTCTCGGCATCCCCGTCATGCGCTTCATCGACATGAACGACGCCGAAGCCATCGTCCGGGCCATTGAGCTAACGCCGCCCGAGACGCCGATTGACTTCGTCTTGCACACGCCCGGAGGTTTGATGCTCGCCTCCGTCCAGATCGCACGAGCGCTGAAGCGGCATCCCAGCAAGGTCACGGTATTTATTCCGCACTACGCCATGTCTGGGGGCACGCTGATCGCGCTCGCTGCGGACGAAATTGTGCTTACGCCGAACGCCCTGCTCGGTACGGTCGATCCTCAGGTCGACGGCGCACCAGCCTCGGCGCTGCTGAGAGTGGTGGCGGAGAAGCCGGTCGCGGACATCGACGATGACACGCTCATACTGGCGGACGTCGCGCGCAAAGCGGTAGCTGAGATCACCGCCGAGGTCAGCGCGCTGCTTTCCGAGTCGATGGCCTCAGAGCAAGCGGATGGCATCGCGCGCGCCCTGAGCGAGGGCCGGTGGACGCACGATTATGGGATGTCCGTCACTGAAGCCAAGCTGCTGGGCCTTCCGGTCGTCGCCGACATGCCAAGAGAGATCCTTGCGCTCATGGACCTCTACGCGCAGCCACCGCGTCGGCCCGGCGCGGTCTCAACCTGATCCACCACTCAGGGGCGCACTTCGATCTCGTTGATCACGTCGTCCACGCCGAAGACGCTCCAGGCGTCTCTTCCTGCCCCGAAGCGCACTTTCCTGACAGATCGCGGCCTCGCACGACGCAGTTGATCCCGCCAAAAGGCCAAAACCGATGCGACATCGCACCTGCCACCGTGCTGTCCCGGTGATGACCGCGCCCGCGTCAGGGCCCGCGTTTAGGCTGTAAGTCGTTGAAATAATGGTGCCGCCTAGGTGACTCGAACACCTGACCTACGCATTACGAATGCGCCGCTCTACCGGCTGAGCTAAGGCGGCTCCGGCCTTGAGCCCCGAAGGACTCGCGGAAGCGCGGTTTCCTACGCGGGTGTGGGCTGAAGGGCAAGAGCGGCCCGCGCGCGGAAGGCCGGCTGGCGCACCCGACAGGATTCGAACCTGTGACCTCTGCCTTCGGAGGGCAGCGCTCTATCCAGCTGAGCTACGGGTGCGTGGGGCGGCACCTCTAACCGAAGTCTCCGGCAAAGGCGAGGCTTGCCAAGCGGGCTGTTGGCGGCAAGGGATCAAGCCCATGCGCGCTCTCCTCGCCGCCTTCCTCGCCGCCGCGGCCTGGGCCCTCGCCGCTTGCACCCCTGCGGCGCCGCCCGCTCCCGCGCCGGCGATCTGGCGCGTCAGCGACGCCGACAGCGAGATCTGGCTGTTCGGGTCGGTGCATTTGCTGCCGCCGGAGCTCGATTGGCGCAGCGCCGAAGTCGAGGCGGCGTTCAACGCCGCTGACGAATTCGTCACCGAGACAGACACCGGCCCCGAGGCCGCCGCCTCGTTTGCGGCGCTGGCGCAGCGCTATGGCCGTCTGCTGGCGGGCGAGACGCTGGCGGACCGGATCGGCGCGGAAGAAACGGCGCGGCTGGCGCGTGTGGCGACCGGGCTTGGCATCGACCCCGCCGCGCTCTCGGTCGAGCGGCCCTGGCTGGTGGCGCTGCAACTCTCCTACAGCTACGCCGTGCGCGCCGGGCAGAGCCCTGACCACGGCGTCGACACGGTGCTGGCCGGCGATGCGCGCCGCCAAGGCAAGCGCCTCACCTTCTTTGAAACGCCCGAACAGCAAATCCGCGTGCTGGCAGATCTGCCGCGCGATGCGGAGGCGCATTTCCTGTCGCTGACGATGGATCAGGTCGAAGCGGGCGACGATGAGATGGAGGTGATGGATCGGGCTTGGGTGTCCGGCGACACCGCAACGCTGGACCGTCTGCTCGCCGCCGAGTGGCGCGAGAGCGGCGACGCCGTGCACGAGGCGCTGATCCTCAGGCGCAACCGCTCCTGGGCGGAGAATATCGAGCAGCGCCTTGACGGCAGCGGCCGCATCTTCATCACCGTCGGCGCAGCGCACCTGCTCGGCGACGGCAGCGTTGTCGCGCTGCTGCGCGAACGGGGCGTGCGCGTCGACGGCCCTTAGCTCGCGGGCGGACGAACGATGCGGCCTTGCAGGTTTGTCTGCACCTCGCGCGCATCGAACGCATTGGCGTCGTTCGCGGGCTTGGCGCCGTCGAACATGGCGATCTCGGCGACAGCTTCGTAGCGCGTGATCTCGCGGTAGGAATTCGGCTCATCCCAGAACGGATCGTACCAGGAGCGCCAGCCGAAGCGCGGCGAGAAGTACCAATAGTCGAACGGCGAGCGGGGACCGAAATTCTCCGCTTGCAAGCGCCGGTGCTCGTCGGTGGCGCGGTTGGCGACGACGAAATAGTCGTGCCCGTTCTCGATCGTGATCTCGGCGGCGCGATAGAGCAGGTAAGTATCGACCGTCTCGCGGTCGGTCAGCGAATTGCCCCGGAAGCTGATGCGGACGCGGTTGTTCTCGATCCGCTGCTCTGAGAAGCCGTAGGCGGCGTTGGCGGCTGGCTGGTAGGGCGTCGCGGTCGCGCACGCCGCAAGCAGCCCGGCCAGCGCAGCAAGCATGATCATGCGCACGTGGCGATCTCCTGAAACTCGACCCCTCAGCTTTCCATGTAGGCGCCGGCCGGCCCGAGCGCCAATGGGCGATTAATGATGGAGCAAAAGTGCCGCGCTGTTGACCCGCGCCGGCGCCAGCGTCTCGCCGCTCGCCAAAGTGACCGAATGAATCACGGCATCGATCTCACGCTTCCAGAAGTCGAGGAATTTGTGGATGCGCGGATAGGCGGGCGCGAGATCCAATGTCTGCCAGACAAAGCTCTGCAGCAATGAAGGATGATCGGGCAGGTAATAAAGCACTTCCGCCGTCGCCAGCCGCCAGCCTTCAAGCCTCAACCGCATTTCTTCGTGCTGCATAGTGTTCGCGCTCTCTCCGCTGAGTAGAACTCGCGCGAGTCCTATCGGTTCTCGCGACACAGAGGCTGACGGAGAGCGTGTTACCAAGTCAATACTGTAAATGCCGCTAGCAATCGCAGATCAAGGCTGCCAGCGCTGAAGACTAGCGCATCCGGCCACAGGCGCTGGAAGGACAATCGCTGCGCGGCTCAGTGCGCCTCAAGCCGCTTGGCCCGCGCCAGCCGCGCCGAGGCGAAGTGGCACGCGATGTAGCCCAGCATGATCGGCGGCGCGCCGATGGCGAGCGGCAGCAGCGGCGATGCTCCGTCGCTCCACAGCGCCCGCGCGACCAGAAACAAGGTTAGCGGAAAGCCAATGACCAGAAGCAGCACGCCAGCCGAGGCGAGCAGTCTCGCTTCGGCACGCAAGGTGGCGATGGAGGGGCGTTGCGCAGCCATGCACTCGCCCGCTGCAAGAAATACGCCCGCTTGGTGGTGTGACCGAAGCCACGGCTGCCGCGAAATAACAGCGGTAACGCTGCTGTGTGTGGCGGGAAAAGCGCGGGAACCTCACCTGACATTAAGGCGAAGGAACTATCCTCTCGGTTCAAGCGTCACGTTGCAGAACACAACAACGCGATTGGGTCATGGCACTTACTGATCTTCTGACGGCCGGCGACGACGAACTCGCCGAACACTATCCCAACCGCGCCGAACACGCGGCGGATGGCGTCGTGCATGCCGTCGGCATCATTGCCGCGCTGCTCGGCGGCGGCGTCTTGGTTGCTGTCGCGTTGACCAATCGCGGCGTGCCGATGGCCACCGCCGGCGCGATCTACGCCATGTGCATGATGGCGATGCTCGCCGCTTCCGCCATCTACAATCTCTCGCGCCCTTCACGGTACCGGCGCGTGCTGCGCCGCCTCGACGAAGCCGCGATCTTCCTGATGATCGCCGGTTCTTACACCCCGTTCACCATCCAGCTGCTGCCGCCGATGTTCGCACTGGCGGTCACCGCCGGCATCTGGATGGCGGCGTTCGCGGGCGCTGCGGGCAAGGTGTTCTACCCGGCTCTGTCCGACCGCGCCTGGTGCCTGATCTATCTGGCGTTCGGCTGGCTTGCGGTGCTGGTGCTAGGACCGGTCGTGCCGACGCTGCCGCCGATGGCGATCGTGATGCTGGTGATCGCCGGCGTCACCTATTCCGGCGGCGTGCTGCTTTACCTGAACCACGCTCTGCCGTTCCGCCGCGCGCTCTGGCACGCATGCGTCATCATCGGCGCCGCCGCGCACTATGGCGCGGTGCTGTTCGGGCTGGTGGTCTAGGAATTCTGCATGCGATGGCCAAGCCAGCTCCATGCGCGACGGGGCTTGCACTAGCTCCAGCCAATGGCTTCCATCCACGTCGAGACCGCACGAGGAAGCAACTCGGGGCGCGCTCGAATGAATTTCTCTAGCTCCGCGCGAGCGAGGACGCGAACATTGATCGGCACGTCGCCGCCGTAAGCTCCGGAGGCCGCGAACAAGAAGACCTTTAATTCACCCGCGAACGCACCGGCGTCGATGGGAACAGCGCCACTCTTTACCTGCGCAATCGCGCGTTCGCCTGTTGCGGAATTCACCAAGACATATTCGTAGTGTGGGGTATCTGCCCGACGGGAGCCCGGAATGATGAGCCAACCGAGGGTCTGCAAATAGACCGCAACCAAGTTCTCGATATCTGTTGGCGACAGAAATCCAAACAAATCAGCACCGGCTATCGACGGCACATCGCGACCAACACAAGCGGCGGAGAACTCCTCCATGCCTGGTCTCGCGATCTTCTGCAGCGTGCGGGCTGGAACAAAGGCACTGCAAATCGAACCGGGCACCGCATCTGCAAGGCCCACTCTGACTATTCGAGCGGGTCGGAAATTCACGATATCGGGCCGGATGTGCCCTCCCTCATGCCGATACTGCCAAGGGCCGGTTATTTCCGCGACAAAGTATGTGCCGTCCACGTGTCTAAACCAGACTAGGTCTCCATTTTGGACTTCGGTAGCGAAATTCCACACGGAGTACCACGATCGGTCATTTCCAAATCTCGCCGCGGCCTGAGTCTTGTACCAGTTCCAATCACGCGACACACCGGATGGCTGGTCTGCATCAGAAACGGCCCACCCCATACCCACAATGCTGTTGTCGAGGCAGAACTGCGTGCTGAGCGCCGCGTTGCAGTCTCCGCCTTTGGGGCGAATGTGCAAGCGCCATACAGTCATGCGCGCTACTCGTTCTTTCCGCGCTTCTTGTCGCGCTCGGCCATGATGCGCAGGCGCAGGGCGTTGAGTTTGATGAAGCCTTCGGCGTCGGCTTGATTATAGCCGCCAGCTTCGTCGAAGCCGACCAGCTGCTTGGAATAGAGCGAGTACGGTGAGGAGCGGCCCACGGTGCGCACGCCGCCCTTGTAGAGCTTTAGCTTCACATCGCCGCTGACACTGCCCTGGCTCGCGTCGATCGCCGCTTGCAGCATGAGCCGCTCGGGCGTCCACCAGAAGCCGTTATAGATGAGGCCGGCATATTTCGGCATCAGCTCGTCTTTGAGGTGCATGGCGCCGCGGTCGAGCGTGATGCTTTCGATGGCGCGATGGCCGTACCAGAGGATGGTGCCGCCAGGGGTTTCGTAGAAGCCGCGCGATTTCATCCCAACATAGCGGTTCTCGACCAGGTCGAGCCCGCCGATGCCGTGCTTAGCGCCGAGGCGGTTGAGTTCGGCGAGCAGTTCGTGCGCCTTCATCGCCTTACCGTTGATGGCGGAAAGATCGCCGCGTTCGAACGTGAGCGTCACCACTTCGGCCTGATCGGGCGCTTCTTCCGGCGTGATGGTGCGGCGGTCGCTGCGCTTGGTGACGATGTCCGGCACTTCGATGTCGGGATCTTCGAGCGCAAGGCCCTCGCTGGAGGTGTGCAGCAGATTAGCGTCGATCGAGAACGGCGCCGCCTGCTCCTTGCCCTTGGCGATCGGGATGCCGTGCTGGCGGGCGTAGTCGAGCAGCGCCGGGCGGCCTTCGAACTCCCATTCGCGCCACGGCGCGATCACTTTCACGTCCGGCTTCAGCGCATAGTACGAGACTTCGAAGCGGACCTGGTCGTTGCCCTTGCCGGTAGCGCCATGGCAGACGGCGTCTGCGCCGACGAGATTGGCGATCTCGATCTGGCGCTTGGCGATCAGCGGCCGCGCGATCGAGGTGCCGAGCAGATACTGGCCTTCATAGAGCGTGTTGGCGCGGAACATCGGGAAGACGAAGTCGCGCACGAATTCCTCGCGCAGATCGTCGATGAAGATGTTCTCGGGCTTCACGCCCATCGCCAGCGCCTTCTCGCGCGCCGGGGTCAGCTCTTCGCCCTGGCCGAGGTCCGCCGTGAAAGTGACGACTTCGCAGCCGTACTTGTCCTGCAGCCATTTCAGGATGATCGAGGTGTCGAGCCCGCCGGAATAGGCCAACACCACCTTTTTCACTTGTGCTTGGGTCATCTTAGCTCCCGCCGCGCGCGGCGCGTTCCTTCCACAGGCTGGCCTCCAGATCAATTGCAGCAGATGCCGCTGCGCTGGCTGCCCCCGCTGAACCTACACCATCACCTGGTTGCCTAGCTCCACGGCGCGTCCGGACGGAATGTGGAAGAAGTCCGTGGCGTTGGTGGCGTTGCGGGCGAGGAAGATGAAGAGGTGGTCCTGCCAGAGCGGCATGCCGCTCTGTTCGCTCGGCACGATCGTGCGCCGCGACAGGAAGAAGCTCGTCTTCATGATGTCGAACTTGAGGCCGTGCTTGCGCGCCTCGGTCAGCGCTTTGACGACGTTCGGCGTTTCCATGAAGCCGAAGGTCAGCGCCACGCGCTTCACGTCGGGCATGAAATCCTCGACCTTGACCCGCTCGCTCTCGGGCGCGCGCGGCGTCTGCAGCGTGCGCACGGTGAGGATGATGATCTGCTCGTGCAGCACCTGATTGTGCTTCAGATTATGCATCAGCGCGGCCGGCGCGGTGTCGGGATCGCCGGTGAGGAATATCGCCGTGCCACGCACCCGGTGCGGGGGGTGGTGCGAGAGCGTCTCGAACAGCTTGGCCAGCTGCTCGTCGCGCCGCACAGTTTCGGCCAACAGCCGCGTGCCGCGCACCCAGGTCCACATCACCAGGATGAGGCCGATCGCCAGCAGCACCGGCACAAAGCCGCCGGACCAGAGACGCTGGAGATTCGACGACAGGAAAATCAGCTCGACAATCGCGAACGGCGTCACAATCGCCAGCGCCAGCCACAGCGGCCGGCTCCACAGCCGCCAGATCACGATCAGCACCATGCACGTGCTCATCAGCATCTCGCCGGTGATGGAGATGCCGTACGCCGCCGCCAGCCGCGTCGATGAACCGAACGCGAGCGTCAGGATCAGCACGCCAGCGAGCAGCAGCCAGTTCACCTGCGGCATGTAGATCTGCCCGGCCTGGGTTTCCGAGGTGCGGCGGATCTCCATGCGCGGCAGCAAGCCGAGCTGGATCGCCTGCTGTGTCAGCGAGAACGCGCCCGAGATCACCGCTTGGCTCGCGATCACGGTCGCGACCGTGGCGAGAATGACCAGCGGCAGGCGCACCATGTCGGGCGCCATTTCGAAGAACGAACTGAAGTTCCAGACGAAGTGCTCGTTGCCGGCGGCGAGCGCGAGGCTGCGCGCTTCCGCATAATCGGCGTTGATGGAATCGAGATGGCCGAGCACGAACGCGCCCTGGCCGAGATAATTGAGCGTCAGCGCCGGCAGGATCAGCGCAATCCAGGCGAAGCGGATCGGCCGGCGGCCGAAATGGCCCATGTCGGCGTAAAGCGCTTCAGCGCCGGTGACCGCCAGGAACACCGAACCCAGCACCACGAAAGTCAGGAAGCCGTGGTCGATCGCGAACGTCACCGCGTGTGTCGGCGACAGCGCGCCGATGATCGAAGGATCGTGCGCCACCTGCATCACGCCGAGCGCGCCCATGGCGACGAACCAGACGATCGTGATCGGGCCGAAATATCGGGCCATCACCCCAGTGCCGCGCGACTGCACGGCGAACAGGCCAACCAGAATGCCGATGCCGATCGGCAGTACAAACGGCGCGATGCCGGCATGGTGCTCCGAGATCACCCGCCCGTTGGCGATGATTTGCGGCGTTTCTTCTAGGCCCGGCACCGCTTTCAAGCCTTCAACCGCCGAGAGCACCGAGATCGCCGGCGTGATCAACGCATCGCCGTAGAACATGGAGGCGCCGGCGACGCCGATCAGAAACAGAAGCGGCGTGCGCCGTCCCAGTGCGCGCTGCGCCAACGCCATCAGCGAGAGCGTGCCGCCTTCGCCCTTGTTGTCCATCTGCATGACGAGGATGACGTATTTGAGCGTCACCACGATCATCAGCGCCCAGAAGATCAGCGAGACGATGCCGAACACTTCACCGCGATCCGCGGGCGTGCCGTCCTGCAGGACGTGCGCGAGCGATTCTTTGAACGCGTAAAGCGGGCTCGTGCCGATGTCGCCGTAAACGACACCGATCGAGCCAACCACAAGCGCCCAGAAACTTCCGTGCCCCTGCGCGCCAGAATGCGCGCCTTCGCCATCGGATTTTGTTTTTGACTGGGGCGCGTCGGCTGACGCCTGCGCCATGCGTGATCCCCTTCGGGCGGACGGACGACGTCCCCGTTCCCGGGGCGCGCGTTTACGCCTCTTTACCTAGCCGCGCAAATGCATGCGCCCAGTCATGTTGTGTTTCGGTTAGCGGCGCCAGCCCTAGCGGCAACCGCACCCGCCCCCGCCATGACCCCCGCCATGACCCCGCCCGCCAACGCCGGCGCTGGCCCGGGCCGAGGCGTAAGCGAAAGCCGAGGCGCTGGCCGAACCGCCGCGGACGATCACGGTCGTGCTCGAATACGAACCCGTACCGATATCGGCGCCCACGCCTCCCAACGAGCCCGCGAAGAAGGAGCCCGGCAACGTCACCGTCTCCGGGCCTTCTTCGATGACTGGCGCCGGCAGTGGAACCGGCGCGGGCGCGCGCGGCGCAGGACGCGGACGGGGGCGCGGCCGATGCGGGCGCTCGATGCCGTCGGCATAAGCGACGCCCGGCACAGTCAATACTGGCGCAGCTACCAAAGCGAGTGCGGCAAAGATCGCGAGCGCGCGCATGTGCGGGTTCTCCAGCTCAACGCGCACCATCGCGCCACGCCGGCGCCGGGAGAAGCCGCTTCTCCCGGAGGGCGCGGACTTCGCCCAACCGCGCAATTCGTTAACTCAGAAATCGCTGGCGATGCCGCCGCGCTCCCAATCGCCGAACCGCGTCGGCTCAGGGCCTACCCGGCCTCCGACTTCGGCAGGAAGCGTGCTCGCCGCAGCGGCTTTGCGCCGCGCTTCGGCCTCAGCCAGCGCGCGCTCGGCCTCCGGCGTCAGCTTCCGTTCCGGCTCATCGGACATATTGAACCTTGCTCACCGGCTCTCGATATCACGTTTCCGGATGTGAGGAGAGCAATGAACCACCTCAAGACCTACGTTCTCTTGGCTGGGATGACCGCGCTGTTCGGCGCTGTCGGCTACATGATTGGCGGCACAGGCGGCATGCTGATCGCACTCGCAGTCGCGGCGGCGATGAACCTGTTCGCTTATTGGAACGCCGACAAGATGGTGCTCAGCCACTTCCGCGCTCAGGAAGTGGACCCTCGCCACCCCGATCATCGCGTCCGCGCTTATGTCGAAGACACGCTGGCGCTGGCGCAGCGCGCCGGACTGCCGGCGCCGAAGATCTACATCATCGACAATCCGCAACCGAACGCGTTCGCCACCGGCCGCGATCCGAACAATGCGGCAGTCGCCGCGACCACCGGGTTGATCGGCCTGCTTTCGCGCGATGAGATTCGCGGCGTCATGGCGCATGAGCTCGCGCACGTGAAAAATCGCGACACGCTGACCATGACCGTCACCGCCACCATCGCCGGCGCCATCGGCATGCTAGCGAATTTCGCCTTCTTCTTCGGCGGCAACCGCAATCCGATCGGCGGCCTGCTGATCATGATCCTGGCGCCGATCGCCGCGTCGTTGGTGCAGATGGCGATCAGCCGCGCGCGTGAATACGAAGCCGACCGCATCGGCGCCGAGATCGGCGGCGAGCCGGAAGCGCTCGCCCGCGCGCTGCAGAAGATCGAGGCCTATGCCCGCGATCGCGTCAATATCGACGCCGAGCGCAACCCGGCCATGGCGCACCTCTTCATCATCAACCCGCTTGCGGGCCACGGCGCCGACAATCTGTTCTCGACCCACCCCGCGACCCACAACCGCATCGCTCAGCTGATGCAGCTCGCAGGTCGTTTCGGTCAACCAACGGCGGCGGCAGCGGGCACGGATACCGAGGCCGGCCCTTGGGGGGCGCGACCGAAGCGGGGGCCTTGGGGCTGAGGTTGGCTGAGGCGCGGGCTTTACCGCAAACAGCTGTGCATTAAGCAGCAACCGGGGCGCTGGGGCGGCTGCGTGCGCCTATGGTTGATGAAGCATTAACCGGGCTCGCGCGAGCTTTGCCGAAGCTCGCGATGCGCCTTCTGCCCCTCCTTCCCGCCGCCTTCGTGGCGGCGATCGGCTTTGCCGCCGATCCCCCGCAGGCATGGGCGGAATCACCCGTCGTGCTCGACGGCGCCAACAAGGACATGCGCGAGGCGATCCTCGAGCTGCTGCCGGACCGCGACCGGCCAACGACGCTGTTCGAAGCCGAGCGCATCGCCGAGGAAGCCGCGACACGCGCACTGCTGTGGCTGCGGTCCGAAGGCTATTACGGCGCCGCCGTCACGCCGGAAGCCAGCGAAGAGCCGCCCTCGGCGCGGCTGATCATTGCGCCGGGACTGCGCTTCGCCTTCGCTGACCCGGCGCTCGACTATGTCGGCGATGCGCCCAGCAGCGAAGCCGACGCCGCCGTGCGCGAAGCGATCGCGCACGTGCGCGCCGGGGCGCCGGGGCGCGCGCAGGACGTGATCGCGTCGGAAGCGGCAGCGCTCAACCGTTTGCAGCAAGCAGGCTACGCCGATGCACGCATCGGCGAACGCCGCGTCGTCGTCGACCACGCCGCCGCAACCGTGGCGCCGACCTTCCGGCTTGAACCAGGCGCGATGGCGCGGCTTGGCGCTGTGCGCGCGGAACCCGCCGATCTGTTCCGCGAGGACTTCGTCGCGCGCTTGCGCAATTGGGACGAAGGCGCTGTCTACACGCCCGAAGCGCTGGCGCGGCTGCGGCGCGACATGAGCGCCACCGGCGCCGTCGCCAGCGTGTCTACAGAACTCGGCCCGCCCGACGCGAATGGCGTTCGCGATGTGGTGATGCAGGTGGAGCCGGCGCGTCGCAACGCGTACGAGGCGGGCGTCAGCTACTCTACCACGGAGGGCCTCGGCGTGGTCGGCGAATGGACGCGCCGCAACTTCACGCACCGGGCCGATTCCTTGACGCTCAGCAGCACGCTCGCGGAAATGCAGCAGGACATCACCGCCGAGTGGTTGCGCCCCCACGCTGCTGGCCTTGGCCGTTCACTGACGTTGGGCGCGGCGATCGAACGCGAAGCGTTGACGGGATACACGCGCCAAGGTGTTGCGCTCTACGCCTCGGTCGATGCCTCAAACCGGCTCGAATTTGGCACGAGCTATGGCGCGCGGCTTTCCTACGATCAGTACGACGATCTTGCCGGGGGCGTCAGCAATGCGGTGGTTCTCTCCGGCTTCGGCGCCGTGCGCAGAAACACCACGCCTTTCGAACACCGGCTCGATCCACGCGATGGTTCGTTGCTCGAATTGCGGCTGGAGCCGTCGATCTCCAGCGGCGATGAAACGCTTGCGTTCGGCCGCGCCATCGCCGAGGGGCGGGTTTATCGTTCGTTCGGACGTGAAGACAGCCTAACCCTCGCCGCGCGTATTCGCACAGGCTGGCTCGAAGCGATCTCCGGCAGCGCCGAGGACGTGCCGCCGGATCGCCGCTTCTATGCAGGCGGCGGCGGCTCGGTGCGCGGCTACGAGTATAATTCGATCTACCCGCGCGAACGCGACACGCTCGGGCTTACGCCGGGCGGACAAGGCCTGCTCGAAGGCTCGATCGAAGCGCGCTGGCGCTTCAGCGAACGCTGGGGCCTCGCTGCTTTCGTCGATGGCGGCAACGCGTTCGATAGTTGGAGCGACGCAGCCGACCTGAGCTTCGGCGCCGGCGTCGGCGTGCGCTACAATCTCGGCTTCGCGCCGCTGCGCGCCGACATCGCCATCCCTCTCGACGATGAGCGTTCAAACGCCGACTACGCGCTCTATATCAGCCTCGGACAAGCGTTCTGATGGACGCCCCGCCAGACACCACGCCTGCGAACAAGGCGAGGCCGCGGCGCCATTGGTGGGCCTTGGCGGCGAGCGGCGCCTTGGTGGCGGCGGGCGCGGTCGCCGCGCTCGGGCCGGGCGCGCCGTGGGTGATCGATCAGTTCGCCGACGGCCAGCGGGTGTGGCGGCTTGGTCGCCTCCAGCTTGACGGCGTCTCCGGCAGCTGGCTCGGACATCTGCGCGTCGCGCGGCTAACGATCGCCGACGATGATGGCGTCTGGCTCGTCGCCGAAGACGTCCTGCTCGACTGGCGCCCGCAGGACCTTCCGTTCGGCGCCGTGCAGCTCGACACCGTGCACGCCCGCGCGCTCTCCGTGTTGCGCCAGCCAACTTTGTCTCCGCCGCGCCCGGCGGGCAACGCGCAGTTCGACATTCGCATCGGCGACCTTGCCCTCGACAGGATCGACCTCGCCGAGCCGGTGTTTGGCCAAGCGGCAAGCTTCAACGCCGCTGGCGCGTTGGATTGGCGCGATCAATCGCTGGAGGCGCTGCGCATCGCGCTGCGACGGACCGATGCCGACGCCGATCATCTAATCGCCTCTTACCGGCCCGGCGCCGATTACACCTTGAATGTCGACGTGCTGGGCGAGCCCGGCGGTATTCTCGCCCGTGCACTCGGCGTGCCGGAGCAAGGTCTGCGTGCAACGGCGCAGGGCGATGGCGATCTGCAGAACGGTCAGGCGCAGTACGCCGCCAGCATCGGCGATGCTTCACTGCTTTCCGGCACGGCGCAGTGGACGCCTACGCGCTGGAGCGGCGATAGCGCCGCGCGGCTCGATCTCCTGCCCGCCACCGAAGCGCTCGCGCACCGCATCGGCGCAAGCGTCACGCTCAACGTGTCCGGCGAACGCATCGGCGCCTTCACGGCGCATGGCGAGACGCCGTTTCTTGCCGTGGACATCTCCGGCAACCTGACGGCGCAGCACGAACTGGACGGCTCGGCCCGCATCGTCGCGACGACGCAGCGCCTGTCCGACATCGCACGCGAATCGCCGGTCGAACTCGGCCCCGCCCGGCTTGACGGCGAGTTGCGCCGCGCCCGCGGCACGACCGCAATCGCGGGCACACTCGACGCGCAATCGATCGAAGCGCTTGGGCAACGCGGCCGCTTCACTGGACCGATCCGCACAGCGCTCACGCCGGACCGATTCACGCTGGAGGGCGATCTGCGCGCGCCGCGCGGCGGCGGGGCGTTGTTCGCCAACGGCCGCTTGCGCGCGGCGCTTGAATACGATCGCCAGCGCCATCGTTTCGAACTGAAGCGCGCAGAGCTCACCAGCGATGCGCTGGCGCTCGATGCGCAAGGCTGGGTTATCGGCCCCGACGGCGAATTCTCCGGCGATTGGCGCGTGCGCCAACTCTCGGCGCTGTCGCGCGATTTGCAGGGCGGCGCGGCTGGCGCCTGGCGCGCATTTCGCGACGGCCAAAGCGCGGCGCGCGTTTGGATCACGACACTCACGGGCGCGGGATCAAACATCCGCGGCAAGCCCGAGATCGTGCCGCAATTGCTGGGTGCGGCGCCGCATCTCGACGGACGCTTCGTCAACGAGAATGGCGGCATCACCGTTTCGCACATCCGCGTTGAAGGTCAGCAAGTGCGTGCGGGCGCGACGGGGCGGATCGTGCGCGGCGAGGCCGCTCTCTCGATCGAAGCCAGCGCGCGCGGGCCGCTCACCATCGGCGCGGCGCGCATCGACGGCGCGGCGGACGCCACCGGCCGGCTCACCGGCCGCCTCGCCCGCCCGACGCTGACAGCGCAGACTTCTCTCTCCAGCTTCAGTGCGGCGGGAGTTGTCGTCAGCCAGCCCGTTGTCGACTTCACGCTCGCGCCGAACGGCGAGGTCTATGCCGGCCGCGCGACAGTGCACGGCGCCGTCTCCGGCCAGCCGCTGGCAGCTTCGTCGAACATCAGCGTCGACAGTCACGGCACGCTCTCGCTCAACGCGCTCGAAGCGCAGCTCGCCGCGCTGCAGGGGCGCGGCTCGGCCGTCATCGCCGCGCGCGGACTGAGCGCCAATCTCGACATTGCTGGCGCGTTGGACGGGCTCGCGCCCGGACTTAGCGGCGGCGTCAACGGCGCCGTTGCGCTGACGCCGGAGACGCTGATGCTGACGGCGTCCCTGAACAACGCCCGCGCAGGCGAGTTGCGCATCCGCGCCGCCAATGTGCGCGCTTCCGGCCCGCTCGACGCCATCGCCACCGAGATCGATCTGCGCGGCCGCCTGGGCCAGGCGCCGCTCACCTTCACCGGAACCGGCGCGCTCGCCCTCGGCGACGGCGCAACCACGCTGCACCTCGACGGCCGAGGTACGCTGGCTGACGCGGATGTGTTCACGCGGGCGCCGATCACAGCCAGTTTCAGCGACAGCGCCACCGAGGCCGCGCTCGACGTCGCGCTTGGCGAGGGCGTGCTACGCGCGCAATGGCGCGAGCGCGGGCGCACGGTGAGCGGCAGCGCGCAGGTGGACAACGCGCCGATCGCCCCGCTCGCAGCGATCTGGGGCGAACGTGCGGAAGGCGAGGCCAGCGGCACAGTCACGCTTGCGAACGAGGGACGCGGCCTCAGCGGCAGCGCCAACCTCGAATTGGCCAATGCGCGTCTTGCCGGGCGGCAACGCGGACGGCTCAACATGCGCATCGCCGGCGACCTTGATCCCTCGCGCCTCACCGGCACGCTCGATGCGACATCGACCGATGGCCTGGTTGCCCATTTCGAGGCGGACGCTCCTGTCGTCACCGCCGCTGACCCGATCCGCATCGCGCTCGCGCCGGAGCGGCGGGGCCGCGCGCGCTGGTCGGTGCGCGGGCCGGCTGCAAGCTTGTTCGCCGCCGCGCGCCTGCCCGATCAAGCGCTCGATGGCCAGCTCAATGGCGAAGGCGAGCTTCTGTTCGGCGCGGGTTATCTCTCCGGCGACGGCGCCATCGAACTGGCTAATGGCCGCTTCGAAGACAAACTCACTGGCATCGTGCTGACCGATCTCAACGCCCGCATCGGCGTGGGCAATGACGGCGTCGTGATCGAGAACTTCGCCGCCTCCGGTCCTGGCGGCGGCCGGCTCACCGCCACAGGCGGTAGCGCCAACCAGCGCGATGGTCGCATCCAGATCAATCTGGAAAACATGCTCGTCGCCAACCGCCCCGACACACGCGCGCGCGCCAACGGGCAGCTGACGCTCGCGTGGGAAGGATTGCACGCCAACGTCACCGGCAACCTCAACATCCTTGAAGCTAATCTCGACATCGCCTCGAATCCGCGCGCGGGCATCCCGGCGATGGATGTCATCGAGATCAACCGGCCCGGCTATGAGGACGAAGGCGCGGACGCCGAAGCAGAACCGGCGCGGCGCGGCCTCTCCGCCGATCTCGACGTCCATATCCTGGCGCCCGCGCGCGTGTTCACACGCGGACGCGGCGTTGACGCCGAATGGGCGCTCAACATGCGCCTGCAAGGCGCCGCGCGCGAGCCGCGCCTCTATGGCGAAGCCCGCGTCATTCGCGGCACGATCTCGCTCTCGGGCGCGCCGTTCGAAATCGACGACAACGCCCGCATCATCTTCAGTGGCGATCCGCTCGACGCGCGCGTCGAACTCACCGCCACGCGCTCCACCGCCGATCTCACCGCGTATCTTCACCTCACCGGCACGGCGCGCGATCCGGAAGTGTCGTTCACCAGCGACCCGGGCCTGCCGGAAGATGAAATCCTGCCGCAGATCCTGTTCGGCCGCTCGGTGGAGGATCTTTCCGGCCTCGAAGCAGCGCAGCTCGCCGCCAGCCTTGCGGCGCTCTCCGGCAACGCTTCGCTCGACATTCTTGGCGCGGCGCGTTCGGCGGCGGGTCTCGACAGCTTCGCCGTGCGCCAGGACGAAAGCGGCGGCTTCCTCGTCGCCGGCGGGGTTTACCTCACGCGCAGCGTCTATCTGGAAGTGGCGCGCACCGGGCTCGGCCAAGCGCAGACCCGCGTGGAATGGACCATCCGTCCGCGCTTCGTGCTGATCACCAGCTTCCTCGGCAACGGCGACCAGCGTGTTTCGCTGCGATGGCGGCGCGAAAGCGATTGAGGCGCAAGGCCCGTCCCGCCATATAGACCGCCATGAAATTCCTCGATCAGGCGAAGATCCATATCCGCTCCGGCAATGGCGGCGCGGGCGCGGTGTCTTTTCGCCGTGAGAAGTTCATCCCGTTTGGCGGTCCCGACGGCGGCGACGGCGGCAAGGGCGGCGATGTCTGGATCGAAGCCGCCGACGGCCTCAACACCCTGATCGACTACCGCTACCAGCAGCACTTCAAGGCCCAGACCGGCGGTCACGGCATGGGCCAGAACCGCCACGGCGCCGATGGCGAAAGTGTCGTCTTGCGCGTGCCCACCGGCACGCAGGTGCTCGAAGAAGACAAGGAGACGCTGCTCGCCGATCTCGACAAGGCCGGCATGCGCGTGCTGCTCGCGCGCGGCGGCAATGGCGGCTTTGGCAATGCTCACTTCAAGTCGTCGGTGAACCAGGCGCCGCGGCACGCCAATCCCGGACTGGAAGGCGAAGAGCGCACGCTGTGGCTGCGGCTGAAGCTGATCGCCGACGCCGGGCTGATCGGCCTGCCGAACGCAGGCAAGTCGACCTTCCTGCGCTCGGTGTCGAGCGCAATGCCGAAGGTGGCGGATTATCCGTTCACGACGCTGCATCCCAATCTCGGCGTCGTCACCATCGGCCACGGCGAGCGCTTCATCATGGCCGACCTGCCCGGCCTCATCGAGGGCGCCGCCGAAGGCACTGGTCTCGGCACGCGCTTTCTCGGCCATGCCGAGCGCTGCGTCGCGCTGGTGCATTTGATCGACATCACCCAGGACAGCCCGCTTGAGGCATACCGCACGGTGCGCCACGAACTCGAAGTCTATGGCGAAGGTCTCGATGAAAAGCCGGAGATGATCGCGCTCAACAAGATCGACGCGCTGCCTGCGGAGGAGGCGGAAGCTAAGCGGGCGGCATTCGCTGGCGCGATTGGCAAGGACGTGCGGCTGGTGTCGGGCGTTTCAGGGGCCGGCGTGCGTGAACTGGTCAACGAGATCGCCGCCATGCTGCGCGAACGGCGGATCGAAGAAACAGAAGAGTCCGAGCCACAGGACGATTGGACGCCTTAGGTCTGCGCCCTTCTGCGCGCATCCACGCTATCGCGCGCATCGAGGCCGAACAGGTCCGTCACGCGCCGCATCAGCGCCTCTTCGTGCGCCTCACGCTGCGCGTCCGCCAGCACGACGCGCCACATCGCTTCCAGCACCGCCGCCCGCTCTTCATACGGGACGCTCTGCTTCACCAGCGAGGTGAAGCGATAGAGGTCGGTCGAAGCCGTTTCCGCCGCTTCGCCCTCGGCGCGAAGCGCGGCGGCAGCTTTCGCGTCGAGCCCGTAACGCGCGGCCAGGGCGCGCTCGATTTGCTCGCGCTCGACCTCGGCATAATCGTGGTCTGCGTGGGCTGCGATCACCAGCAGCGCCGCCACCGCCACGCGGCCCTCATCGCGCGTCAGCGCCTCGTCCTTGGCGCCAGAGAGTTTCTTCAACAGGCTTGAGAGCATGCTATTCACCTATGCGGCTGCGACGCCATGAACAAGACGGTGAGCGCTACACGGACAGGCGGAAGCGCACTAGGGTGCGCCCATGTCCTCCCCGCTCGCGCACGCCAAACGCATCGTTGTGAAGATCGGCTCAGCGCTCCTGGTCGACCCGGCCAGCGGCGAGCCGGCGCGGGGCTGGCTTGCTTCGGTGGCGGACGATGTCGCCGCCGCGCACGCGGCGGGGCAGCAAGTGGTGATTGTCTCCTCTGGCGCGATCGCGCTGGGCCGGCGCGTGCTCGGGCTCGAGCGCAGCGCCCGCCTGGAAGAAAAGCAAGCCGCCGCCGCTGCGGGGCAGGCACGACTGATGGGCGCGTTCGAAGAAGCCTTCTCGCGCCACCGCATCCCGGTCGCGCAGGCCCTGCTGACGCCCGACGACACCGAACGGCGCCGCCGCTGGCTCAATGCGCGCGCGACGCTGGAGACCCTGCTTGAGCTTGGCGCCGTACCGATCATCAACGAGAACGACACCGTCGCCACCGCTGAAATCCGCTACGGCGACAATGATCGCCTCGCTGCGCGCGCAGCGCAGATGATCTCGGCCGACGCGCTGGTCCTGCTCTCCGATATCGACGGCCTCTATGATCGCGATCCGCGCGCCGATCCAAGCGCCGCGTTCATTGCCGAGGTGCGCGAGATCACGCCGGCGATCGAAGCGATGGCTGGCGGCGCCAATGCGCGAGCGGCGGTTGGCACTGGCGGCATGCGCACCAAGATCGAAGCGGCGAAGATCGCCACGCGCGCCGGCTGCGCCGTCGCCATCACCAAGGGCGCGGACCCGCATCCCTTGCAGCGCCTGCGTGAGGGCGCGCGCGCGACCTGGTTTCTCGCCGCCGCCTCTCCGCACGCGGCCTACAAGGCTTGGATCGGCGGCCACCTTGCGCCGCAGGGTGCGCTGGTAGTCGACGCCGGCGCCGCCGCCGCCCTGCGCCAAGGTAAGAGCCTGCTGCCCGCAGGCGTCACCGATGTTCAAGGCGCCTTCGAAAAAGGCGACGCTGTGCGGATCGTGGACGGCGCGGGCGTCGAGCTGGCGCGAGGCCTGGTGCGCTATGACGCCGCCGACGCGCGGCGCATCAAAGGCCTACGTTCCGATGCGATCGAGACGACGCTCGGCTACGCCTCCGGCGCGGCGCTGGTGCACGCCGACGATCTCGTGCTGAGCTAAGCCAGTGGCCAATTCTCGATCAGGCGCCCATAGTTTGGCGGTGACCATGCTTCGCGACGAGATGAACGAGCTGGGCCGCCGCGCCCGCGCCGCTGCAGGCGCCGTCGCCAGCGCTGACGGCCGCGCTCGGACGGCTGCGCTCAAAGCCATGGCGACACGCTTGCGCGAAGCGGCGCCGGCGATTCTCGCCGCTAATGTCGAGGACGTTCACGCCGCGCGCGCAAAGGCTATGGAAGAAAGCTTCATCGATCGCCTAGCGCTGGACGCCGGGCGCCTTGAAGCGATCGCCAAAGGGGTCGACGTCGTGGCGGGGCTGCCAGATCCGACCGGCGAGGTGATGGCGGCATGGTCGCGGCCAAACGGCCTGCGGATCGAGCGCGTGCGCACGCCCATCGGCGTCATTGGCATGATCTTCGAAAGCCGGCCCAACGTCGCCGCCGACGCCGCCGCGCTCGCGCTGCGCGCGGGCAATGCGATCATCCTGCGCGGCGGCAGCGACAGCGCCCGCAGCGTCACCGCCATCGGCGCGGCCTTGCGCCAAGCGCTTGCGGACGCAGGGTTGCCGCAGGACGCGGTGCAGATCGTCGCCAGCACTGACCGCGACGCTGTCGGCATGATGCTGGAGGGCCTTGCCGGCGCCATCGACGTGATCGTGCCGCGCGGCGGCCGCTCCCTGGTCGAACGCGTGCAGCGCGATGCGCGTGTGCCGGTGTTTGCCCACCTCGAAGGCGTGAACCACACCTATGTGCACGCCGCCGCCGATCTGCAAAAGGCGATCGACATCAGTGTCAACGGCAAAATGCGGCGCGTTTCGGTTTGCGGCGCAACCGAGAAGCTGCTGGTCGATCGCGACGTGCTGGAAGCGATGTTGCCGCCGATCGCAAAGGCGCTGGAAGAACGCGGCTGCGAATTGCGCGGCGATGCAGAAGCGCTGCGCGTGTGGCCGATGAAGCGAGCGACGGACGAGGATTGGAGCACGGAATACCTGGCCCCGATCCTGGCGATCCGCGCAGTCGCCAACATCGACGAAGCCATCGCTATGATCGGACGTCACGGCTCACATCACACCGACGCGATCGTCACCGAAGATCAGGCCGCGGCTGACAAGTTCTTGCGCGAGGTCGACAGCGCGATCGTACTGCACAATGCGTCGACGCAATTCGCCGATGGCGGCGAGTTCGGCTTTGGCGGCGAGATCGGCATCGCCACCGGCCGCCTGCACGCGCGCGGTCCGGTCGGCGCCGAACAATTGACCACGTTCAAGTACGTGGTGCGCGGCAGCGGCCAGACCCGGCCATGAAGCGCGGCCTGCCCATCGCCTATCCGGGCATGCGCATAGGGCTCTTCGGCGGCAGCTTCGATCCCGCTCACGAAGGCCACGCGCACGTGGCCGAGACGGCGCTGAAGCGCCTCAAGCTCGACCGCATCTGGTGGATGGTGTCGCCGCAAAATCCGCTGAAGCCAAAATCGAGCCCATTCGCCGCGCGTTTCGCTTCGGCGCGCGCGCAGGCGCACGGTCCGCGCATGGTGGTGACCGACCTCGAACAGCAACTCGGCTGCGCCTTCACCTACCAGACGCTGCGCGCGCTGCGGCGGCTTTATCCGGGCGTCGCCTTCGTGCTCGTGATGGGCGCGGACAACCTGAGGAACTTCCGCAAATGGCGGAATTGGCGTGAGGTGGCGGACGCCGTCCCGGTGGCTGTCGTAGCCCGGCCGGGGGCCGGCGCACGGGAACGCCTTGCAGCGCCCAGGGGCTGGGCCCACCTAAACGTGCGTCACAATCCCCAATCCTCCACCGCCTTGCGCAGCCGTAAGGGCAGGCCGGTGGCGAAACCGGGATCGAAGTGATAGCCTTGGATTATTCAAGGGTCGCAGAAGGAACCGAGACCTGTCGCCTGAAATGAAACGCGCCCCGGCCGCAAACGATGCCGGGATAGCCGCGCGCGATCCAAACCGGCCCGCGCCGGGCATTGATGTCGAAGCCGCGACCCGGGTCGTGCTGACCTCCCTGGAGGACGATAAGGCCGAGGACATCCTCGCCATCGACATCCGCGGAAAATCCTCATTTGCAGACATGCTTGTGGTGGCATCGGGCCGCTCGGCGCGCCATGTCGGCGCGCTGGCCGACCACGTGATGCGCAAGCTCAAGGACGCCGGCGTGAAGGACGTCCGCGTCGAAGGCCTGCCACAGGCGGATTGGGTGCTGGTCGACGCCGGCGACGTGGTCGTCCACCTGTTCCGGCCGGAGGTCCGCTCCTTCTACAATATCGAGAAAATCTGGTCGGCTGGCCCCGGCCCCAGCGCCGCCCTGCCGAGCTGACGCTTTGCGCATCCTGATCGCGGCGGTCGGGCGGCTCCGCGACGGACCGGAAGCAGCGCTGACCGCCGACTATGTCGCCCGCGCCGCCGCCGCCGGGCGTCAGCTTGGCTTCAGGGGCGTCGAGCTCGCCGAGGTGGAAGGCAAACCCGCCGGCGACCAGCGCGCCGAGGCCTCGGCCCTTTATCGCGCCACCCCGGATGACGCCCGCAAGATACTGCTCGACGAGCGCGGGGCCGAATGGACCTCGCGACAATTGGCCGAAAAGCTCGCCCGCTGGCGCGATGACGGGATCGGCTGCGCCACCTTCTGGATCGGCGGCGCGGACGGGGCTTCACAGAGCCTTAAGGACCAAGCCGACGAAAAGCTGGCTTTTGGCCGTCAAACTTGGCCGCACCGGCTGGTTAGGGTCATGATTGCAGAGCAAATTTACCGGGCTGTGACGATTTTGAGCGGTAATCCCTACCATCGGGACTGAAGATCCCGGACTTGGTGGTGGATTATGGCACGAGGCGCAAAGCGCGCCCGCGCTCTCGCTGCATGCGTAGCTGGGGCGCTTGCGATGTCTCTGGGGACGCTGGCGCCGGCCGGCGCCCAGACCCGTGCCCGCACCGCCGCCCAAGCCGACCTCGAACGCCGCGCCGAGACCGCGCGCGCCGAGCGCCTAACCCGCCAAGCCGACGACGCCCGCCGCGAAATCCGCGCGCTCGACCGCCGCTTGGTCGAAGCCGGCCGCCGCCGCACTGAAGCCGAAGCCGCCGCGGCAGCCGCCGAACAACGGCTCGCCGCGCTTCAGCTCGAGATCTCCGCGCACACGAGCGAACGCGTGCGCTCACAGCGCGCGCTGGAATCCGCCCTCATCGCCGCCGCCTTCGCCGAGCGCCGGGCCGAGCCGCGCGCCGTGCACGCCGGCATGTTCGCGCGCGCCGCCGCGCCAAGCTTCGCCGCCAGCGAGCGCAACAGCGCGCGGGCGCTCAACGCCGCCCAGCAACAGCAAGAGGCCGTGCGCCAGGAGCAGCGCATCCTGGCCGAAGCTCATGCCGCGATCGATGCAGAGCGGGCCGAACTCGTGACCCTTACCGCCCGCCGCCGCGCGGCGCAGGCGCAGCTCGCCAACGATGCGGCGGCAGCGACGCGCCGGGCCCGCACGCTGGCCGCCGAAGCGCGCAATTTGCGTGAACTGGCGCAGCGCGCCTCTGCCTCCAGCCGCGCCCGCGCGGGGTCCACGCCCAGCAGCGGCGCATCGGTAATTCCCGCTTCGTGGACACTGCCTGCGCGCGGCAGCGTTGTTCGCGCTTTCGGCGCGCGCGACGGCGACGGACTCGCCTCGCAAGGCGCTTTGTTAAGAACGCGCGCCGGGGCCCAGGTGGTCGCGCCGGCAGCGGGGGAAGTCACCTATTCCGGCGTATTCAGAAGCTACGGCCAAGTCTTGATCCTGGACCTCGACGGGGGTTACGCTTTGGTTCTGACAGGGCTCGAAACGAACCTTGTTAATGTGGGCGATCGGGTGCGCGCGGGCCAACCTGTCGGTGAAATGACAGCAGCAGACACAGCGGCGCCGGAATTGTATGTTGAAGTTCGTCGAAACGGCCAGCCGGTCGATCCGGGGCGGTGGCTCAGCGCGCAAAATGCGAGTGCAGGGCAAGCGGGAACGAGTGCTGGCCGTTAAGTACGGGCCTTATCGGGCGGGTTCCGCCTGGGGAGTTTGAAATGCGGGTAGCTTGGATTGCGGCGCCTCTGGCCGGCTTGGCTGCGTGTGTCGGCGCCTTGGCGTGGTCCGCTCCCGAACAAGGCAGCCGCGGCGACGTCTATCGCCAGCTTGAGCTGTTCGCCGACGTGCTCGCCCGCGTTGAGCAGGATTACGTCACCCCGATCGACAATCAGGCGGCGATCGAAGCGGCCATCAACGGCATGCTCTCTTCGCTCGATCCGCACTCCTCGTACATGAACGCGAGCGAGTACCGCGAGATGCAGACGCAAACGCGCGGCGAGTATGGCGGGCTCGGCATCGAAGTGACCAGCGAAGACGGCGTCGTGCGCGTGGTCTCGCCGATCGACGGAACGCCGGCGGCGCGCGCCGGCATCCAGGCCGGCGACTACCTCACCGCCATCGACGGCGAAAGCATCGTCGGACTCTCGCTGAATGACGCCGTGCGCCGTATGCGCGGTGAAGCCGGCAGCGACATCACCGTGACAGTCGCGCGCGAAGGAACCGACCCGTTCGACGTGACGCTGCGCCGCGAGATCATCAATGTGCGCGCCGTCACCGCCCGCGTCGAAGGCGGCGATATCGGCGTGATCCGCATCTCCACCTTCAACGAGCGCACTGGCGCGATGCTGCAGGACGCGATCCGCCAAGTGAAGCGCGACACCGGCGGGCGTCTGCGCGGCGTCGTGGTCGATCTGCGCAACAATCCGGGCGGCCTGCTCGACCAAGCCATCGCCGTCTCGGACGCATTCCTCGATGGCGGCGAAGTGGTTTCGACGCGGGGCCGTCAGCCGGAAGACGTGCAGCGCTACAACGCCCGCCGCGGCGACGATCTCGCCGGCGTGCCAGTCGCGGTGCTGATCAACGGCGCTTCGGCCTCGGCCGCGGAAATCGTTGCGGGCGCGCTCCAAGATCGCAACCGTGCGCTGATCGTCGGCACCGATTCATTCGGCAAGGGCTCGGTGCAGACCGTGATCCCGCTGCAAGGCGGCCGCGATGGCGCCCTGCGCCTGACTACGGCGCGCTATTACACCCCGGCCGGCCGCTCGATCCAAGGCGCGGGCATCGCGCCGGACATGGAAGTCGCCAGCCGCCGGGTCGATCCGGCCCGTCTGCAACGCTTGGGCATCACCGAAGCGGATCTGCCCAACGCGCTGAACAACGAATCGGGCACGCAACGTCGCGCCCTGCACGTGCCGGACGACCAGCCGCCGGAAAACTGGGATGCCGACCAGGATTACCAGCTCAACCGGGCGATGGACTTCCTGCGCCAGGGCACGGTCGCGGAACGACTCCGCCAGCGCGCCGCAGAAGTTAATCACGCCTCAAACGGCGGCTAAGCCGCAGCCGTCGCTAGTGACGGGTTAAGCGAATTCATTGATGGTCCGCGCTCATGATTCGCACACGAGCGCGACCATCTCCGCTGGCCCGAACGCCCGGCGGCGCGCCGAACATTCCGGCCCGCCGCGGCTTTCAGATCAACCACAAGCTGGCCGCGTTCGGCGTGGCGGCGCTGGTGGCCGCCGCCGCCTTCGCCGCGATTCAGCTGTTCGGCGATCCCAGCGCCGCCGGTCCGCGCCGCATTGTCGAACTCGCGCCCACGGATGCGGCGGCCAGCGCGCCAACCATCGCTTTCAGCGACGCCTCGGACTCCGCCAGCGGCATGGCGCAATACGATCTCAGCGAGCTGCCGCAAGCAGACGGCTCGGGCGCTGAGATCGGAGAGATCGACAGCAACGGCGAATTGCGTGTGGCTGTAGTCGATTCAGCGGAGAGCGCTGCTGCGCCGCGCCGCAACGTGGCGCCGCTGCCGCGCGCCCCGCTCGCGGGCCTGACCGAGGCGGGACCGAACGGACCGCTGCCGATTGTCGGCCCAAACGGACGCAACTCGCTGCAGGCCTATGCGCGGCCGTTCACGCCGCAGCAGGGCAAACCGATGATCGCCATCGTCATCGGCGGCCTCGGCTTCAACGCGCGCGCGACGACGCAGGCGATCGAGGAATTGCCGCCGGAAGTGACGCTCTCCTTCGTGCCCTATGCGCAGAACCTGCAGAGCTGGATCGACCGCGCCCGCGCCAATGGCCACGAAGTGATGCTCGAACTGCCGATGGAGCCGTTCGATCCCGATGCCGACGACACCGGCCCGCAGACGCTGCTTGCCTCGGCGCCCGCGCAACAAAACGTGTCGCGGCTTGAGCGCTTGCTTTCGAGCGGCGCTGGCTATTTCGGCGTGACGAACTACCAGGGCGCGCGTTTCGCGACCTCCGCGCAGGCGTCGCAACCGGTGGTGCAGGCGCTGCGCCGCCGCGGCCTCGGCTTCATCTCATCGGGCATCGGTCAGCGCACCGCGCTCACCGTCGAAGCGCAGCGCGCGGGTCTGCCGACAACAGCGGCCGACCGCATCATCGATGCGCGCCGCGAAGCCGATGCGATCGACGATCAGCTGCTGAATCTGGAGGCCCTGGCGCTGCAAAATCAGAGCGCCATCGGCGCTGGTTTTGCCTATCCTGTGACCATGGAACAGGTCGGCCGCTGGACCCGGGACGTCACTACCCGAGGCTATCAATTGGCGCCCGCGTCGGCCGTGCTCAATGCACGCGCCGCGCGCAGATGAACGCGCCGCAGGACCCTAAGCAATATCGGCCGAATGTCGGGCTCGCGCTGTTTCATCGCCAGGGGCTCGTCTTTCTCGGCAAGCGCGCCGGCTCGGAGGGCCCGTATCAGTGGCAGATGCCGCAAGGCGGCGTGGATCGCGGCGAGGCGCCGGTTGATGCTGCGTACCGAGAACTCGAAGAGGAAATCGGCGTGCGCCCCGAGCATGCTGAATTGATCGAGGAAACGGACGACTGGCTTTATTACGATTTCCCCATCGACGTGCGCACGAAGATGAAGCCGCGCGGACGTTACCGCGGTCAGCGGCAAAAATGGTACGCCTTCCGCTTCAAAGGGCGCGACGCTGATATCCGATTGGACACACACACGCCGGAGTTCAGCGATTGGCGCTGGGCGCCCTTGGAATCCGCCCCCGGTCTTGTGATACCTTTCAAGCGCGCGACGTACGAAGAAGTCGTCCGCCGCTTCAGGAAGTACAGCGTGGGGGCATCGAAGTGACGTACCGTTCATCGAGCGCCGCCGCCACGGCATGAAGCGGGAAGCCATCGTCACGCCGGTTGTATTCGTGCACGGCGCCTTCTGTGG
This sequence comes from Hyphomonadaceae bacterium, assembly GCA_016791385.1. Taxonomy (GTDB): domain Bacteria; phylum Pseudomonadota; class Alphaproteobacteria; order Caulobacterales; family Aquidulcibacteraceae; genus Vitreimonas. Next base: position 72,591 of record JAEUMR010000061.1, read on the forward strand.
CGGCTGGGCCTTCGACGCATTTCGCGAACCGTTCGAGAAGGCGGGCTTCGAAACGCACGCGCCAAACCTGCCGCACCATGAGCGCGGCGCCGATCTTGAGCAGCTGGCGCAATCGGGCCTGAAGGATTATGCACACGCGATTACGCATTATCTGCGTGAGCTGCGCGCGCCGGCTGTGCTGGTGGGCCATTCGCTTGGCGGGCTTGTCTCGCAGATGGCGGCCATGCACGCGCCGGTCGCGGGACTCGTGCTGCTGGCGCCGAGCGCGCCGTGGGGCGTGCCGCCAACCACGCTTGACGAGCACGGCAACCATTTCGGTCTTTCATTGCTGGGCGATTATTGGCGCCGGCCGGTGCCGCCCGATTATCGCGTCGCGCGCGCAACCACGCTCGACCGTCTCGCACGCGAAGATGCGCGCCGCGCCTTTGCGCGCTTCGTGCCGGAGAGCGGGCGGGCGATCCGCGAAGCAATGCAATGGTGGACCGATCACGCAATGGCCGCGCAAGCGCCAGTCTATCGCATCGCTGCGCCTGTGCTTGGACTCGCCGGCGGCAAGGACCGCGTCAATCCCTCCACCACCGTGCGCCGCATCATCGCCCGCTTCCCGCAAGGCCAGGCGCACTTCCATGAGTTTCCAGAGATGAGCCATTGGCTCGTCGGCGAACCGGAAGCCGATGAAGTCTCATCGCTGACGCTGCAATGGCTGGAAGCACGCGGCATTGGGCCCAAGCCTTCGAAGCCGAAACGCAAACCGCTTTCGCTGTTCGGACTTGGCGACAGCGGCGCTTAGGCGGGTGGCGGCGGCTGCGTTCGTGCGCCGCGAATGCGAACGATCACGATCTCCGGCGGATTGAGGAAACGCACCGGCAGGATGCTCGTGCCGATGCCGCCGGTCACGTACATGCGCTTGCCGTCCTCTTCGACGAGATGGCAGGCATAGCGCTTGTTGTGGATCGGCAGCACCGGCCGGCCGACGAACGGAATCGTCACCTGCCCGCAATGGCTATGCGCCGCCAGCATCAGCGCCGGACCGCGCGGCATCTCCGCGAACGGATCGGGCGAGTGCGAGAGGATGATGGTGTCGGCGTTCTCAGGCGCGCCGTCGAGCGCTTCGACGAAGCTCGGATCGCCGGTGTCCAAATCGGCTAAGCCCGCGATCACGACCGGCCCGCCGCTGCGATGAATCACCAGGTGACGATTCCACAATGCGCCAATGCCAGCGTCCTGCATCGCCACGGTGATACTCTGACGATTGTACCAGCTGTCGTGATTGCCCAGCACGCCAACCACGCCATAGCGCGCCTGCAGCGCCGCGAAGGTGGCGACGCCGCCGAGGATTTCCTGCTGCTCCGCGGGTGAGCGCGCCGCCTCCGGCGCATGCCCCGCAACGTAATCACCCAACAGCACGACCAGATCGGGCCGCAGCGCGTTCACACGCTGCACAATGCGGCCGACGCGCGCTGCATCGACGTGCGGGCCCGCGACATGCGTATCGGCGATGACCGCCACCGTCAGCGGCGCACCGCGCCAGTCTTCACTGACGATCTCAACATGGCGCACAACCAGCATGCGCGGCTCGATGAACACGGCATAGACGCTGACCCAATACAGCGCCTCGAACACGGCGATCGCCGCGAACAGCCCCCAGCGCATGCCCGGCTTCAGCCCGCTCCAGCGCTTGAACAGCCACAGGCAGGCCAGCACCACCAGCGTCATGCCAACGCCGGCGCCGATCACGGCTGGCCAGAGCTGGGGATGGATCACGCTCAGAATTCGAGCTTCGGATAATTGCGCGACCACACTTCGCGAAGCTTCTCCACGCGATGGGCGGTGCGCGCTGCGGCCCAGAGTTTGGGCGTGTGCGCACTGAACCAGTCGCGGCGCGGGCGCCATTGCGTCAGCACGCCGAGATAGAGATCAAGCGCCGAGAAGCGGCCGGGCAGGAACGTGCCATCGCCAGACGCGGCCTCTTCCATCACCGCGTACATGCGCTTGGCATAGTCGTTCAGCGCGTCGAGGAAGGGCTGCTGCGCCGCCTCGACGCTCACGAAACGCGCCGGCACATCGCCATAGGTGAAGGTCGGATAGATGTTGGCGACGATGAAAACGAGCCAGCGCAGGAAGGCTGCGCGCTCAGGCGCATTCGGCGCCGGCACAAGGGCGTCGCTATGCTGGCGCTCGGCGAGCCACAAGGTGATGGCAGCGCTTTCCGTCATCAGCGCGCCGTTTTCGAGAACCAACGCCGGCGTCTGCGCCAGCGGATTAATACGCGCGAACGCCTCGCGCTTTGCGGCGTCACTCAGCACATCGCCGATCACGCGATACTCGTAAGGCAGCCCGTACCAAACGAGCTGAGCTTCGATGATGGCGGAACCCCAACCTGGCTCGCCATAGAGTGTGAATTGCGTCATGGCCGAAAGCTACGCCCGGCCTTGGCGTGAGGGAAGCGCCTAGCGCGTCATCGCGACGCGCAGCGCCTCCAAGCGCGCGACCGCCCGCTCCGCCGCTTCGCGCTTTGCATCCGTGTTGGCGTCGCGCAGGTCTTCTTGCGCTTCCTTCAGCTGGGCTTCGACTGCAGCCGCGTCGAGATCGGCGATATCAATCGCCTCTTCCGCCAGCACGGTGAGGCCTTCCGGCGTCACGTCGGCGAAGCCGCCATTGACGAAGATGCGCCGCTCGCCGCCTTCGTTCAGCACGCGCAGCGCGCCCGGCTTGATCACGCTCATGACCGGAGCATGGTTCGGCAGCACGCCAAACTCGCCCTCGGAACCCGGCACGACGACGGAATCGACATCGCCGTGAAACAGCTCACGTTCCGGCGATACGAGGGCGAAGTTCAGTTTGTCAGCCACGTCTCAATCTCTCAGTTCGTCTTTTGGCCGCGGCCATACGCAAGCACGCGCACGCGGAAACCTACAGCGCCCGCGCCTGGCGCGGGATAGGCGACGTCCACGGTCGCCGCGCGCTCGGCGTTGAGCGGCACGTCGTAGGAGCGCTCACGCGAAAAATCGTCGTTCGGAAGCGACCGGTCGTGCCGCTGCACCGATCCCGGGAACGCCGCTTTCAGCGCGCGCTCAAGCTTGTCCAGCGCATCGGCGCTGTTGGTGTCGGCGGCGCTGAACCACACGGTCGTGTTCGCGCCCTGAAAGTTCGCATACACGCCGCTTTGCCCGATCGCATAAAACAGCGTGCGCCCGCCCGGCTGCAGACCCAGTTCGCTGCGCTCGCGCTCTTCCAGGAAGGCGCCGCCGGGGGGAAACTTGCCGTCTCCCGCGCCAGCGAGGTTGGACAGGCAACCCTGGACTACCAGCTCAGCCGCCATTTCGCTGTGCGTCTTCGCCATCATCTACACTCGCTGCTGCGCGTGGACGCGAACGATGAACTGCTTCCGCGCCGCGCGCGTGATCGGATACGTGACTTCAACGGAGGCGAAATACACGTCGTCGATCGGCACGTTGTAGAGCCTCACGTTCATATCTGGGACCGTATGCTCCACCTGCTGGCTGAACGTGGCCTTCGGGTAGGCGTTACGCAACGCGATCTCAAGCGTCTCCAGCGCGCCATCGCAATCCTCATTGTTGAACCACACACGCGCGCCTGCGCCGCGCATGTAGAACAAAACGCCCGTCGCACCGAGGGGATAGAAAACAGCCAGCCCGCCCGGCTCCACCCCCGCTGCCTTCGCCTCTTCAGGCTCCAGCGGCACGGCCCCAATCGGCATCGCGCCCGGGTCCTTGCCTTCCATGATGCGAAGGCAGCCCTCGACCACGAGCTTGGCCGTTAATTGCGCGTGCGTGAGATCGGGCTCGGCCATCTTAGGCCGCTTCCGCCGCCAGACGCTGCGCCTTCGCCACCGCTTCTTCGATCGAGCCGACCATGTAGAAGGCCGGCTCCGGCAGGTGGTCGTACTCGCCGTTCACGAGGCCCTTGAAGCCGCGGATGGTGTCCTTCAGGTCGACCAACTTGCCGGGCGAGCCGGTGAATGCTTCGGCGACGTGGAACGGCTGCGACAGGAAGCGCTCGATCTTGCGGGCGCGGGCGACGACGAGTTTGTCGTCTTCCGACAATTCGTCCATGCCGAGAATGGCGATGATGTCCTGCAGCGACTTGTACTTCTGCAGCGTCTCCTGAACCTGACGCGCCACTTGATAGTGCTCTTCACCGACGACGTTCGGATCCAAGATGCGCGAGGTGGAGTCGAGCGGGTCGACCGCCGGATAGATGCCCTTCGCGGCGATGTCGCGCGACAGAACGGTGGTGGCGTCCAAGTGGGCGAACGACGCGGCCGGCGCAGGGTCGGTCAAGTCGTCGGCCGGCACGTAGATGGCTTGCACCGAAGTGATGGAGCCCTTGGTGGTCGAGGTGATGCGCTCTTGCATGGCGCCCATTTCAGTCGCCAGCGTCGGCTGATAGCCGACCGCCGAAGGAATACGGCCGAGCAGCGCCGACACTTCCGAGCCGGCTTGCGTGAAGCGGAACACGTTGTCGACGAAGAACAGGATGTCCTTGCCTTGATCGCGGAAGTGCTCGGCGATCGTCAGACCGGTCAACGCGATACGGGCGCGGGCGCCCGGCGGTTCGTTCATCTGGCCGAACACCAGCGCGCAACGCGAGCCTTGGCCGCCGCCCTTCACGTTGACGTTCGACTCGATCATTTCGTGATAGAGGTCGTTGCCTTCGCGCGTACGCTCGCCGACGCCGGCGAACACGGAGTAGCCGCCATAGGCCTTGGCGATGTTGTTGATCAGCTCTTGGATGAGCACCGTCTTGCCGACGCCGGCGCCGCCGAAGAGGCCGATCTTGCCGCCCTTCGCATACGGGCAAAG
>JAEUMR010000066.1 GCA_016791385.1 Hyphomonadaceae bacterium
GCTTCTACACCACGCGCTATGTCGAAGCGGAGACGTCGGGGGAGGCCGAAGCGATCGCTTCCGAACTCTTGTTCGAGGACGAGGATCTGCAGCCTCCGCCGGGCGATTGGAGCGATTACCAACCGCGCATCATGTTCGAAGAGGTCGAGCAGGTGGCGGAGCCGATCGACATCGATGACAATTTCTCCTTCTTCCCGATGGAAGAGGATGGCGAAGGCGAGGATTATTGATGGCGAAGAAATTCCCCGTCACCATCTATCACAATCCCAAATGCTCCACCTCGCGCCAGGTGCTGGCGATGATCGAAGCCAGGGGCATTGAGCCTGAGGTGGTCGATTATCTCAAAGCTGGTTGGAGCAAGAAGCTGCTGAAAGAGCTGTTCGCCGAGGCTGGCGTCACGCCGCGCCAAGCGCTGCGCAGCAAGGCCGCCGAAGCGGAAGAGCTGGGCCTGCTCGATCCAAAGGTGAGCGACGCCAAGCTGCTCGACGCGATGATCGAGCATCCAGTGCTGGTGGAGCGGCCGTTCGTCGTCACGCCCAAGGGCGCGCGCCTCTGCCGTCCGAAGGAGACGGTGCAGGAAGTGCTCTAGCGCGCCCGCGCCCGGAAGATTGCGCTCAGCCGGTCCGGCGTTCCGGCAATCCGCTCCAGGTGCGGGTAACGCAGGCCGCCGTGATAATCGATCTCGACGGTGCGGTACTCGTCGCCGGACTTCACCAACAGCGCGATCGGATCGGTTGAATCCGCCGCCGCGCTGATAGCGCGGCGCAGTGTTTCGGCGCTGTAGCTCATGCCGTTGACGGCGATGATCTGCGAGCCGTTGGCGATGCCAGCGTTGAAGGCCGGGCTATCCCATTGCACCTGCGTGACGGTGTTGCCGTCGCCGAACGTAAGGCCGATCGAGTAGGCGAAGCTCGCGCTCTTGCCGTAGCTCTCCGCGTCGCGCTGATAGTCGCTGCGCTCGCCGGTGTAGACGAGGCGATAGCCACCGCGCGTGAGGCCATCGAGCGGCGGCTCGGTTCCCGCCCGCTCAAAGCGGTCGCGCAGGAAGCGCGCCCAGTCATAGGGCATCACCGCATTGAGGTTCGCGACAATGTCTTCAAACGTGAAAGTGTAGACCTCGCGCGAGCCGTCGCGGCCGGCGCCATAGAATCGGCGGGCGAAATCGTCGAGCGAGCGGCGGTTGCCGGTGCGCTCGCGGATCAACGTGTCGGCGTCGAGCCAGATCAAGAGGCCCTCGGAATAATAATCCTCGCTGCGCGACCAGCTGACCCACGGCGTTGGCCGCCGCGCGGCGATGGTTGGATCATTGCCCGTGTCGGTGACCGAGCGCCACTCACGGCCAGAGCGGTATTGGTAGGTCGCAGCGATCATCGCCAGCGATTCCAGGGACTGTTGCCGCGACCACAAGCCGGACCGCGCCGTCAGCACATGTCCCCAATATTGATCCGAGCCCTCGTAAGCCCACAGCAATTCGCCGCGCATCGGCACGTCGTAGCTGGGGGTCCACAAGTCGGCGGGACGGCGAAACTTGCCGATCCAGGAATGGGTGTATTCGTGCGGCAGCAGATCGCGATCGTCGGCGGCATCGTCCCAATCGGTGAAATAGCCGCCGCCAACCTTGTTCTCGCTGGAGCGATGATGCTCCAGGCCAATGCCGCTGAGCCGTTCGCCGAGCGCAAACAGGAAGTCGTAATGATCGTAGTGGCGCGAACCGAATAGGCGATCGGCCTGCGTCACCAGATTGCGGTGCGCGCGAATTTGCTCTTCGTTCGCTTCCAGCTGATCGGGACGTTCGGCGAAGATGTTGAGCGTCACGCGCGAGCGGCCGCTTTGGTCGAGCTCGATGACGCGGCCATAGCGGCCGGCGAACATCGGCGAATCCACCAGCGTCTCAAGATCGGTTTCCGCGAAGCGGGTGGTCTGGCCATTAGTTTCCGCGCCATCAAGCGCGGTGGCGAAGGTCCAGCTTTCCGGCAGCGTCACGCTCGGGCGCACGCGGATGCGCGTCGCGTAGTGGCCCGCGGGGTAAAGCAGCATCGCGTTCCACTGCAGGTTCAGCATCTGCGGCGTCATCACCACGCGGCCTTGGCTCGACTGCGTCGGTGAGAGGAATTGATAGGTCAGCTCAAGCGAGGTCGCGCCGGCGGGTGCGTCGACATGGAACGCGTACACGTTCACCGGATCGCGCCGCCAGGCGATGCGCTGGCCGTTGGCGCGCACTTCGAGGCCCGCGAACAGATTGAGCGGCCCCCGCGGGGAATGATTGCCCGGCAGCCATTGCGGGTAGAGCAGCGTGATCGGGCCCGGGCCGAAGATCGGAACCACTTCGCGGCCGCGGAAGATGCCGCGGCGCGTGTCCGTCGCGTCGATTTCCAGCGTGATGACGCCGGGATAAGCCGTGTTCTGCGGTGCGGCGATCGGTGGCGGCATGGGAATGCCAGCCGGTTGCGCGTGCGCTGTCGCGTTGAACGCAAGCGCTGCCGCCAAGGCCGCCGCGCGCCAGAAATGCATGCTCATGCTGATCCCCGCAATGTCGCGCCATTTCACGGTCCGGCGCTGCGCCGGTCAATGCTCGAGCTGCGGACTACGGGATTTGCTGAAGCATTTTCACGAGGAATCGCGTGCCAGGCGAGAATAGCGTTGGCGTGAAATAGGCGCCGGCTGCGCGCTTCACGATTTCACCGCGCGTCGGATAGGGCAGTACGGGCTCGGTTAAGGCGCGCACGCCGCGCTTCTGCGCCATCGCCAAGGCGACAGGCGCAAGCAATTCGCCGGCGCCGGCGCCGACGATCGTCGCACCGAGAAGGGCGCCGCCCTTGCCGAGCACGAGCTTGCAGAAGCCCTCCGTATCGCCGCCCGCCTGCGCGCGGTCGTTGTCGTGAAAGCTCCAGCGCGACACCTGCACCGCATCGCCGTGCTGCGCGCGCGCTTGGCTCTCGGTGAGGCCGATCTGCGCCAGTTCCGGGTCGCTGAACACGACGCTCGGGATCGTCATGGCGTCCGCCGCTGTTCGCGCCTTGAACAGCACGTTGCGGACGAAGACGCTGGCGTGCCAGCCGGCGAGGTGGGTGAAGAGCCCGCGCCCAGCTGCATCGCCAAGCGCCCAGACGCGCGGATTGCTGACGCTGCGCAGCGTCGGTGAGGTCTCGACGCCGGCTTTGCCGTACCGCACCTTAGCCGCTTCAAGATTGAGTTCGGCGAGAACGGGCGCGCGCCCCGCTGCGACGAGCAGATGCGATCCCTCGATCACACGCTGTGCGCCGGCGCCGTCTTCAATGCTCAGCGCTATGCCCCCGGCGTTTCTGTCCGCCTTGCTGGCGCGCCAGCCTTCAAGCACCTCAACGCCCTCGGTACGCAACCGTTGCAGCACCAGCGCCCGCGCTTCCGCATCAGCGGCGCCAAGCGCGCGCGCGGCCTCGACGATGACGACCTCGCTGCCGAGCCGGCGAAACGCTTGCCCCAGCTCAATACCGATGGCGCCGCCGCCGAGGATGATGAGCTTGCTGGGCAGCGCTTCGATCTCGAAGATGCTCTCATTGGTCAGCGCGCCCACGCCATCCAGCCCCGGCACAGGCGGCAACACCGCGCGCGAGCCGGTGGCGATGACGATGCGCTTTGCCCGCACGCGCGCGGAATCGGAGACGACGATCCGTTCATCCTCGAAGCGCGCGCGCTCACGGATCACGGTGCAGCCGAGTTTTTCGAAGCGCTCCTGGCTGTCGTGCGGCGCGATCGCGGCGATGGCGCGCTTCACATGCGCCTGCACGCGCGGCCAGTCGACGCTGACACCCGTCGTGTCGAGCCCAAGCGGGCCGCCATTGCGCGCGCGGTCCACGAGGTCGGCGGCGGCGATCAGCGCCTTCGACGGCACGCAGCCATAATTCAGGCAATCGCCGCCCATTTCGCCGGCTTCGAACAGCACCACCGAGAGCCCGAGCTGCGCTGCGCCAGCAGCGACGGAGAGCCCGGCCGCGCCGGCGCCAATGATGCAGAGGTCTGCCTTCAATTCTCTCACGCCGCGCTCCCCGCGCGCTTGCCGCGCACGGCGCGAATGATCACCGGCAGCAGCGCCAGAGCGATCAGGCCAAGAATCGGCCCGAATACCGCGGGCGAAAGCAAGATCGCCCGCGCCGCCTCGCTCGGATTGGCCGCAGCGCCTGTCGCCAGCGCCGCGCGTAAACCGGCGCCGACCGAGGCGTAAACGAAAGCGCCGGGGATCATGCCGATCAGGGTGGCCAGCACATAGTCGCGCAGCTTCACGTCGAAGAAGGCGGGCGCCAGATTGACGACGAAGAAGGGCGCGATCGGCGTCAGCCGCAGCACCAGGAGATAATTGAACGCATTCTCGCGAAAGCCGTCGCGCAGCCGCGCCAGCCAGCCGCTTGCGCGTGAGCGCAGCACGTCTGCAAAGGCAGTGCGCGCGGCAAGAAAGATCAACGTCGCCCCGATCGTGGCGGCGATCCATGCCGCCGCACCGCCGATCCACGTGCCGAACAGAAAGCCTCCGCTCAGCGTGAGGAAGCTGGCGCCTGGAATCGAACTGGCGACGGCGAGCCCATAGATCACCATGAAGATGCCGATCGCAGCCAGGTAGTGCTGCGCCACATAGGCGTCGAGCGCGCTGCTTTGCGCATAGAGCGCGTCGAGCGAGAACCGGTCCTGTACGCGGAAGCTCAGCGCCAACGCCAAGGCCGCCGCCACCAGAAGGATGGGCAGGAAGCGGGTGAGGGGCCGTTTCGGCTTGGGCTCGGTCATGCGAATGCGAGTTCGACCTGAATTGGCGCTGCGTTACAAGTGAAACCGGGCGCCGCCGCCGCACGTAAGCGCCGGTGAGGAGATAGAAGATGCGTTGGCTCGCTGGATTGCTGTTTGCCTTGACCCTGGCTGGAGCGGCGTCAGCCCAAACCCAGCCGCACCGCGCCGAGGCGATCTTCGCCGGCGGGTGCTTCTGGTGCGTCGAGAGCGATTTCGAGCACCTGGACGGGGTGATCGAAGCGGAGTCCGGCTACACCGGCGGCACGCTGCAGAACCCGAGCTACCACAATCACGAAGGCCACGTCGAAGCCGTGCGCGTCATCTACGATCCCGCGCGCGTCACCTATCCGCAGCTGCTGCACTATTTCTGGCGTCATCACGATCCGCTCGACGCCGACGGCCAATTCTGCGACCGCGGCGCGCCTTATCGCGCCGCCATTTTCGTCACGCCCGAGCAGCGCGCCGCGGCGGAAGCCTCGCTCGCCGAAACGCAGCGCAGCCTTGGCCAGCCCATCGCCACGCCGATCCGCCCCGCCTCGCGTTTCTGGCGCGCCGAGGACTATCACCAGGATTATTACGAGAAGAATTCGCTGCAATATCGCTACTATCGCTGGCGCTGCGGCCGCGACCAGCGGGTGGAAGAAGTTTGGCGCGGTCATTGACGCGCGCTTGCATCGGCGTACACCGGCGCAGTCGGTTCTCCATCCGGAGAAGAAGAGGGAACGCGGTGCAAATCCGCGGCTGCGCCCGCAGCTGTAAGCGGCGAGCCTGAAGCTACAAAGCCACTGGAGCAATCCGGGAAGGCGGTTTCAGGCGATGACCCGCAAAGCCAGAAGACCTGCCGACACTGAAACGCCTTGGGTCCGGGATGCGGCCCGAAGGGAGGTGTTCGTGCGTTGGGTCTTGTGCGCGCTTGCGCTTGTTTTGGCTTCGCCGGCTGCCGCCGCGCCGAGGCGCGTGGTCAGTCTCGATTATTGCGCCGATCAATTCGTGCTGGCGCTTGCGGATCGCGATCAGATCGCCGCGCTCTCCCGCGGCTCGCAACGCGACGATTCCTATTTTCGCGAACGCGCCCACGGTGTCCGCCAAACGCGCGGCACGCTGGAGGAAGTGTTGGCGCTGCAGCCTGACCTCGTCGTGCGCAATTGGGGCGGCCCCTGGGACGCCGAGCAAGTCTATGCGCGTTTTGGCGTCCCCGTGCTGCAGGTGGGCGACACGCCCGATTTCGCCGCCGCGCGGGCGGATGTCCTCAACGCTGCCCGCGTGCTCGGACATGAAGCGCGGGGCAATGCACTTGCGCGCGATCTTGATCTGCGCCTAGCGCGCCTCGCCGCGCAGCGTCCGCGGGGCGATCCGGCGGTTATGTATCTCTCCGGCGGCGGCGGCGTCGCTGGCCGCGGCGTGATGATGGACGCCGTCATCACTGCCGCCGGCGGGCGCAACGTGAGAACCGAGCCGAGCTGGGCGGTGATGCCGCTTGAGCGTCTGGTCGAGATGCCGCCAGCGCTGATTGCGCTCGGCTTCTTCGACACCGGCCGCGAGCGCATGAATGCATGGTCGCCATCGCAGCATCCGGCGCTGCAACGCGCGCTCGCCCACGCACGCACGGTAAGGCTGCCAGCCGCAACCGTGTCGTGCGAGGCGTGGTACGCGATCGACGCCGCCGAGCAAATCGCAGCGGCTTTGCGCGCATCATGAGCGCCACTTTCCGCGCCTGCGTGTTGCTGCTCGCGCTGAGCGCGGCGGCTTTGATCGGGGCGCTTTGGCTTGGGCCGGCGCCGCTGGCGAACCCGTTCGCGGCCGACGCGGCGACGCAGACGATCGTGTGGGAGATCCGCCTCCCGCGTGCGCTCGCGGCGTGGCTTGTCGGCGCGGCGCTCGGCCTTTCTGGCGCTGCGCTGCAAGGCTTGCTGCGCAATCCGCTCGCCGATTCCGGCGTGCTGGGGCTTTCGGGATTCGCCGCGCTAGGGGCTGTGCTGGCTTTTGCATTTGGCGCCGCTTCGCTCGCGCCGCTGGCCGCCATCACCTTCGCGCTGGTTGCGGCGATTGCGGTGACGGCTTTGGGATGGCGTGCGCGCGGCCCCGCCAGCTTGGTGCTTATCGGTGTCGGCTTGTCCAGCTTCGCCAGCGGGCTGATTGCGCTCGCGCTTAACCTTGCACCCAATCCCGGCGCACTGGCGGATTTGATCAATTGGACGCTCGGTTCCGTCGAAGGCCGCTCGATGCAGCATGTCGTGCTGGTGGGCGCGCTCTTGCTCGGAGGCGGCGGGCTGATCCTCGCGGCCGCGCGCGGCCTGCAGGCGTTGACGCTCGGCGAAGAGGCTGCTGCTGCGATCGGCGCCAACCTTCCGCGCACGCGCGCGCTCGTCGTTCTCGGCGCCGCCGCGTGCACCGGTGGCGCGACCGCGGTTGCAGGGGTGATCGGCTTCGTCGGCATCGCCGCGCCGCACCTCGTGCGCGCACTCGCGGGCCATGATCCGGCGCGCTTGTTGGCGCCAAGCGCCTTCGCGGGCGGCGCGCTGCTTGTGATCGCGGACATCTCGGTGCGTCTTCTGCCGACCGATGCCGAATTGAAACTCGGTGTCGCTGCTGCCTTGATTGGCGGGCCGGTGTTCGCGCTGATCGCCGCCCGGCTCGCATCGCGGGGAGGCGACGCATGAGCACGCTATTGATGCTTGAGCACGTGAGCGTCTCTCTTGGCGGCCGGCCGGTCGTGCAGGAGGCTTCGCTGACGCTCGCAGCGGGCGAGATTGTCGCTCTGCTCGGGCCAAATGGCGCCGGCAAGACGTCGCTGATGCGCGCGGCGATGGGGCTCATCGCCTCGACCGGCGCGGTGCAACTCTCCGGCGCCGATCCGCGTGCTCTGTCAGTGCGCGAGCGCGCCTTGCGTGCCGCTTACTTGCCTCAACGTCCGCAATCGATCTGGCCGATCAGCGTCGAGTCCCTGGTCGCGCTCGGCCGCTATGCCTATGGCGCCGCGCCCGACCGGCTCGCGCCGCGTGATCAGGCCGCCGTCGACGCCGCGATCGAGTCCTGCGGTTTGAGTGCCTTACGTAAACGCAGCATGGATGAAGTTTCGGGCGGTGAAAAAGCGCGTGCCCACCTCGCGCGCACGCTGGCGCAGCAGGCGCCGCTGCTGGTGCTCGATGAGCCAACGGCCGGGCTCGATCCGGCGCAGGCCCTGGCGGTGGCGGACATCTTGCGCGCGCATGCGCAAAGTGGCGGCGCGGTTCTTTTGTCTACGCATGACGTTGCGCTCGCGGCGCGGATCGCGAGCAGCGTGTTGCTGATGCGGACAGGTCAGGTGATTGCGCAGGGCCCGGCGGGCATGGCGCTTACGCCGGACGCCTTGCAACAGGCCTACGGCCGCAAAGCGCGGCTGGAGCGTATCGGCGACGCTTACGCCGCCTTGTTCGAATAAGCGCTATAGCTTGAACGCGCCACGCTGAAGGTCAGCGTACAATTCGGGCGTGATGCGCACGTACGCGTTCTCGCCCGGCTGATCGAAGTAGAGCTCGTGCTCGATTCTGGCCGGATCGAAACCTTCGCGCACCAGATCGGTCTTCTTGTATTTGAACGTCCCTGTCGTTTCCGCCGCGGGCTGGATGCGGATGAATATCGGCCGCGCATAGGCGGGCAATTCCTGGGTCAGGAAATCGCGCAGACCCGCGAGCTTGAAGCCTCCGCCCGGCGTGATCGCCGCCATGCCGGCGCGGCCATCGAGTGCGCCGATCTTGACGCCATACACGATCGCTTCTTCAACGCCTGGATAGCTGCCGATCGCCTGCTGTACTTCCGTGGTCGAGACGTTCTCGCCCTTCCAGCGGAAGGTGTCGCCGATGCGGTCGACGAAATAGAAATAGCCTTCCTCGTCCTGGCGCATCAGATCGCCGGTGCGGAACCAGGCGTCGCCGCGCTCGACCACGTCGCGCAGGATTTTCTTTTCAGACGCGCTTTTGTCGGCGTAGCCGGTGTAATTGCTGCGCGCGTCTTCGCCGATCAGACCGAGCGCTTCGCCGATCTCGCCGACTTCCGCGAGTTTGCAGAGGCCGTTGTCGCCGCGCACGACTTGCTCGGACTCGACGTCGAACTTCACCAGCCTGACGGTGAAATTACGTTGCAGATACGGCGGCACGCGTCCGATCGCGCCGGGCTTGCCGTCGAAATTGAACATCGAGACGTTGCCCTCGGTTGAGCCGTAAAACTCGAGGATGCGCTCGACGTGGAAGCGCGCTTGGAACTCCTCCCACACTTCCGGCCGCAACCCGTTGCCGAAGGCGAGCCGCAGATGCTGCTGCCTCTCTTCCGGGCGTTCGGGCTGGTTCACCAGGTAGCGGCAGAGTTCGCCGATATAGACGAACGAAGTGCAGCCGTTTTCTGCAACGTCTGACCAGAAGTGCGTGGCGGAAAATTTCCGCCGCAGCACGAGAGTGCCGCCGTTGAAGAGAGCAGAGCCGACGCCGCAGAGGCCGCCGGTGGCGTGATAGAGCGGCAGCACGCAATAGAGCTTGTCTTCGCTGTTGAGCGCGGTCGCGCCGGCAAAGCTGCGCATATAGAGCTGGGCGCGCATATGCGTGATCTTGGCCGCTTTCGGCATGCCGGTGGTGCCGGAGGTGTAGATGTAGAGCGCGACGTCGCGGGATTTCAGGCCCGCCCGCTTAGCGGGGTCGGGGCGCTCGGGGGCGATGCTCGGATTTTTCAGATCGAGCGGCTTGCGGCCTTGTTCGAGTTCTCCTTCAGCGTCGATCACCCAATAGGTGAGCGGACGGGCAAGGCCCGCGCGGATCGAATCCACCGCGGCCAGGCTCTCGGTATCGGTCAGCACGTGCGAGGCGCCGGAGATGGACAGGCAGTGCGCGAGCGCAGCGCCGGTGAGGTTGTTGTTGATCAGCGCGGTTGCGACGCCGAGCTTGCTTAAGCCCACCCAGGCCGGCACGTACTCGGCCCGGTTCGGCATCAGCAGCGCCACCGTATCGCCGGCCTTCAGCCCTTGCGCTTCGGCCCAGGCGGCGAAGCGGTTGGCCAGCGCATCGAGCTGCAGATAGGTGTAGCGCGCGCCTTCGAAGATCAGCGCCGTGTGCTCGGCGTATTTATCGACCGCAGCTTCGAAATCGTCACAGATCAGCACCGGCGCATCCGGCGCGATCTTGCGCACGGACCAAAGCGTGCGCGCCAGGCCGTTGATGTAGCGCCATTCCCGCGCGATCCGCGCACCCAAATCCATGAGTTAAACTCCCGCGCACGTGCTTAGCGGGGTTCGGCGCGCGGCGGAACCGGCTCAGTTCGCCGCGTCTCCCTCGGGGAAGGCGCCGGCATGGTCCATCAGCCAGCGGCCGGGCGGGTTGAGCATGGCCAGCAATTCCTTGGCGTGCTGCTCGGCGATTTCCTTGGACGGAAACGCATCCGGGCCGGCGTGGATGCCGGGAAAGATGGTGCCGAGCCGGGCCAGCGTCAGCACGTGATAGACGCGATAATAATTGCGCCACCGTTTGGCGGGCGGCGCATGCGTGCGTGGCTTGGGTTTGACGTCGAGCACGCCTTACAGGTGTGGGACGCCAGGGCCCGCGTCAAGCCGCGCACGCCAACGCTTCGGCGCGAGCCGCAAAAAGAGGACCAGAGGGGACGCGGGTTTGCGCGCCAGAGAGAGTGCGCCGTTGCTTCGGCGCATTTAGTGACGCGAAAGCCCGCGTCCCCGTGATCGTTTCATCGACGGCGCCGTCGCGGGAGGTTTTTCACTCTCGGAGGCGGCTCAGCCGGCGGCGTGGAGACCATCGCGCTGTTCAGGGCGCTGAAGGGTCTCGTGCGCTCCCGCCTTTTCATGTTCGGCGGGCTTCTCTGCTCTCCTCCGTTCCGTCCCCTCCGGGGCGCGGATCGTGGGGTGGGGCGAGCCTGCAGTGTTGTACAAGACGACACCGCCGGTGTTTGCCCCCGCCGCCTACCCCGTTCCCGCGAAGGGGAGGGGATAAGGAAGGCAGATCACGCTCGATCACCCCGCAACGCCTCGGCTGAACAGTGGATCCGACTGGCCCTCGTCGCGCTGCGGTGAGGGGATGATACGGGTGGTTGGGGAGGGGTTGGATAGATTTTGTGCGGGGTGGTGATGGGGCTGGTGGCTGGGGAACGGGATAGAGCGCCGTTCTCACCTCTACCCCGCGAGGGGGAGAGGTCGCGCGCTTGCGCGCGGGTGAGGGGGCGAGGCGCAGGATATGGCGCGCGTGTTGATGCGCGCGTCCTATTCTGAGGCGCCCACCCTCATCCGGTCGCTCCGCGACCACCTTCTCCCGCCCGTGCGGGAGAAGGGACTTACATTCTTGGGTCATTCTTGGGTTACACACACGCAGGCGCAACAGTGACGCAGACTTGGTGATCGCTTTGCCGTGCGTGTGTTTCACCCAAGACGTCACCAAGAACGTTTAAGCGGCGGCTTCAGCAGCAAGCTCTGCTTCGACTTCGGCGTCGATCTCATCGAGCCATGCGCTGATATTCTCAATCGGAACGGCGGGGCCGGAATCGATGCCCGCCTGGATCGCGGCGCGCAGCGCGTCGACTTTGGCCGCGTGCGCCTCCTGCTCAGCCTTCAGCGCGCGCAGCCCCGCCCGCACCACCTCGCTGGCGTTCTGAAACTGCCCGGACTCGACCTGCTCGGCGACGAAGGCGTCGAGGGCGTCGGTGAGGTTGATGTTGCGGGTGGCCATGGGGAGAGGATGGGGATGTTGGCAAAGATTGGCAATGCCGCCCGATTGACTCCTCTGGTTGAGTGCGTTCTATTTACGTTCTTTTGGGGGCATTGATGGCCAAGCAAAAATTTGGCGCGCGAAAACACACAAAGAAAAAGCTCGATGTTCTGGACGACTACCTAGGTTTCTTTCCGGTGGCGCTCAAAACCAAAGGCTATCGGCTGATCTACATTGATGCCTTTGCAGGTACAGGAGAGGTTTTGCTCGTCGAGTCGGACGAGCCCTTGTTGCCAGGTATCGCCCCGGAGCAAGAGAAGATCGACGGCTCTGCGGTGCGTGCTCTTCGCGCGACTATTCCATTCGACGAATACGTGTTCATCGAAAAAAGTCAGTCCAAACTGGACAAGCTTGCGCAAGAACTTGAGCGTCAATTTCCTGATCGTATCGATCGTTGCAAATTCATTTGCGACGACGCGAATGCCGCGATCAAAGATATCTGCAAGACTACCAATTGGACGAATTATCGCGCGGTCGTTTTTCTTGATCCGTTCGGAAACCAAATTTCGTGGGATACTCTAGAAGCAATCGCGCAAACGCGAGCGGCGGACCTTTGGTATCTGTTTCCGGCGGGACTCGGTGTTTATCGGCAGATTCCAAAGAAGGGCAAGACCCAAAGCAAGGCGGCGCAGTCCGTCACGCGTATGCTAGGCTCGAACGAATGGATGTTTTTGTTCACTGAGCAGACATCAACCGAAAATCTCTTCGGAGAGACTGAGGTTAACACGCAACGCGCGGTGAGCGTCGAGGCAATCACCACTCACGCGATATCTCGGTTGCGCACCATTTTTCGTGGCGGAGTTTTGGATCAGTACGTATCTCTCGGCGGTAAAGCGGTGCCATGGTACTCGCTTTTGTTCGCTTGCTCAAATCCCAATGATGCAGCCAAAACCTTGGCGCATCGCGTTGCCGGATGGATCGTTGACCACGCGTAGTCACTCGGCTGCGATCGAGTAGCTCCGCATTGCGGGCATCTGATCCCAAGTTTTTCCATCGAGGATTCTTCCGCCGGTCTTCGGTCGCGCGCCGCCCCATTGCTTAAAGAAGAACGGCACCTTCGTTTTGCGGCATTGGTCGCGAATTTCGCGAACCCATTCGATCTCGATTGGGCGATGGCGCGGGCCGCTTTCGCCACCAACAATCACCCAATGAATGCCATCGAGATTGATCTTGCCAATGGGTCCGAGTAGCGGCTCGATCGAGAGAAAGCGCACTGATGCTGGCGCATCTTGAAGATGCCTCAATCGCGAAAGCTGCGTTGAGTCCTCAAGCGACACGCCGAGCCAGATATGAGCCGGCGCTGCTCCGTTCTTGTACCGCTTGCTTAGGTAGCGCTTTAGGATTGTGCTGCGCTTGGTCAGCACCTGGAAGACGTGCCAGTCGGCGCGTTCCATGACAGCGAAAACGCGGTCGATATATTCTGTCGGAATCTCTTTGTGAAAGAGATCACTCATCGAATTTACGAAGATAAAGCTCGGGCGCTTCAGCTTCAACGGCTGGTCAAGACGATGCGGCTGAAGTTTGAGATCAAAGCCAAACTCGTATGGGTGATCTGGAATGCCGCGCCAGCGCTCCGCGAAGCGCTCTGCATAACAATTGTCGCAGCCAGCGCTGATCTTCGTGCAACCCGACACCGGATTCCACGTTACGTCCGTCCATTCGATGCTCGACGCCTGCGCCATAGGAACAAATAGTGAACTTATTCGCCGTTACATTCAAGTGGTGGTTGAACTGGCTTAAAATTTTGCTTCCCAGCGTGCGCTAGTCGATCGGCGCGCGTTTTTCGCCGGTGGGGTGGACGTAGATTTCGCTGCCGACTTCTTTGAATTTCACGCTCATCTCTTCCATCCCGCGTTCGGCTTCTTCTTTCGCCTTCGCGTAATCGCGCACGTCCTGCGTGATCTTCATCGAGCAGAACTTTGGCCCGCACATGCTGCAGAAGTGCGCGGTTTTGTGCGCTTCTTTGGGCATGGTTTCGTCGTGGTAGGCGCGGGCGGTGTCGGGATCGAGGCCGAGATTGAACTGGTCTTCCCAGCGGAATTCGAAGCGCGCGCGCGAGAGCGCGTCGTCGCGCAGGCGCGCATACGGGTGGCCCTTGGCGAGGTCGGCGGCGTGGGCGGCGAGCTTGTAGGTGATGACGCCGGTTTTGACGTCGTCGCGGTCGGGCAGGCCGAGATGCTCCTTCGGCGTGACGTAGCAGAGCATCGCCGTGCCGAACCAGCCGATCATGGCTGCACCGATGGCTGAGGTGATGTGGTCGTAGCCGGGGGCGATGTCGGTGGTGAGGGGCCCAAGCGTGTAGAACGGCGCCTCGCCGCAGACGGCGAGCTGCTTGTCCATGTTGTCCTTGATCTTGTGCATCGGCACGTGGCCGGGGCCTTCGATCATCACCTGCACGCCGTGCGCCCAGGCGACCTTGGTCAGCTCGCCCAGCGTTTCGAGTTCGGCGAATTGCGCGGCGTCGTTGGCGTCTGCAATGGAGCCGGGGCGCAGGCCGTCGCCGAGTGAGAAGCTCACATCGTAGGCGCGCATGATTTCGCAGATCTCGGCGAAGTGGGTGTAGAGGAAGCTCTCCTTGTGATGGGAGAGGCACCACTTGGCCATGATCGAGCCGCCGCGGCTGACGATGCCGGTGACGCGCTTGGCGGTGAGGTGGATGAACGGGAGCCGCACGCCGGCGTGCACGGTGAAATAATCGACGCCTTGCTCGGCCTGTTCGATCAGCGTGTCGCGATAGACTTCCCAGCTCAGGTCTTCGGCGACGCCGCCGACTTTTTCGAGCGCCTGATAGATCGGCACGGTGCCGATCGGGATCGGCGCGTTGCGGATGATCCAGTCGCGGATGTTGTGGATGTTGCGGCCGGTGGAGAGGTCCATCACCGTGTCGGCGCCGTGGCGGATGGCCCAGACCATCTTGTCGACTTCCTCGGCCATCGAGGAGGTGACGGCGGAATTGCCGATATTGGCGTTGATCTTCACCAGGAAATTGCGGCCGATGATCATCGGCTCGAGTTCGGCGTGATTGATGTTGGCCGGGATGATGGCGCGCCCGCGGGCGATTTCGCTGCGGACGAATTCCGGCGTGACGAAATCGGGGATGGATGCGCCGAAGGATTCGCCATCACGTGCTCCCCCGTTTACGGGGGAGCTGTCAGCGAAGCTGACTGAGGGGGTGGCGCCGCCCCCTACGTCTCGCGCTTCGCGCGATCCACTTCCCCCGTAAACGGGGGAAGATTGTCGCCGCATGTTCTCGCGGATGGCGACGTATTCCATCTCCGGCGTGATGATGCCGCGGCGGGCGTATTCGAGCTGCGTGACGGCAGCGCCTGCTTTGGCGCGCAGCACGCGCGGTTGCTTGGGGAAGGGCGGGGTCAGCTTGTCGGCGCCGACATTGCCGTTGTCTTCGGCCTTCACGGCGCGGCCGTCGATCTCCTCGACATCGCCGCGCGCGATCACCCAGGCCGCGCGCGTGCGGGCCAGGCCTTGGTTGATGTCGATGCTTGCATCGGGATCGGTGTAAGGCCCGCTCGGATCGTAGATCGTCACCGGCGGTTCGTTGGCGCTCGGGTGCGGCAGCACCTCGCGGAACGGCACGCGCAGATCGGGATGGGCGCAGCCGGAGGCGTACACTTTGCGCGAGCCGATCAGCGGGCCGGTGGTGACTTGCGGCGCGAACGCGGCTTGGTTTTCGGGCTTGTTCATGAAGCGCTCCTCCCTCCGCCGGTGCTAACCGGTTCAGGTTCGACGGGTCGCGGCTTCAGCCGCCTCTCAGCCGCTTGCGCGCGGCCCCCCGGGTTATGGTGCGCGGGAAACTAGGCTCATCCGCGCGCCAGTCAACGCGCGCGCGTCAATCGTGATCGGCGCGGAAGATGCCGGCGACGTAGCCGGCATAGGAGAGCCACGCGCCCAGCAGCGCGAACACGCAGCCGACGATCGGCACATAGGCGTTGCGCGCGGCGACGGTGAGGATGAGCGCGCGGGCCTGGTCCGGTGCGATCAGGCACAGCGCGCCGTTGGCGGTGGCGGCGTAGCCGGTGATCGAGACCAGCGCGGCGGTGAAACCGTCCCAGCGCCGGTGCAGCGTGATCAGCGTCAGCCCAGCCGCCAGCCAGCACAGCGAGGCGAACACGAACAGGCTCGGCGCGCCGGCGAAATCCTGCAGCGAAGCGACGATGAGGCCGGGGTGGGAGATGAAGCTGACGCCGAGGGCGACCAGGATAGGACCGACAATGCGTGCGGACGCAAACGTTGAATCGATGCGCATGCGTCAGACGGAGCGCCGCGCGCGGGCATGGAGAGCGGATTGCAGTGCGGTCATGGCGTCTTCCTTCCCCCAGCGGCGGGACGGTAGAGCGGCGGCGCGCCCTGTCAATTAGCGCGCGGCTCGATCCAAAGCGCTTCGCTGCGGGCAATGACGCGGCCGTCAGCGCCATAGAGCGCGCTGGCGCCGCGGTGCTTGCGGCCGTCAGAGCCGAGCGGCCAAGCCGCGACGATCAACGGTTCGCCGATCTGCGGGCATTCAGCATCGATGCTTGAGGTAAGACGCGCAAGCAATCCCATGATCTCGCCCGCGCGCGGCAGCGCCCAATAACTGGGACAGTCGAGCGCGGCGTGAATGAAAAGCGGCGAAAGGCGGCCGTCGTCGCCAGCGAGATCGGGCGGCGGAATCCAGACGCTGGCGACCACGTCGTGGCCTTCAATGGGACCCGTGAAGATGTCGAGGCCGTCATGTGCAGGACGTCCAGGGCCGCAGACAAAACACGTGGGATAGCGGTGATTGAGAAGGCCGCGATAGCGGGCGCGCGCGGCCTCCGCCTGCGCAAGCGAGGGCGCCGGCGGTGGTTTCAAGTCAAATGCCACCGGACGCGCTTCCGCGATCAGCACTTCGCCGTGCATCAGCCGCACGGCATCGCTCTCGCGAACGAGTTGGAGCGGCGTCTCCAGCGGCGGCGGCACGCGCAGCGTCGCTTCGGAGGGGCCGTCGATCTCTTCGGCCAGCAGCCCGCACGTATAGCCGCCATTGCCGGAATTGGACGGGCCGTTGAAGCGTGCGGCGATGGTTACGGTTCTGGCCTGCATGGACGCGAGCTTTAGCATTTGCGGCAAGCTTGGCTAGCGGCGGGCGCGGCGTCTCGCCTCTGCGGCGAAGGCGTTGCCTCGCACCCTGTGGCGCGGCATGTGTGGGCGAAGGAGCGTCACATGGGTTCGCCGGCCGATTACACGATCATCGTCATGCTGGTGGCGATCGGTGTCGGCGTCTGGTCCATCTGGGACCGGCTCGGCGCGATACAGCGCGATCTTGAAGCCCTCAAGCGCAAACTGGAACAACGCGACGATCAGCCCTGAGCTTCCGGATGCTCGTCCACGATATTCGTGGGCGTTTGCCGCGCGCTCAACTCCGCGGCGGAAACGAGCCTCACCTGGGGCGCGGGAGTCGGCATGAAGATGCTGTTCTCGTCGAAGGCCTGCTTGATCCTGCGGAGATATTCGCGCTGCACGGTCCATTGCTGTCCAGGCATGGTCTTGAAGCGGCCTTTGAGAATGACGCCTGAATCGGCCAGCCGGTCGACGCCGACGATTTCGATCGGCGCGACGATCGCCTGGCTGAAGCCCTCGTCTTCGGCGAGCTGTTCGCCGGTCTCACGCATGACTTGCAGCGCGCGGCCGATATCGGCTGAGTAGGTGACGGAAAGATCGAACACAGCGTAGCTGAAGCTCTTGGTCTTGTTGTGGATCACCTGCGCTTCGCTGAACGGGAAGATGTGCAGCGTGCCGTCGAAGTCGCGCAGCTTGATGGTGCGCAGCGACATGTCTTCGACGACGCCGCCATAATTGCCGATGGTGACGACATCGCCGATCGAGACGGTGTCTTCGAGGATCATGAAGATGCCGGTGAGGAAGTCTTTCACCAGCGTCTGCGCGCCGAAACCGATGGCCAAGCCGATGATGCCGGCGCCGGCGATCAGCGGCGCGATTTCAACACCGAACTGCGACAGCGTCATCATCGTGGCGATCAGAATGATCAACGATTGCGCCATCGCTTTCAGCACAGGCGCGAGCGTGCGCAGCTGCGCGGCGCGGCGCACGTCGCGGGCGTGCCGGGCGCCGCGGTGAAGGCCGCGCGTGATGACGAAGGTGGAGATTTCCAGCGCGGCGACGGCGAGGATGATGATGATGCCCGCGCGCCAGATCACGCCCAGCACTTGCCCGAGCGCGCCGGCGCGCACGTCGAAGCCCCAGACGTACAAAATCCAGCCCAGCGCAAACATGCCGACGACGAAGCGCGCCGCGCTCATGGTCCAGCCGCCGATCTGCCGGCGCGCTTCTTTGCCCCGTTCGTCTTCCTGATCCTGCTTCGGCGACAGCCAGCGCGCGACGAGGCGGATGGAGAAGCGCAGCAGCCAAAGCAGCGCCAAGGCGCCGGCGATGATGCCGAGCGTCCAGCCGGTGCGGTTGGCGACCTCCTCGGGGCTCAGATGACCGAGCTGTGTGGCGAAGCGGTGCGCCTCCGCCGCCAGCGCATCGCCGGAGACGATGGGCTGGAACACAGGCGTGCTGGCGCTGGCGGACGGCGGGGGCGTGAACGTCATTGCGCTCCAATGTAGGGGGTTTGCGCCGCCGGGCGAACTCACGTCCGTCCAGGCTTTGCAGCGGCGAGCGCGAGCCAGCCCAGGATCAGCGTCGTTCCCCCCACAGGGGCAAGCATGATGAAGCTGCGATCATGCGTTATCGCCAGCGCATAGAGGGTAGCGGAGAACAGCGCCGCGCCGCCGAGGATCATGGCCGCAGCGATAGCGTTGAGCATGCCGCTCCGGCCAGCCAGGACGAGGCCGGTCACGGCGGCGACGAGCTGGATGAAGGCGCCGAGATGGATGCGCTCGGCATCCTCCGGCGCGGGGTTGAGCACGTGCGCGGCGATCACCAGCATGAACAGCGCGAGGACGCCGGAGAGTGCTGCAAAGACGTTGACGAGGCGCATGATTGCTCCAGAGATTTGGCGCATTGTCGGCAACCGGACGGGTTTGGTCCACAGCGGCAGGGCAAGGAGCGGCGAAATGCAACAGAAGCGCGAGCTTGGCCGCAGCGGGATCAAGATCACGCCCCTCATGCTGGGTGGAAACGTGTTCGGCTGGACCGCTGACGAGGCCGCTTCATTCGCGGTGATGGACGCCTTCGTCGACCAAGGCGGCAACGCCATCGATACAGCAGACGTCTATTCGAGCTGGGTCCCCGGCCATGAGGGCGGCGAAAGCGAGCGCGTGATCGGCGCGTGGCTGAAGCGCAGCGGCAAGCGCGACAAGGTGCTGATCGCGACCAAGGTGGGGATGTGGCCGAAGCGCGTCGGCATCCGGCGCGACAACATTATCGCCGCCTGCGAGGATTCGCTGTCGCGGCTCGGCGTCGATACGATCGATCTCTACCAGCTGCACCGCGACGATGAGGCGACGCCGCCGGATGAGTACATGGCGGCGCTGGACGAACTGGTGCGCGCAGGAAAAGTGCGCGCTGTGGGCGCGTCGAACTTCAAGATGCCACGGCTGGCCGCGTCCTTGGCGGAAAGCGCCGCCTCGCAGCGCGTGCGCTTCGATACGCTGCAGCCGGAGTACAATCTGATGAACCGCGCCATCGAGGCGGACCTGATGCCGCTGTGCGCGCGCGAACAGGTCTCGCTGATCCCGTATTACGGGCTCGCCAGCGGCTATCTGACCGGCAAGTACCGCACCGAGGCGGATAAGGCCAAGAGCGTGCGCGGCGCGCGCATGGACAAGTACATGGAAGGCAAGGGCCCGGCCGTGCTGGCCGCGCTCGATGCTGTGGGTGCGCGTCATGGCGCGGCGCCGGCGCAAGTCGCGCTGGCCTGGATCATGGCAAAGCCCGCCATCGCCGCGCCGATCGCGAGCGCCACCAGCGTGGCGCAACTCACCGAGCTGATGGGCGCGCTACGCTTGAGTCTCAACGCCGAAGACGTCGCTGCGCTCGATCAAGCCAGCGCTTAAGGTTTAGCTGCCGCTGGCGCGATTGGTGACCAGATCGTCCACCACTCCCGGGTCGGCCAGCGTCGAGGTATCGCCCAGGTTGCCGAGATCATTCTCGGCGATCTTGCGCAGGATGCGGCGCATGATCTTGCCCGAGCGTGTCTTCGGCAGGCCGGGCGCGAACTGGATGATGTCCGGCGTCGCCGTCGGGCCGATCTCGTGGCGCACATATTGGACCAGCTCGTGCTTGAGATCGTCGCTCGGCTCGATGCCTTGCTTCAGCGTGACGTAGCAATAGATGCCCTGGCCCTTGATGTCGTGCGGATAGCCGACGACGGCGGCTTCGGCGACTTTGGTGTCGGCGACGAGCGCGCTTTCGATTTCCGCCGTGCCAATGCGGTGGCCCGACACGTTGAGCACGTCATCGACGCGGCCGGTGATCCAGTAATAGCCGTCTTCGTCGCGGCGGCAGCCATCGCCGGTGAAGTACATGCCCGGATAGGTGCGGAAGTAGGTGTCGAAGAAGCGCTGGTGATCGCCATAGACGGTGCGCATCTGGCCCGGCCAAGAATCGAGCAGCACCAGATTGCCGCTGGTGGCGCCTTCGAGGAATGCGCCTTTCTCGTCGACCAGCGCCGGCTTGATGCCAAAGAAGGGGCGCGTCGCCGAGCCGGGCTTCATCGCCGTGGCGCCGGGCAGGTTGGTGATCAGCGCCGCGCCGGTTTCGGTCTGCCACCAGGTGTCCACCACCGGGCAGCGGCTGTCGCCCACGGTGCGATAATACCAGAGCCACGCCTCCGGATTGATCGGCTCGCCGACAGAGCCGATTAGGCGCAGGCTGGCGCGCGAGGTTTGCTTCACCGGCGCTTCGCCGTCGCGCATCAGCGAGCGGATCGCGGTGGGCGCGGTATAGAAGATGTTGACCTGGTGCTTGTCGATCACCTCCCAGAAGCGCGAGACGCTCGGATAGGTGGGCACGCCTTCGAACATCAGCGTCGTCGCGCCGTTCGCGAGCGGGCCGTAGACGATGTAGGTGTGGCCGGTGACCCAGCCGACATCGGCGGTGCACCAGAAAATCTCGCCGTCGTGATAATCGAACACGTATTGATGCGTCATCGACGCATAGACGAGATAGCCGCCCGAAGTGTGCAGCACGCCCTTCGGTTTGCCGGTTGAGCCAGAGGTGTAGAGGATGAAGAGCGGATCTTCCGCGCTCATCGGCTCGGGCGCGCATTCGGCGGACACATTCGCCGCGGCTTCGTGATACCAGACGTCGGCGCCGCCGGATTGCACCAGGCTTGGATCGTTGCCGGTGTGGCGGATTACCAGCACCGTCTTCACGCCCGGCGCGTGCGCCAGCGCTTCATCGACATTGCGCTTCAGCGGCACCGCTTTGCCGCCGCGCATGCCTTCGTCGGCGGTGATGACGAGCTTGGAATCGCAATCATTGATGCGGTTGGCGAGGCTCTCTGGCGCGAAGCCGCCGAACACGACCGAATGGATGGCGCCGATGCGGGCGCAGGCGAGCATCGCGAACGCCGCTTCCGGGATCATCGGCAGATAGATGGTGACGCGGTCGCCTTTCTTGACGCCCTGCGCTTTGAGCACATTGGCGAAGCGGCAGACTTCCGCGTGCAGCTCACGATAGGTGATGGTGCGCGATTGGCCGGGATCGTCGCCTTCCCAGATGATCGCCACTTGCTCGCCGCGCTTTTCGAGATGGCGATCGATGCAATTGGCGGAGACGTTGAGGACGCCGTCTTCGTACCAGCGGATGCGGAAGTCGGCTTCGTTGAAGCTGGTGTCCTTCACCTTCGTATAAGGCTTGATCCAGTCGAGCCGCTGGCCCTGCACGCCCCAGAAAGCTTCAGGGTCTTCGCAGGCGGCGGCGTGCATGGCGCGATACTTCACGTCGTCGACATAGGCGCGCTTGGCCCATTCCTCGGGAACCGGGATGACGACGTTCTCGGACATGGGCGTTCCTCCGTTATCTGCACCTTGAAGCACAGGCGCGGGCGCGGGGGGAGGTGCTGCAGCGAAGCGTGGCGCCTTGCGCGGGCGCTAGCCTGGGAGGCGAATGCGCCCGCGCACCCTGTCCGGCCGCTGCGAGCGATTATAAGTGTCAGAATCAATTGCAAAAAACAGCGACGGCGCGACGCATGGCGCGAGCCGCTGCGATCGGCGCAAATGAATCATGCCCAGCACAAATCCCGCCGCCAATTGGGCGTTGCTCAAGCGCGTGCTGCACTGGGGCATCGCCGTTGCCGTTGTCACTGCGCTGCTGGTGCCGAAGCCGGAGCACGGCGAGGGCTTGGTGCATATGGCGGCGGGCACGACTGCGCTTGCCCTCGTGCTGGTGCGTGTCGCTTGGCGCGTGATCGGCGGGGTGAAGCCGGCGTTGACCGACGCATTGCGGCTGCGTCTGCCGGACGCGTCGCGGGGCGCGCGCGCGTTTGCGCCGCTGGCGTTGCAAGGCGCCCGTTTGCTCGGCTTTGCGCTGATGCTGGCCATCGTCGTGGCCGTCGGGCTGGCAGTCACTGGCATTGGCCAGGGCGAAGACTCGGCGGCGCTGGAAGCGCACGAGGCGGCGGGCACGACCATCATGGTGCTCGCCATCGCCCACGCCGCAGCCGTGCTCTTGTTTGCACTGCTGATGAAGTACGACCTGATTGGCGTGACCTTGTTCGGCGCCGTCGGCAAAGTCTCCGGAGGCGGCGCACGCGGGGCGGCTGGCTTGGCGCTCGGCGCGGCGCTGGCTGCGGCAAGCGTCTTCACCATTTGGGGTCCGATGGATGTCGCCGGCAAAGCCGCCGCCATGCAAGAGCAAGGCGAGCACGGTGAAGCGGGCGCCCGGGGCGAAGACGATTAGGGCGCCGGCGTAAAACCGTCTGCCCCTGGCTCTGTTCCCTCTCCCGGTTAGGGAGAGGGCGTCAGTGAGCGAGAGCGAACGACGGGCGAGGTTTGCGGCGCATGAAGCTTAGCGCCACATTCTTGCACCGCCGGCAAACCTCATCCGGCCGCTTCGCGGCCACCTTCTCCTTAACCAGGAGAAGGAACGTGGAGTCCGCTCTTGGCCCGAAGCGGACGTTGGACATAAAGTCGACCTGGGCATCCGGAACCGAACTTAACAGCCAGTGCGCAGCATGTTTCGATATTTCTGGAGCTGTTTTGCGCTGGCTGCGTTTGCTGCAATCGCGCTTTTGAGGTTTATGGCACCAGAGGTGCTCGCGTGCTCGATCTGGCTGCCAATTGTCGCAAGTTTTTTCGTTGTGGGAGGAGTTTTTAGCCTATTCAGTGCGGAGCGCGAGCGCGACGAGGCCCTCAAAGGCGCAGAACTTTCGCGCCGTTGGTTGGAGCATCCGTCCTATGTTTCCATCCAGCGCTTCATGGGCGCAATCCTCATGATACTAGGCATCGGTTTGTTTTACTTGATGCTGACCCAGCTGTGTGCGCCCGCCAGTGGCTAACCGCTGTATGCTCTCGGCGAAAAGCGGGAAATTGGCGGCGCGGGTGCGGGACAGTGGCCGCAATTGGCCTGGAGCGGACGTTCCGATTATGATCGGCGGATGACATCGCTCGCCGAAACCTATCGGCCGTTCCTCGGTCAACGCATTGCGAGCTTGGCCTGGCGTCCAATCACTTGCGACACTCCTGGAACAGTCGCTGACCTGAACAAGCCGATCCTAGAGTTCTCGGGCGCCGCTTCGCTTTTCTTTGATGAAGGCGGCGAGGTTCTTCTGACGTGGATGAGCGGTGCGGACGGTGATTATCACTTGGCGGCCGCCGATTTGAGTGCGTGGCGTCCGTTTTCTCTCGATCTTATTCATGCGAGCCCCGAACAGCCTTGGGCGCAATTCATAGGGGCGCGGTTGCGACAGGTCTCGCTATATCGAGATGCGATAAATCCGGGTGAGATTGTTGCCGTCCGCCATGAGTTCGACTCGACCGCAGCCAAATCGGACCTATGGCTGGGCGTTGGGCAGCGCCACGCGATGCATGAAGGCGACGACTTGGTTGCGTGCATTGGGCCGCCCTTAAACGCGGACGAATTGGCATTGGTCGAAACCATCGCCACCCAGTGACCGCTCGCGGCGAATAACGTCCGCTCAGCCCGCGACGCTCGCGTTGCGCCGGAACACGGTGCGGATGGTGAAGTTTGACACTAGGCGCCGCACGCCGGGCAGGCGCGAGAGTGTTTCCTGGTGCACGCGCTCGTAGCGGTCATTGTCGGCGATGACGATGCGCAGCAGATAATCGCTCTCGCCGGTCATCAGGTGGCAGTCCTGCACCTCGCGGCAGCGCGCCACGGCGCGCTCGAACGCGGCCATCGTCTCCTGGCGCTGGTTCTCCAGCGTCACCGCCACGAACACGGTGGCGCTGCGGCCGAGCGCTTTCTCCGAAAGGATGGCGGCGTAACCCTCGATCACCCCCGCCGCTTCCAGCGCTTTGACGCGCCGGTGGCAGGCGGACGGAGACAGCCCGATCCGCTCGGACAGCGCGGCGGCGGTCAGCACGCCGTCCTGCTCCAGCTCCTGCAGGATCTTGTGGTCGAAATCGTCGAGAGAAGCGGGAAAATCTTGCGGCATGAAGGTCAAGGCGCTCAGGATGGGGCGGTATTATAGGTCTGGATAGCAAAATATCGAAGAAAATGCGCGTCGTTTGCGATATTTCTCCACCAAACGGGAGATTTTTGCATGCGCGTCGGCTGTCCGAAGGAAATCAAGAACCACGAATACCGCGTCGGCCTGACGCCGGAGAGCGCGGCGGAGCTGGTCCGCGCCGGCCATGAGGTGTTTCTGGAGACCAAGGCGGGCGAGGGCATCGGCGCGCCGGACAGCGTCTATGAGAAGGTCGGCGTGAAGATCCTGGCGAATGCGGACGCCGTGTTCGAAACCGCCGAGATGATCGTGAAGGTGAAGGAGCCGCAGCCGGTCGAGATCGCGCGGCTGAAGCCGCACCACGTGCTGTTCACCTACCTCCACCTCGCGCCCGATCCGGAACAGGCCGAAGGGCTGATGAAGTCCGGCGCCACCTGCATCGCCTACGAGACCGTCACCGATAAAGACGGCCGTCTGCCGCTGCTGAAGCCGATGAGCGAAGTGGCGGGCCGGATGTCGATCCAAGTCGGCGCGCACTACCTTGAGAAGGCCAATGGCGGGCGCGGCGTGCTGCTCGGCGGCGTGCCGGGCGTGCAGCCGGCGCATATCGTCATCCTGGGCGCGGGCGTCGCCGGCTACAACGCCGCGCAGATCGCCGTCGGCATGCGCGCGCGGGTGACGGTGTTCGACAAGAACCCGGCGCGTTTGGAAGAACTCGACCGCGAATTCAACGGCCGCCTGGAGACGATCTACTCGACCAAGGCGGCGGTGGAAGCAGCGGTGCAGGACGCGGACGTCGTCGTCGGCGCCGTGCTGGTGGCGGGTGCGGCGGCGCCGAAGCTGATCACGCGGGCGATGCTGAAGACGATGCGGCCGGGCTCGGTGCTGGTCGATATCTCGATCGACCAAGGCGGCTGCTTCGAGACCTCGCACGCGACCACGCACGCCGATCCCGTGTTCAACGTCGATGGCGTGATCCATTATTGCGTCGCCAACATGCCCGGCGCGGTGTCGCGCACCAGCGCCTTCGCGCTCAACAACGCGACGCTGCCGTTCACGCTGGCGCTGGCCAACAAAGGCTACAGGAAGGCGCTGCAGGACGATCCGCACCTCGCGGGCGGGCTCAACGTCTATGAGGGCGCGATCGCGCACGAGGCGGTGGCGAAGGACCTCGGCAAGCCGTTCAAGCGGCCGGGCTGGCTGGGCTAAGCCGGCGTCTTCACGCGCCGCACTTCTTCGATTAGCTTTCCCCTCAAGAAGCGCGAGTGACCGCGCCAGGAGGGGACATGTCTTCATGGTTCGCTGACAAGTTGGGACCTGCGCCGGATTTCTTGAGCGGCAAGGCAGGCGCGGGTGCGCCCGCAACGCCGCCCGCGGGCCAGGCCGCAGCCCGTTCTGCCGCGCCTCAAGCCAAGGCGGCGGCGCCTGCGGCGAAGGCTGCTCCGGCGCCTGAGCCCGAGAAGAAGAAAAAGAAGGGCTGGTTCTGAGCGCCGCCCCACCGCCAGCATGGCTGTAACGAAGGCCCGCGCCCGGGCGCTGGCGCTCTCGCTGGCTGAGGCGAGCGAGGCGCCGCACTTCGACCGGATCGCGTTCAGAACGCCGCGGAAGATTTTTGCCACGCTGGCTAGCAGCGGCGCGGACATCAACCTGATGTTCGACGCCGATACGCAAAGCTTTTTCTGTGAACAGGCGTCGAAGATGGCCGCGCCTGTTCCCGGCGGCTGGGGCCGCATGGGCGCAACGCGGTTCGATCTAAAGCAGGCCGACGAGGCGACCTTGCTGTCGGCTCTCAAGGCTGCGCACGCGCTCGCTGCGCCGAAGCCCAAAAAGGCGGCAAGAGCGGCGAAAAAGAGCAAACGCGTCTGATCGGCCGTTCGCGCTAGGCCGTGTTGGCGAGTTTCCCCGCAAATCGATGCACTGCATGCTGCGCGCGCGATCACAAGCCTGTGCGGTGCGCATCCGAAACAGCGCCTTGGCGCATCCCTGACATGGGACGCCGCGAAAGGTTCTGTTCAGCATTACGGCGCAAGCTTGAAAGGTTCGGAGTAACGCGATGCTCGATAAGAAAATCGGCGAGCCTTGTCCGACGTGCACGACGCCGCTGCAACGGCGCCGCTCAACCTTCCGCACAATCGTCGGCGACGTCGCGTTCTGCGCGCGCTGCTGCTCCTCGTTCGAGATTGCGAACGAGGAGGACGATATCGGCTTGGGATTCGGCACGCCGGACTTCGCCGCCACCTGACGGGGCGCATTATCGGTTGTCCAATTGGCTGCGCACGGCGGCAAGCCCGTCGCGCGTGATGCGATAAGGCCCGCCATTTTCGCTGCGGATGAAGCGGCGCCGGCGCAGCCTGGCGAAAACCTGGAGCGTGCAATCGTCCAGCCGCCAACCGTCGCGGTTGACGCAGTCGATTTCGACGATGTCGCCCTTGCCGTTCTTACGATGATGGATAGCGCCGCCTTGGGCGAGCGCGTGCAGCGTGCGCTGCTCATGCTTTGAGATGTTCACGGAAGTGCCTGATCTGAACGTGGGTGTTCACCCGCGCGGCGGGCGGTTCAGAGCGAGCGGGCGTTCAAACGGACGCGGCTCGCAGCGTCAGGCAATCTCGGTCGTCATAAGGCGCGGACGTCGTGCCTCAGCTGCGCGGGCGATGCAAGCGCTATGGAGCGATAACCGGCGCCGTTTCGCGCGTGCGCGCGCGGCTGTGGACTGCGCGCCACGCCGCTTGGAACGGCCATGTAAGCTGGCCGAGCACGCCGGGGCCTATGTTTTCGCGCACGCCGAGCGGGACGGTGCAGGGGCCCGGTGTGTGGTGGGTGCGGAACAGCTGATCGAACACGGAGAAGAGGGTGGCGAAATTCACGCCGGCGCCGCGCGCGTCGCGGACGTGATGCCAGCGGTGCATGGCCGGCGAAACGAAGACGCGGCCGAACGGGC
>JAEUMR010000025.1 GCA_016791385.1 Hyphomonadaceae bacterium
CCGGCTTTCTCGCCTTCGCCGACCCGGTGAAGGCCGATGCGGCGCAGGTCGTGGCCTCGCTCGCCGCGTCCGGCCTGGCTGTGAAGGTCATCACCGGCGACAATCGCTACGTCGCTCAGCACGTGGCCGATGTGCTTGGCCTCGGCGCCGAAGCCGTGATGACGGGCGCCGAAATCGATGCGCTCAAGGGCGATGCGTTGCGCCCGCGCCTGCTTGCCACGCGCGTGTTCGCCGAAGTCGAACCGCAGCACAAAGAACGCATCGTGCGTGTGCTGCAGCGCGCCGGCAAGACGGTCGGCTTCCTTGGCGACGGCGTCAATGACGCGCCGGCGCTGCAGGCGGCGGATGTCGGCATTTCAGTTGACGGCGCTGTCGATGTCGCACGCGCGGCAGCCGACGTGCTGCTGACCCAGCAGGACCTCGGCGTGCTGCTCGACGGCGTGCGCGACGGCCGCCGCGCCTTCGCCAATACGCTCAAATATATTTGCATCACCACCGGATCGAGCTTCGGCAACATGGTCAGCATGGCGATCGCCACCCCGCTGCTGCCGTTCCTGCCGCTCACCGCCGCGCAGACCCTCGTGATCAATTTCATGACCGACCTGCCGCTGATGGCGGTCGCAACCGACACCGTCGATCCAGAGCAGGAAGGCCGGCCCGAGCGCTGGAACATCCGCAACATCCAGTCCTTCATGCTGGTGTTCGGGTTGGTGAGTTCGGTGTTCGACCTGATCACGTTCTGGCTGTTGCGCGGCGTGCTGCACGCCGGGGAAGCTGTGTTTCAGACCAGCTGGTTTCAGATCTCGGTGCTGACCGAGATCGTCGCGCTGGTGGCGCTGCGCACGGCGCGGCCGTTCTGGACCAGCCGCCCCGCGCCGTGGATCATAAGGCTGAGCATCATCGTCGTGCTGATCGCGCTGGCCGCGCCCTATCTGCCTTACGTCTCGCAATGGTTTGCACTGCGCGCCCCGCCGGCGGACTTGCTGCTGTTCGCCCTGCTGATCGCCGCTGGCTATGGCGTCGCTACCGAAGCGGCCAAGCGCTTCTACTACCGCAAGCGATCCTAACCCAGCGCAGCGCGGCGCTCGCTCAGAAAGCGGATCACCGCGCCGTCGCGTTCGCGGGCGATAGCTTCGTCGTAGGCGGCGCGTGCAGCTTCGGTGTGGCCGAGGCGTGCGAGCAGATCGGCGCGCAGCGCCCAGTACGGCTGGTAACTCTTCAGCATCGGCGCATCGAGCGCATCGAGCGCGGCCAATGCCGCCGGCGCGCCGTCGCGCTGCGCGATTGCCGCCGCCGCATTGAGCCGCGCCACCGGCGATCCGGTCAGCTCGGCCAGCGC
This sequence comes from Hyphomonadaceae bacterium, assembly GCA_016791385.1. GTDB lineage: Bacteria > Pseudomonadota > Alphaproteobacteria > Caulobacterales > Aquidulcibacteraceae > Vitreimonas. The sequence goes on from JAEUMR010000025.1 coordinate 1,340, forward strand.
CGTGTAGAGCAGCACGATCGCATCCCAATCGGCCTCTCCGCGCCAAGCGCGCGCAACGTGCGCGGATTGAATCGCCGCTTCGAGCTGATAGCGCGCGGGCTTGCCCATCGCGCTTGCTGCGCGCAGCGCCGCTTCAGCCTCGGCGATCAGCTCGAAGCGCCACAGCTTCACGTTCTGCTTATCGAGCGGCACATAGCGCCCATCACCGTCCCGCCGCGCTGGCCGGCGCGCTTCCAGGTGCAGCATCAGCGCCAGCAATCCGAGCGGCTCGGGCTCATCGGGGGTTTGCGCCGCCAGCACGCGCGTCAGCCACAGCGCTTCTTCAGTGAGGCCGCGGCGTTCAGGATCGGCGCCGAGCGGATCGCTCCAGCCGGCGGTGTAAGCGGCGTAGATCGCATCGAGCACGGCAACGAAACGCGCGCGCCACACGCTTGGGTCGGGCACCTCAAAGCCGACGCCGGCGTCGCGGATGCGCTGCTTGGCGCGCACGAGACGCTGACCCATCGCTTTCGGCTCGACCAGGAACGCCGCCGCGATGCGCTCGGCGGAGAAGCCCAGCACCGCCTGCAACATCAGCGGCGTGCGGATGCTTTCGTCGATGTCCGGGTGCGCACAGGCGAACATGAGGCCGAGACGGCGGTCGGGCACCCTTGCCGCCACCTCGGCCTCGAGTTCTTCAATGCCAAGCGCGATCTGCGCCTCGCCTTCGCTCGCCGTCTTCGCGCGCCGCGCCGCATCGATCAGCTTGCGCTTGGCCGCCGCGAACAGCCACGCTTCGGGATTGTCCGGCGCGCCGGTGCGCGGCCATGCCGTCAGCGCCGCCGCAAACGCCTCGGCGAGCGCGTCCTCGGCGGCGGCGACGTCGCGCGTGCGTGCTGCGAGCAGCGCAAGCAGCCGCCCGTAGCTCTCACGCGCAACGCGCTCGGCAAGCCGGCTTGCGTTCACCGCACCATGACGGGCCGCAGCTCAACGCCGCCGCCATGCATCGTGACCGGGCACTGCCGCGCCCATTTCAGCGCTTCGTCCTCGCTGGCGCATTCGATCAGATAATAGCCGCCGAGCGATTCCTTGGTGTCGACGAACGGGCCGTCGACCACTTGCGCGCCGCCCTGCCCGCGCACGCTTTTCGCCGTCGCTACCGGCTGCAATTCATCGCCGGCGATATGCACGCCCGCCGCCTTCAGCTTGTCGGTGTAAGCGTAGTAAGCGGCCATGATTTCGCCGATGCGTTCGGGCGAAACATCGGCCCAGCTGGCTTCAGAGCTGTAGATCAAGATCATGTAGCGCATGGCACTCTCCCATCGGGGCACTGTAGCTCCCGGCGCGATGACGTGCAGCCCTGACCGATTTCGACAGCCTCACGCGGCTTGTTTGGGAGAATCTTTCAACAGCCCCAGCCGGATCAGGCTTTCGGCGGTGGCGACGACCGAATCCTCGTTCGAGCGCGGGTTCCAGCCGAGCAGCGTGCGCGCCTTGGCGTTGCTGCCGTTCTTGCGCTTGCCGAGTTCAGGCAGGATTTGCTGCACCGCCGGATCGCGGCGCGCGGCCATGCGGACGAGGAAGTCCGGCAGCTCCAGCGTCGGCACGCGCTTGGCGGCGGAGCCGAGCCTGCGCTTCAGCATCCGCCCGATCTGCGCGATCGAGACGAAATCGCCAGCCAGCGCCAGGAAGCGCTCACCCTTGGCGGCAGGGTCGATCATGCAGCGCATGTGCAGATCGGCGACGTCGCGCACATCGACGAGGCCGAAATAGAGCCGCGGCGCGCCCGGCATGGCGCCGTCCATCAGCCGCTGCACCAACAGGATCGAGGTCGAGTAATCCGGCCCCAGCACCGGTCCCATCACGCCGACCGGGT
>JAEUMR010000072.1 GCA_016791385.1 Hyphomonadaceae bacterium
CGGCCGGGAAGCGTGGGCAGGCGATTTGCCCTAGAGCATCGCCGGGATGACGCGATCCGGCGGTTTGTGGCCGTCGGCGAAGGTCTTGATGTTGATGATGACCTTCTCGCCCATGTCGATGCGGCCCTCGATCGTGCCCGAGCCCATGTGCGGCAGCAGCACGACGTTCTTCAGCTTCTTCAACTTCGGATTGATCGCCGGTTCGTTCTCGAACACGTCGAGGCCAGCGCCGGCGAGTTCGCCCTTCTCCAGCATGCGCGCGAGCGCGGCTTCGTCGATCACCTCGCCGCGCGCGGTGTTGACGATGTAGGCATGCGGCTTCAGCAGCGCGAGCCGGCGCGACGACAGCAAGTGATAGGTCGCCGGCGTGTGCGGGCAATTCACCGAGACGATGTCCATGCGCGACAGCATCTGGTCGAGGCTATCCCAATAGGTCGCTTCGAGTTCGGCCTCGATGTGCGCCGCCGCTTTGCGGCGATTGTGATAATGGATCTGCAGACCGAAGGCCTTGGCGCGGCGCGCGACAGCCTGGCCGATGCGGCCCATGCCGATGATGCCGAGCCGCTTGCCCCAGATGCGCCGGCCCATCATCCAGGTCGGCGACCAGCCGGTGAACTCGTCGCGCTCGATGATCTTCACGCCTTCGATCAAGCGGCGCGGCACGGCGAGGATCAGCGCCATGGTCATGTCGGCGGTGTCTTCGGTGAGCACGCCGGGCGTGTTCGTCACCGTGATGCCGCGCTGCACCGCGGTCTGCACGTCGATATTGTCGACCCCGGCGCCGAACTGGGCGATCAGGCGCAGCTGCTCGCCAGCGCGCGAGAGCACGCGGGCGTCGACCCGGTCGGTGACGGTCGGCACCAGCACGTCGGCGCGGGCGACGGCGGCGGCGAGTTCGTCCGTGGTGAAGGGCTTGTCCTCGACATTGAGCTCAGCGTCGAACAGTTCGCGCAGGCGCGTCTCCACCGGATCGGGCAGACGGCGCGTGACGATGACCTTGAGCTTCTTAGTCGGCATTCAGCCTCCATAAACCACGCCTCGCGCCGCTCCAAGAAGAGGCGCGGCGTTAAACGCGCTTTCACGCCGCCGTCGCATGCTTAGGCGCCCTCCGCATGAGACGGAGGCAGACAAAGGTTGGGTCATGCGCCGTGGGTTTCTAGCCGCCTTAGCCGCGGCCCTTTCCAGCATTGCCGTAGCGTCCGCTGAGGCGCCCCCGCTGGGCACGGATTCCAACCTGCCTGTCCCCCGTTTCGTCAGCCTGGCCGCCGCCGGCGCCAATGGCCGGCACGGACCCGGGCTCGATCAGCCGGTTGACTGGGTTTACGAACGCGCAGGCCTGCCGTTGCAGGTCACCGGCGAAAGCGGGCCCTGGCGGCGCGTGCGCGATCCGGACGGAGCGGAGGTGTGGATGCATGCTCGCAACCTCGCTCCCCGGCGCACCGTCTACGTAAAGGAAGCGGCAGCTTTGCACCGGACCGCCCGTCCGGGCGCGGCGGTCGTGGCCTACATGGCCCCGGGCGTGGTCGGGGCCATTACCGGCTGCGAGGGTGAATGGCGGCGCGTGGCCGTCGGCGGCCGGGTCGGCTGGGTCGAAGACAGCGCCATCTGGGGCGGCGACTGCGCCGGGCTCTGAACGGCGTCATGGTTAATTTCCGGTAGTATTTGCAATTGCTGTGCGTTACCGCTGCCCTCTAGCCGCAATCGGCGGTTGGTGGGGACAGCTCATGCGCGGACCGGTGGCAGCCGGCGAGCAAAGCGCGCTGCGGCGCGTGGCCATTGTGTTGGCTGCGCTGGCGGGCGCCGCGCTTGCACTCTGGATCGGCTTTATCGCCCTGCTGGCGCTGGTGCTGTCGCTGACCAGCGACGCGCACATCATCGCCAATCTCCAGCAGGCGTCCGAGCGCGGCACGCTCTCGCACCAATCCTACCCGATGTCCTTTTTCGGACATAACGACCACCGCTTCGACATGTACAGCGACTGCGTCGCGCTCGGCATCAATCTCGGCAACGAGAGCGATGGCGTGCTGCACCGCATCGCCGCCAGTCCCACGGCCACACACGAAGACGGCAGCGGACCCTGCGTCGAGTTCAACGCCGCCCTTAGGAGCGGCGCGGTCGTCGCCGATCAGGGCTATCTGCGCTTCTGGCATGGCTACCAAGCCTATTTCCGCGTGCTGCTGTCGCTGGCGCCGTTCGACGTGATGATGCGCATCACGGCGATGTTGTTCTTCGCATCGCTCGTCTTCTTCGCCATCGAGATAGAGCGGCTGTTCGGCGCCTGGGCTTGGGCGATAGCGCTCGTTCCGTTCTTTGCGCTGTCCGACTTCCTCACCGCGCCGATGGTGGCGACGCATGCGCTGTCGCTGGCGTGGGCGTTTGCCAGTGCGAGCCTGACGCCGCTGATCATCCGGCGTGTGCGCGAGCCTGAGCGTCTGGCGCTGCCGCTGTTCGCATTCGCAGCGGGCGCGACCTACAATTTCCTCAACTTCCTGGTCAATCCGCCGCTGGCGCCGGCGCTGATCGCCTTCTTCTACATCGCCGCGCAAGATCGCAGCACGCCCAACAAGGCTTGGCGCGCTGCACTCTATGGCGGCCTGCTGGCGGCGCTGTTCTTCGCCGGCTTCTTCACCGCCTGGGTTGAGAAATGGCTGACGGCGGCGGCCGTGCTCGGGCCGGACGCGCTGCAAGCGGAGCTGACGCGCATCTTCGGCAAGTACGACGCAACGCGCGTTCGGCTCGAAGTCAATTTCCTCGGCGCGACGCGGCGCAACCTCATCCCCGCCTGGAACCCCTGGTTCTTCGCCTACATCCTCGCCGCCGGCGCCGTTGCTTGCGCCATGCTGGCGGTGCTGATCCGCAAGTCGGGAAGCCTCGCCGAGCGGGTCACCGCCTTCGCCGCCATGTGCTCGCCTCTCGTCTTTGTGGTCGGCTGGGTCGAACTTGCCCGCGCGCACAGCGCCGAGCACTCGGGCTTTGTCAGCCGCAGCTTTCTGCTGTTCGGCATCTTCCCCTTGCTGGCGGTGCTGAAGCTCTGGCGCGAGGGACGGCTGACCCTGCGGCGGGCCTGAAGCGGGGCCCAAGCTTGCCCCCTCAAGCCACCCCTTGTAAGCCGGGCGGCGAGATTTCCCTTTATCAGCAGAGACAAAGATGGCGACCGAAGCCAGCCGCCCCTCCAGCCTTTCCTACCAAGACCTGATCGCCTCCGGCGAAGGCACGATGTTCGGTGCCGGCAATGCGCAGCTGCCGCTGCCGCCGATGCTAATGTTCGACCGCATCAAGCACATCTCGACCGAAGGCGGCGCCAACGGCAAAGGCCAAGTGATCGCCGAATACGACATCAATCCCGAGCGCTGGTTCTTCGAATGCCATTTCAAGGGCGACCCGGTGATGCCGGGCTGCCTTGGCCTCGATGCGATGTGGCAGCTGGTCGGCTTCTTCATGTGCTGGTCGGGCTCGCCGGGCCGCGGGCGCGCGCTGGGCGTGGGCGAAGTCACCTTCCGCGGCCAGATCACGCCGAAGACCAAGCTGGTCACCTACGAGATCGACATGACGCGTGTGATCCGCCGCTCGCTGCACATGGGCATTGGCGACGGCATCGTGAAAGCGGACGGCGTCACTATCTATACGGCCAAGGATCTGAAGGTCGGCCTGTTCAGCCCCGAACAGCTCGAAACGCAGCTGAAGTAACGGAGAAGCGCATGCGTCGCGTCGTCGTCACCGGCATGGGGATCGTGTCCTCGCTCGGCAACAATACGCAGGAAGTGCTGACGAGCCTTCGTGAAGCCAAGAGCGGCATCGTCGCCGCGCCGGAATACGTTGACAAAGGCATGCGCTGCCAAGTGCACGGCGCGCCGCACGTGAAGCCGGAAGACGTCGTCGACAAGCGCGTGATGCGCTTCATGGGCGAAGGCTCGGGCTGGAACTATATCGCCATGCAAGAGGCGATCGCCGATGCAGGCCTTGGCCACGACGACATCTCCAATCCCCGCACCGGCATCATTATGGGCTCGGGCGGCCCCTCGGCGCACGCGATCGTCGCGGCGGCGGATACCGCGCGCGAAAAAGGCGCCAAGCGCGTCGGACCGTTCGCGGTGCCGAAAGCCATGAGTTCGACCGCCAGCGCCACGCTGGCGACGCCGTTTGAGATCAAGGGCATCAATTATTCGATCAGCTCGGCCTGCGCGACCAGCGCCCACTGCATCGGCGACGCCTACGAGCACATTCAAAACGGCAAGCAGGACATCATGTTCGCCGGCGGCAGCGAAGAGCTCGATTGGACGCTCTCGGTACTGTTCGACGCCATGGGCGCGATGAGTTCGAAGTACAACGACACGCCGCAAAAAGCCTCGCGCGCCTATGACAAGAACCGCGACGGTTTCGTCATCGCCGGCGGCGCGGGCGTTCTCGTGCTGGAAGAATACCAGCGCGCCAAGAAGCGCGGGGCCAAGATTTACGGCGAAGTCGCCGGCTACGGCGCCAACAGCGACGGTCACGACATGGTGGCGCCCTCAGGCGAAGGCGCCGCGCGCTGCATGAAAATGGCGATGCGCTATCTCGATCGGCCGGTCGATTACCTGAACACGCACGGCACCTCGACGCCGGTGGGTGATCTCAAGGAGATGGAAGCCGTGCGCGCCGTGTTCGGCGCCAAGGCGCCGCTGATCTCGAGCACTAAGTCGCTGAGCGGCCACTCGCTGGGCGCTGCGGGCGTGCAGGAAGCGATCTACTCGCTGCTGATGCTCAACAACGACTTCGCCTGCGAAAGCGCCAACATCGAAGAACTCGATCCCGCCTTCGAGGATCTGCCGATCCTGCGCCAGCGCGAAGACCGCGAACTCAATTGCGTGCTCTCGAACTCGTTCGGCTTCGGCGGCACCAACGCCACGCTGGCGTTCACAAGGGTGGCGGCTTAGGCGCCCACCCTCCCTGCCAAGGGAGGGTGTCAGCTTATGCGCCGCATAAGCTGACGGGTGGGACGGAAGCGCCACCTTTACAAAACAAAGAGCTGCCGCCCCGCCCGTCGCGAAGCAAGCTTCGCGACACCCTCCCCTTGCGGGGAGGGATTAGACGGCGCTCTACTGGCCGCGATGAGCGATCGCAGCACCGAGCGCGCCCGAGCCATGCGCAAGGCGATGAGCCCGCCTGAGCTCACGCTTTGGATGCAATTGCGCGCAATGCGATCGGAAGGCTGGCACTTCCGGCGCCAATCGCCCGAGGGGCCGTATATCCTCGACTTCGTTTGCCGCCGCGCAAAACTGGTTGTTGAAGTCGATGGCGTTCAACATGCATCGCTTCAGCAAGCTCAACATGATCGAACACGAGATGGCTACTTAATTGGCAAGAGCTTCCGAGTGATGCGGTTTTGGGCAAGCGACATTGAAAGCGAACTCGACGGTGTCATGCAAGCGGTGCGTTCTGCACTTGGGGATGGCAACGGGGGCCTGCCGGACATTGCTCCGCCAACGCAGCATCAGCAGAGCCGGCGTTATCAAACGCTCGTAAGGATGGGACTTCGCCCGCGAAAGAGCTAACCGAGCACAAGACTGCCTCGGTCCGAGCGGGAACGGATCGCTCGCGGCTTAGGCGCGCTCGATCGCTTGCGCGGCGGCGTCGAGTGCGGCGGTGACTTGCTGCACTTCCGCTTCGCTGAGCGGGCCACGTTCGAAGCGCAGGCGCAGCGCCAGCTTCAGGTTCTCCATCGCGCGCACGATTTGCGGCGCCCGTCCGCCCGCGAAGGCCTCGCGCGCGGCTGAGATGCGCTCGAACAGAGCGTCGACGCCGGCCTTGTTGGCCTCCAACTCGGCTTTGCCTTGCTCGGTGATGGCATAGAGCTTCTTGGCCCCTTCGCTGGCGACCTGCTCGGCCAAGCCCATGTCTTCGAGCATGGTCAGCGTCGGGTAGATGACGCCGGGGCTCGGCGCGTAAGCGCCGCCGACGCGGTGCTCGATCTCCTTGATGATCTCGTAGCCGTGGCGCGGCTGCTCGGCGATCAGGGCCAGGACCACGAATTTGAGGTCGCCGTGGTCGAACATGCGGCGAAAACCGCCGTGGCGGTGACCCCGCCCATGCGGGCCATGACCGCCCCAGAATTCGCCGCGGCGCGGCCCGCGCATGCTCCGTTCATGATGATGATGATGAAACATCCAATACTCCGTCTGTGTTTCGATATATCGGAAAATAAGATATATCGAAACACGCTCGCGTCAAGAGGAGACGTGCGCCTTGACCCGGGGTGCATTGGCGCGGCAGGTGCGCCCCACGAATTCCTGGAGAGCGAGCAATGGCCGACGAGTGGGTGTTTCCGAAAGGCGATCTGATGGCCGGCAAGCGCGGCCTGGTCATGGGCGTCGCCAACGACAAGTCGATCGCCTGGGGCATCGCCAGCCAGCTCGCCGCGCAGGGCGCGGAGCTTGCCTTCACCTATCAAGGCGAGGCGCTGGAGAAGCGCGTGCGGCCATTGGTGCAGTCGATCGGCGCCGACTTCATGCTTGAGTGCGACGTCACCAATGACGCCCAGCTCGACGCCGTGTTCGAGGCGCTGAAGCAGAAATGGGGCAAGCTCGACTTCCTCGTCCACTCGATCGCCTTCGCCGAAAAGAGCGAGCTCAAGGGTTCGTTCGTCGAGAACACCACGCGCGAGAATTTTCTGCGCGCGATGGACATCTCCGCGTTTTCATTCGTGGCCGCCGGCAAGCGCGCGGCGAAACTGATGCCGCGCGGCGGCTCGATGGTGACGCTGACCTATCTCGGCGCCGAGCGCGTGCTGCCGAGCTACAACACCATGGGTGTGGCCAAGGCCGCGCTCGAAGCCTGCACCCGCTACATGGCGCGTGATCTCGGCCCCGAAGGCATCCGCTGCAACGCCATCAGCGCCGGCGCCATGCGCACGCTCGCCATCGCCGGCATCCAGGGCGGACGCGGCCTCATCAGCACTGGCCGCGAATGGTCGGTAATGAAGGAAGACACTTCCATGGAAGGCATCGCCGGCTGCGCGCTGTGGCTGCTGTCTGACCTCGGCCGCTCGACCACCGGCGAAGTCGTCCACGTCGACGCCGGCTTCCACATCGTCGGCGTGCCGAGCACCGGCGAGGAATAACGCCAAAGGGGTCGCCGTACCGCACTGAGCGCACGAGAGCGGTCCTTGATCGCTTTGCCATTGCCTGTCGCGCAGGGCGGATCAGCATGCGTTCATGAGCACGGGCGTCTGGATTGCAGTCGGCATCGCCATTGGCGTCGGCATTGGCGCGGCCATGGGCAACATGGCGATCGGCATCGCCATCGGAACCGCCATTGGCGCGGCGCTCGGCTTTGGCCAGCGCAACGCCAATAAGCCGCCGGACGAGCCGCCGCCGGCGTAATCAGAGCTGCTGCGCGTCGCGCAGGATATTGCGCGCCTTGTCGGCGTCCTCGGCGAGGCCCATCAGGCGCCAGCCATGCTCCATCATGGACGGGTCCATCTCCGCCATCAGCACGTTGAATTCGGGCATCAGCGTCTCGACGCCTTCGCTGCGCAGCAGCGATTGCGCGACGATGGCCTCCGCGCGCGAGGCGAAGCGGGCGACGATGACAAGCCCTGACATGCGCGCACTCTAGCGGCGCCGCGCGCCTACGCCAGCCGCTGACCTCAGAGTTCGATCATGTCGAAATCGGCCTTCGCCGTGCCGCACATCGGGCAGACCCAATCATCGGCAATGTCGGCCCAGCGCGTGCCCGGGGCGATGCCTTCGTCCGGCGCGCCCTTCTCTTCTTCGTAGATGTAGCCGCAGGTGCGGCACTGCCAGGTCTTGTAGGCGTCAGCCATTGGCTGCTCCCGCTGCGAAGCTGCGTGCAATGTGGGTGTGGATCGCCCGCTCGACCGGCGCAACATCGAGCACGGGATCAATCAAGGACTGCATGCTGAGGCCGAGCAATTGGCTGCCGATCGCCAAGGCGCTGCACTCGGCGTCGATATCGGCGCGGATAACGCCCTCGCGCTGCCCGCGGCGGATGAGGCCAGCGAGCAACGTCTTCACCCGCTCATGCGATTGCGCGAACAGCGCGCGCGTCTCGCGTGCATCGGCGACGGCGTCCGACAGCAGCATGAAGTAGGATTTCCGCTCGTTCGCGAATTCGAGGAACGCGCAGAAGCGGCTGACATAGGCTTGCAGCGCGCTGAGCCCGTCCATGCCGGCGACGTGCGTGGCTTGGAGATCCCGATCCTGCTGCGCATGCAGGTAGCTGACGACCGCATCGATCAGGCCCTGCTTGGAGCCGAAATGCTGGGTGGCGAGGCCGCGCGAATAGCCGGCGCGCTGACCGATCGCTTCGAAGGTGGCGGCCGAGACGCCCTCCTCGGCGATGATGGCCATGGTGGCTTCGAGCAGGCGGCGCTCGGCTTCGTCGCGGCGTTCCGCTTGGGACCTGCGCGTCGCTGGCTCGGCTCTCGACATATCAAAATCCTACGAACTTGTTGAACAACAAGCAAGTGGATGCTACGGGGCTAGGAAACGTCGGGAGGAAGCCCATGCAGATTCCAGCGGACATCGCCCACGCCGTGGTCGACCCGAAGGCCTATTCGGACGGCAAGCGCATCGACGAGGCGTTCAAATGGCTGCGCCGCGAAGCGCCGCTGGCGAAGGTGCAGCCCGAGGGCTTCGACCCGTTCTGGGTGGTGACGCGGCACGCCGATATTCTCAACATCGAGCGCCAGAACGATCTCTTCCATAACGGCGACCGCTCCGCCGTCGTCACCACCATCGAGGCGGACAAGAAAGTGCGCGCGATGATGGGCGGCTCACCGCACTTGGTGCGCTCGCTGGTGCAGATGGATAATCCCGACCACTTTGCTTACCGCCGCCTGACGCAGGCGTGGTTCTTGCCGCAGAACCTGCGCAGTCTCGAAGCGCGCATCCGCGAAATCGCCAAGGGCTTCATCGAGCGCATGGCGGCGCAAGGCGACCGCTGCGACTTCGCCCGCGACGTCGCCTTTCTCTATCCGCTGCACGTGATCATGGAAGTGCTGGGCGTGCCCGAGTGCGATGAACCGCGCATGCTGAAGCTGACGCAGGAGTTGTTCGGCAGCGCCGATCCGGACGTCAACCGCAGCGGCCAGCGGGTCGAAGATGTCGATGTCGGCCTCGCCAACATTCAGGCGACGGTGATCGACTTCATGAATTACTTCAACGCCATGACGGAAGATCGCCGGCGCAATCCGCGCAACGATCTAGCCAGCGTGATCGCTAATGGCGCGATCGAAGGCCAGCCGCTCGGGCATCTGGAAGCGATGTCGTACTACATCATCGCCGCCACGGCCGGGCACGACACCACCTCGAACACCACCGCCGGGGCGATGTGGGCGATGGCGGAGAACCCGGACCAGTTCAAGAAGGTCAAAGACAATCTGGCGCTGATCCCCTCGATGGTCGAGGAATCGATCCGCTGGGAAACGCCGGTGAAGCACTTCATGCGCACGGCGACGGACGATGCCGAAGTCGCCGGCCAGGACATCGCCAAGGGCGATTGGATGATGCTCTGCTACCCGTCCGGCAATCGCGACGAGGCGGTGTTCGACGATCCCTACAAGTTCAACGTCGAGCGTTCGCCCAACAAGCACGTTTCGTTCGGCTATGGCGCACACATCTGCCTGGGCCAGCACCTCGCCCGCATGGAAATGCGCGTCTTGTGGGAAGAGCTGCTGCCGCGGCTCGAAAGCATCGCGCTCGATGGCGAGCCGAAGCGCACCGAGGCCAATTTCGTCTGCGGCCCAAAGACGGTGCCGATCCACTTCAAGATGCGCTGAGGCCCTTCGCCCCCGCAGCAAAAGGTGCGCGGGGCCGCGGGCTCGTTTTGGCTTTGAGTGCGGCAAGCCGTTCCGCTAAGCGGAAGGCATGCAACGTTATCTGACCCTGCTTGTTCTTCTTGGCCTGATCGCCGGCGTCGGCGTCGGCTATGTGCTGCACGAGCAGCAACCGTCCGAGAATTGGGGCGAGATCGCCTCCAATCTGAAGCTCGTCACCGACATCTTCCTGCGGCTGATCAAGATGATCATCGCGCCGCTGGTGCTGTCGACGCTGGTGGTCGGCATCGCCCATATGGGTGGGACCGGATCGCTCGGGCGCGTGGGCGTGCGCACCATGCTGTGGTTCATCACCGCCTCGATCGTCTCGCTGCTGCTGGGCCTGTTCATGGTGCACGTGTTGCAGCCGGGCGTGGGCCTGTCGCTGCCGCTGCCGGAGGGCGAGACGGCGCCGCAAGCCTCGGCGCTCAATCTGCGCGACTTCGTCACCCACCTCGTGCCCACCTCGATCTTCGACGCGATGGCGACGAATTCGATCCTGCAGATCGTCGTGTTCTCGATCTTCTTCGGCGTCGGCCTTGCCTCGCTGGGCGAGGAAGCCAAGCCGGTGATCGACATGGCCGAGCGGGTGTCGCACGTGATGCTGCGCGTCACGGGCTATGTGATGAATTTCGCGCCCTTCGCCGTGTTCGCCGCCGTCGCCGCGACCATCACCGAGAACGGGCTCGAGATCATCGGCACCTATATCCGTTTCATCGGCGGCTTCTATCTCTCGCTCGGCATTCTCTGGGGCATCTTGATCCTGGCGGCGCTGCTGATTGTCGGCGCGCGCGCGCTGGTGATGCTCGGCATGATCCGCGACCCGATCGTGCTGGCGTTCTCGACCGCGAGTTCCGAAGCCGCCTACCCGCGCACTTTCGAAGCGCTGCAGAAATTCGGCGTCTCCAAGCGCATCGCCGGCTTCGTGCTGCCGCTCGGCTACTCGTTCAATCTCGACGGCTCGATGATGTATTGCACCTTCGCGGTGCTGTTCATCGCTCAGGTCTACAATATCGAGCTGACCATCGCCCAGCAGGTGACGATGCTGCTGTTGTTGATGGTGACCTCGAAGGGCATGGCCGGCGTGCCGCGCGCCTCGCTCGTCGTCATCGCCGCGACCTTGTCCCAGTTCAACATGCCGGAAGCGGGCCTGTTGCTGATCCTCGGCGTCGACCACTTCCTCGACATGGGCCGCAGCGCCACCAACGTGGTCGGCAACTCGATCGCAACGGCGGTCGTGGCGAAGTGGGAACAAGAACTCGGCCCCCGCCGCCCCGACGCGCCAATCCCCGGCGAAATGGCGCCGCCGCTGGAAGATCAGGGCGATACCGAGATCGGGCGCTAGGGCGAAAGAAAAAGCCCGCCGCTTGCGCGGCGGGCTTATCTGTTGCGGTTGAGAGCGCCGGCGTTGCCGCCGGCGCGCCTGATTACTCGCCGCTGGACTCGCGCTTTTCGCGGCGCTCGCCACGGTCGCGGCGCGGGCCGCGATCGCCACGATCACTGCGCTCACGGCGCGGGCCCTTGTCTTCGGCTTCTTCGCCCATCTCAGCGGAGAGATCGGCGCCGGTGGCTTGATCGACCACCTTCATCGACAGGCGCACCTTGCCGCGATCGTCGAAGCCGAGCAGCTTCACCTTCACGGTGTCGCCTTCCTTGACCACGTCTTGCGGCTTCTCGACCCGCTCGCGCGCCAGCTGGGACACGTGAACCAGGCCGTCCTTGGCGCCGAAGAAGTTCACGAAGGCGCCGAACTCCATCACCTTCACGACCTTGCCTTCGTAGATCTGGCCGACTTCCGGCTCGCTGGTCAGCGACTTGATCCACTTCACGGCGGCTTCGATCGAGTCGGCGTTGGCCGACGCGACCTTCACCGTGCCGTCGTCCTCGACATTGATCTTGGCGCCGGTCTTTTCGACGATCTCGCGGATCACCTTGCCGCCGGTGCCGATCACGTCGCGGATCTTGTCGACCGGGATGTTGATCTGGACGATGCGCGGCGCATTGGCGCCGACGCTCTCGCGCGGCGCGTTCAGCGCTTTGTTCATCTCGCCGAGGATGTGCATGCGGCCATGGTAGGCGCGCTCGAGGGCGACCTTCATGATCTCCTCGGTGATGCCCGCGACCTTGATGTCCATCTGCAGCGAAGTGATGCCCTTCTCGGTGCCGGCGACCTTGAAGTCCATGTCGCCGAGGTGGTCCTCGTCGCCGAGAATGTCGGTCAGCACTTCAAAACCGTAGTCTTCGAGGATGAGGCCCATGGCGACGCCCGCGACCGGCGCGGCGATCGGCACGCCCGCATCCATCAGCGCCAGCGACGAGCCGCACACCGTCGCCATCGAGGACGAGCCGTTCGACTCGGTGATCTCGGAGACGATGCGCACCGTGTACGGGAATTGCTCGGCGCTCGGCAGCACCGCCTTCATCGCCCGCCAGGCCAGCTTGCCGTGGCCGATTTCGCGCCGGCCGGCGCCGCCCATACGGCCGGTTTCACCGACGCTGTAGGGAGGGAAGTTGTAGTGCAGCATGAAACGCTCTTTGGTCGTGCCCGAGAGCGCGTCGATGAATTGCTCGTCTTCGGCGGTGCCGAGCGTAGCGACGACGATGGCTTGCGTTTCACCGCGGGTGAACAGGGCCGAGCCGTGCGTGCGCGGCAGGAAGCCGACCATGCTCTCGATCGGACGCACCTTGTCGACGGCGCGGCCGTCGATGCGGCCCTTTTCCTTGACGATGCGGGTGCGGACGACGTCGCTTTCGACTTCCTTGAACACTTCCTTGAACACGTTGGCGTCGGCGCCATCCGGGTTCGACTCGCTCTTCACCAAAGCGGCCTTGGCTTCATCGCGCAACGCGCCAACAGCGGCGTAGCGCTGGGCCTTGTTGGTGACCTTGTAAGCATCGCCCAGGCGCGGGCCGACGAGATCGACGACCTTCTTCTTCAGCGCGCTGTTGTCGGCCGGTTCGAACTCGAACGGGTCCTTGCCGGCCTTCTCGGCGAGTTCGATGATCGCATCGATCACCGGCTGCATGCCTTTGTGCGCCATGTTCAGCGCCGAGAGCATTTGCTCTTCGCTGAGTTCCTTCACTTCCGACTCGACCATCATGATCGCGTTGGCGGTGCCGGCGACGACCAGATCGAGGTCTGACGCCTTCATCTGCTCGATGGTCGGGTTCAGCACCGGCTTGCCTTCGATCCAGCCGATGCGCGAAGCGCCGATCGGGCCCAGGAACGGAACGCCGGAAATGGTCAGCGCCGCGGACGCAGCGACCATGGCGAGAATGTCGGACTCGTTTTCGTTGTCCCAGCTCAGCACCGTGATGATGACTTGAACTTCGTTCTTGAAGCCATCGACGAAGAGCGGGCGGATCGGGCGGTCGATCAGGCGCGACAGCAGCGTTTCACGCTCGGTCGGGCGGCCTTCGCGCTTGAAGAAGCCGCCAGGAATGCGGCCCGAAGCGAAATACTTTTCTTGGTAGTTCACGGTCAGCGGGAAGAAATCCTGCCCCGGCTTCGCTTCCTTCGCATAGACGACGGTGGCCAACAGGGCGGTTTCGCCCCAGGTCGCGAACACGGCGCCGTCAGCTTGACGCGCGACTCTGCCGGTTTCGAGCGTGAGCTTGCGCCCCGCCCAATCGATGGAAACGGATTTGGTATCAAACATACATCGTACTCCAGGCAGCAGGGCCCCATGCCTTGCTGCCGCGTGCATGCGCAACGGCGTTCCGCTGCGCAGATTGCCCCCGGCCCGGATGGCCGGAGGTTCGTTCTGGCGCTTCTCGCCGTGGAGAAGACGCGTGGCTTTGGACTAGCACCCCTTCCCGGATTGGCGCGAAGCGCCAAGTCCGGGATCCGTAGCCACTGATGCGTGGCGCGAAGCTCCGACGGCCCCGCTTATGGGCCCCGGGCCTCGCTTCGCTCGCCCGGGGATGGGTGATCGCCCCGGCAGCTGCGCTTAGCGGCGCAGGTTCAGACGCTCGATCAGCGCGGCGTAGCGCTGAGTGTCGCGTTCCTTGAGGTAGTCGAGAAGGCGGCGGCGCTGCGACACGAGCTTCAAGAGCCCGCGGCGCGAGTGGTTGTCCTTCTTGTGCGTCTTGAAGTGCTCGGTGAGGTTGGCGATGCGCTCGGAGAGGATCGCCACTTGGACTTCGGGCGAACCGGTGTCGTTTGCGCCCTTGGCATGCTCACGGATGAGCGCTTGCTTGCGCTCTGCGGTAATCGACATCGTAACTCCTATTCGTCTGCGATGTGGAACACGCGGGTCGGCGAAAACCGCCCGGCCCGCACGTCGCCCAAGGCCACCGCTTTGCCCTGAAACAGGGCCACCGCCGCGCGGGAGCAATCCTGCCCGGCGATGGTGCGGCTGCGGAACTTGGGCTTCAGCGCCTCCATCACATGCGGAAGGAGAACGATCGGCCGTCCCTGCTTGAGCTTGAACGCGTCCTCGCCGTTGATGGCCAGCGCCGGGATGTCGGCCAGCGCGGTCTCAACGGGCTTCAGGCGTTCTGACGCGGCGCCCTTATGGCGCAAATCCTCGAGCGCGTCGAGGGTGACTGATTCGGCTTCGGTAAACGGCCCGACGGCGACCCGGCGCAGCCGCCAGACATGCCCCTCCGCCCCCAGCTTGGCCGCCAGATCGCGAACCAGAGCCCTGATATAGAAGCCTTTTCCGGAGCGAACCCGGAACGTGGCGAGGTCTTCGCCCTCGGTCGAGACCAGCTCAGCCTCGTACACAATGACGAGCCGCGGCTGCAGCTCAACCGTCTCGCCGGCGCGGGCGATGTCGTAGGCGCGTTCACCGTCCACCTTCACCGCGCTGAACTGGGGCGGGATCTGCTCGATCTCGCCCAGGAAGCCGGGCAGCGCGGCGCGAATGGCGTCTGCGCTCGGGCGCACATCGGAGGTGGCGACGGTGCGGCCTTCCCGGTCCTGGCTGTCGGTGGAGACGCCCCACTTGATGGTGAAGAGGTAGGTCTTTTCCGCTTCCATCAGCCACGGCACGGTCTTGGTCGCCTCGCCGAGCGCGATCGGCAGGATGCCCGACGCGAGCGGATCGAGCGTGCCGGCATGGCCCGCCTTCTGCGCGTTGAAGATGCGCCGCACGGCCGACACCGCGTGCGTGGAGGTCATGTCTTCCGGCTTGTCGAGCACCACCCAGCCGGAAACGTCCTCGCCCTTCTTGCGGCGGCTCATTCTGGTTCGTCCTCGCTCTTTAGATCGCGAGCAACTTCTGGGCTGGCGAGCAATTCATCGATGTGGCGCGCTTCGTCATAGGAGACGTCCGGCTCGAAATGCAGTTCGGGCGTGAAGCGCAGGTCGATGCTGCGCGCCAAGCGGCCGCGCAAGAAGCCGGCGCAGCGTGTCAGCGCACGGGCGATCAGGCGCGGATCGCCCGGACCAAGCGCGGAGACGAACGCAGTCATGTGCTTTAGATCCGGCGAGGCGCGCACTTCGCCGATCGTCACCGAAACGCCGCGCAAATCAGGATCGCGCAGATCCTCGCGGGCGACGATCTCGACCAGCGCATGGCGCACCAATTCGGCCGCGCGCAATTGGCGCTGCGAAGGGCCTGCGCCCTCGTGACCGCGGGACTTGCGCTTCATCTTACTGGGCCTGATAGGCGAACGCGCCGCAGAGCTCGGGATCGGCGCTCGACGGCGGCTGCGCTTCGCCGCGGAAGGCCGCGATCTTGAACACCCAGCGCCCGCTGCCGTCGACGAACTCGCTGACGGCGAGGTGGCGGGCCGGGGCCGCGCCGCACAACCCGCCCTGCGCCACGCGACCCGGGATCAGATTCTCTTCGACCACGCGATAGAGATATGCGTTCACGCGCGGATCGCCGTTGAGAATGGCGGCGAAGCTCTGCCCGCCGGCGCCCGAGCGCGCATCCGCCGGCACGACATTGTAGGGCTGGGCGCGGATGGTGATGCCGTTGGCGAAGGCGAACACGACCGGGCCGCCGCGCCGGCCTTCAAGGCTCACGCGCAGATTGCCCGTCACCGTGCGTGCTTGCTCACTGACGGCGCGCCATTGCTGGCGGGCGACAGCCGGCTCTTCCTCAGGCACCGCATCGACGCGCGTCTCCGGCTCGACAATCGTCGAGGGCCGCTCAAGCGGCGTTTCCGCCTCGTTTCGATGGCGTTGGCAGGCGCCCGTCACGAGCGCCGCTGCAATCATGGCCGCCACAACAATTCCGCGCATGCGTGACGCCTCAGAGCGAGCGTTGCACCACTTCGACGTTGAAGCACTCGATGACGTCGCCCTGCTTGATGTCCTGGAACGGACCAAAGCTCATGCCGCATTCCTGGCCGGCGACGACTTCGTTCACTTCGTCCTTGAAGCGCTTCAGCGTGGTCAAGACGCCCATTTCCTGGATCACGACGTTGTCGCGCAGGATGCGGACCTTGGCGCCCTTGCGGACGACGCCATCGGTCACGCGGCAGCCGGCGACCTTGCCCACCTTGGAGATGTTGAACACTTCGAGCACCTGAGCGTTGCCGAGGAAGGTTTCGCGCGTTTGCGGCGCGAGCATGCCCGACATGACGCCTTTGATGTCGTCGATGAGGTCGTAGATGATGGCGTAGTAGCGGATTTCGACGCCTTCGCGCTCGGCTAGGTCGCGCGCTTCCTTCGAGGCGCGGACGTTGAAGCCGATCAGCGGCGCGCCTGACGTTTTCGCCAGCTGCACGTCCGACTCGTTGATGGCGCCGACGCCCGAGAGCACGACGCGCGCGCGCACTTCTTCGTGCGCCAGCTTATCCAGCGAACCGACGATCGCTTCGGCCGAGCCCTGCACGTCGGCCTTGATCAGGATCGGCAGCTCTTTCGCTGTCGAATCCTTGAACTTGGCCATCATGCTTTCGAGCGAGGTGCCGGTGCGCGAGGCGCCGCCCGTCGTCTTTTGCTTCTTGGCGCGCGCACGATAGTCGGCGACTTCGCGGGCGCGGTTTTCGTTTTCGACAACGTTCAGCGTATCGCCCGGATCCGGCACGCCTTCGAGACCCATGATCTCGACCGGCTCGGACGGGCCCGCCGACGGCAGCTGCTGGCCGCGCTCGTTGGTGAGCGCGCGGATGCGGCCCATCTGGGCGCCGACGACGACGATGTCGCCGCGCTTCAACGTGCCCTTCTGCACCAGCACCGTCGCCACCGTGCCGCGGCCGCGATCGAGCTTCGACTCGATCACCGTAGCTTCGGCCGGACGATCCGGGTTGGCCTTGAGATCCATCACTTCCGCTTGCAGCAGGATGGTCTCGACCAGCTTTTCGAGGCCGATCTTCTTGGTCGCCGACACTTCAACGGCGAGGGTGTCGCCGCCATGCGCTTCGGTGACGATCTCGTGCTGCAACAGGTCGGTGAGCACGCGCGTCGGGTTGGCGTCTTCTTTGTCGATCTTGTTGATCGCAACGATGATCGGCGCACCGGCGGCGCGGGCGTGATTGATGGCTTCCACCGTCTGCGGCATCACCCCATCATCGGCGGCGACGACGAGCACGACGATGTCGGTCACCTGCGCGCCGCGGGCGCGCATCGAGGTGAACGCGGCGTGGCCGGGCGTGTCGATGAAGGTGACACGCTGGCCGTCGGCCAGACGCACCTGATAGGCGCCGATGTGCTGCGTGATGCCGCCCGCTTCGCCGGCGGCGACGTCGGTCTGGCGCAGCGAGTCGAGCAGTGACGTCTTGCCGTGGTCGACGTGACCCATGACGGTCACGACCGGCGGACGCGGCTTCAAGTTCTCGTCGGTGTCGAGCACATCGCCGGCGAGACCTTCTTCGACGTCCGACTCGGCGACCCGCTTCACGGCGTGGCCGAATTCGGTGGCGATGAGTTCGGCGGTATCCGCATCGAGCTCATCGGCCTGCTTCACCATCTGGCCCTGACGCATCATGAACTTGATGATGTCGGCGACGCGGATCGCCATCCGGTTCGCCAGGTCCTGGACCGTGATGGATTCCGGAATGATGACTTCGCGCTTGATCTGCTCGCGCTCGCCGCTGCCGCCCATCATCTTGGCGCGGCGTTCCTTTTCCTTCTGCTGCGCACGGCGATAGGCCGCGAGCGAACGGACGCGATCGTCATCGCCCGCCACTTGGCGCTCGACCATGTCGAGCGTGAGCTTGCCCTTGCGGCGCTCAGGTTCGCCCTTCTTCGCCGGCTTCGCCGGCGCGGCCGGCATCGGCTTGCGCGCAGACTTGATGCGGCCGCCCAGCTCGTCGAGCAGGCCAGCGGATTCGCTGCGCTGCTGCGGGGCGGCGTTGGCTTGGCGCGGTGCGGCCGTTGCGGCCGGCGCGGCGGCGCGCTGTTCGGCTTGCGCGACGGCAGCCGTGGCGCGCTCTTCTTCTTCGGCTTCGGCGCGGCGGCGCGCTTCAGCTTCCGCCTCGACGGCTGCTTGCTCGGCAGCCTTGCGGCGCTGCGCATCTTCCAGCGCGCGGCGCTGTTCATCCTCGGCGCGCTGGCGCTGCTCGCGCGCTTCGCGTTCGGCCATGGCGCGGCGCACAGCTTCGTCGCGGCGGCGCGCTTCTTCATCGCTGATGCCGCCCTTGCCTGCCGGTGCTTGCGGCTTTGGCGGTTCGGCCTGCGTGGCGGGCGCGGCGGCGGCGCGGCGCAGCGGCGGCGGCACGCCCGGGCCCGCGGCGGCAGGCGCAGCGCCGCCGGCGCCTGGCCGGTTGATCGCGCGCTTCTCGCGCACCTCCACGGCCACCTGCTTGGTGCGGCCATGGCTGAAGCTTTGCCGCACGGTGCCCGTTGCGGTGGTGCGGGTGAGCGTCAGCGGCTTACGGCCGGAGGGCGCATCTTTCTGTTCGTTGCCGTCAGACATGCAGTCGTGTTGCCAATCCTAAATTCGTCTTCACACCGGAGCGTACACACTTACGTCCGATCAATACCACTTTGCTCGTCGCGTCTCTGGTCTTCGCCAGAGGCCGCGCCGCCCAGTTTCCACGACACAGAGCGCCAGGAAGCGGGCCAAGAGGCTGGAACGATGGGGCGAAAGCCAGCCAAGCGGCGAATTTCCGCCACCCAGCCCAAAGCCAAGCGCTCTTGAAGCAGGCTAGCGTGTATCACACGTTCCCGCCCCAACGCCACGCCCAATTCCGCCGCGCTAAAGCAGGCGACGGCGGGGGGCGGCGCGCCCCAAAGCCCTATATGGAGACCCATCAGCTTTTCGCGACCCTCACCGGCGCCATCTTCTGCTTCGATCAGCACAAGCGCCGGTTTTGCGCGAATCGCCGCTTCAACCTGGGTAGCGCCGATCGCCACAGCGCCTGCGCGCCGCGTCAATCCCAGAAGTTCGAGACAGCGCCGTGACAGCAGCGATTCGATCTGGTTGGCCAAGCCCTCGGGAACTTTCGCCGGGGCTTTGAAGCCGCGGGCGAAGCCACCCTTCTTGGCCGCCTGCTCGATGCTCTCGCGCTCGGCGCGCACCCACACCCCGCGTCCCGGCAGCTTGGCCGCGACGTCAGGCACGACTACGCCGTCAGGCGCGCGCGCGAAGCGGATCAGTTCCGCTTCGGCAAGGTTCTCGCCACTTGCGATGCAGCGCCGCTCTCGGCCGCGGCGCCCGCCCTCATGAGCGATCTGGGAAGACGCTGGAAAGTTCATCCGCGTCTCCTTGTGCTTCGGCCGGGGCTTCTTCTTCGGGCGGCGCTTCAATCCAGCCCGCCGCGATCCGCGCGTTCAGCACCAGGCCGTCAGCCTGCTCCTGGCTGAGCTGATACTCCTCCAGCAGGCCCGGCTCGCGCACGCGCTCGCCGTTCTTGGTCTCAAACCAGCCGCGCAGGTCTTCACCGGTCATGCCGGCGAAATCGTCGAGCGTCTTCACGCCCTTCTCGCCGAGCGTAACCAGCATCGGCGCGGTGAGCCCCGGCACGCCCTTCAGCGCATCCTCGACGCCGAGGCCCACGCGCTTGGCTTCGAGTTCGGCAGCCTGCTTTTCCAGATACTCGGCGGCGCGCGCCTGCAATTCTTCGGCGATCTCGTCGTTGAGACCTTCGATCGAGGCGAGCTCGATGGTGTCGACGTAAGCGATTTCCTCGACCGTCTCGAAGCCTTCAGAGGCCAGCAGCTGGGCGAACATCTCGTCCACTTCCAGCGCCTTGATGAAGAGTTCGGTGCGGGCGGCGAATTCCTTCTGACGGCGCTCCGATTCCTCGGACTCGGTCAGGATGTCGATCGACCAGCCGGTGAGTTGGCTGGCCAGCCGCACGTTCTGGCCGCGGCGGCCGATCGCCAGCGAAAGCTGCGCTTCATGCACCACCACTTCAACGCGCCCCTCTTCGGGGTCGAGCACAACCTTGGAGACTTCCGCCGGCTGCAGCGCGTTGACGATGAAGGTGGCCGGATCGGAAGACCAGGGGATGATATCGATCTTCTCGCCCTGCAATTCGCCGACGACCGCCTGCACGCGCGCGCCGCGCATGCCGACGCAGGCGCCCACCGGATCGATCGAGCTGTCGTGCGAAAGCACGGCGATCTTGGCGCGCGAACCCGGGTCGCGCGCCGCGGCCTTGATCTCGATCACGCCCTCATAAACTTCCGGCACTTCCTGCGCGAACAGGCGGGCCATGAACTCAGGCCGCGCGCGCGACAGGAAGATTTGCGGGCCCTTGGTCTCGCGGCGGACGTCATAAATGTAGGCGCGGGTGCGGTCGCCGACGCGCAGGTTTTCGCGCGGAATGCTCTCGCTCTTGCGGATCACGCCTTCGGCGCGGCCGAGATCGACGATCACGTTGTAGAACTCGACCCGCTTGACCACGCCATTGATGATCTCACCGACGCGGTCCTTGTATTCGCCGAACTGGCGCTCGCGCTCGGCTTCGCGGACTTCGTGATTGATCACCTGCTTGGCCGTTTGCGCGGCGACGCGGCCGAACTCGATCGGCGGCAGCAATTCGGAATATTCCTTGCCGACCACCGCTTCCGGATCGGTCTTCAGCGCGACATTGAGCATGATGTCGGTCGAGGGGTTGAACGGGCGGGTCTCGGGGTCGAGCACGCTTTCGTCCACCACCGTCATCACTCGCTTCAGCTCCATCTCGCCGGTGCGCGGATCGATGGTGGCGCGGATGTCGTGTTCGGCGCCGTAGCGTGAGCGCGCAGCCTTTTGCAGCGCATGCTCCATCGCCTGGACGACGATCTCCTTCTCGATCGACTTCTCACGCGCGACCGCGTCGGCGATCTGCATGATTTCCAGCCGGTTTGCGGAAATGCCGGTGCTCATCGTTGTCTTCCCTTCTTGTTCCTCTTGCTCCCCCGCGTGCGGGGGAGCTGTCACGCACAGCGTGACTGAGGGGACGCAGCGCCAGCGTCAGCCGGACTGTCCCCCTCCGCTCGTTTCACTCGCACCTCCCCCGCTCGCGGGGGAGGATGACGCCTCGGCAGCTTCCGCCGCCTTGGCGCGTCGCAAATCTTCTTCGATCAGCTTGTCGGTCAGCACGAGGCGCGCGTCGGAGAGCTGCGCCAGCGCAAGCCGCGCATCGCCGCCCTCTGTGCCAAGCACGATCGCATCGCCCTCAACCGCCTTGATCACGCCCTTCCAGCGGCGGCGGCCGTCGATCATCATCGCGGTTTCGAGCTTGGCCTCGTGGCCGATGAAGCGGGTGAAGTCTTCGGCGCTCATCAGCGGCCGGTCGATGCCGGGCGATGAGATTTCGAGATCGTATTCGCCCTGGACCGGGTCTTCGAGATCGAACACCGGCGACAGCGCGCGCGAAAGGCGGCCGCAATCGTCGATGCCCATCTGCCCGTCGGACAGGCGCTCGGCCATGATCTGCAGCCGCTTCCTGCGATTGCCCGACAGGCGCACGCGCACAATGCGGTAGCCGAGATCGGCGGCCGTCGGCTCGATCAGCGCGATCACGCGCTCTTCGACAGGGTTAGTAGCGCGCAGCAGCGGCTCCCTAGGTAAACAAAAAGCGGCGGAGCCCGGGGGCCCCGCCGCTGAACCCTCATCGAGGGCATCAGCGATGTAGTGGGAGGGGATATAGCGGGTTCGGGAGGGCTTGTCAGCCCCCTCTTCCTCTAAGGTCCACCAGATAAGCCGGAGGCGCCGGGGTCAAGAGTTCGCGAGCCTCATTAACAACCATCAGCAGGAACCAAACAAACAAGGTGGGCGGAATGATGCAAGACCACAGCTTCTTCATCCATAGCGGAACGTGCTCTGGCCAAAGAACCGACTGAATCGAGAAGAAGGGCTCGCTCGCCACAAATCACCTGTTCGAATCGAATCATGCGGCCTTCGTGGCCGGCATTACAGCGAAGTGTCGCACGTCACCGCGCGACGCGGCCTTTTGCGGTCGCGAATTGTCACTCTGGCATGCAAAAGGCGCCCAGGGGGCATTCGGAGGAATGTCGACCCTCAGTTCAGGGACGCCGCGCAAACCGCAGCCAAACCGGCGCGCAATCGCCGAGCTGCTTCGCTTCGTAGCGTGTCGTCACGTGGCAGGGCCACGGCTTGCGCCAATCTTCGGAGCGCTCGGCCAGCCAGGTAAAGCGCGCATCGCGGGTGACGTGTTCGAGCGTCCAGGCGGCGTAATTGGCCCAATCGGTGGCGAAGCGCAGTTCGGCGCCGGGCTTCATCACCCGCGCCAGCGCATCGAGAAAGTCCGGCTGGATCAGGCGCCGTTTGTGGTGGCGCGCCTTCGGCCAGGGATCGGGAAACAGGATGTAGACGCGGTCGAGGCAAGCGTCCGGCAGCCGCGCGATGACATCGCGCGCATCGCCCTGGTGCAAACGAATGTTCTGCGCCCCGCTCTCTTCGATATGGCGCAGGCACGAGGCGACCCCGTTGAGGAACGGCTCGACGCCGATGAAGCGCTGCTCGGGCTGCGCGCCAGCCTGCGCCACCAGATGCTCGCCGCCGCCAAAGCCGATCTCGAGCACCACCCCCCCTCCCCGCGCGGGGACGGGGTTGGGGGGCGGGGCGATGCTCGACGCGTGGAGGTTCACCCCACCCCCCGCCCCCTCCCCTCGCGGGGAGGGGGAGTCGAACAGCGCCTCCACATCGATCGCCCCCTCCTCCGGCACGGCCAGGTGGGGCAACAGAGTGTCCATCAGGCCCGCCTGGCGCGGTTTCAGCGTGCGCGCCTTGATGCGGCCGTAGGTGCGCAGGTGTCGGGTATCGGGTTTCAGGTGTCAGCTCCCAGGCGCCGCCGCGCGATCTCGCGCGCGCTTCTTATATCTGATACCTGACACCTCAAACCCGACACCTTGGAGGAGCCCACATGCGCGAGAAGTTGAACTTTTACATCGACGGCAAGTGGGTCGCGCCGGCCAAGCCGCGCACGCATGACGTGATCAATCCAGCCAACGAAGAGCCCTGCGGCCGTATCTCGCTCGGCAGCGTCGAAGACGTGAACAAGGCGGTAGCCGCCGCGAAGAAGGCGTTCGCCACCTGGTCGCAATCGAGCCTCGATGAGCGCAAGGCGCTGCTCGACAAGATCATCGCCATCTATCAGCGCCGCCTGCCGGAAATGGCCGAGGCCATCTCGCTGGAAATGGGCGCGCCGCTGCCGCTCGCGCAAGCCGCGCAAGCGCCCGCTGGCCTCGGCTATTTGATCGACGCGCGCAAGCAGCTCGACGATTTCAAATTCGAGCACATGTACAATGGCGTCAATCGTATCATCCGCGAGCCGATCGGCGTCGTCGGCATGATCACGCCGTGGAATTGGCCGCAGAACCAAATTTGCGCCAAGGTTGGCCCTGCCCTCGCCGCCGGCTGCACCATGGTGCTGAAGCCGTCCGAACTGGCGCCGCTCGACGCGATGCTGTTCGCCGAAATTCTCGAAGAAGCTGGCGTGCCGCCGGGCGTGTTCAACCTCGTCAATGGCGACGGCCCGGGCGTGGGCGCGGCGCTCTCGGCCCATCCGGACGTCGACATGATGAGCTTCACCGGCTCCACCCGCGCCGGTACGGCGGTGATGGAAGCCTGCGCCAAGGGCATCAAGAAAGTCGCGCTCGAACTCGGCGGCAAGAGCCCGAACATCATCCTCGATGATGCCGATCTGCCGAAAGCGGTCGCGCGCGGCATGCTGCACATGGCCAACAACACCGGCCAAAGCTGCAACGCGCCCTCGCGCATGCTGGCGCCGAAGGCGAAGTACGAGGAAGTGGTGCAGATCGCCGCCGCCACCGCCAACGCGATCAAGGTGCAAGCGCCCGATCAAGCCGAGAAAGGCGCCATCGGTCCGCTGGCTAACGCCAACCAATTCCAGAAGGTGCAAGGCCTCATTCAGAAGGGCATCGACGAAGGCGCGCGTGTCGCCGCCGGCGGCACGGGCCGTCCCGACGGCTTCAACCGCGGCTATTATGTGCGCCCGACCGTGTTCGCAGACGTGAACAACACTATGACCATCGCGCGCGAAGAAATCTTCGGCCCGGTGCTCTGCATCATTCCGTACGAAAGCGAAGAAGAAGCGATCGCCATCGCCAATGACACCCCGTACGGCCTCGCCGCCTATGTGCAAGGCGAGCAAGAGCACGCGCGCAAGGTCTCGCGCCGGCTGCGCGCCGGCAACGTGCACATCAATGGCGCCCAAGGCGGGCTCGGCACGCCGTTCGGCGGCTACAAGCAATCCGGTCTCGGCCGCGAAGGCGGCCATTTCGGCCTCGAGGAATTCCTCGAAGTGAAGGCCGCGATCGGCTGGGGCGAAGCCTAAGCGAAAACGCCGCGGGTCCAGCGGGCCCGCGGCGTCCGCTCGTAAACAAGTTCCAAACGCCGGCTTCACCGGCCATTAGCTACGCGCTGTCACAGTGCGCCGGCTATGAGTTCGCCTGACTCCTTCGCTGAGCGCTTCGACTCGATCGAGATCGGTCGAGACAGCGCGTGCTCGCCCGCCGCGTTCGAGCAAGCGCTGGCGATCGCCCAGCCGCCCGGCTTCACCATGATCGACGATGCGGACGGCCGCTTCGTCGTCGACCCGGAATTCGGCTTCGTCTCCGTCGCCAGCGACGAAGTGCTGGCGCGCGATATGGGCAGCGTACACGCCGTGGCGCTGCGCGTGGTCGAGCAATCGGGCGAGAGCTACCGGCTCGACCTTCAGCTCCGCATCACCGGCCGCGTCCCGCAAATGGTCGGCGCTGAAGATTTCGGCCTCGCCGCGCCCGGCGCCGAACAATCCGCCCCGATTGACGCGGTAGCCGCTCCGCCGCAGCCGCAGGCTACGCTGGAATGGAACCGCTTCGCCGCCGCGCTCGCGCAGGCGGGCAAGGCGCCGCTGGCGCAGACGCGCGGCGCGTTCATCGCCGCCCCGCTTCCTGCGTGCGCCGATGGCGGCGCTGCGCTGTCGCTGTGCGAAACGGCGCCGGCGCCGTTCAGCGCACAGGCAGAGTGGTCGCTCTAAGCAAATTTCACACCCGCGCGGCGCCGCGCGGCGGCGAAACTTGCTAACACGGTCTCGCTCAAAGCCAGACCGGCGCTGACCCCTTAAGAGCGAGCCATGAGCACACGCAATCTCGACGCGCTGCTGGCGCCGAAGGCCATCGCCCTCATTGGCGCCAGCAACAGAGAAGGCGCCGTCGGCGCGGTGATCGCGCGCAATCTGCTGCGCGGAGGCTTCGGCGGCGCGCTGATGATGGTCAATCCGCGCGAAACCAAGATCGACGGCGCGCTGGCTTACAAGAGCGTCGACGATCTGCCGCAGACACCCGATCTCGCCGTCATCGCCACACCGGCGCCGACAGTGCCTGGGCTGATCGAACAACTTGGCGCGCGCGGCTGCCGCGCCGCCATCGTCATCAGTGCGGGCCTCAACCACGACGAGCGCGAAGCGATGTTCGCGGCGGCGCGCCCGCGCCTGATGCGCATCGTCGGGCCAAACTGCCTCGGACTTCTCTCTCCGCGCAACGGCGTCAACGCCAGCTTCTCGCACCTCGCCCCGCTCAAAGGCGATATCGCCTTCCTGACGCAATCCGGCGCCATCGCCACATCGATCATCGATTGGGCCAATGGCCGCGGCATCGGCTTTTCGCACATCGTCTCGCTGGGCGACATGAGCGATGTCGATTTCGGCGACCTGCTTGACTATCTCGCGCTCGACGCCTCGACGCGCGCGATCTTGCTTTACATCGAGAATGCCACCCACGCGCGCAAATTCATGTCCGCTGCGCGCATCGCCGCGCGCGCGAAGCCGGTGATCGTCGTGAAGTCCGGGCGCGGGGAGGCAGGCGCACGCGCCGCCGCTTCGCACACGGGCGCGTTGGCAGGCTCGGACATCGTCTACGAAGCCGCCTTCCGCCGCGCTGGCATGCTGCGCGTGAAGGAACTGCGTGAGCTATTCGACGCCGCCGAAACCTTGGCCAGCGGCATGCGCCCGCTGGGTGAACGGCTTTCCATTGTCACCAATGGCGGCGGCCTCGGCGTGATGGCGGTCGATGCGCTGGAGGAGAAGGGTCTCAAGCTCGCGCCCCTGCCCGAGGCTTTACGCGTCGCCCTTGACGCAGCCCTGCCCGCTGCGTGGTCGCACAACAACCCGATCGATATCCTCGGTGACGCACACGGCGATCGCTACGCCGCAGCGCTCGATGCGCTGGCCAAGGACGGCGCGGAAGACGCTGTGCTGGTGATGAACTGCCCCACCGGCGTTGCTGACAACATCGAAGCGGCGGCCGTGGTGCTGCAGGCGCACGCGCGCAATCCGCGTTTGCCGATGCTGGCGTGCTGGATGGGCGAAGCAACGGCCGCGAAGGCGCGCAAACACTTCGCGGAAGCGCATATTCCGAGTTTCGACACGCCGGAAGAAGCGGTGAACGCCTTCGTGAATCTCGTGGAATATGCGCGCAACCAGGCGGCCCTGCTTGAAACGCCGCCCGCCTCGCCGGAACGGCTGGGCGCCGCACGAGAAGAAGCGCGCGCGCTGATCAAACAGGTGCTGGCGGAGAACCGCTTACTCCTCACCGAGTTTGAAGCCAAGCGCGTGCTGGCGCTCTATGGCGTGCCGGTGGTCGAGACACTGATCGTGAAATCGCCGCAGGAAGCAGCGCAGGCCGCCGCCGGCCTGAAACCGCCGTTTGCGCTGAAAATCCTCTCGCGCGAAATCACACACAAGACTGATGTTGGCGGCGTCGCGCTCGGCCTTGCCGACGCCGATGCCGTGAAGGACGCCGCCGAGCGGATGCTCAAGACCGTGGCCAAGGCGCGGCCGGATGCACGGATCGACGGCTTCACGCTGCAGCCGATGATCCGCCGCCCCCACGCGCAGGAGCTGATCCTCGGCATGAGCGAAGACGCCACCTTCGGGCCGATCATCCTGTTCGGCCAGGGCGGCATCGCCGCCGAAGTGGTTGCCGATCGCGTCGTCGGCCTGCCGCCGCTCAACGCGCCGCTGGCGCGCGGCATGATTGCGCGCACGCGTATCGCCAAGCTGCTCGGCGGTTATCGCGATCGCCCGCCCGCGGATCTCGACGCCGTCGCCAACGCGCTAGTCGCCATCGCCGATCTTGTCATCGATATTCCCGAGATCGCCGAACTGGACGTCAATCCGCTGCTCGCGGACGAGGATGGCGTCATCGCGCTCGATGCGCGCATCGTGGTGAAAGCTTCCAGTACGGCGGCGGACGCGCGGCTGGCTATCCGGCCCTACCCGAAAGAACTCACCGCTCAAGTCAAGCTGCCCGACGGCGCGTCCTTCCGCATCCGCGCGATCGAGCCGAGCGATGCCAACGCGATCATGGAGATGGCGCGCCGCACCAAGCCTGAGCATTTACGCCTGCGCTTCCACGGCACGCTGCGGGAGGTTTCGCGCGAGCATGCAGCGCGGCTGACGCAGATCGACTACGACCGTGAAATGGCGCTCGTCGCGGCGGAAGCCGATGGCGCGCTCGCGGGGGTGGCGCGGCTCGTGATCGATCCGGACTTCGATGTGGCGGAATACGCCATCATCGTCCGCTCCGACACTCAGGGCCACGGCCTTGGCCGGCTGCTGCTCTCGCAGCTGCTCGACTATGCCCGTCAGCGCGGCGTCGAGCGCGTATGGGGCGATGTGCTGCCGGAGAACACGCAAATGCTGGCGCTGGCGCGCGAGCTTGGCGCGACCTCGGCGCCAAACGGCCACGGCATGCGGACGGAGTTTTCGCTGCGCTGAGCGTATCTGCCCGAACTAGCCCGCCGGCTGCTGCACCGAGCGGAGATAGGCAATCAGCGCGTCCGCGCCCTGTGGATTAAACTGGAAGTCCGGCATCGGGTGCGAGACCCGGATGCCCTGGATCAGCTCCTCCTCCAGCACATCGGCGCGATAGTTCGACAGCGCGGTGCGGAACGGCGGCGCGGCGGCATTGGGGCTGTCGCCGTAAGAGCCGATGGCGTGGCAGCGCGCGCATTGCGCCTCGGCGATCTCGCGCCCGTCTTCCACCAGAGCGGCCTGCTGCGCCGCCTCCGGCGCCGGCTGGTTCGCGCAGGCGCTCAGCAGAATGGCGGCCGCCGCCGCAAGCACGATCCTGACCACGAGCGCCTCCTTCATGTGCGCGCCGAGCTTAGCGCATCGCCGCGAGCTTCTATATAGCAGGCGTATGTCGATTCCCGCACGCGCCGCCGATCCTGCCATCGCGGAAGCCAGGCAGGCGCTCGCCGACCGGACGCCGGTGGTGATGCTGATCGGGCGCGCCGGCACCGGCAAGAGCCATTTCATCCGCGAACTGGTCAACGACGATCCGTCCTACCCGCAGGCGCTGCTGGCGCCGACGGGGCTCGCCGCCATGAATATCGGCGGCCAGACCGTGCACTCCTTCTTCGGCTTTCCGCCGCGGCCGCTGATCGGCAGCCACGAGAAGCCGCACTGGTTCTTCACCCGCACCGCGCGCGCGTTGAAGCGGCTGATCATCGACGAAGTCTCGATGCTGCGCGCCGACGTGCTCGATGCGATGAACCAGCATCTGCAGGTGGCGCGCAAATCCTCGCGCCCGTTCGGCGGCGTGCAGATGCTGTTCGTGGGCGACTTTTACCAGCTGCCCCCGGTGGTGCGCGGCGATGAAGGCGCGCTGCTGGAGGAAGCCGGCTATGCCACGCCCTACGCGTTTTCCGCGCATGCGCTGCGCGATGCGCCGCTGGCCGTGGTCGAGCTGACCGAAGTGCACCGCCAGACCAATCACGATTTCATCGCCCTGCTCGCGTCCATCCGCGGGCGCCGCGGCGTCGAAGAGGCCGTCACCATTCTCAACACGGTGTGCCTCGATCGCTCGCTGCCGAAGCGGCCGGTGTTGCTCTGCGCCACCAACGCGGTGGCCGATCGCTACAACGTGCAGGGCCTCGCCAATCTCGAGGGCGCCGCAGCGCGCTATACGGGCGCGTTCGAAGGCGAGACCCCGCGCACGATGGGCGACCGTTTCCCAGCGCCAATGGAACTGACGCTGAAGCGCGGCGCCCGCGTGATCTTCACGCAGAACGATCCCGAGGGGCGCTGGGTGAACGGATCGCTCGGCACCGTGCGCGCGCTCGGCGAGGAGAGCATCACCGTGCTGCTCGATGCAGGCGACGAGGTCGAAGTCGAACGCGCGGTATGGCCGCAAGCGCGCTGGACCTGGAACGCCAAGGAAAACCGCATGGAGGTGAAGGAGGAATTCAAATACGTGCAATTCCCGCTCGCCCCCGCCTGGGCGCTCACCATCCACAAGGCCCAGGGCATGACGCTCGATAGCGTCGAGATCGATCTCGGCCGCGGCGCGTTTGCGCCGGGGCAGACTTATGTCGCCCTTTCTCGCGCGCGCAGCATGGAAACGCTGCGCCTGACGAGGCCGATTTCGGCGCGCGACGTGCAGGTCGATCCGGCGATCGCTGAAGGGCTGGCGCGTCTGGGCGCCTGACGCCACCGGGGGTGTGGCGTACAGTGCCGGCGGTTCGACATTCTGAGGGGGATCGCATGCTTCGCCGAACGCTCGCCGCGCTCGCCTTGATCGCGTTGGCCGCCTGCGCCCAGGCGCAGGCGCGTGACACTGTGCAGGCGCCCGCAAACAGCGCCGCTCCGCAAAGCGGCCCGCAGGAATTGCTCGGCAAAATGGTCGGACGCTGGACGCTGACCGGCGTCATCGCTGGCCAGAACACCGTCCACGACGTCGATGCGGAGTGGGTGCTGCAGCACAATTACGTGCGCATCAGCGAAGTCTCGCGCGAGCGCGCCGAAAACGGCCAGCCGCAATATGAAGCCTTTGTCTTGGTCGGCTGGTCAGAGGCGGCCCACCAGTACGTCTGCTTCTGGTTCGACAACACCGGCGTCGCTGACCCCCACGCCACCTGCTCGGCCCCGCACACGCCAGACGTAATCCCGTTCGAATTCCGCAACGCCAGCGGCGCCCTCGATATCACCAACACCTTCACCTACGACCGCGTTCACGACACCTGGCAATGGCGCATGGACAACGTCATTAACGGTCAGCCCGCTCACTTCGGAACGGTCACCTTGCGGCGTCAATAGCACGGTCGCCGACATCGATTGCAGGGGGCTCGGGCGCTGATCCAGATCAACATGGCTCGACGCCTGCGGGACTTCAGTGCAGAGTGCGCTGGGGAGCGGGCCCATGTCGAAAATCTTACACGCCGCAGCGGACAAGGCGTCCGCCGACCGCCTCAAGGCAGCGCTCGGCCGCCGCGGCGACGTCTCGGTGCTCGTCGTTTCCGCCGCGCTGGACAGCGACCCGCGCAAAGACGACATCGCGCGCCTCGCCCTTGAAGCATTAGGCCGCGATAAGCTCATCATCGTGCAACTCGACAGCGCCCAGCCGCCGCTCGGCCTACGCGATGTGCCACGCTATTCTTGGTCGCCCGACGCGGCGGACGCGGACAAGCAGATCGAGCCTCTCGCCAAAGCGCTGCAGGAGGCGCGTGAAAGAGAGGCCGTCGACATCAAGGCCCCCAAGCAACGGCGCTTCAGCATCTTCTGGACCATCATCATTCTAGTCCTGCTTGCCATGCTCGCGTTCGTGTTCTTCGGGGCGGTTTCGTCTTTCTATGCGCCTTCCCTCCGCGCCGAGCTTTCACCAGAGCTGGAGATACCGGGCGGCGCCGCCATGGCCGCCGTCGAGCGCGCCGAGATGCGCGGATCGCTAGCGTCCGTTCAACTCATGGTCGCGGCCATCCTCGCTATCCAGGTGCTAACCATCGCTGTGATGTTGATCCGCTGGCTGCTCGGCGCGCTGCGCCGGCGGCGGTTGAAGCAAGGCATCAGCGACGCCGATGCGAGCACGGCGATGGTTCGCGGCTTGCTGTTCGCCTCCTACTCCCGCGCCGATCGCGAGCGCGTCGATGCACTGATCGCGGACATCGAGCGGGAAGGATTGCCGGTGTGGCTTGATCGGGTGAACATCGGCGGCGGCACAACTTGGCCCGAAGCGATCGTACAAGCGATCAAGAGTTCCAGCGCGCTGATCATCTTCTGCTCGCCGCACGCATTCCAGTCGGACAATGTGCTGCGCGAAGTAAACCTCGCCGCTGAGTACAAGAAGGTGATCCTGCCCATCGTGCTCGAACGCGTGCAGATGCCCGACAGCTTCCACTATTACCTGTCGACGCGGCAGATCATCGACGTGACCGAGGACCCGAACTGGCGCGGCAAGATGATGGACGCGCTGCGGCGTGCGGCTTGAGCATTGCAAAGGGATTGCGCCGCCCTGGCGGCTGACGGAATATTGCTGCGCTGGAGCGCACAAGGCCGTGATTGGCGCTGACGCCGGGGGAGGAACAAATGAGATTTGCCATCTTCGCGGCGCTTGCGGCCCTTGCTGCGCCGACCGCGGCCGAAGCTCAGAGCGGCGAACACGCGGAGCTGCGCACAATTGCCGCCGAGGTGAGCCAGCAGCGCCTGCACGCGACGATTGATCGGCTGGTGAGTTTCGGCACGCGGCACACGCTCTCCGACACACGTTCCAACCGGCGCGGCATCGGCGCGGCGCGGCGCTGGGTCGAGAGCGAGTTCCGCTCCATCGGCGCTGCTTGCGGCGGGTGCCTGGAAATCGCGACGCCTTCGGACACCGTCACCGGTAATCGCGTGCCGAACCCGACCGAGATTGTCGACGTGCTGGCGATCCAACGCGGAAGCAGCGACCCCGACCGCGTCATCATCATCTCTGGCCACCTCGATAGCCGCGTCACCGACGTCATGAATGCGCGCAGCGACGCGCCGGGCGCGAATGATGACGGCTCAGGGACGGCGGCGGTGATCGAGGCCGCGCGCGTGCTCTCGCAACACCGCTTCGGCGCCACGCTTGTCTACGCGGCGCTCTCCGGCGAAGAGCAAGGGCTCTATGGCGGCGCCGTTCTTGCCCGCTTTGCCCGCGAACGCGGCTGGCGCGTCGAAGCCGTGCTGAACAACGACATCATCGGCAACACGCAAGGGCAGAGCGGGGTTGCCGACAACACCCATGTACGCGTCTTCGCGGAAGGCACGCGCGCGACGGAGACGCCCGAAGAAGCCAACCGGCGCCGCTACAATGGCGGCGAGGTGGACTCGCCCTCGCGCAATTTGGCGCGCTTCATCGACCGGATCGCGGACCAATACCTCACCAATCTCGATGTCGTGATGGTCTATCGCACCGATCGCTTCAGCCGCGGCGGCGACCAGGTGCGCATGCTCGAAGCGGGCTATCCGTCCGTGCGCGTCACTGAAGCGCAAGAGAATTACACGCGGCAGCATCAAGATCTGCGCACCGAAGGCGGCGTGCGTTATGGCGACACAATCGAAGGCGTCGACTTCCCCTATCTCGCGCAAGTGACGCGGCTCAACATCGTTTCGATGGCCGCGCTCGCCTCAGCGCCGCCACCGCCGAGCGGAGTGGAAATCGAAGGCGCAGTGAGTGCGAACACGAACGTGCGCTGGCAGCCCGTTGACGGGGCCGCCGGCTATCGCGTCTGGTGGCGTTCGACCACCGACCCGCAATGGCGCTTCAGCCGCTGGGCCGGCGAAGCCCGCGAGATCACGCTCGAAAACGTCGTGATCGACGATTGGTTCTTCGGCGTGTCCGCCGTTTCAGCCGAAGGCTACGAAAGCCCGATCGTCTATCCCGGCGCTGCTGGCGCATTCTTCGCGCCTGCGCCCTAGCCGCCTCACATGAACGGCCGGCGCGGGCTCGCATTGTGCTCGGCGCGCAACGTGCCGTCGTCGTCGGCCTCGATGAGCTTCACATCGTAGCCCCATAAATCGGCGACGTGCTGCAGCACCTTGTCGGCGTCGGTCTCTTCCAGCGTGATGCCGTCCATCACCCGGTGCTGCAGGATCAGCTTGCGGTCGCCAGCGAGATCGACGTCGACGATCTGGATGTCCGGGTCGCGGTAGGCGATGTCGTAATGCTTCGACAGCGCCCGCTTGATCTTGCGGTAGCCGCGCTCGTCATGGATCGCGGCGACATTCATCTCTTCTTCGTCCTCGTCATCAACGACGCGGAAGAGTCCGAAATCGCGGATCACGCGCGGCGACAGGAATTGGGAAATGAAGCTCTCGTCGCGATAGTTCGCCCATACTTCACGCAGCGTGCCATACGGATCGCCGTTGCCGGCGATATCGCCCATCCATTCGCGGTCCTCGTCGGTCGGATTGGTGCAGACACGTTCAATGTCGCAGCACATGGCAAAGCCCAGCGCGTACGGGTTGATGCCGGAATAGCGGCGATCATCGAAGCCAGGCTGCAACACCACGCTGGTATGCGAGTGAATGAACTCGAGGAACGAGCCGTCGCTAATCTGCCCTTTCTCGTGCAGGCGGTTCATGATGCGATGGTGCGTGAAGGTAGCGCAGCCTTCGTTCATCACTTTGGTCTGACGCTGCGGGTAGAAATATTGGTTGATCAGCCGCACGATGCGCAGCAACTCGCGCTGCCAGCCGGCCAGACGCGGCGCCGTCTTCTCGATGAAGTAGAGCAGATTTTCTTCCGGCAGGCCCAACAGCGCCTTGCGGCGGGCGTCTTCGTCGCTTGAGCGCTTGCGTTTGCCTTGCGGAACCGTGCGCCAGAGATCGTTGAACAATTGCTCGCCGTGGCGGCGGCGCTCTTCCTCGCGCTTCTGCTCCGAGCGCAGGTCCGGCATGCGCTTGCGCGGATAGCGGTGCACGCCATGGCTTTGCAGCGCGTGCGCTGCATCCAGAACGCGCTCGACCTCCTCCTGGCCGTAACGATCCTCGCACTTGGCGATGAAGCTGCGGGCGAAATCGAGATAATCGAGGATGCCGTCAGCGTCGGTCCATTGCTTGAACACGTAATTGTTCTTGAAGAAATGGCTGTGGCCGTAGCCGGCGTGGGCGATCACCAGCGTCTGCATCGTCGCGGAGTTTTCCTCCATGATGTAGACGATGCAGGGATTGGAGTTGATGACGATCTCGTAGGCGAGGCCCTGATAGCCCTTGCGGTAGAGCGCCTCGTTGCGCGCGAACTCCTTGCCGAAACTCCAGTGCCGATAGAACAGCGGCATCCCGGTCGAGGCATAAGCATCGAGCATCTGCTCGACCGTGATCACCTCGATCTGGTTGGGATAAGGGTCGAGACCCATTTCCTTGATGCCGATCTCGCCGCACGCTTCATGCACGCGCTGGATCAGTTCGAAGTCCCAATCGGGGCCGCTGAACAGGAGCTTCGGATCTTGCACGACGCTCATGCGACGTCTCCCGCCACGCCTTCCGGGCGCCGCGCGAACAATTCGCGGAACACGGGGTAGATGTCGCGGCGATGACGCACTTTGCGCATCGCGAACGGCTGGCCCGGCGGCAAGCGCTTGTAGGCGCGCCACAGATTGGTCGATGGCTCGGCCCCGCCCGGGTGCACGTCATCGTCTTCCATGCCGACTTCGACATAGGCGTAGTATTGGCAGACCGGCAGGATCACGTCGGTGAGCTGCGCCAGCACGACGGAATTGTCGCTCGACGTGTTGTCGCCGTCCGACGCCTGCGCGGCGTAAATGTTCCACTCGCTGACCGGGTAACGGGCGCGCACGATGTCCATCATCTTGAACAACGCGGTGGAAACCACCGTGCCGCCGGTTTCGCGCGAGTAGAAGAAGGTTTGCTCATCCACCTCGGAGGCTTCGTGCGTGTGGCGGATGAAGACGACGTCGACGTGTTCGTAGCGGCGGGTAAGGAACAGATAGAGCAGCGAATAGAAGCGCTTGGCCAGATCCTTCATGTGCTCGTTCATCGAGCCGGAGACGTCCATCAGGCAGAACATCACCGCTTTGGCGATCGGCTTTGGATTGGCCTCAAGGCGCCGGTAACGCACGTCGACCGGATCGATGTACGGGATGCGCTTGGAGCGCGTCAGCCGCAGCTCCAACTCGGCGCGCAGCTTCTGCAGCTCTTCGAAATGGCCGCCTTCGCGCTCCAGCTTCTCGATCTCGTCGCGCAGCGCGGCGATCTCTTCCGCCTTCGGCCGCTTCAGCGCAATGCGGCGCGACATCGAGTGGCGCAGCGTGCGCGGCACCGAGATGCGCGAGGGCGGGCCCGACACCGAATAGCCGGCTTGGCGCCATTGAAACGAAGTCGCCCCGGCCACTTGGCGCTTGGCGAGATCGGGCAGTTCGAGGTCTTCAAGATAAAGGTCGAGATATTCCTCGTCAGAGAGTGCGAAGCGAAACTCGTCTTCGCCCTCGCCGCTGTCGCTCGCGCGGGAGCCTTGTCCGCCCTGCTGGTCGGGGCGCGGGATGCCGTCGCCTTCGATATATTTCTTGTTGCCGGGCAGCACGTAATCGCGAACGCCGCCTTGCGATGAGCGGCGCAGCACCGGCTCGTGCACGCCCCCCGCGGGGATCGAAATCTCGCCACCCTTGCCTGCGTCCTTGATCGAACGCTGGCTTGAGGCTTCGCGCACCGCTTTGCGCACTTGCGCGCGCGCGCGGCGCAAGAAGCGTTGGCGGTTGGCGAAGCTCTTGCCTCCCGGATTCAGGCGCCGGTCAATGATGTGCATGGACGCCCGTTCCTACCCCGCTTGCTTCACCCGCATGTACCATTCGACCAGACGGCGAACCTGACGCTCGGTGTAGCCGCGCTCGGTCATCCGCAGCACGAATTCCTCGTGCTTCTTCTCGGACTCGGTGTCCTTCTTCGAACCGAAGCTGATCACCGGCAGCAGATCCTCCACTTGGGAGAACATGCGCCGCTCGATCACTTCGCGGATCTTCTCGTAAGAGGTCCAGGATGGGTTCTTGCCGCCATGGCTCGCGCGTGCGCGCAGCGTGAACTTCACCACCTCGTTGCGGAAATCCTTCGGGTTGGCGATGCCGGCGGGCTTTTCGATCTTCGACAGTTCCTGGTTCAGCAGTTCGCGATTGAGCAGCTGGCCGGTGTCGGGATCCTTGAAGTCGATGTCTTCGATCCATGCGTCGGCGTAATCGACATAGCGGTCGAACAGGTTCTGACCGTAATCGTGATAGCTTTCGAGATACGCCTTCTGAATCTCGTTGCCGATGAACTCGGCGTAGCGCGGCGCCAGCTCGGCCTTGATGAATTCCAGCAGCTTGCCTTCGGCTTCCTGCGGGAATTGCTCGCGGCGGATCGCTTGTTCGAGCACATACATCAGGTGCACCGGATCGGCGGCGACCTCCTGGGTGTCGTGATTGAAGGTGGCGGCGAGCACCTTGAACGCAAAGCGCGTCGAGATGCCGTCCATGCCCTCATCGACACCGGCGGCGTCCTTGTACTCCTGCAGCGTGCGCGCCTTGGGATCGACCTCCTTGAGGCTCTCGCCATTATAGACCCGCATCTTTGCAAACAGGTTGGAGTTCTCGTGCTCCTTGAGCCGCGAGAGCACCGAGAAACGCGCCAGCATTTCCAAGGTCGCCGGCGCGCACGGCGCCTCGGCCAGCTCGGAGCCGCGGATCAGCTTCTCATAAATCTTCTTCTCTTCGTCCACGCGCAGGCAGTACGGCACCTTGATCACGTAGATGCGGTCGATGAAGGCCTCGTTGTTCTTGTTGTTCTTGAAGGTCTGCCACTCGGCCTCGTTCGAGTGCGCCATGATGATGCCCTGATACGGGATGGCGCCGATATTCTCCGTGCCGACGTAATTGCCTTCCTGCGTAGCCGTCAGCAACGGGTGCAGCATCTTGATCGGCGCTTTGAACATCTCGACGAATTCGAGGATGCCCTGGTTGGCGCGGTTGAGGCCGCCGGAATAGGAATACGCATCCGGATCGTTCTGCGCGTGCATTTCCAGCTTGCGGATGTCGACCTTGCCGACCAGCGAAGAGACGTCCTGGTTGTTGTCATCGCCCGGCTCGGTCTTGGCCACCGCGATCTGACGCAGGCGCGAGGGCATCAGCTTGGCGACGCGGAACTTGGTGATGTCGCCGCCAAATTCATCGAGCCGCTTGACGCACCATGGGCTCATCAGCCCGCTCAGGCGCCGGGTCGGGATGCCATATTCCTCTTCCAGCCGCGCGCCCCACACCTCGGGATCGAACAGGCCGAGCGGATGCTCGAACACCGGCGACATCTGATCGCCCGCCTTCAGCACGTAGATCGGCTGCTCTTCCATCAGCGCCTTGAGACGCTCGGCCAGCGAAGATTTGCCGCCGCCGACCGGACCGAGCAGGTAGATGATCTGCTTGCGCTCTTCCAAACCCTGCGCGGCGTGACGGAAGAAAGCGACGATACGCTCGATCGTCTCTTCCATGCCGAAGAACTCGGCGAACGCGGGATAGAACCGCACCGTGCGGTTCATGAAGATGCGGCCGAGCCGTGCATCCTTTGAGGTGTCGACCATGCGCGGCTCGCCAATCGCCGCCAGCAGCCGCTCGTGCGCGCTTGCATACGCCATCGGATCGTCGCGGCAGAGCGACAGAAATTCTTGCAGCGACATTTCCGCTTCGCGCCGCTGTTCGAAGGAGCGCGCATAGGTGCGAAAGATATCCTCTGACATCGTGCCTCCGTGCCGTCGCCGCCAACGAGCTCACGAGACGCTCGCTCTGCTGCGACCGTTACCATTCAGACATGCGAATAGGGCGCCGGTAAGGTCAGTGTCGTCGCGAGCGCCCTGTCCGCCCGCGCAAACAGCACAATGACATGATTTGCGGCGCTGCGGACTCTTTGGAACAGCGAAACGTCTGGGGAAAGGCGTCCGGCGCCGCCGGACCGGGCGCCGTCCCGCTTCAGCGCCTGTTAATGCGCCAAAAGCGTCTATTTTACGCGCCCTTAAGCACGATGGCTCATTCCAGGAGGCTGGGAAGAGGCCCGTGATGCAAGAGAAGTCCTGGGTGCTGCGCGGCGTGGACGCCGAAACGCGTCAGCGGATCGAGGCGGAAGCCCAGAGCCGGGGCGTGCCCGTGGCTGACTATCTGACCGATGTGCTGCTGCAGCGTGCTCTCGTTGAGCACTTCGCCGCCGCGGCCGCCGAGCCCGCTCCCGCGATCGAGACGCAGCCGCGCGCCGCAGCGCAGCCAACGGAAAATTTCGCGTTCCGGCATCGGGTTGAGGCGCTGGAGCGGCGGGTTTCGCTGGCCGTCGGGGGCCTCGACAGCGCCGTGCATGCGCTGGACAGCTCGGTCTTCGGCCTCGCCGCGCGCCTGGATGAAACCGAAGCGTTGGCCTCCGAAACGGCCGACGGCGTCAGCCACGCCTTCGAAACGCTGGGCGGCGAACTGGCGGCGCTGCGCAAGCGCGCCGGCGATACCGACGAGGGCCTGGGCGCGCTTTATGAAGCGCACGAGACCGCCAAGGCCGAAACCGCCGGTAAGCTCAGCGAAGTTGAACAGAAGCTTGACGTGGTCGACGCCGTCGCCCGCAGCGCCGACCGCGCCACCGCCCAGTTGGCGGACGCCTATGAGCGGTTGAAGCACGCGGTCGCAGACGATTTCAGCGCCTTCGCCATCGAGACCGCCGGCCGCCTCAACCAGCAACTTGAAGATGTGCGCGCCGCCGCCGACACCGCGGCCGAGCAAGCCGATGCCGCCGTCGCCCATCTGGTGCAGGAATTGCGCGCCGTCCGCGCCGCGCTGGAAGACCGGCTCGATGAGAGCGCCGCCGACACGCGGGCGCGCATGCAGGAAGCGTTCGAGGAAGCCGACGAGCGCTTCGACGCGCTGGCGGCGCGCCTGAAGGACAATGAGCGTCTGGTCGTCCGCACCGGCGAGCAATTGCGCGCCGAAATGGCGGACGTCGAGGACAGCGCCCAAACCGCGCTTGAAGAGACCGCCGAAACGCTGCGCCAAGCGGGCGCCGCGCTCGCCGCCGAGTTCGCCCGCGCCACGCAGGACAACCACGCCGCGCTGGAAAGCGTGCATGCCGATCTCAGCCGCGAAATGGAGGATCTGCGCGAGCGCCACAACGGCGCCGTCGCGCGCCTCAAGGCGGTCGACGGCACGGCGATGACGGCGCTGCAGGAAACCGCATCGCTCCGTCTCGCCATGGAAACGCGGCTGTCGCAAAGCGAAAATGGGCTCAAGAGCCAGCTCGATCAGGCGCAGACCGCCTGGCGCGACCACCTCGCGGCGCTCACCGCACGCATCGCCAACCACGAACGCGACAGCAGCGACGCCGAACACGCGCTCCGCGCTGAAGGCGAGCGTATCGAAGCCTGCACGCTGGCGGCGCTCGAAAAGCTGGCCCGCGACCGCGCCGAGGGCGACGCTGCGCTTGAGGCCAAAATCGAAGCCAACAGCACGGATGCGCGCGAGCTGCAGAGCGGGGTGATGGCGCGCCTGAAGCTGGTGGAGTCTGCGCTGGGGGCGCAAGACATCAGCGGCGCCGTCAGCACAGCACTTGGGCCGGTGAACGCCAAGCTGGCGCAGCTGGAAGACAACGCCGCGACCCAGCGCGAAGAAAACGAGCGCCTGCTGCAGCAGCTCGAAATGTCGATGCTGACGCGCGAGAGCGACCTTGCCGACCGTATCACGCAAGTCGAACGCGACCTCGCGCTACGCCCGGTTGACCGCGACTTCGACCAGCGCCTGGGCAAACTGGAAGCCGCCGCCG
Source organism: Hyphomonadaceae bacterium (assembly GCA_016791385.1). Lineage (GTDB taxonomy): Bacteria > Pseudomonadota > Alphaproteobacteria > Caulobacterales > Aquidulcibacteraceae > Vitreimonas. The sequence goes on from JAEUMR010000072.1 coordinate 39,680, forward strand.
GGAATGTGCAGACGGAAGAAGGTCTGACGGAATTGCGGGCGCAGGTGGCGACGCTGTCGGTTCAAGTTGAATCGCAACGTCTCGACGCTGGCCTGATGCAGCAAGTTGAAGAGTTCGGCAGCCGGCTGGCGGCGACTCAGAGTCAGGCTACGGACGCCTCCGACCAAGTTCAGGGCCTCGCGCGCATGCTCGGCCGCCTCGCGGCGCAGCAAGCCGAAGCGGTGACGCTGACCGGAGAACGGATCCAGCGGCTGGAAGCCCGCGCCGGCGAACTCGGCGAGGCCGCCCCGTCCAACGCGCTTGACGCGTTGCAGCAGCGCATGGCGGAAATGGAAACGCGCCAGACTCAGGGCCTCGACCGCCTGCGCGCGGAAATCTCTCGCTTCATCACCGACAACGAAGCGCGCTTCGAGGCCATCGAGAACGGCCTTTCGGCCCAGCAGGCCGTCGGCGAGCACGCCAACGCCTTCGAAGAGATGCGCCGCCGCATCGAGGAGCGCGTGCTTGGGGTCGAGCAGCGCAGCATTCGCGCGCTTGAGCAGGTCGCCGACACCATGGCGGTGCTCGAGCAACGCTTCAGCCAGTCTGAAGAAGAACGCGCCGCCCGCAGCGCCTGAAGGCGCGCTCCAAGCCAAGCAGAGGGTTGCACCCAAAGATGCACTATCTTGGGTTGTATTCAACGCACGCATATATTCTAAGTTGCACTCTGAGGTGGCGACATACAACCTTGAGTTATGCCTCGCCACCCTCTCCTCGCCCTTGCCTTCCTGGCGGGTTGTTCCGCCGGCGCCCAGGTTCAAGCCGCCGAGCCAAGTCCCGCCTGGCGGGTCATCGATGGCGACACGATCGAGGATGAGGCGACCGGCGAGCGCATCCGTCTCGTCAATATCGACACCCCGGAGACGGGCCCGCGCGCCCGCTGCGCGGCCGAACGCCAGCTCGGCGACCGCGCCACCCAGCGCGCGCGCGTGCTGATCGCGGCAGCCAGCCGGGTCGAGATCGCGCGCACTGGCCGCAGCGACCGTTATCAGCGCACGATCGCCTTCATCCGCGTCGATGGCCGCGACTTTGGCGAGCAGATGATCGCCGAGGGCCTCGCCCGCCCCTGGCGTGGACGGCGAGAACCGTGGTGCAGCGCCGATGGCGCACTCATTCCCTAGCGGCGTGCGCGCCGCCGCCGGCCCTCAGCGACATTTGCGGCGGCGCAGGGCAAAGCAGCCTTGTGCCGGCCCGCCCCCCGCCATATCGAAGCGCTTCTTCCCCACGCTATCCGCGAGCACACCGATGTCCGTGATGGACGAACTGGCCAGAATCCTGGCGCTCGAACCGATCGAAGTGAATCTGTTTCGCGGCGTCAGCCCGCCGGAAGAGCGCTTCCGCATCTTCGGCGGCCAGGTGGTGGCGCAGGCGCTGACAGCCGCCTATCGCACTGTCGACGATCGCATCTGCCATTCGCTGCAGAGCTATTTTATTCGCCCGGGCGACCCGGCCCAGCCGGTGCTCTACCAAGTCGAGCGCTCGCGCGATGGCAAGAGCTTCGCCACCCGCCGCGTGATCGCGATCCAGAAGGGCGAGCAGATCTTCAACATGGCCTGCTCGTTCCAAGTTCCGGAGGATGGCTTCGATCACCAGAGCCCGATGCCGGAAGCGCCGGCGCCGCTCAGCTTGAAGGACGACAACGAGCGCTGGGCCGAAGTCTGGAAAGACGACCCGGACAATCTCAAGCGCTGGGTGCGGGACAGGCCGATCGAGATGCGCGCGATCAATCCGATCAACATTCGCGCGCCCGAGAAGGCCGAACCGCAGCACATGCTTTGGTTCCGCGCCGCTGGCGATCTTGGCGAGGACATCGCGCTCAATCAGGCGCTGCTCGCGTACGCCTCGGACTATTCATTGCTGGGGACGGCTTTGCGTCCACACGGGGTCTCGTTCATCTCCGGCGTGCAGAGCGCGAGCCTCGACCACATCCTCTGGTTCCATCGGCCCACCAATTTCTCGCGCTGGCACCTTTATGTGCAGGACAGCCCGAGCGCGTCGGGCGCGCGCGGTTTCAACCGCGGCGCGATCTATCGCGAAGACGGCGTGCTGGTGGCGTCAGCGGCGCAGGAAGGTCTGATGCGCTGGCGCGGCGAGTGATCACGCGCTCGCCAAATACAGCATCATGAACGCCCCATTAGCCAAGTTGAGCTACGAGAGCGGCTATGGCCGCCAAATGGGTAGATAACGGCGAGTATTTCGGCCCCGACCGGCGTCGGCGGCCTTCACGCCGCCTGCTCGACCGCCGCCGCCAAGATCTTGCCGGCGCGCCGCCTCCGCTCGGCGCCCTGCTGCGCCGCTTGCGCGTGCGCATCACCGGTCAAAGCGCCGAAGATCACAAGCACGCGCTCGACATGTTCAGCGCCGCGATGGGGCAAGCAAACCGGCTCGGATGGCGCAAGTGCGCCGAAGCGCTGCAAGCTGCGGATCGGGCGTTTCGCAACGGAGGCCGCAACGCTGCGGCGATCGCCGACGCAAAAGTCTGCGAGGCGATGGACCACGCCAATAACGGGCAGTGAAATTCTGGGCGGCCGCCGGGCGCGGCCGTCACACGCGCCAGCGCAGCACCAACGCGGAAGGTTGCAGGAATTCGTAGCCGCGGGGAGGCTCAGTCTGCTCCAGGTCGACTTCGCACTCCGGTAGACGATCGAACAGGCGCGAGAGCGCGATCCGCACCTCGGCGCGCGCAAGGTTCGATCCCAGGCACGTATGCGGGCCGGTCGCGAAGGCGAGATGGCGGGCGATGTTATCGCGATCGATGTCAAAGCTGTCGGCGCCGGCGAACACGTCCGCGTCGCGATTGGCGCTGCCGAGCATGCAATTGATCAAGCTCCCCTGCTTGATCGCCACGCCGCGCACTTCGACATCGCGCGTGGCAACGCGCGTCGCCGCCTGCACCGGCGACAGCCAGCGCGCGCACTCTTCGATCGCACGCGGCAGCGCCTCGCGATCGCCGCGCACACGCGCCATCACATCGGGATGAAGAGCGAGCGCATAGAGCGTGTTGAGGGTGATCGCCTCCACGGTCGAGATGCCGCCGAAGAAAATGATCAAGGCGTTCTGGAGGATTTCTTCCTCGCTGAGCCGCGATTCCGGCGGTGTTTCGAGCAAGGCCGCAAACAGGCTCGCAGGCGGAAGCGCGCCGGGCGCCTGCAGGCGCGCGCGCATATGCGCTTTGAACTCCTCGACATAGTCCTTGGCGCGGGCCCTCACCGCGGGATCCCAAGTGTAATTGGCCAAGCCCGCCTCGAACGCGTCGTACCAGCGCCGCAGCAGCGCTTCGTCCTCCGGCGGCAGACCGAATACGGAGAGCATGACTTGCACCGGCAACCGGCATGCGAACGCATGGCGCAGTTCAACCGAACCGGCGCCTTCGAAGCTGTCGATCAGACGATCGACCATCGCGGCGATGCCGCTCTCCAGCCGTTCACGCACGCTCTTGGGCGCAAACGGCCCGCGCAACGCCAGCCGCATGCGCACCTGCTCGGGACCGTCCGTGGTCATCATGTGCCGGCCGAAGGTGTCGTAGACCAGCATATCGTCGGCGCCGACGGCGAATGCCTCGTGGTCCTTCAATATGGCGGCGACGTCTTCGTGACGGGTGACGTAATACATGCCCAAGCGCTCGACCCAGGACACCGGTTCGTGCGCGCGCAATCGCGCCCACGCCGCATAGGGATCTGCGCTAAGCGCGGTTGGATCGATGGCGGCGCCGATGGGCCATGCCTCAGACACGATGCTCTCCTTCAAGATGCGCGCCGGGCATCTCATCCAGCGGCCACATCGGCCGCGGCAAATGCTTGAAGGGCAACGCTGCGAGGTTGGGATTCATTGCCGTCGCCGAAGCGACGGACAGCACTTCGTCGCCACGATTGGCGAAGCCCGCGCGGAAATGATTGGAGGATTTTACGACAATGACGCGGTAATCCTCGATCCGCGCGCCTGTTTGCGTGAACAGGCCCGGCCAGAGCGCCTCGCGCCGCCGCCCGGTGAGGATGAGGTCGCCGCACGCGGTGGCGAAGCGCACGATCGGCCCTATCGGCGCGCCGGGCGCAGCGCCCAGCGGGGGCGACACCGATTGGGCGATGCCCGCAACGCGGCCACTCACCACCAGCGGTGCGCCGGAATAGCGCGAGAGTTTGCCGCCGAGCGGCAAAGTGAGTTCAGCGCCTATTCCTGCTTGCAAGGCGCTTTCGAGCGCCGCGGCATCGTTGATGAGCGCTGCACCGATCTTGGCGATCCCCGACGCCCACAGTGGCGCAAGCAAGTGCGTTGAATCGCCGTCGCCGCCGCCGCCGGGATTATCGCACGCATCGGCGACGATGAACCGCTTCTGCGGCTCGGCGCGAATGCGGGCGATGCAATCGGCAACGCCGAGGTGAGTCTGCGCCGCCTGGTCCCGGATCGCGGTGAAACGCGCGCCGGCCGCATCGGCAAAGACCTGCGCGCGCTGACGGTCCCCGTCCGTGTAGACAAGCATCTTGGCGCCGTTGTCCGCGCTATCGGCCCAGGGAAAGCCGTGGATCAGCGAGACGGACAATACCCCCGCCGCTTTCTCGTCGTCCTGCATGCTGCGTACGAAGTCGCGCATCGGCGATCGCACCGTCGCGAAACCGCCCAAGGCCCGCAACGGCGTGACGGCGAATACCGGCCGGATAGCGCCCTTCCAGGCCGCAACGGTGAGCGCGAACAATTCTTGCGCCCGCTCGCGGATGTCGGTGTGGGGGTATTCCTTGTACGCCACGAGAATGTCGGCGGCTTCGAGCATGCGCTCGCTCAATGTCGCGTGCGGATCGAGCAAGGCGCCGATCTTGGCGGCGGCGCCGGCGATAGCGCGCGCGGCGGCGAGCAGATCGCCCTCGCAATCGGGCTCCCCTTCCGCCGCCATCGCGCCATGCAGATCGAGCAGCACGATATCGACGGGCGCAGCCGCCGTAAGGGCGGCAAGCACTTCATCGCGGAGTATGGCGTAGTCGCCGGCTGCGACCACGCCGCCCGGCGTGGCCGCAGCCGCCGCGCCTCTGACGATGTCGGCGCCCGCCGCGCGCGCACACGCCAGCAGCGCGGCGTAGCCAGGATGCGCATCTCCATCCAGCGACCCCTCGCCAGCGGCGACGTACGCGCTGGTGCGGAAGTCCGCCAGGGTCGTCGCATGCGGAACGAACGAATTCGTCTCGGTGCGCAGCGCGGCCACAAAAATGCGCATTTATGAAGTTGACCTCATTTTTACTTTATTCGACAATAGGACTCCCTGTCCTTGGAGGCAATGCTCCGATGAAGCTGAACGCTCGCACGCTCTTGCTCTCTGCCCTGGCTTGCGCCCTGGCCACGCCCGCCCTCGCGCAGACGCCGCCCCGCGCGCGCGATATCGGCGTGCCGTTCTCCGGTCAGCCGGGCCCCTTGAACGCCATCACCGATGTCGCGGGGGTGGAAGTCGGCCACGCCACCATCATCCGCGGCGAGGACATTCGCACCGGCGCCACCGCGGTGTTTCCGCGTGGGCGGCAGAACATCGCCACTGGCGTCACCGCCGCGGTCTTCGACTTCAACGGCACCGGCGAACTCACCGGCTCGCACCTCATTGACGAGATCGGCGCCTTTTACGGGCCAGTCGTGCTGACCGGCACCACTGGCGTGGGCGCCGCGCGTGACGGCGTGCAGCGCTGGGTCGGGCGCGCATCCAACGACCCCATGGTCCGCTACACGCAATTGCTGCCGGTGATCGCCGAGACTTATGACGGCGGACTGGGCGATGCATGGAGCATGGCGCTCACGCCGGACGATGTCGCGCAGGCCCTGGAGGGCGCGCGCGGCGGCCCCGTGCAGGAGGGATCTGTCGGCGGCGGCACGGGCATGGTCTGCTTCTACTTCAAGTGCGGCATCGGCACTGCTTCGCGCGTGGTCAGCTACGGGCCAGGCGCCTCCTTCACGGTCGGCGTGCTGGTGCAGGCTAACCAGGGCGTACGCGACCAGCTGACCATCGCCGGCGCGCCAGTCGGACGCGAAATTCAAGATCTTCAGCCGCGCCGCGCCACGGCCCCAGGTGAATCGACCGATGGATCGATCATTGTCATCATCGCCACCGATGCGCCCTTGTTGCCCAATCAGATGGCGCGGCTTGCCCGGCGCGCAACGATCGGCCTTGGCCGCACCGGCGCGCAAGGCGACAGTGGTTCAGGCGACATCTTCCTGGCGTTCACGACTGCAAATCCGGTCCCGGTCGGCAGCGAAGCGCCGCTCAGCTTCCAAAGCATCCCCAACGAAGCGCTCGATCCCCTGTTCGACGGAGTCGTGCAGGCGACTGAGGAGGCCATCATCAACGCACTCGTTGCCGGGCGCGACATGCACGGGCGCGGCAATTCGATGGTGTATGGCATGCCGCAAGCGCGCGTTCGCCAAATCCTGCGCCGCCGCGGTTTGCTGGCCGACTAAGCCTTCGCAGGCTGATCCGGCGCGAGCGTCATCAGGCAAAGAATCTCGAACAGCATCTGCGCGGCGGTCAGCGCCGTTGAGATGCTGGGATCATAGGCGGGGGCGACTTCCACCACGTCCCCGCCGATGACGTTGAGCCCGGCTAGGCCTGTAAGCGCAGCGATTGCCTGGCGCGCGCTTAAGCCTCCCGCCTCAGGCGTGCCGGTCCCGGGCGTGACGCTAGGATCGAGAACGTCGACGTCGAAGCTGACATAAACCGGCGCGTCGCCGACCACCGCGCGGGCGCGCGCCACCACGCCGTCAACGCCAAGCGCGTCGACATCCTCCATGTGCAGCACCGTCATGCCGGAAGCGTACGAAAACTCCCAGCATGGCTCTGCGGCGCCGCGTATGCCAATCTGAATGGTCCGCTCCGGATCCAACACGCCCGCCAGCACGGCTTCGCGAAACGGGCCGCCATGGTGAAACTTCTTGCCGTCGATCGGGCCCTCGGTGTCGCAATGCGCATCGAAATGGATCAGCGCCAGCGGCGCGTCGCGGCCCAGCGCCTTTAAGATCGGCAGCGTGATCGAGTGATCGCCGCCAACCGTCAGCGGCCGGCATCCCGCAGCGGCGAGCGCGGCGAAGGTTGTCTCCAAATCGGCATGGCAGAGATTGAGATCGTACCGCGATCGCATCGGCGCATCGCCAAGATCGGCAACGCGCCGGCGGCGCATCGGCTCGATCTTGTGCAGGTGATGGAACGGGCCGACGCGCTCGATCGCCCGCAAAGCGCGCGGTCCAAACCGGGCGCCGGGACGATTGGTGACGCCCAAATCCATCGGCGCGCCGATAAGGCCGATGTCATAGGCGCCAAGCCGCCCTTCTTCGATCGCCCGATAGTCCGCTGGTGCGCCAAGCAAGGTAAGCGGCTCGGCGCATCCTGGCTGCGTGTTCTCAACTGGTGTTGAGTCTGCCGTGGGCCAGCCAAATTGTGCGCGCAGGCGCTGGAGGAGTTCAGGGTTCATTAGATTGCTCCTGCACTTTCTCCACACTCTAGGGCGCGCGCATTGACGCTGTCCATTATTTGAGGCTAACCTCATATTAAAGAAGAAAGCCCGTTGTGACGCCTCCCGACACCCCGCTCAGCCGCATCGCCGCCGCCCGGAACGTCCACGCCATCGTCAAGCATTGGGCCGACGCGGCGCCGGATGCGGAAGCGATGGTGCATGACGGCAAGCGCACCAGCTACGCGCAATTGAACAGTCGTGTCGACGCATTGGCGCGCGCGCTCTTGGCCGCCGGCGTCAAGAAGGGCGACCGCGTTGCGACTTTGCAGACGCCGCATCCCGAGTATGCGGTGGTGTTTCTGGCGACCGCCTCGATCGGCGCGATCTGGATCGGGCTCAACCCCAAATACCGCCGTGAAGAACTCGCCCACGTGGTGCGCGATAGCGAGCCGAGTTTGCTGTTCGCGCGCATGGACGTCGAAGGCCGCTCCTACGCCGAGGACGTCGAGGCGCTGTGTGCGCAGGCGAAGAGCATCAAGCGGGTCATCACCTTTGACGGCGATCCGCTTGGCAGCGGTGACTGCTATCTGAGCGCTTTCGTCGCCGAGGGCGCCGCTGTGAGCGCCGACGCGCTGGAGCGCGCGCGCACCGCAGTCGACAGCCGCGACCCGTGCCTCATCGTCTACACTTCAGGCTCCACCGGCGCGCCCAAGGGCGCGCTGCTGCACCATCAGGGCATCATCGCCTTCTCGCTCAAGCAGAACGAGATTTGGCCATGCGATCCCCTGCGCACCGTGAACTACTTCCCGATCAACCATGTCGGCTGCGTGATCGATCTCACCATGCCCACCTTCGCGGCTGGCGGCGCGATCATCTTCATGGAGCATTTCGACCCGCGCGGCTGCCTCGCGCTCATGGCCGAGGAGCGCGTGACGATGTGGGGCTCCGTGCCCAGCGTGTTTCAGCTGCAACTCGAACTCCCCGACTTCGCCAGCTTCGATTTGAGCGCCGTGCAGATCATTGCCTGGGAGGGAGCGGCGATGCCGCGGGACATGATCGTCCGGCTCGCATCCATGTGCCCGAAGCTCGCGACCAATTACGGCATGACCGAAACGACAAGCGCAATCACCATCCAGGCGCCGACGAACGACATCGACATTCTGTCCAACACGGTGGGCACAGCGTTCCCGGGCGTCGAGATCCGGCTCGTGAACGATAAAGGCGAGGACGTCGCTGACGGCGAGCCGGGCGAGGTATGGACGCGCTCGCAATTCAACCTGCTCGGCTATTGGCGCCGGCCCGATGCCACTGCGGCCGCGATAACCGAGGATGGCTACTTCCGCACCGGCGATCTCGCCGTCCGCAACGCTGACGGTTACTACCGTATCGTCGGCCGGCTCAAGGAGATGTACAAGTCGGGCGGCTACAACGTCTATCCGCGCGAAATCGAGAGCGTGCTTGAATCGCATCCGAATGTCGCCCTGGCTGCGGTCGTCTCCACGCCCGATCCGGTTTGGCAGGAAGTCGGCGTCGCCTTCATCGCGCCGGAAGGCGAGATCGACGCCGCAACGCTAAGCGCCTACTGCAAGGAGCGCTTGGCCAATTACAAGGTGCCGAAGCGGATCATCATCGAGCCCAATATGCCGCTGCTGCCGATCGGCAAGGTCGACAAACAGGCGCTAAAGCGCCGCGCAGAGTCATGACATGACCACTGTCCAGCTAGAGCGCCGGGGCGCCATCGCGATCGTCACGCTCAACCGTCCCGATTGCCTGAACGCGATCAGCGACCGCCTGCTGACCGATTTCCAAGCGCGCCTAGACGAGGCCGCCGGCGACGCCCAAGCGCGCGTGCTTGTTCTGCGCGCCGCCGGCCGAGCGTTCTGCGCTGGCGATGATCTGAACGAGCTCGCGCAAGCGGAATATGACGAAGACCTCGCCAAGGACTTCATCGGTCGGCTTCAGAACATCACCCGTTCGCTCATGCTCGGCCGCCAGACTGTGATCTGCGCGGTGCAGGGTTATGTTGTCGGCGGCGGCGTGGCCTGGCCCCTGAACGCCGACTTCACCGTCTTCGCCGACGACGCCGTCCTCTTCACGCCGGAAGCAACGCACGGCTTGTTCGCCTCCGGCGGCACGACGCTGCTGCTTGCACGCCGTTGCGGACAGGAGGCGGCCAATCGCATTCTGCACTTCGGCGACCGCATCGACGCAGCCGGCTTGCTGCGCATGGGCATTGCCGGCGAAGTCGTGCCGAGCGGCTCGCTTGAACGGCGGACAATGGAGCTGGCGGAGCAACTCTGCGCGCTGCCGCCGGAATCGCTGATCCGCCTCAAGGCGGCGAATGCAGATCTGATCCGCGACGCGCTCGAACAGGCGCTGGCGATCGAGTCGGTGCATTGCATAGAGGCTTCGCTTGACGCCGCCGCGCGTGCGCGCGCCGCCCAGAAGCTCAGCCGCGCCTAGTACACAGCGCCCTTGGGATCATAAGCGCTGACGAAATAGATGATCTTGTTCAGTTCGAGCACGTCGCGCGCCTCGAACGCGATCGTGTGTGGCCCGGCGCGCTCGAAGCCCGGCAGATAGCTCATCAGCTCCGCTGCCTGACGTTTGCGCAATGATAGCTCCACCTTCAATGGCGCCGCGTCCGGCTTCTGCAGTGCAGGCCGCTTTTGTGTCAGTGCGCGCTGAGCGGCTTCACGGATCGCTGTATGCGCGTCTTGCGCCGCCAGCGAGCGCGCCGCGGTCGCGCCATGATTCCATTTGGTCGTGACGCATTGAGCGTATGGCGCGCGTGCCCGGACGTGGTCGATGTAGACGTCATCGCCCGTCGCCAACAGGAGCGGCACGCCAAAGTGCGCGCCGACCGCGCAATTCAGATCCGTCTCCGACCAGGAAACGCCGTTGACCACAACGTCCTGATAGAGACGCCCGCTGATGGTGTGCGCAAGCACGCCCTCTTGCGATCCGACGCCAGCGTGGTGTCCGATCAGAAAGAAGCCTTCGTAACGGCCCTCCTCCACGCCTTGCATCATCAGCAGCGGGCGCGGCCAGCCCGAAACGAGTTGCACGCCGCTTGGCAGCCGCGCCGGATCGAGATTGCGGCCATTGCCGTGGGAATCGCTGACGACGATCTCGCTGGCGCCGCCCGCTCGCGCGCCTTCGATCGCGGCCAGCACTTCGTCCATCATCAGCTTGCGGCCCGCCTCGTAGCTATCGCCTGCTGGGCCGATCTGATCGTGGCTGACGATGCCGGCGATGCCTTCGATGTCGGCGCTAATATAGATTCGCATGATGTCTCCGCGCCTCAGAGGTCGACGCTCACGCTGCCGCCGCCACCCTCTTCGCCACGGCTGCGCTCGAACACGATCAGCTTAATAACAGCCAGCAGCAGGATAAGCGCGGCGTAGATCGGGACGATGGCGCCGACAAGGCCCATATTCCAGCCGAGCGCCTCGGAGTCGCGCGCAGACGCGCGCGAAATGAAGCCCGGCGAATAATAGAGAACGACAAGAGTAAAGATCGCCACGCACAAAGTACGCGACCACGCCTGCACGCGGCGCAGCCAAAACGGCTTGTCGCGCCCCACGGGCGTCAACACCGGATCGGCGTCGGTTTGAAACGCCACCACCCCGCCCAGCAGCCCCGCCCACACCATCGCAAACCGCGCCGCTTCCTCGGTCCAGGCCGGCGCTTCCTCGAAGATGTAGCGGCCGACGATCTGCAGCACGATCAGCATGATCATCGCCACCGTCAGCGCGGCGGCGCTCGCCCAGATGAAGGCATTCGCGGCGCGAACGACAGCGGCAAAAGACCAGCGTGGGCTCATGGGCGGGTTCGCCCGGCGGCGGCGATGGCGGTGGCGACAACATCAGGCGGCGCCATGCGCGTATAAGCGCGCAGACCGCGCTCGACGAAGGCGCGGCGTGCTTCATCGCTCAGCGAAACCACCTCAATGCCCGCATCGGTGAGAGCGCTCAGCTCACGGCGGCGGCGCTCTTCGGCCCAGGCGCGGTTGGCTGAGCGCGCCGCTTGCGTGCCGCGCTCGACCAGCGCGCGTTGCTCGGCGCTGAGCCCGTCCAGCCAGCGGCGCGACATAACGATGGCGCGGTGCGCGATGGTCGTCCGCAGGTCGACGAAATAATCGAGCTGCGATGCGTGACCAAACAGAAGTGCAGCGATGGGCGGATTGAGATAGCCCGCAGCGATGCCGGTCTGGAGCGCCTGCGGCACCTCCTCCCAAGCCACCTGTACGCTCAAGGCGCCAAACGATTCGATCAACACCAGGCTGCGCGCGTCGCTGCCGCGCAAGCGCATGCCATGGAGGTCTGCGGGCGAACGCACCGCGCGCCCCACGGTGAAGAGACCGCTGGCGCCGCCCAGCAAAGCTGCATCGGCAAACACCATGCCCGACCGCCGCAATTGCCGATTCACGTCGCGGCGAAATTCCGGCGCGTCGACGAAGCGCTCGAAATGCGCGAAGCCGTCGATCAGGAACGGCAGCTCCAGCGCCACATAGGCCGGGCTAAAGGCCGACACTTCCTGAATGTTCGCGTCATTGACGTGAATGAGGCCAAGCGCGCTGAGCTCGGTCCGGTCGGACTCGCCCCCGAGCGCGGAATTGGCCGCGACCTCGACGCTCATGCCCCCAGCCTGCAGCGTATCGGCGAAAGTGGAGAGCCATATCCAAATGCCGTTCAGTTCGGCGTTCTTCGCCCCTGCCAGCGCAGCCATAACCTCGGCGCGCGGCGGCACGGCGCACCCTCCGAGCGCGGCGGCGGTCAGCGCTAGAACGGATCGGCGGTTGATGTCCACGCTCACAGCATCCCAAGCGCGCGCGGCAAGGCGAGCGTCAGTTCAGGCGCAAAGGCCAGGATCAGGATGACAACGATCTCGATCACGAAGAACGGCAGCACCGCGTGCATCAGACGCCAATAGGACACGCCCGTCGTCGAGGAGATGATCAGCACAACCCCGCCGAGCGGCGGCGAGATCAGGCCCAAGGTGATGGTCAGGCAGATCAGCACGCCGAGATGGATCGGGTCGGCGCCCAGCGCGTAAGCCGCTGGCGCCAGGATCGGCACCATCAGCACCAGCGCGATTTGCGTATCGAGGACGGTGCCCGCCAGCAAAAAAAGGCCGAGCAGCAAGAGCATGAAGCCGTTGAGATCGAGCCCAACGCCGTCGACCCATGCGCTCACCAGCGCCGGCAAGCCGAGCAGAGCGGCAAGGAAGTTGATCAGCGCTCCCGTCACGAACAAGGTGAAGATCGCCCCGGTCAGCACCGTTGCGCTCTTCATCGCTTGCGTGAGCATATCGAGGCTGAGCTGACGATAAAACGCGGCGGCCGCGAGCGCCGTCAACACAGCGATCACGCCGGCTTCCGTCGGCGTGGTCAGCCCGAAGGCGATGCCGCACATGATCACGACCGGCATCGCCAGCGCCGGCAGCGCGCGAAGCACGGTCGGCACAAGCGGCGGCCGTTCCGTCAGCCGCGGATGATTCTGCGCCCGCGCAAACGCCGCATTAGCCACGAACAGACTGCCGGCCAGCACAAGTCCGGGCACGATGGCGGCGGCGAACAAGGCGCCGACATCGAGGCTCATGATGGCGCCGTAAAAGATCATGATAATCGACGGCGGAATGACGGGCCCGATCATGGAAGCCGCCGCCGTCAGCGCGCCAGCATAGTCGGCTTTGTAGCCCCGCTCCCGCATCGCTGGCACGAGCGTGGTTGAAAGCGCTGCGGCGTCGGCCATCGCTGAGCCTGAGATGCCGGACAGAAAAATGCTCGTGGCCACGTTGACGTGCCCCAAGCCGCCGCGCGCACGTCCGACCAGCAAGGTCGAGAAGTCGATCAGGACCCTGGTGATGCCGCCGCGATTCATCAGCTCGCCGACAAGAATGAACATCGGCATCGCCATGAGCGCGAACACGTCGACCTGCGTGAACGCGCGTTGCGGCAGGGCGGCGAGAAAATCGGCGCGGTCAGTGGCGACGAACGACAGCACGCCGGCCGCGCCGAGCGCCCAGGCCAGCCCCACCCCCGCCGCCAGCGCAGCGAGGGGGGCCAAGATTCCGAGGCCAGCCAAGGATTTGATCATCGCGTGGAGCGATCAGGCGCTTAGAATTGCCCGCGCAGTTCAACACCCCAGGTGCGCGGAGCGCCCAGCGCTTGAATCTGCTGCGTCGGATCGATCACACCGCCGCTGCGGAACAGGGCATAGGTCTCATCGGTGAGGTTGCGGCCCCACGCCATCAGGCTCCAGGCGCCGAAGTCGAAGCCGATGCGTGCGTTCAGCAAGGCGTAGCCGTCCTGGCTGAAATCGGCGTCGTTGCTCGGACTGAAGAAGATCTCGCTGCGATAGGTCGCGTCGCCGTGCAGGACCAGGTCGATCCCGCTGGAGAGCGGCGAACGGAAGTCTGCCGCGATCGAAGCGCTGTGTTCCGCCGCTTGTGGTAGAACGTTGCCGGTGTAATCAGCGCCGCCTGCCGTCGCATCGACGAAATCGTTGAAGCTGGCGTCGAGGTAAGCGTAAGCGCCGCTCACCGAGAAGTTTTCGGACGCACGCCAGCGCGCTTCCAGTTCAAGCCCGTAAGCTTCCGCTGACGCCGCATTCGACGTCGTAAAAGTCGGAATGCCGCCGACATTGCGCAATTGGTTCACTTGGAGATCGGAATAGTCGAGCCAGAAGATCGAGCTGGCGAAATAGAGCGAGCCGTCGGCGCTGTTGGTCTTGTAGCCGAGTTCGTAGGAATTGACGAATTCCGGCGCGAATTCGGCGTCATCGGACGGCGAGATCGAGAAGGCGTTGTAACCGCCCGACTTGTAGCCGCGGCTGAACGAAGCATAGAGCAGCGTCGACGGCGCGGGCTCCCAATTCAAGCTGACAGAGGGCGTCACCTCATCGTCCGAGCGCGACAGGTCACGCGCGGCCTGCGAGGAGCCGAACACTTCGAAGGGATCGGCCTGGACGCTGTGGGTGACGTCCTTTTCGTCGTGCGAATAACGCAGCGCGCCGGTCACGCTCCAGGCGTCGTTGAAGTGATAAACGCCCTGCCCGAACACGGCGTAGCTGTCGACACCGAGGTCGGCATTGATGCGCGCCTCCTCGCCGCCGACATAGGGCGGCACCAGGTCTGGGCCGATCGTGGCGTGCGCGATGGTGTCCAGCGTCTCGTGCAGATAGTAAGCGCCGATGATGTAGTCGAACACGCCGCCGGTCGGCGAAGTGTAGCGCAGCTCCTGCGAGAACTGGCTCTGGTTTTCGCCGATGCCCGTGCTCAGCATGTCGAGGATGGTGTAATCGTTGTCCTGAACGTTCCACCATTGATACTCGCGATACGCGGTCAGCGAGGTCAGCTCGCCGCCGCCGATCGACCAATCGGCTTGAATCGAAGCGCCCCAAACGTCGCGGTCTTGGCGGGAATCGACATTCACCGCGACCGACCGGTCCTCAGGGTTGGCGTCAGCCACGGGCGAACCCGTGAAGGCGCCATTGTTGAGCACTTCGACGGCGCCGGCATTGGTGCGGTTGGTGGCGGCGTCGGCGCGCAGCGTCAGCTGCATGCCAGGCGCGGCGTCGAGCACGAAGGTGACGCGGCCGCCGACTTCATCGGCATTGTCCATGTCGGTGCCGGTGAAGCTGTTCTGCGTCAGGCCCTGGCGGTCCTGTGAGGAAGCCGAAACGCGCAACCGCGCTTGCGGCGAGAACACCAAGTCCGCGCCCGCATAGAGCGTCAGTGCGTCGTACTCCCCGCCGGACACGGCAAAATCGAACGCCGTCTCATCGCCGGGCGTTTGCGTGATGAAGTTGATCGCGCCGGCGATCGTGTTGCGCCCGTACAGCGCGCCCTGCGGACCGCGGATCACCTCGACACGGTCGAGATCATAGACGCTGGTGTTAATCGTGGTTGGGCGGCCCTGATATACTCCGTCGACGAAGACGCCGACGGACTGATCGATGCCGGGGTTGTTCGGTTCGGAGCTGATGCCGCGCACCGTGATGTCGGTCGTGCGCAGGCCATTCCCGGTGTTGATGGAAACGTTCGGGAAAACCGAGGCGATGCCATCGAGCCGGTCAACGCCCCGCGCCGCAAGTTCACCCCCGCCCATGGCGCTGACCGAAGCGGGCACGTCGGTGATGGCCTGCTCGCGGCGTTGCGCGGTGACGATCACCTCTTCTTCCGCGGCGCTTTGCGCGTACGCGCTGGGAACGACGCACAAAAGCGCCATGCCGCTCGCCGCCGCCAGAATTCCCGCCCGATTTGCTGCGCTCATGACCGTTCCCCCCGCTTCGCCGCCTTTATGGCGTTGACACGATCGCGCCTTATAATTGACGTTGGGCTCATATTCAAGTATTTGCGATTGAAGAGGGGAAATCGTCGTATGAAAGCCTTTGCGCGCAGCATTTTCGCCGTCACCATCCTGGCCGCACCGCTGCTGGCGGCCTGCGCCGCCCAGGCGCCGGCGCGGAGCGAGACAGCAGCCATTGGGGCCCTGCTCACGGATGTGCAGACCAACGCGCCCTATGCTGGAGTCGCTGTCTCCGTTCGTCGCGGCCAAGAGGTGATCTACGAGGGCGGGCTCGGCCTGGCCGATCTGGAAAACCAGGTCGCGGCGACGCCGGAAACCGTCTTTCAGGTTGGCTCGATCACCAAGTCCTTCACCGCGATCTTGGTCGCCCAGCTCGCGGTTGAGGGGCGTATCAATCTTGATGCGCCGGTCAGCACGTATCTTCCTGACTATCGCGGCCCCGCGCGCAACGCGCCGGTGCGGACGCTGATGAACCACACCAGCGGCCTCGTGAACTACACCGCCGCGCCGGCCTTTCCGCATGCCACGCGGCGCGCCTTCACACGCGCCGAAATGCGCGCGTTCTTCGAGAACGAGCCGTTGATGTTCGAGCCGGGAACGGCCTTCTCATACTCCAATTCAGGCACCTATCTCCTCGGCCTCATCGTCGAGTCGGTGACGGGGCAGGAATATGCGACAGTGGTGCATGACCGCATCTTCGCGCCGCTCGGCCTTGAACACACTTATTATGGCGGCTGGCGGCAAATCATCCCCCATCGCGCCCACGGCTATGTGCATGGCGAAAATGGGTTCGCGAATGCGCCCGAACTTGAAGACCTGATCCCGTTCTCGGCCGGCGCGCTCGATTCCACCGTGGGCGACATTCAGCGCTACCTTGACCAAGTGCATCGCCAGAACGCCTTTGGCGATCGCGTCCGCGACATTCTCTATACGCACGCGACCTTGGGCGACGGCACGACGCTCGAATACACCCTTGGCGCACTGCTGATGCGCGACTGGGAAGGTCATCGCAAGATTGCCCATGCTGGCGATATCGACGGTTTCTCCGCCTACATGTCGTACTATCCTGACGACGATATCTCGATCGTCGTTCTCGCCAACACGCGCGACGTGGCGCCGACACCAGTTGGCATCGAACAGAAGATCGCGCGCATGCTCTTTGGCATCACGCGGCCAGCGCCGTCCGAGACGCCGCTACCAGCATCGGAGATCGCGGCGCTCACCGGTGATTATCATTCCGGCGCGCTGCGGGTCGGCATCGACGTCGTCGGCATCGTGCCGACTGAAACCGGCATCGCCTTCCGCATGGGCGGCGTCAACGCGGAAGGCCCGGCCATTCCGCTCGTGCATCTAGAGGGGCGCCGCTTCGCCGCCGCGCATGATGACGAGATGGTGTTCGCGTTTGGTCCGGAGGGATCGGCGCCGACCGATCTGTCCGTGGACTGGCTCGGCGGCACGATTCCGTTCCATCGGCCCGCGCCGCACTAAACCTGCTTACCCCCAGAACGAACTGGCCGGCGGCGTGACGACTTCTCCCGAATACGTCGCGCCGCCGGATCTGTCTTTGGCCAGCAACACTGGCCCGTCCAGATCGACAAACGAAACGCCGGCGCGCGCTACGACAAAGCCCGGCGCCATCGACAAGGATGTGCCGGCCATGCAGCCGACCATGGTCCTCAGTCCGCGCCGCCGCGACTCGCGTTCAAGCCGCAGCGCTTCGGTCAGCCCGCCGGTCTTGTCGAGCTTCACATTGATCACATCGTAGCGCCGCCGCGCGACATCGAGGTCCGCAGTATCGAAGCAGCTCTCATCGGCGGCCAGCGGCACAGCGCTGCGATACGCTTCGAGCGCGTCGTCGGCGCCCGCAGGCAAGGGCTGTTCCAGCAGCGCCAAGCCCAGACGCGCGAGCGCCGGGCTGACCTCCTGCAATTGCGCGAACGAAAGCGCTTGGTTGGCGTCGGCGATCAGCATCGCATCGGGACGCGCGCGCCGCACTGCTTCGACCTGCCCGACCGGATCGCTTGCATCGACCTTGAGTTTCAGACGCACGCCGCG
Organism: Hyphomonadaceae bacterium; assembly: GCA_016791385.1. Lineage (GTDB taxonomy): Bacteria > Pseudomonadota > Alphaproteobacteria > Caulobacterales > Aquidulcibacteraceae > Vitreimonas. Next base: position 57,506 of record JAEUMR010000072.1, read on the forward strand.
GCGCGCGCGCGCCGCAACCGCCATGTTCTGCGGCGAATCCAGGCTGATGGTCGAAAACGTTTCGACCGGCCCCGGCGCCACGCCGGTCAGCTCCCAAATCGAGCGGCCAGCCTGCTTACACTTCAGGTCCCACGCTGCGCAATCCAGCGCATTGCGCGCGGCGTAGCTCGTGAGCTGCGCGAAGACCTCCGCATACGCAGCGCCTGCTGAAAAGGCTTCAGCCGCGCGCTGCAACTCGGCCGCGCCGCACTCGGCGTTGTCGTCACGGTAGAACACGCCGATGCCCTCGCCGCGCCCAAAATGCTCGCCAGCGCGGAGTTCAGCGGCAATGACATCCACCGCTTCGATCGAAGCGAAAGAGATACGCAGCGGCGCCGCGAGCGGCCAGGTCTCGCGCGCGACCCGCAGCTCAAGCCGCCCGTCGATCATTTCGCACCGAGCAAGCGGTCGACAATGGCCGCAGCCCCCGTACGAATCGGATCGATCACAGGCAAGTCGAGCATGCGCTGCACACGGTCGATTTCGCGCGCGGCGGCGTCGGGCGTCAGGTCCACCGTGTTGAGGCTGACCCCCGCGCAATAGAGGGCGGGACTGGTGAGCCGTCCCGCTTCGACATAGCGCGCGATCGCCTCGGCGTAAGACGGCGTTTTGAAGCCTGGATAGAAGGAAATCTCGTCGCGCCCGATTTCATGGCACAAGACAATCGCCTCAGGCTGCGCGCCGTGCAGCAAGCCAAGCGTCACCCCGGCATAGGCGGGGTGAAACAGCGAGCCCTGGCCTTCCACCACATCCCAGTGATCGGCGGCCGCGGCCGGCGCCAGCACTTCTCCAGCACCCGCGATGAAATCGCTGATCACGGCGTCGACGGCAAAGCCACGCCCGGAGATGAGCACGCCGGTCTGGCCTGTGGCGCAGAAATCAGCGTCGGCGCCGCGCGCGCGCAGCTCCCGCCAGATCGCAAGCGCTGTGTACTTCTTCCCCACGGCGCAATCGGTGCCAACGGTGAGCACACGCCGGCCTGACCGCGCAACGCCCTTGGCGATCGGCAGATCGGCTGGCGGTTCACGCAGATCATGCATGCGGCACCCGCGTTCCCGCGCCTTGGCGCTCAGCACCGGGTCGGCGTTCAAACGCTGATGCAAGCCCGACGCGATATCGAGCCCCGCGTCGAGAGCGGCGAGCAATTGCGCGCGCCAGTCTTCGCCGAAGCGGCCACCAATTGGCGCCACGCCGACGACGAGCGTGCGCGCGCCAGCCGCTACCGCCTGTTCGACGCTCATGTCCGGCAAGCCAAGATCGAGCGCGTCAGCGGTCCAACGCAATTGTCCAAGGCAGCGCTCCGGGGCCCAATCCAGGACGCCGCGCGCGGTCTTGGCCAGCCGGCGATCCTTGGAATCGCCCAGACACAAAAGAAATGGCGGCTCTACGCTCACGATGGCCCTCCTTGCGACACTGCCGCACCGATATAGCAAGCGCGGAATTGACGCCAGCCTCATTTTTTCAGAGTGTCGGAGAAGTCGCGCCGCAGGCAAGCGGGCGCGGCGCAAGGGCGAGACCATGCAGATAAAGAGTTTGCTCATCGCCAATCGAGGCGAGATCGCCCTGCGCGTCATCCGCGCGGCGCGCGAATTGGGCGTTGAGACCTTCGCCGTCTATTCAGCCGACGACGCCAACGCGCCGCACGCAGCGCTCGCCGATCACGCCCTCGCCCTGAGCGGGATCGGGCCGCGCGCTTACCTCGATCAAGCGCAGATCGTCGGCGCGGCGCGCGGGCGCGCACAGGCGATCCACCCAGGCTATGGCTTTCTCAGCGAGAACGCAGCGTTCGCGCGCGCCGCCGCCGCCGCTGACATTATCTTCATCGGGCCCTCACCTGAGACCCTCGATCTGTTCGGCGACAAGGCCAAAGCGCGCAGCTTCGCCAGCGATCTCGGTGTGCCGATCCCCACCGGCACGCCGCACGATTGTAGCGCCGAGGACGCCCGCGCCCTGCTGGCCTCGATGGGGCCGAACGGCAAAATCGCCGTCAAGGCGCTGTCAGGCGGCGGCGGGCGGGGTATTCGCTTCGTCAGCGCCGCTGACGATATGGACGAGACATTCGAGCGCTGCCGCGCCGAAGCGCGGCTCTCGTTCGGTGATGATCGCCTCTACGCCGAGGAGATGATCGCCAATGCCCGCCACGTGGAGGTTCAAGTGGTCGGCGACGGCGAGGGCGCTGTTCACCTCGGCGAGCGAGACTGCACGCTGCAGCGGCGCAACCAAAAGTTGGTCGAAATCGCGCCCGCGCCATTCCTGACCGACGCTACCCGCCGCAAGCTGCATGAAGCCGCCCTCAAGCTCGCGACTGCGGCCCGGCTGCGCGGCGTCGCCACTTTCGAATTTCTGCTCTCAGGCGCGGGCTCGCGATCGCCGCGTTTTGTCTTCATCGAAGCCAATCCGCGCATTCAGGTCGAGCACACGATCACCGAGGAAATCACCGGCGTTGACCTGGTTCGGGCCCAGATCGAAATCGCAAGCGGCCGCTCGCTGGCCGAATTGGGGCTCGCCGAGCGCTCGCCCAGCGCGCGCGGCAGCGCCATCCAAATTCGCGTCAACGCCGAGATCGTCAGCGCCGCGGGTGCCATTCAATCCGCAGGCGGCCGGATCAGCGCGTTCCATCCCCCCGGCGGGCCTGGGGTGCGGATCGATTCCGCCGCCCGCGCCGGCATGCAAAGCAATCCCGCCTTCGATTCACTGCTGGCTAAGCTGATCGTTCGTGACAGCGACTACCCACGCGCGCTCACCCGCACCCGCGAAGCGTTGAGGGAATTCTTGATCGAGGGCGTTCCGACCAATCTCGCCTTCGTCCGCAGCATTGTCGGCCGCCCCGAGGCGGAGAGCTATGACGTGCATACTGCCTTCGTGGAGGAACACTGGTCCGAACTCGTCGCGACGGCGCAGGGCCTCGCTCCTGTTCAGACCAGCGCCACCTCGCCCATCGGCAGCGCGGCGGAAACACCGATCGCGCCACCAGGGGCCGACGCCGTCAGCGCACCCATGCAAGGCACAGTCGTGCATCTCGCCGTTAGCGTTGGCGATCATGTTGCGCCGGGCGATCCGATCGTCGTGCTCGAAGCCATGAAGATGGAGCACGTCGTCAGCGCCGATCGCGCTGGCCGCATCATCGCCGTTCACGCCGGCGCCGGCGACATCGTCACCGCCGGCGCGGTGATCGCCTTCCTCGCTCCCGGCGATGCGCCCGAAGAAAGCAAGCGCACGGCAGCCGAAATCGATCTCGATCAGATCAGGCCTGATTTGGCCGAAATTCAGGCCCTGCACGCGTTTGGTCTTGACGAGAACCGGCCTGAGGCGGTCGCCAAGCGGCGCAAAGCCAACAAGCGCACCGCGCGCGAAAACATCGCTGACCTTTGTGACGACGGCGCCTTCGTCGAGTACGGTGCGCTCGCCGTCGCCGCGCAACGCACGCGGCGCTCGCTCGATGACTTGCGCCGCGCCACCCCCGCAGACGGGCTTGTCGCCGGCCTGGGCGCCGTGAACGGCGCACATTTCGGCGCCGAGGCCGCGCAATGCGCCATCATGGCCTACGACTTCACGGTGCTCGCAGGCACCCAGGGGTACATGAACCACCGCAAGAAGGATCGCGTGCTGCACCTTGCCCGCGATTGGCGCCTGCCCACGATCATCTTCACCGAGGGCGGCGGCGGCCGGCCAGGCGACACCGACCTCCTCGCCCCGACTTGGCTTGAGATGACGACATTCCGCGACTACGCGGCGCTAAGCGGGCTCGTTCCGCGCATCGCCATCAATGCCGGATACAGCTTCGCCGGTAATGCCGCGCTGGTCGGCTTGAGCGATGTCGTCATCGCCACCGAGGATTCCAGTATCGGCATGGGCGGCCCGGCGATGATTGAAGGCGGGGGTCTGGGTGTTGTCCCTCCGGGCGAGGTCGGCCCCACCGCTTCGCAAGCGCCGGCTGGCGTTGTTGATCTTGTGGTCAAGGACGAAGCCGAAGGCGTCGCCGCCGCGAAAAAGTACCTCGCATATTTTCAGGGACCGCTGCGCGAATGGCGTTGCACAGATCAGCGTCTGCTACGCCACCTCATCCCCGAAAACAGGATGCGCGTGTACGACATCCGCAAAGTCATCGAGACGCTTGCGGACGATGATTCCGTTTTGGAGCTGCGGGGCGCTTTCGGCCGCGGCATGGTCACCGCGCTGATCCGCATCGAAGGCCACCCGTTCGGCCTGATCGCCAACGACCCCAGCCACCTCGCTGGCGCCATCGACGCCGACGGCGCGGACAAGGCCGCGCGTTTTCTGCAATTGTGCGACGCTTTCAACCTCCCCGTGATTTCGCTCTGCGACACGCCAGGGTTCATGGTTGGCCCCGCCGCCGAGAAGACTGGGCTCGTGCGTAAGGTCTCGCGGCTTTTTCTGATCGGCGCGCAGATGCGCGCGCCGATGTTCACGATCGTCTTGCGAAAGGGCTACGGGCTCGGCGCCCAGGGCATGACCGCCGGTCATTTCCACGCCCCCGCTTTCACTGTCGCCTGGCCAACGGGCGAGTTCGGCACCATGGGCCTGGAAGGCGGCGTGCGCCTGGGCTTCAAGAAGGAATTGGAAGCCGCGCCGGACGAGGCGGCGCGTGCCGCGCTCTATCAGCGGCTCGTGGCCGAGGCGTACGAAAAAGGCAAAGCGTCTAATGCCGCTGCGTTCCTGGAGATCGACGCCGTCATCGACCCGCGCGACACCCGCCACTGGGTGCTGCGCGGACTGCAAGCGACCCGGCGCAGCGCGCACGAGGACCGCGGCCCGCGTTTCGTCGATTCCTGGTGAGCAGATGCAGCGCCAGCGCATCGCAGCTAGACATTCCTCGCCACGCCCGCGCCGCTGGGGCAAAGTCCGATTGACAAAATCCAGGTTCCGTGTTCGCGTAATTGAACTTGGCCTCAATTTTAATAATAGGGAGGGGACATGCGCCAATCGATGGTTCTGCTGGGAGCGCTCAGCCTGCTTGGGGTGGTCGAGACCGCGCATGCGCAGGAAAGCGCAGACCAGGGCGGGCTCGAGGAAATCATCGTCACCGCACGCCGCCAGGAAGAGCGGCTGCAAGACGCCCCCATTTCGGTGACCGCGTTCACCGCCGCCGGCATGGAGCGGCTGGGCATCGATAACGTCGCCGATGTCGCGCGCCGCACGCCGGGCCTGCAGTACGGCAATTTCGGCGACGTGAAGCTGTCGCCGACATCGCTGCGCGGCATCATCGGCAGCTCCGGTTCGGCCGGATCGGACCCCGCCGTCGGTTATTACGTCGACGAAGTGTTCGTGGGCCAGGGCGCGGGCGCAAACCTTGATCTCTATGACATCGCGCGCGTGGAAGTGCTGCGCGGGCCGCAGGGCACCTTGTTTGGACGCAACACCGTCGGCGGCGTCATCAGCCTGACGACGCAGCGCCCGAGCGACGAGTTCGAGGCCTCGGCTCAGGCCACTTACGGCAATTACGATTACTCGCGCATCGGCGCGTCGATCTCGGGTCCGCTCGGCGATCGCGCCCGCGCAGGGCTCTCGGCGGTGTTCACAAGCCGCGACGGGACCTCCGACAACGTCGTGCTCGGCCGCGATGTCAACACGCTCGGCTCATACTCCATCCGCGCCGCGCTCGATCTCGACATCGGCGACCATTCTTCGCTGCAGCTCAACGCCGATTATCGCGGCGTCGATGAAGAACCGCTGGTGTTCGAAACCCTCCGCTACAACAATGCGATGCTGCTGCCGAATCTGCTCGACGCTTACAGCCTCGACCGCAACACCAATCCTTATGATCGCGTCGTGTACACCGACGATGTCAACACCGAGCAGCTGGATGCCTGGGGCCTGTCTGCACGGTTCTCCACCCGCATTGGCGGCGTCGACCTCACCAACATCACCTCCTATCGCACGCACGACTATTACAGCCGCGTCGACACCGATCGCTCGGCGCTGCGCATCGCTTATGACGGCGACCCGGAAGAAATCTGGCGCGCTTCGGAAGAACTGCGGCTCAACTGGAACACGGGCGCGTTCGCCTGGCTCGCCGGCGTCTACTATTACGTGCAGGACGGCGCCAACCAGAGCTTCATCGAAATCGGCGCGGACCTTGCCGACCTCTTCGGCGATCCCGGCCTGACCGGCGTGCTCGCTGGTTCTGATGCGCAAATGACGACCACCAGCGCCGCCGCGTTCGGCAGCGTGACCTGGACCGCCACCGATCGCTTCGACATTACCTTGGGCGGCCGCTATGTCCGCGACGATAAGGAAATCGATTACGTCCAAAGCGATCCGCTGGGGATTCTGGGCGGCTCTGGCGCGATCCAAGGCGACGATTCGTGGACGCAGTTCACCCCCAGCATAAATCTGCGCTACCGCCTCCAGCCCGACGTGCTGACCTATCTGACGGTCTCGCAGGGCTTCAAGAGCGGCGGCTTCAACGACGCGCTGGGCGACGCCAACGGCATCGCCTTCGGCCCGGAAACAGTCACCAATTACGAGTTCGGCCTGAAGAGCGAATTGTTCGACCGCCGCCTGATCGCCAATCTCGCGGTCTTCTACATGGATTGGACCGACATTCAGATCGCGCAGGACAATCCGGTCACGCCGGTGTTCGACCCGATCATTCTGAATGCGGGCGCGGCCCACAGCCAAGGCATCGAACTGGAAGTTCAAGCCGCACCCACCGATCACCTGCTGCTCGGCGCCAATCTTTCGCTGCTGGAAGCTGAATTCGACGAGGGCACGTTGCCGAGCGGACAGGCGCTACGGCGCATTCCGCAAGCGCCGGAATACACCGCCGCGCTCAACGCCGAATATACCTGGCCGGTGGCGTCTTGGGGCGAGCTGTCACTGAGCGGCGAGTACATCATGCGCGGGGAATCCTTCCTCACGCTCGACAACATCGATGATGGCCGGGTGGACCCGTATCAGCTCATGAACCTGCGCCTCACGCTGGCGAACCCCGATCAGGGATGGCGGCTCACGCTGTGGGGTGAGAACATCACCGACGAGATCTACAAGACGCGGATGTTCGATCTCTCCGGGCAGGATCTCGTTGGGCAACGCTTCATCGTGCTCGGCGATCCCAGCACTTATGGTCTGGAACTCCGCGTCCGCTACTGAGGTGAAGATGATACAAGGCCGCTCCCGCCGCGCGCTGCTGCTCACGGCGGCGCTGATCACGCTGACGGCGTGCGCATCCAGCGCTCCGGCGCCGCCAGCACCGGCGGCGCCGGAGCGGTCGCAATATTGGAGCGACCGCTCCTATTATCTGCCCATGCGCGACGGCGTGCGCCTAGCGCTCAGTCTTTACTTTCCGGACTCGCGCGCGCCAACGCAGCCGGCGCCGACGATCTTGGTGCAGACACGCTACGGGCGCGCCGGACAAATGCGCAGCGCCGAAAACCAGATGTGGCGCGCGCACGGCTACGTCGTGGCCGTTGTCGACACCAGAGGCACGACCTCCTCCTTCGGCGAGCGCATGCTCGAACTGGGCGATGAAGAGCAACGCGACATGGACGAGATCATCGCCCATATCGCGGCGCAGCCATGGTCCAACGGCCAGGTGATCGCGGCGGGCGTCTCCTACATGGGCGACACCTCCGATTTCGCCACCACAAGGCCCGCGCCCGCGCTGATCGGCGCCATCCCGCGCGAGGTGGATTTCGACGGCTACGCCCACCTGATGGCGCCGGGCGGCGTGATCAACGACTACATGCTCACCATGTGGGGCGGCAGCACGCTCAACATGGACCTGGGCCAATGGGAGCGCGACGGGCGCACGCTGCAATGTGCGCAGAACGTCGACGATTGCCGCGCGCTGTTTCCGTTGCTGCAGCCGGTCGACGGCGACGATTCCTACGAGCAAGTACGCACCGCACTGCGCGACCGGCGCCGTTGGCAGCCGGGCGATTATCTGGCGATGACGTTCCGTGACGATGTCGGCGCCAACGGTCACAGCATCGACGAATCCGCGCCATCGCAACACATTGATGCGATCCGCCGTGAGCGTAAGCCCGTCATGTACTGGGGCTCGTGGATCGACGCCGGCACCGCCGAGGCTGCACTTTCACGCTTCCGCTCCACGCCAGAAGTCCCAGCCGAAGTCTGGATCACGGGCAACGACCACGGCAACCGGGTCAGCGCGGATCCGTTCGAACAGCCGGAATCTGCGCCCCACCCAAGCGTCGATGAGCAATTCGCGCGCATGCGCGATTTCGCCGAACGCACACGGCGAGGCGAGGCGATCGGGCGCGTGATCAATTATTACGTGCTGGGCGCTGGCGTGTATCGCCAGACCGCGGTGTGGCCGCCGGCGGGCGTCACCCCCAGCACGCTCTATCTCAACAGCGACAACACGCTGGCGGCGCGTCCCGGCCGAGAGCGCCGCGTGCATCACAATGTCGATCTCACTGTCGGCACCGGCGATCAGACGCGCTGGTCAACGCAGATCGGCACGCCGCCGGCCTACGCCGACCGCGCCGCGATCGATCGCCGCCTGCTCGTCTTCGACAGCGCGCCGATGAGCGCGGACATGGAAGTGGTTGGCACGCCGGTGATCAATCTCCAGGTCGCCACGCGCACATCCGACCCGGCGTTCTTCGTCTATCTTGAGGATGTCGCGCCGGACGGGCGGGTCACCTACCTTACCGAAGGCCTCTTGCGGGCTATCCATCGCCGGCCCGCCGATCCCAGCACGCTGCCGTACGACATGGGCCCCGCCCCGCACAGCTTCCGCCGGGCCGACGCTATGCCGGTGGTTCCGGGCGAGATGATGCAAGTGCGTTTCGCGCTTTTCCCCACCGCCGCGTTGATCCGCGCCGGGCACCGCTTGCGCATCGCCGTCGCGGGTGCGGACGCTTCGGTCTTCCACGTCTACTCGGACGGAGGGCCGGAAACGTTCGATCTGCGCACGGGCGGCAGGTCGCCATCGACGCTTGAGATCACGATGCGGCCCTGGACGCCGTAATTCTCAAGCCGGACGCTTGAAGCCCAGCAACGGCGCCAGCGAGAGCACGAACAGGATCGGCGAGGCGCCGATCAGAAGCACACTCGCAGCCTGCGAGATGTTTTCCTGGGTCAGCGCCAGCACCAGCCCCGCAACGGCGGGGCCAAGCGCCAAGCCGAGCTTCTCCGATGCGGTCCATACGCCGGTGAAGACGCCCTCAAGACTGGCACCATCGCGTGATTCCGCGTGCGCCAGGTGCGCCATCAGCACGAACGGCAGCACCTGCACCGCCGCCAGCGGCGCGCCCATCAGGCCAAAGCCGATCAGCGCGGCGTTCCAATCACCGCCCCGCAGCAGCGACACGCCCAAGGCAGCGCTTGCAGCGGCATAGGCGAGCGCGCCCAGCGCCAACACGGCCCGGTTGCCGAAGCGGCCGCCGAGCCATCCCAATAAAGGCGTCGCCAGGATGGTGACGATCAGCATGACGCCCATGGCGATGCCGATGTCGCCTTCGCCGCGTCCAAGCAAACCTGTGACGACATACGGCGTCAGCGCCGAAATCGCGCCTGTCGCCGTGAGCTGGAGGAAATAAGAAAACGCGAGCAGGCGGAACTGATGGTGCGCAAACGCCGTCTTGAGCTGACGGATCAAGCTGGGCCCCTGCGACGCCGCGCTCGCGCGCACGGCCTCCCGTCCTTTCAGCATGATAACCGGCCCAAACATCGCCGCCAGGCACAGGGCCGCGATGATGACGGCCATGAACCCGTAGCCCGCACGGCCGCCGCCGCCTTGCGCGACGAGCATGGGCGCCAGCGCCGCGCCGGCGAGCAAGCCGATCATTGCACCAGTGATGCGCATGGTGACCATGCGCCCGCGCTCAGCTTCAGTGCGGCCGAGTTCGGCGGGGACGGCGATGTAAGGAACCGCGAACAACGAATACGTCGTCGCCAGCACAAAATAGGCTGCCGACACCCAGATGAAAGCGTTCAACGGCGCCAAGTCCGGCGTGCTGAAAACCGCAATAAAAGCCGCAAATACGCCGAGCGCGCCAAGCACCAGAAAGGGACGGCGGCGGCCAAAGCGGGTGTAGGTCCGGTCAGACAGCGCACCGACGAAGGGATCCCAAAGGATCGACCAGACTTTCGGGATGGCAACCGCCGCGGCCGCCCAGGCTGGCGGAATCGCCAGCGTCTCGGTGCAATAATAGAGCAGCAGGATAGTGGGAACGGTCGAAAACACGCCCGTGCCGAGCGAACCTGCGGCGTAGAGCAAACCTGCTCCGGTTCCGACGCCGCGTGGCGCCGCCTCGGCCGCAGCGGTCATTGCGCCTCCGCCGGCACCCACATCGAGAGCCAGTCGGCGATCAAAGCGGGTTTTTCCTCACCCTCGATCTCCATCACGCAATGCAGGCAATTGACGGTGCGGCCGCCCTTGACCTGGCGCCGGTCGTTCAACCAGAATCGGCCGCGCACCTTCGCCCCCACCCTCACTGGCGAAACGAGGCGCATTCTGTCGAAGCCATAGTTGAGGGGATACCCAAATTTTGTATGCTCACGGATGTTCTGCGTCTTCGTCGCGCCGTAGAGCAGATGCGTAAGCAGCGAAGTGGTGAGAAAACCGAACGCGATGGTGTCTTTGAAGGGGGAATGGATGCGCGACCATTCGGGGTCGATATGCATCGGGTCCGGATCCAGCGTCGACGCGCCAAATTGATTTATCATGTCCTGCGTGATCTCCACCCAGTGCGACACTCCAATTTCATCGCCCGGGGCGAGGTTAGCTAGCGGATCGTACACGGCGGTCTGGCTCACGACAAAAACCCATCTCCAAGGTTTATGAGGATGACCTCAATTTCAAAGAAACGTCAACCCAGTACGGCCAGGCCGCAACCGGAGGCGCCCGCCCGATCCCGCGCCCGCGACCCCAAATGGTCGCTGATCGACCACCTTTCTCGCCAATTGCGCGATGACCCGCCAAAGCAGAAGGGCGAGCGCACCCGGCTGCGCATTCGCCTGGCCACGGCCAAGGTGCTGGAAAAGAACGGCTACCTCGCCGCACGCGTGGCCGACATCACCAACGAAGCCGGGTTGGCGGAAGGCTCGTTCTACGTCTACTTCAAGGACAAGACCGACGCCGCGCTCGATGTGCTCACCGAACTCGCCGAAGAGTTCAATCTGCTGCAGCACGAACATGTCGCCGAGGATTCGGCGATGGCGGCGATCCGGCAAGCGAACCGGCACTGGTTCGCGATCTGCCGCAACAATGCCGGGCTGATGCGGTGCATCCTCCAACTCGGCGATGAAGTCCCCGCCTTCGCGCAATTGGCGCAGCGCTCGAACGTGACCTGGTTCGAAGTCGTGGCGCGCTCGGTGCTGCGCCGCCACCCCGAAGGCGCGCTCGACAAGAACGACGTGCTGCTTGCGGTGCATATGCTTGGTTCGATGATGGACGAACTCACGCGCAAGCTGATCGTCTATCCAGAGCCCTCTTTCGTGAAACTGCTGACCAAGCTGAAGCTCGATGACGGCGGCCTGGCCGACGCAGCGAGCGTGGTCTGGTTCAGAACGCTTTATCCCAACAAGAAGATGACCGACGAATTGGACGGCGCGGCGGCGCGCATCGCCCGATGGGGCGGCGGAACTTAACTCGCGCCGATGTGCGAGCCTTTCATAGGCCGAGCCCGGTGGCCTCGCCTGTCGAGATATCTCAGCAAATCCTGGACCGATACGCTGATGCAGACTCTGCAAAGCAGCGGCTATCGCGTCCACCGACGGAAGGTCTATGGCGCTAGGCCGGCGCTGAACATCGCGCCGCCCGTTCGTTCGCACAACGGTGTGATCCGCGCAGTTTAGGCCCCATCGGTTGACGCCGGTGGGACCTTTCTGCGTGCGCGTTCAGAACGGAATTTCGTCGTCCAGATCGGCGCTGAAGGTCTCGCGCTGTCCATTGACGACCTTCTTCGCCTTCTTGGGCTGATGGGTGATGCGCACCCGCTCCGGCTTGGACGGAAGCGCCTGCATCTCGAACTTCTCCTTGGCCACCGCGACAATGTCGGTGATCTCGGAGACGAAGCGTCCCAGCGGCATGAGGTTCTTCGCCGCCTTGCCGACCGTGGCCGACACCGTGAGCACCGTGTCCATCCAGATGTCGAGCCTCAGACGCGCGCGATCGACCTCGGCGGCGAATGCGTTGAGCTTCTCCAGCAACCCGGTGCGCTTGCGCTCCTCCAAATCGGATGCCGCTTCAACCACCTGCCTGATGTTGCCGATCAGCGAGTGGATGCGCGTCTTTGCGTCGGCGTCCAATTCCACCGAATAGCGCCGCGTGCGCTTGGCGCGCGTCATCTGAATTTCAAGGACGATCCGGTTGGCAGCGAGATAGAAGCGCTGGAAGTTGTAGTCGAAGTTGTCGTCGTCGGTGCAGCGCAGCTCGTATTCGGTGAGGGTCGGAATTTCGCAGACGCTCGCCGCCGCGTGGACGGCGGTCATGTATTCGAGCTGCGCACCCTTCACTTGGTTACAGTTGTCCGCCATCTCGCGGCATTTCTCGTAGAGATCGCGCTGGCGGCGCTCCACCGCCACGAAGGCGTCATCCGGGTCGTCGGGCAGATCATCGAAGGGATTGTTGTCCATCATTTCCTCTTGTTGGGGCGCTGCGTCAGCGCGGAAGCCGCTGCCGTTTTCGCCGCCTTGCCGGAGCCGGAACTCTTGAGCGTCTTGCTCGCCGCAGAGGCGGCGCGGGCGCTGGTGACTTCGCTGTTCTTCTTGGCCATGGGGCTCTCCTAGGGTGAAGGCCAACCCTTACGACGATTCTCCTTTCGTTCCGAGTCCGGTTCCCAGCGCAGAGATTGCTGACAGTCGCGCGGTCCTTAGCGCAGCCCCAAGCGCAACCCCGGCCCTCTTGGGTCGCTTCGATTTGCTCGCTAAGTGCTTGATATTTATTGGAGCGGGCGATGAGATTCGAACTCACGACCCCAACCTTGGCAAGGTTGTGCTCTACCCCTGAGCTACGCCCGCATCCGTGGGGTGGCCTGAGCTGACGCTCCGGCCTGAGGGGCGCTCCTATCGCAGAGCGGCGGCCCGGGCGCAAGAGGCCGCGCATCCGATCCGCCCGAGTTCTGCATCCTTGCGGGCGGAGGGACCATTATGAAGAAGCTTCTCGTGGCCGGCCTGATCGCCGCGCCGCTGCTCTACTATTTCGGCCTGCTGGCCGGATCGGCCACCTATCCGGGCTACGACCACGCCACGCGCTACGCCAGCGAACTCGGCGCGGCGGGCGCGCCCTATCCCTGGCTTTTCAACGACAGCATCATCGCCAGCGGCGTGTTCACGCTGTTGGGGGCGCTTGGGCTCGTGCTGGCGCTGCGTGAGATCACGGGCCGTTCTGGCTTCGCCATCGCTGCGGCTGTCGTCCTCGCCATGTGGGGCGTTGGCCTGGTGATGGGCGGCCTTTTTCCGATGCCGGACGAGCGGCATGGCGGCTTCGGGCTCGGGCTTGCCGAACCGCTCGCGCCCTTGCTTGTTCTGCTCGCGCTTTGGCGGGCGCCGGATAGCGGGGCGCTGAAAGCGTTCCTCGCCTTCGTGTTCGTCGGCTCGATCGTACTGCTCGCCATCATGATGGGCGTCGGCGAACTGGTGCGGCTCTCCAATGTCGGCATTTGGCAGCGGATCAATTCCGCCTTCTCCATTCCGTGGACGGCGGTGCTTGGACTTTGGCTGTTGATGCGGAGCGGGAAGGCGGCTTTGCGCCCTGCGATGGCCTGACGCTATTCCCCCTTCTCCGCCTTGCGCGGCGCTTTCAGGCGGCGGCGGTTGATATGGCCATCGGGCGCGACGTGGCCTTCGGGCGTGCGGCCGCGAAAATAGTCGCGCTGCCAGCCGTCTTTCAACGCGTCCTCGTCCTTCTCGCTGAGGCGCTCGAGGAAGTTGGTGCGGCTGGCGCCCCAGGCTTCGTACTGGCGCTTGAGCTCGGGATCGTCGTGGATCGATTTGATGATCGGCTGCACGTCATCGATCGCCGCGTGCGGCACCGGCATCACGAACGCGAACGGCTCGCCGCGCTTGAACGAAATCATGCCCGGACGCGTGAACTTCCAGTTCATCGTGAACGGGAACGGCAGCCAGAATGTCTCGACCACGCCGACAAGCGGCTGGATGCCGTCCTTGATCAGGTTCGGCGGCCCGCCGACCCAGATGTCCCAGCCCGGATCGGTGCGGTAGAGCCAGCCGGTGTGGAACGTCAGCACGCCGCCGGAGAAGTGCGACACCGCCCAGCGGTTCATCAGCTCCTTCGGCGTGCCGTCGTCGGGATCGAGGCGGATGTCCTCGATGCGCGGGCCGCCATTCCAGGTGGCGGTGAAGGAGACCGGCGAGAGCAACGACCAGCCGGTGGTGTTGGCCACCACCAGCGGCAGGCAGCGATAGGGGTGGCGGTCCGAGAAGCGATCCATCCAATCGCGGTCCGGCGAACCGGGGACCATTTCAGCCGGCTGGGGATCGACCTGATAACACGTGAGTTTCATGGCCTTTGTCCTAGACGCGCGAGCCGGGCCGCGCCAAGGGAGGCGTGATGACGCCCGCCACGGAAGAAGAGCTGTTCGCCCGCTTCGATGGGCTCGGCATCGCCCACACGACCCATCGCCACCGGCCGGTGTTCACCGTCGAGGAAGGCCGCGACCTCAAGGCCTCGATGCCGGGCGGTCACACCAAGAATTTGTTCCTAAAGGACAAAAAGGGCGCGCTCTACCTGCTCTGCGCCATCGCCGACAGCAAGATCGACCTCAACGCGGTGTCGAGACTGCTTGGTGTGTCGGGGCGCTTCAGTTTCGGCTCGGCGGAGCTGTTAATACAGCACCTTGGCGTCGAGCCCGGTTCGGTGACCCTGTTTGCGCTGATCAACGACCCCGGCCGCACCGTCACCCTGATCCTCGACGAGGCCCTATTCGCGCACGACCCGGTCAATTTCCACCCGCTGCGCAATGACGCCACCACCGCCGTCAGCCCAGCCGGCATGCTGCGCTTCGTACGCGCGCTCGGGCGCGAGCCGATCCGGCTCGCCTTCGACGCCGCAGGGGTCCCGTCAAGAATTGAACCGCCCCCGGCTTCGGCCCATGTAGAGGCCTGAATTCGAAGAGGCATGCATGACCTTTATTGACGGCTCCGCCCCGCCGACCGGCGATTTGGTGATGGAGGGATCCGACCAGGGCTTCATGGCCGACGTCGTCGAAGCGTCGCGCGCGCAGCCGGTGATCGTTGATTTCTGGGCCCCGTGGTGCGGCCCCTGCCGGCAACTTGGCCCAGCGCTGGAGAAGGCCGTGCGCGAGGCCGGCGGCAAAGTGAAGATGGTCAAGATCAATATCGACGAGCATCCGGGCGTGGCTGGCCAGCTCGGCGTGCGCTCGATCCCGGCTGTGTACGCGTTCGACCAAGGCCGCCCTGTCGACGGCTTCATGGGCGCGATTCCGGAAAGCCAGATCAAGCTGTTCGTCGAGCGTCTCGGCGGCGCCAGCATGGAAGACGAGATCGAGCCGCTGCTGGAACACGCCGCCGAAAGCCTGAAGCTCGGCGATGCCGGCGGCGCGGCGCAATCTTATGCGGCGGCGCTGCAGATCGATCCCGCCCACCCCAAGGCCATCGCCGGCCTCGCCCGCGTCTATCTGCAAGCTGGCGATTCCGAACAGGCGCGCGCGATCCTTGACATGGCGCCGCCGGAAAAGGCCAACGACGCCGACATCGCCGGCGTGCGCGCCGCGCTCGAACTCGCCGCCAACGCCGAGAGCGCCGGCGACACCGGCGATCTTGCGCTCAAGGTGGCGAACAACCCCAACGATCTGGAGGCGCGCTTCGAACTAGCCGAAGCGCTGTCCGCGCGCGGCGATCTGCAGCAAGCCAGCGAGCATCTGCTCACCATCATCGCCAAGGACCGCGCCTGGAACGAGGAAGCGGCGCGCAAGCAGCTGTTGAAGATTTTCGAAGCGGCCGGACCGATGTCCGACGTCGCCAAGCAGGGACGCCGCAAGCTGTCGGCGATTCTGTTCTCGTGAGCGCGTTCGGCTTCCGCAAGCCGGCGGACTTGCCGCAGACGCTGGCGCTGTTTCCGCTGGAGGGCGCGATCCTGTTGCCGCGCGGCGTGGTCGCGCTCAACGTGTTCGAGCCGCGCTATCTCAACATGGTCGACGATGCGCTCGGCGGCGAACGGCTGATCGGTCTGATTCAGCCGGCAGCGGGGCACGAAGGCGACGCCGCGCCCGATCTGGCCGACATCGGCACCGTTGGCCGCATCACCTCGTTCAGCGAAACCGACGATGGGCGCTACCTCGTCACCCTCACCGGCATTTGCCGCTTCGAGTTCGAGCAGGAATTGCAGGCCGGCACGCCCTATCGCCAGGCGCTCGTCTCTTACGAGCGCTTTGCTGATGATTTTTCCTCTTCGGCCGGCCGCAGCGTCGATCGCGAGACGCTGATCGCCTCACTCAAGACCTACGCCGCGCTGCACGGCTTCGACGTCGAGTGGGACGCGGTCGAGCAGGCGCCGACGGAGACGATCATCAATGTCGCCGCGCAAGTCTGCCCGTTCGATGGCCTGGCCAAGCAGGCGCTGTTGGAAGCGCAAACGCTGGAAGACCGCGAGCGCGTGCTGATCGCGCTGCTGGAGTGGGACGCGGCCGACGATCGCACGCCGCGGCCGATGCAATGACCGATCCTGATCCGAAGCTGCTTGAAGTGCTGGTCTGCCCGCAGACGCGCACGCCGTTGCGCTACGATCGCGCAAAGCAGGAACTGATCAGCGAAAGCGCGCGGCTTGCCTATCCGGTGCGTGACGGCGTGCCGATCATGCTGGTGGATGAAGCGCGCGAATTGGGGCCCGAGGAATGAGCGCTGAAGCTGTGACGCGGCCATGGCCGACCGATCTGGTGTTCGACCGCGCCGCCAAGGCGCTGCGCATCAGCTTCGATGACGGCGCTGCGTTTGAGATTCCGTTCGAGCTGCTGCGCGTGGAAAGCCCGTCCGCCGAGAACAAGGGCCACGGCCCCAACCCGCTGCCGCCCGTCACCGGCAAGGCCAATGTCGATGTCGTGCGCGCCGATCCGGTCGGCCGCTACGCCGTGCGCATCAGCTTCGACGACGGCCACGACACCGGGCTCTATTCCTGGGACCTGCTCTACGATCTCGGCCGCGACAAAGACGAGCGCCTGCGCATCTACCGCGAAACCCTGGCGCAACGCTGGCTGCGCGACGAGGCGTGACTCCCGTCACAGCGCCCCGCTAAGGGCGCGCATATCTTCTCCTCATCGAAGCGAGGCCGCTTCGAACCTGAGGAGCGAGCGCCATGACCAAGTTCTACTGCCTGATCGTCGCCACGATGATGTTCATGCCGATGGCGTTCGCCGCTTTGAATCAAGCCGCGCAAATCGTCGCCTAGCCCCGGCGAACCCGCCAGCCCCGAAGCGCGGCCCACAAGAGAAGGGCGCGGAGGAAGCTCCCCCTCCGCGCCCTTCGTCCATTCAACACAACGTCGGATGTATCGGCTCAGCCTCGTCTGGGCGTTCGCCGATCTCCGCGGCGGCTATTCCGCCTTGAGGTTGGTCGCGTTGTCACGGCCTTGGCGGTCGCGCTCGAGATCGAAACTCACGCGTTGTCCGTCGCGCAGGCCCGGAAGGCCCGAACGCTCGACGGCGGAGATGTGCACGAACACATCCTTGCCGCCGGTTTCCGGCGTGATGAAGCCGAAGCCCTTGGTGGAGTTGAAAAACTTAACAGTGCCGACAGCCATTGCCGTCTCCTAGTCTAAACGCCCGCGGGGACTGTCCCCGGCAGACATCGATTTTTCGAGGGAAACAGCAGAGACCTGGCGCGCAAGCGAGGGATCAAAGCGTGACGCGACGAGGATCGATGGCCCGCATATAAGGGCTCTGCGCCGGGAAGTCCATGAACCGCGGTGCTACGCGTTTGGCGCCTTGCTCAACGCCATTAACTTGGCGTTCCGCACGAAATTCTCGACGTCCATAGCGGTATGGGGGCCATCTTCGCGATCCTCGACCAAGGCCGCTTGATCGATGATGAGATCCTGCAGCGCGTCAGGCAGAGCATCCCACTGCACCACCAGCGCGCTGCCCAGCCGGCGCAGCAAATGCTCGTCGGTCAGCTTGCAGCGGACGGTTTTCGGAATCGGACGCGGCGGTTGCTCAATCATTCGAAACCGCCTCCAGACGCGCTTCGTCGACAATCCTGTCAAAGGTCTCGCCTTCGCTTCGCACGCGATATTGCTGCGGCCCACGCTCGAGCGGCAGCGCACTGACGATACGGCACAACCCCGATGGGGCTGCCAATGAGCCCGACCTCAGAATCGATACGCGCTGGCCCTCGCCGAATTTCGTGCGCGCCATGAAATGTTCCTTTGCTGGATACGCTCGCGCCGCCAAGGGCGAGTATGCGTTACGTCTAAATGGGACATTTCGGCGCAAAAACAAGGTGGAGCGGCCGCACGGGTGAGAGGCCCTCCGCCTCGGCTGCGCCCTTGAGGCCAGCGCTTCATGCTTAATGCCCGCGCGCTTGCGCGAACGCGTTGGCGCCGTGGCACGCCAATCCCTAAGCTGCGCGCATGCCGCTTTGCCCCGCCTCCGCCCTCGACAGCGACTATGATGTCTGCGTGATCGGCGCGGGCCCCGCGGGGCTGGCCTGCGCCTTCGATCTGCACGACGCGGGTCTGCGCGTGCTGTCGCTGGAGGCGGGCGGTGAACAGCCCGTCCCCGGCGAGCCCGACGTGCGCGCCGCCGAGATCGCGCACCCCGATTGCCACGACCCGATCGACATCGTCGCCGCCAGCGCGCTCGGCGGCTCGACGCACTGGTGGGGCGGGCGCAGCATTCCGTTCGACCCCGCCGACTTCCGCCACTGGCCGCTCTCATATGACGAGCTGCTGCCCTGGTACGACAAGGCGGCGGACTTCCTTGGCAGCAAGAGCGTCAGCGAAAGTCCCGCGCCGGGCGCGTTCGCCAAGCTCAGCGCGTTCGATGCGGTGCGTGACGAATGCTGGGGGCCGGAACTCAACATGGCGCGCCGCTGGCGCACCCGCATCCGCGCCGCCGCCGGGCCCGCCATCGTGCTCGGCGCGCGCGTGCTGAAACTTGAACGCGACGGCGCGCGCATCAGCGCAGCGCACGTGCGCATCGGCGGCGAGGATAAGCGCGTGCGCGCAGCGCGCTTCGTGCTCACCGCCGGCGGGCTCGGCACGCTGAAGCTTTTGCTGCTGCTGCAACGCGAGGCGCCGTCGCTGTTCGGCGGCGCAGGCGGCCCGCTTGGCGCAGGCTATATGGGCCACCTCACCGGAACCATCGCTACGCTCGAACCTGCTGATCGCACTGACATCGCCGCGTTCGCGACGCGCCCGCTTGGCGATGGCGTGTTCGCCCGCCGCCGCATGCGCCCGCGCGCCGAGACGATCGCGCGCGAAGGCATCGTCAACATCGCTTTCTGGCTCGAAAATGGCTCGGCCGCCGATTCCGCGCACGGTTCGGCCACCGCCTCTGCGCGCTTCCTCGCCACCCGCCTCATGCGCTTTGGCCGCGGCGAAGGCGCGCTCGGGCCGCACATCGCCAATGTGGCGCGCGATCCCTTCGGCGCTGCGGCGGGCTTGTTCAATGCCGCCTACCTGCTCGCCTATGCGCGCATCACCGGACGCCATCCGCGCCCGACGACGCTGACGCCCTCCGGCGCCAATGCCTGGCGGCTCGACTACCACGCCGAACAGCCCCCGCACGCGAGCAACCGCATCAGCCTTGCTGACACGCTCGATTCCTGCGGCCAGCCGAAGCTCAAGATCGATTTCCGCATGCAGGACGAAGAGATCGAGGCGGTGGTGCGCGCGCATGAGCTGCTCGACGCCGATCTGCAAGCAGCGGGCGCTGGGCGTCTGCGTTTCGCCGGCCCGCGTGCGGACTGCCTTGCCCGCGTCAAAGCCGCCGCGCGCGATGGCTATCACCAGCTCGGCGGCGCGATCATGAGCGAAAGCGCAGCCACTGGCGTTGTCGATATCCAGTGCCGCACGCACGATCTCGACAACCTCTACCTCGCCGCTGGCAGCGTATTTCCCTCCGGCGGGCAAGCCAACCCAACGCTCACCATTGTCGCGCTCGCGCGCCGCCTCGCCGCGCACATCGCCGCGCAAGCGCCCGCTGCGCGCACGGTCGCAGAAACCGTCTCGACCTAAGCGGCCAAGCTCTCGCCGCGCAGCAGCTTCGGCAAATTGCCCGCCGCGCCGCCAGCGTATTTCATGAAGAAACGCCGCGCCGGACCGACAGCGTTCACCGCTGCAAGCCCCAGGGTGCGCGCCGCGCGCAGCGGGGCGATGTCGTTGGAGAACATCTTGTCGAAGAATTCCATGCCCAGCGCCATGGTGACATTGTCGAAGCGCCGCCAGCGCTGATAGCGCTCGAGGATCGACACCTCGCCCGGATCGAGGCCGACGGAAATGCCATCGGCGATGCATTCAGCCAGCGCCGCCACATCCTTGAGGCCAAGATTGAGCCCTTGCCCCGCGAGCGGGTGGATGCCGTGCGCGCTATCGCCAGCAAGCGCAACGCGCGCATCGATCATGCGCTCGGCCAATTGCAGCGACAGCGGATAGCCAAAGCGCGGCCCTTCCAGCGACAGCTCGCCGAGGAAATCGCCGAAGCGGCGGCGCAGCTCGGCGATGAAGTCGCGCTCCTCCAACTTCAAAATCGCTTCCGCCGTCTTGCGCGGCTCGGCCCAGACGATGTTCGAGCGCTCGCCCTTCAACGGCAGGATCGCAAACGGCCCGGCTGGCAGAAAATATTCGTGCGCGACGGCGTCGTGCGGTTTCTCGTGCCGGATCGTCGCGACGATCGCCGTCACCGGATAATCCCAGCCGATGGTGCGGATGCCGACCGCTTGACGCACAAACGAACGCCGCCCATCCGCGCCGACCAGCAGCGGCGCGCGCAAACTCTTGCCGTTCGATAGCGCTATGGTCACGCCCGCCGGATCGCGCGTCAGTGCGTTCACGCTCATCGGCTGCACCATCTTGATCGAAGGGCGCGCTTTGATCGCCGCGTCGAGCGCCAAGCGTACGTGCCGCGCTTCGAGCATCAGCCCAAGCGGCTCGTCGTGATCGTGCAGCTCGGTGCGATCAAAGTGCAGATGCAGCAGCGAGGGCCCGCCACGGCGCGCGCCATCGCCCAGGCGCCCATCCGTGACCATGATCTGCTCGATCGGCTGCGCCGTCTTGTCGAGCATCTCGCCAAGGCCGAGCGCGCGCCACATCCGGTACGAGGCAAAGGCGATGGCGAAGGCGCGGCCATCGAAACTGGGCGCCAGCGTTTCGGACGGCTTGGAGGCGTCGATGACGATCACCTTCAGGCCGGCCTGGTCCAAAGCCAGCGCCAAGGTCGGCCCTACCAAGCCGCCGCCGCCAATCAGGACATCCGCGTCAAAGCCATTGCTCATAGCCAACGACTTAACGCGGCGGCCCCCGCCCGTCGATGCGGCCCCGCCGCGCAAGCTTGAGGCACGGCGCCGCTTTTCTGTGCAGAGCCGCTGCACTGCACAATGAACGCCGCCGCTTGGCTTGCTCCGAGACGCAGTCGGCCAGCCAATTCCGGTTCCAAACCAAGAGGGAGCCGGGGTTATGAACCTATCCAGAGTGAAGCTGCGCAATTTGGGGCGCGCGCTTCGAACCGGCGTGGTGGCGCTTGCCGCTGCGTTCGCTTTGAGCACGCTCGCGCCGGAATTGGCGTTGGCGCAAGACACCACCGCCGCAGCGCCCGCCGTCGCGGTCGAAACCACTGAGGCAGCGCCCGCCGCAGAAGCGGCGCCAGCAGCACCCGCGGAAATCACCGCGCCGGAATCGACGGTCGACAAGGCCGACACCGGCTGGATGATGGTCTCGGCCATTCTCGTTCTGTTGATGATCATCCCGGGCTTGGCCCTGTTCTATTCGGGTCTGGTCCGCACCAAGAACGCGCTTTCCGTGCTGATGCAGGTCGGCACCGTGACCGTGATCGGCATGATCCTCTACGCGTTGGTGGGCTACAGCCTCTCCTTCACGTCAGGGGGATCGCTCGACACCTTCATCGGCGGAACCGCGCGCTTCTTCTTGATCGACGGCGCCGACGGCTCGGATCTTTCCGACAACCTCGCCGCCACCTTCTCGACCGGCGTCTACATCCCCGAACTCGTGTTCATCGTGTTCCAGATGACCTTCGCCTGCATCACCGCCGCGCTGGTTCTCGGCGGCCTGGCTGAACGCGTGAAGTTCATCGGCGTCGTCATCTTCGCGATCGTGTGGCCGCTGCTTGTCTATTATCCGATGGCGCACATGGTCTGGTGGTGGCCGGGCCCGGACGCGGTCGCGACGCACCCGAACGATCCGATTGCCTCGGGCCTGATCTGGAGCTTCGGCGCGCTCGACTTCGCTGGCGGCACGGTTGTGCACATCAATTCCGGTATCGCCGCCCTGATCGGCGCCATCGTTCTCGGCAAGCGCACCAGCTACAAGAAGGAGCCGATCCCGCCGCATTCGCTGATGATGACGCTGATCGGCACGGGCCTGTTGTGGTTCGGCTGGTTCGGCTTCAACGCCGGCTCGAACCTGGAATCCAACTATTATTCAGTGCTGGCGATGGCCAACACCTTCCTCGCCCCGGCCGCCGCTGGCTTCTCCTGGGTGATGGTGGAATGGCTGACGAAGGGCCGCGCCAGCTTGCTCGGCCTCTGCTCGGGCATCGTCGCGGGCCTCGTCGCGGTGACGCCGGCCGCGGGCTTCGCCGGCCCGATGGGCGCCATCATCCTCGGCCTCCTCGTCAGCCCGATCTGCGTGTTCGCCTGCTCGGCGCTGAAGAACCTGCTTGGCTATGACGACAGCCTCGACGTGTTCGGCATCCACGGCGTTGGCGGCATCGTCGGCGCGCTTGGCACCGGCCTGGTTGTGAACCCAGCCTGGGGCGGCGCGGGCGTTGTCGATTACGTGCACTGCTCGGAAGCGGGCGCCGTGCTCGCCACCTGCCCGGTCGCTGCCTACGACCTCGTCGCGCAAATGACGGCGCAGGCCAAAGGCGTACTCGTCACCATCGGCTGGTCGGGCGTCGGCTCGGCTGCGATCTGGATCGTGCTGCGCGTGCTTGGCTTGTTGCGGGTCTCGAAGGAAGTCGAGACCGAGGGCCTCGACGTCGCCGTGCACGGCGAAGCTGCCTATCACCCCTGAGGGGACACTCCTCCCTCAAACTGGAGCGCGGTTCCCCCGGGAGCCGCGCTTCTTTGTTTTTACCTTTATGAATAAGCGTTTCGCGCGCGCCACATGAATGCTCGGGTAACCCTGTTCGCATCCGAATCTTCACGGCTCGTTTACCGGCAGGGCCAAGAGTCCGGCGCGGTACCGGGCCGGACGAGAGCGCCTCCATTTCATGACCGACGACGCCTATCATGCCGAGGGGAGAATCCCCTCCGTCGCCACTTCCACGGCCGCGCGGCTGGCGTTGAAGCGCGCTGCGCTTTCCGTCGGCGCGGCGATGGTCGGCCTCTACGGGCTCGGCGCGGTGTTAACCTATTCGCCCGAAGACCCCAGCCTCAACACGGCGACCGACGGGCCGACGCATAATCTGTTCGGCGGGCCGGGCGCTGTCGTCGCCGATCTCGCCATCCAAGTTCTCGGCGCGGCCGCGCCGCTGGCAATGGGCGCGCTTCTGGCTGCGGGCGCGCTGCGCATTTGGCGCAAGCAATTGGTCGCGCGCATCGATAAGCGCCGCGTGCTGACAGCGACGCTTGGCGTTGCCCTGCTCGCCGCCGCCGCCGCCACCATTCCAACGCCGGAAGGCTGGCCGCTCGCGGCTGGCTTCGGCGGCCTGATCGGCGACGGCGTTTCGCATCTGATCGCCGGCATCGCGTCAGCGCCGGGGCTGCCGTTCCCGGTGGTGCTGACGGGCATCGTCTGCGCGCTGGGCGGCCTGCTCGCCAGCGGCTGGGCGTTCCAGGTGCGCGCGCAGGACGTCAAGAGCGCAGCGCAACTGGCGCAACGCGCAGCCGGCGCTGGCGCAGGCGCCGCGCAGCGCGCGATCAAGCAGGTTTCCGAGCGCAGCCCGCGCGCTGAAGAAGCGCCGCGCATCGAGCATACGCGTGAGCCCGAACGCGTGCGCCCCGCGCCCGCGCCGCGGGCCGAGCGCACTGTCGCCATGCCCTCCACGCGCCGCAGCGAAGCGGACGAAGCGCCCGCGCCGCAGCAGCAGCGCCGCGAGCGCGCGCCTGCACCCCCGCGCGCCGAGAAGCGCGCGCCCAAGCACCACGCCACCACCGCGTTCGGCCGCGAATTCGAGCTGCCGGACACCGATCTGCTCGCCACGCCAAAGCAGCGCGTGACGCAAACCGATGCGCAAACGCTGCACCAGATGAGCCGCCAGCTCGAAGGCGTGCTGGCCGATTTCGGCGTGCAGGGCGAAGTGCTGTCGGCGCGCCCGGGCCCGGTGGTGACGCTGTTCGAATTCGAACCGGCGGCCGGCGTGAAATCTTCGCGCGTCATCGGCCTTTCCGACGACATCGCCCGCTCCATGAGCGCGACCGCCGCGCGCGTGGCTGTCATTCCCGGCCGCAACGCCATCGGCATCGAGCTGCCGAACGCCAAGCGCGAGACGGTGTATCTGCAGACGCTGCTCAACAGCGCCTCGTTCGCGGGCACGCAAGGCGATCTGCCGCTGGCGCTGGGCGAGACCATCGAAGGCGACCCCTTCGCCGCCGATCTCACCAAGATGCCGCACCTGCTGATCGCCGGCACCACCGGCTCGGGCAAGTCGGTCGGCATCAACGCCATGATCCTGTCGCTGCTCTACCGGCATACGCCCGATGAGTGCCGCTTCATCATGATCGACCCGAAGATGCTGGAACTCAGCGTCTATGAGGGCATCCCGCACCTCTTGCACCCCGTCGTTACCGATCCGAAGAAAGCCGTCGTCGCGCTGAAATGGACCGTGCGCGAGATGGAGGACCGCTACCGGCGCATGTCCAAGCTCGGCGTGCGCAACATCACCGGCTACAACGAACGCGTCCGCGATGCGCTCGAGCGCGGCGAGCGGCTCGAACGCACCGTGCACGCGGGCTTCGATCCCACTTCAGGCGAGCCGATCTACGAAACCCGCGAGCTGCCGCTCGAGCCGATGCCCTACATCGTCGTCGTCATCGACGAGATGGCCGATCTGATGATCACGGCCGGCAAGGAAATCGAAGCGGCGGTGCAGCGGCTGGCGCAAATGGCGCGCGCGGCGGGCATCCACGTCATCATGGCGACGCAGCGCCCCAGCGTCGACGTCATCACCGGCACCATCAAGGCCAACTTCCCGACCCGCATCTCCTACCAGGTCACCAGCAAGATCGACAGCCGCACCATCCTCGGCGAACAAGGCGCCGAACAGCTGCTCGGCCAGGGCGACTTGTTGTTCATGGCCGGCGGCGGGCGCATCCGCCGCTTGCACGGCCCGTTCGTCACCGACGCCGAAGTCGAGCGCGTGGTCGACATGCTGAAGGCGCAAGGCGCGCCGCAATATCGCACCGACGTCACCGCCGAGCCGAACGAGAACGCCGACGAAGACAATCCCGAATTGTTCGATGCCGATGGCGGCGGCGACGATCTGTTCGAGCGCGCCGTCGAGATCGTGCGCCGCGACCGCAAGGCCTCCACCTCCTACCTGCAGCGCCGCCTGCAGATCGGCTACAACCGCGCCGCCACCCTGATCGAAAAGATGGAAAAGGCGGGAATCATCTCGGAAGCCAATGCGGCCGGGAAGCGGGATATTCTGGTCGATGTGGTGGATGAGGATTAAGGGGTTTCCAGCGACACGGCTCTGAGACTCGGGTATGCTGTTCACGTCAGTTCAGTGGACATTGCGTGAAAAAACCTGATTTGTCGGAGCAGACTTGGATCGGTGCCGCTATCATCGCAGTGGGCGGTGTGGGGGCGGTGGTCGGCATCGCGGCAATATTCTCGCAAGAGCCGAATGTGTTGCTTGCAATCGGCATGGGGTCAGGCTGGGCGTTGTTTCTTGCGCTGCTTGTTAGCAACTCTTGGCTGAGGCGACGCGTCTCCGATCTGGAAGCCGACCTGCTCGACGCCCGAAATCAAGCGGCGACCTGGGCTGAGACAGCGAAGAGCGTTTCTGATGCCTCGCTAGGCGCAGTGAACACAATTCGCCGCGCTGAGCCACTCGACCGGCCGTCGACCCAGCCACCGAAGAGAACCCGCAAGCCGAAGAGCACAATGTAATGGCGAAGCACAGTTCCGCCCTCCTCGAAGGCATTACGTACCTGCCTGCGATCCGATCAAGGCAAGCCGAGCTTCGCGGATACCGTGAACTCCGTGCCGAGACCAAAGCCACTCTGCGGCCAATAGTTTCATTGGGGAAGCTCGGTCGCGTCGACGACCCTGCGCGAGTGCTTGAAGCGATCAACGCAGCTGCTGCTGGGACATATTTTCTCGACCTGAATACCATGCCGGGACAACAATGCGCTGGTTGGGAAGGTCTCTGCGATCCGGCGGACAACTACGCGCGCTGGAGAATGTTCGCGGCTCTGTCGGAGAATGCGATACCGGTTGCGTTGTTGCAGGATGGCGCGCTTGAGCGCGCTTTCGTCAAACAAGTGCAGGCGCTGGAGGCGAGTTATGGCATCGTCATCGCTCGCTCCCGCCGTCCGGGCCGCGATCTTGGCGCGCTGCAAGCCGCGCTTTCGGCCGTGGACGACGTGAACAATCTCCTGATCGTTCTGGATTTCGGGTACATTCGGGGCGCGATGGACGTGCGCGAAACCGAGGCTCGCCAAGTTATCACGGCGCTTCGCACAATTGACGGGGCCGCGCGGATCGCAATCCTCGCGTCGAGCTACCCAAGAGCGGTCACTGCATTTGGCGAATTGAGAGGGAGCCTCGAAATCGTCGAAAGAGCTTTCCACTATCGGCTTGGCGGCGACGACGTAGCCATCTACGGCGACCACGCGTCAATCTATCCTGAGTATTTTGAGCCAAGCGTCAGTCGGTGGGTGCCCCGCATCGACTACTGCACAGACAATGCCTGGATTTATCGACGTCACAGAGATGCCGAGGTCGATGGAAAAATGACTAGCGGCTACGTTATCTGCGCCCGGCAGATCACGGCCCTGCCAGAGTGGGAGCCAGAGTTTGCAACGACCGCCTGGGGGGCGGGCATCATTCAGCAGACGGCAACATCCGGCTCAGCTCCTCAGGGTTTTGGCTCCCCGTCAAACTGGATCGCTGCACGCTTGAACATGCACATCGAACGACAGAATGCTCTAGCAACGCGCATCGGGGACTTTGACATGTGGTCGGAGGACGATGGCGAAGACTAACGGCTGTTCCGACGCCTAAGTATAGGCCCAGCCGGCGAGTGCACTAGTAGCGGATGACCGTGCTCAATCTCAAAGTTTGGCACCGAAAGAGCGCCCTCTTCGGGTCGCGTGTCCCGATTGCGCCCCTTCCGGTGCAAGGCCGACACCGCCGAAAGCGTTCCTCTCGCGGCGCGGTCTGACAAGAATGCCAGGTGCTTTGCGCGGTATCGTGCCTTCACTGCATTGCGGGCTGCGTTTACAAGATCCGCCTCTGGCAGTCTCATTGCCAGCTCATGCAGCTCATGACGCGCGAGGCGTTGCGCGTTCCGAACCCCGTTGCAGAAAAGCAAATGCTTGAGTTCCGAGGCAGTCATGAGCTGGATTGAAGCTTCGCGGGCCAAGGTCCGTTTTCGCGCCCGTTGCCGCTCCTTCAACGAACCGTCTCGGCCAACTACCCAAACTCCAACACCGCCACTGGCAAGCTGAAGCGCCTTCTCCTCGAAGCGTGGAGCAACGACCAAGATCACCTTCTCGAAGGCCCGATTCAGCGACTCCATTTGACCTTCGAGGCGAGTGAGAGAGTCCGCCGGCGACTTGATCTCAAACGCAACGAGCGACCCATTCGCGAGCACAACATCGGCGCGCCTCGTCCAGTCAGCGATTACCATCTCGGAAATAATCACTGCATCATCGTCAATGGCGCCGCTGTCAAACAGGCGATCAATGACGGCGGCCTTCAGATCGGCCTCATATGGCAGCAAGAACGGGCGCATCTCACGATCATGGGCGGCAGCGATTGAAGAATGGTGGTCTACGCCGCCTTCTCGCACCACCCTGGCCTCCATCTCTCCTGACGATATAGTTGCGATGAGTCCGCTCGGCCACACTGCCAAGCGGTTCGATGACGAAACCACCCAGCCCAAAAAAATCTATCCGCCCCCTCCCGCACTGCACTTACACTCCCTCTCATCCCACACCGGGAGGATTTCGAAGTGCACCGAACCTTTGAGATGTGTGGGATGCGGTCGAGCGTGGGGCGAAGCTATCCGCCCGCCGCCGGCGGGGTGAAAAACCGCCGGGTCCGCGCTCTCATCGGTGAGAGCGGCGCACGCGGCCGGCTTAGCCGCCTCCAGGAGTGAAAAACCTCCCGCGACGGCGCCGGCGAAGCAACGATCGCAGCGGGCGCGCGTTCGAGCGCACCGTCCGCTTGCCGCTCCCCAAGGGCGACGAGCGGAAAGACTAATCCCGTAGGCGCTTGAACGCGCGCCCGCCCTCCTCTATCGCGCTCGCGTCAGGCTCTGACGCGGCGGGTTTTGCGTGCGATCAAGCGCGCTCATGCTGCGCTGCGGTAGGGCTGGCGCCGAGATGAGTATTTCCCAAGCGCGCGCCAAGCCTCGCCGCGCCCCGCCGCGGCTGGTGCTGCTCCGGGGCGCGCTCGGCCCGCGCCCAGCCAAGCGAACCGCCCCGCCGATGCAGAAGCCCACGCCGCCGCCGCTCCACACCGAGGAAAAAGGCACGTTCTCCGAACGGGTGCTGTCGATCCACCACTACACCGACAAGCTGTTCAAGTTCCGCACCACGCGCCCGCCGAGCTTCCGCTTCCGCTCCGGCGAGTTCGTGATGATCGGCCTGCGCACCGAAGGCGGGGGCCCGCTGCTGCGCGCCTATTCGGTCGCCTCGCCGGCCTGGGACGAAGAGCTCGAATTCTACTCGATCAAAGCGCCGGACGGGCCGCTGACATCGCGTCTGCAGCACATCGAGCCGGGCGATGAAGTGCTGGTGGGCAAGAAGCCGACGGGCACGCTGGTGCTCGATGCGCTGACGCCGGGCAAGCGGTTGTTCCTGTTCTCGACCGGCACCGGCTTTGCTCCGTTCGCCAGCCTGCTGCGTGATCCGGAAACGTACGAGAAGTTCGCGCAGGTGATCGTCACGCACACGACGCGGGTGGCGGCGGAGCTGGCCTACAGCCAGGAAATCGTCGATGGCCTCGCAGAAGATCCGCTGGTGAGCGAGGCGGCGTGGGGGCGCGTGGTGCGCTACGCCACCTGTACGCGCGAAGCCGCCGCCCGCACCGGCCGCATCACCGACCTGATCGCCAGCGGCAAACTCTGCACCGATCTCGGCATCGAGCCGCTCTCCCCCGCCACCGACCGGGCCATGATCTGCGGCTCGCTGCCAATGATCCAAGACACAGCGAAACTGCTCGAAGGGCTGGGCTTTGTTGAAGGATCGAACGCAGCGCCAGCCGCTTACGTGATCGAGAAGGCGTTCGCCGGCTAGCCTTGGTGAACGCGGATTAGCGAAACTTGCTGGCCCGTTTCTAAAGCTTTCGCGTGCATTGTAGCGCACGGGATGCAGAAAGCGGCGGCACTTCAAAGAGCGATGGCGCGGACACGCGCGCGCAGGCGCACGCCTGGGATCGCGAACGACAACGCGCTCGTACAAGCGCCAGCCTTCGAGCCGCCGGCGCCCGATCCGCTCTTTCTGGAAGAGATGGTCGATGCCTTCCTCGGCGCCGCGCGGCCCAAGCCCGCGGACGAAGAGCCCCCGTTCGATCCCCCGGACGAAGCCGATCTCGAAGCCGCGCCCGAGAGCGAAGACGAAGACCCGCCGTTCGATCCGCCGGAGTTCGAAGAGCCGCTTGTGCTCTCGCCCCCGCCCGGCGCGGCCGAGCTGCTGCTCGAACCCGCCAACGAAAATCCCGAGCCGCCCCGCCGGGTGCTCGGCCCCGCCCGCGCCGAAGCCGCGCCGCGCGAGCAAAAGCTCCCCGCCCTCCGCATCCACGCCAGCTGGGACCGCCCGCAGGTCGCCGACCTGTTCGCCGCCTTCGCCCACGATGATCGCTGCGCGCGCGCTGAGATCAGCGTCGATCGCGGCGGCATCGACGCCGCCATCGTGCGCTTCAGCAGCGAAGAGAGCCCCGATCTGCTGCTGCTCGACACCACCTTGCGCGGCGCGGCCATGCTGGCCGGGCTCGACCGGCTCGCCGCGATCCTGGCGCCGGAAACCAAGATCATCGTGCTCGGCGCCGTGAACGACGTGCCGTTGCTGCGCGAACTCGCCAGCCGCGGCATCGCCGAGTACATCGTGCCGCCGATCGGCGCCGACCAACTCGTGCGCGCCGCCTGCAAGCTCTTTGTCAACGCCGATAAGACCCGCGTCGTCGCCGTGATCGGCGCACGCGGCGGCATCGGCGCCTCGACCATCGCGCAGAATGTCGCCTGGTCGATCGCCGAGCGCCAGCACGTCGGCGCGGCGCTGGTTGATCTCGATCTCGCCTTCGGCGCTGCCGCGTTCAGCTTCAATGCGCCGCCTTCAGAGGCCGTGGCGAAAATCGTCGGCGCCGCCGAAGATATGGACGACGCGATCGATCGGCTGATTGCCAAGCCCTACCCGCATCTCAAGCTGCTCACCGCACCCGCGGCGCTGCAACAGGATTTCGAACTCGACGCCACGACGCTGGAGGCGCTGCTCTCTACAGTGCGGCGCACGAGCCCTTACGTCGTGCTCGACCTGCCGCACGCCTGGAACGGCTGGGTCAAGCACGCGCTGACCAGCGCCGACGAAGTGCTGATCGTGGCGGGCCCTGACCTCGCCAGTTTGCGCAATGCTGACAATATGTGCCGCTTGCTGCGCGATGCGCGGCCTGCGGAACGCGCGCCGATGATCGTGCTGTCGATGACCGGCGTTCCCAAGCGTCCGGAAATCCCGGCCAAGGAATTCGCCGAAGCGCTCGGCGCAGATCCAGTTGCATCGCTCGCCTTCGACCCGGCGCTGTTTGGCGCTGCGGCGATGGACGGACAAATGCTCGCCCATGTCGATCCTCACTCGCGCGCGGCGGCGACGATTGACCTTATCGCGAGCGCGATCACAGGCCGCGAACCGCTGAAGGCATCGCTGCCCAAGCCAGCTCTGCCGCCAGTGTATCAAAGCCTCGAACGCAAGTACGCGATGGCCGCGCAGGCGATGGCTTCAGCGCCCGCGCCGGCAAACGACGTGCTCGAGGCGGCGAATGAGAACGCGCCCTTGCCAGCTGAGCCGGAAGCAAAGCCGGATGAAGCGCCGCTCGAACTCGTGCAGCAGGCGCCGCCTGAAACGGACCCAGCCATTGAACGCGCGCGCGCCGCCGCACAGGCGGAAGCGGACTTGAAAGCCAGCGCCCGCACGATTGGGCAAAGGCCGCGCCGCTTGCTGTGGGCCGCAAGCGCGGCCGTGACTTTGTCGGCGATCGGCGCATGGCAAATCACGGACCATCTCGGCGGCGCAGCGCCCGCGCCGTCGCAAGCCGCGGCGGCAACGCCGGCGGCTGCGCCTTCTCAAGTCCTCGCACCGGAAGCGGCGCTCACACGCTACAGCGACATCGTCGCGCAACTGGATGTCGCGCCCGATGCGGCGCTGGCCGATCTGCAAGCCCTGGCTGAGCAAGGCTACGCGCCGGCGCAATATCATCTCGCGAAGCTTTATGAAGAGGGAGAGCACGCGCCGCTCAATCTCACGCAAGCGCGGCAATGGACCGAACGCGCGGCCGCGGCGGGCAATGTGCGGGCAATGCACGACCTTGGCGTCTATTATGCGCGCGGCGAAGGCGCTGCCCTCGACGAAGCGGCGGCGTTTCGCTGGTTCAGGCAGGCAGCCGAGTTCGACCTCGGCGACAGCCAATACAATCTCGGAATCCTCTACGAGCAAGGACGCGGCGTCACCGCCAATGCTGCGGAAGCGCTGTTCTGGTTCCTGCTGGCGGCGCGCCAGGGCGACGCCGACGCGGCGCGGCGCGCGGCGGACCTGCAAACGCGCGTCTCACCGCTTGACGCTGAGCAGGCGCGCACGCGCGCGCAGGCCTTCCGCGGGCGGACAGCGGACCCGGTCGCCAATGCGCTGCCTGTTATGAACCAAGCGCCCGCGGAAAGCAGCGCGCCTGCCCCGATTGCTGCGGCGGCGAGCGAGAGCTGAGCGCTACTCGATTTCCCACTCGATTTCGCCGCGCACATCCATCGGCACACGGTCGCAAAGCGCCCGATGCAGCGCCTCTTGCGACGCGCGGCGCGGCGCGCGGAAGACGTAGTCGATGCGGTTCTTGGAGAACGATTTGCTCTCCTTGATCAGCTTGCAGCCGAGTTCGGCTAGCACGCCGCGATAAGCTTCCGCCGCTTGCTTGACGCGGCCTTCGGGAATTTGCCGCACTTCGAGGCTGCACACCGGGTGGCCGTCGAAGATGTAGATCATCACCCAGGCAAACGCCGTCGACATCACGGCGAAGTGCGGCAGGTTCAGACCTGCGATAAGGCCAGCCAGCGTAACGATGATGAGCCGGCTGGTGTCGCGCGTCGAAGCCGTGTCGGTGCGAAAGCGCATCAGCCCGCCAAGGCCGAAGATCACGAAACCGACGACCATGCCGTACTTCAGGACGATCTCGCCGATCACCGCGCCGACCAGGGCGTACATGATGTACACCTTCGGCAACTCGGCTTCTTCGCGCGTGTCGATGGTGCGCGCGGTCGTCGGGTGGAAGGCGATGACGGCGCCGAGCACGGTGGCGAGCACCAGAGCCAGGAACGACTGCAGCATGTACTGCCAGTCGAGAAAGCCCGCCCAGCCGATGGACGGAAGCTGGTCGCCCGCCATTGGAAACATCCCGCCCCTCTCTCGATTCGCGCTTGAGGATTAAGCGCCGCCGCACCGGTCCGCCAAGCGCCTTCGCCGGGAAAATGAACGGCGCCTGAAGCAAAAAGGCGTCTTCTGGCCGGAGCGAACCCTTTTTTTCGCCACGCGGTTTGGGCACATGACGCCCATGCTGAGACGCACACTCCTCACCGGCCTGGCCGCGTTTGCGGTTGCAGCGCCTGCGCTGGCCCAGGCGCCGGCCCAGATCGTAGCGCTGGAGGGCGCCGACCGCGCCGCCGCGCTGACCCGCGCCAATGCCTCGCTCAACGGCGTGCAGCGCCTGCAGGGCCGCTTCACCCAGCGCTCGCCCGACGGCAGCTCGGCCGGGGGGCTGTTCTACCTGCAACGCCCAGGCAAGCTGCGCTTCCAGTACGACCCGCCCGCGTCGCTGCTGATTGTCTCGGACGGCAGCGTCGTGTCCATGCGCGACACCGCCTTGCGCACGACCGAGCGCACGCCCCTGCGCTCGACGCCGCTGCACCTCATTCTGGCCGAGCGTGTCGATCTTGAGCGGAATGCCCGCATCACCCGCGTTTCGCGCTCCGGCGATTGGCTGATGGTCACCGCCCGCGATCGCACCGGGGAAATGGACGGGCAGATCACGCTGCAATTCTTCGGACCGCAGGCGGAGCTACGCTCGTGGGACGTGACCGATGCAACCGGGGCCCGCACCCGCATCACCCTTTCGGGCCTAACCCAGCCGGCCAGCCTCGACCGCAACCTGTTCCGCCTGGAAGACCAGGTCTCCTCGCCGCGCCGGCGCTAGCGCCACCCGCAGAGAAGATTAATCTGGCAAGAACCTTCTGCTTTCGCACCTTGATTTTTCCGCCCCTGTGGCGTAGATACAACGGTACGGTCGCCGCTTATCCCCTTGGGTGCGTCGTCCCCCCCGCTGACGTAGCCAGTCCGTGGCGGCCGTAAGCCGGTTTCCCCTGCCGGCGAAATGCGCCCCTCCTAGGCGCTAAGAGAGGCCCGGCAGCCGAAGGCGCCGGGCCTCTTCATGTCTGCGGCGCCGCTCTGGCCGAGCAGCGCCGAGTCCGGCTAAGGCCGCGCATTGGCTGAAGAGAGAGCGATGCTGCGGATCGCGACTTGGAACATCAACTCGGTGCGGCTGCGCATCGACATGGTCTGCCGCTTCCTCGGCGACGAGAAGCCTGACGTTCTGTGCCTGCAAGAGATCAAATGCCGGAACGGCGAGTTCCCGGAGAAGGCGTTCAAGCAGGCCGGCTACAAGCACATGCACGTGGTCGGGCAGAAGGGCTGGCACGGCGTCGCCATCGTCTCGAAGCTGAAGCTCGAGCCGATCGAAGCGCCGGCGCTGTGCCCGAAAGACGAAGCACGCGTCGCCGCGGCGAAGGTCGCCGGCATCGAGGTGCACAACCTCTACGTTCCTGCTGGCGCGGACGTGCCTGATCCGGAAGCCAACCCAAAGTTCGCGCACAAGCTTACAGTGCTCGACCGCATGAAGAGCGCCTACAAGAAGCGCCGCGGCTCGGCGCCGATGGTGTTGGTTGGCGATCTCAACGTGGCGCCGGGCGAGTTCGATGTCTGGAGCCACAAGCAATTGCTCAATGTGGTCTCGCATACGCCAGCGGAAACGGAGCGGCTCAACGCGGCGCGCGAGGCGGGCGGCTTTGTCGATCTGGCGCGGCTGCACAAGCCCGATCCGGAAAAGGTGTTCACCTGGTGGAGCTATCGCAGCCCGGATTGGACCAAGAATAATCGCGGCCGAAGGCTCGATCATATCTGGGCCAGCGCCGATCTGGCGCCGCACTCGCAGGGCGATCTGTTCCAGATCCATGCGCCGTGCCGCTCCTGGGAGCGGCCAAGCGATCACGTCCCCGTCGTCGCCGGCCTCAAGCTCTGAGACGTCTGTCGCAACCGCGATTGCGTCCCAGCCGCACGCGGCTAAACAAGCACCAAGTCACCAGGGGGTCATCATGCAGATTTCCAGACGCGCCATGCTCGGCGCTGGCGCAGCCGCCGTCGCCGTACTGACAGGCTGCGCCACCAGCGCGCCGCCAGCCGCAGTGCCCGTAGCGCCACCGCAAACCGAGGGGCAGCGCCTCGCCGCCCTGCTCGACCGCATCTCTACGGACATGCTGCGTGAATCGCCGGAACGCGCCACCGCGCTGGGCATATCGGAAGAGCGCGCTGGCGGGCGCTTCATCGATCGCCTCGGCGACAGCACCAAGGAAAGCGCGCGCCGGTACCGCGGCATCCTCGAAGCAGCGCTGCGCGATCTCGACGCGCTCGACCGCGCCCAGCTCTCGACGCCAGATGTTGTCACCGTCGACGTGGTCAAGACCTCGTTTGAAAACAGCGTCGCCAATGCGCGCTACGAAGTCGGCGGCGGCGCGGGCGCGCCCTACGCGATCACGCAGCTGACCGGCAGCTACACCGACTTCCCCGACTTCATGGATCAGCAGCATCCACTGCGCACACGCGACGAGGCCGACGCGTATCTGGCACGGCTGCGGCAATATCCACGCGTTCTTGACCAAGAAACCGCCGTCGCCGCCGAAGACGCCGGCAATGGCGTGATCGCGCCCGACTTTGCCATCGACAAAGCGCTGATCCAGCTCAACGCCTTCGCCAGCACCGCGCCTGCGGAAACGGTGCTGGTGCAGTCGCTGGTGCGCCGCCTGCCGGACGACAGCGAAGTGCCGGAAGCAGAGCGCGCGCGCTATGTCAGCACGGCCGAGCAGATCGTGCGCGACGAGATCATGCCGGCTTACCAGCGCCAGATCGCAGAAATGCAGCGCCAGCGCCGTCTCGCCGCCCACGACGCCGGCATTTGGCGCCTGCCGAACGGCTCGGAGATGTACGCAGCCGCCCTGCGCAGCCGCACCACCACCAACATGAGTCCGGACGAAATCCATGAAATGGGCCTCGCCTTGATCGCGCAGCTGCACGGCGAGATGGACCAGATCCTGCGGGCGCAAGGCATGCGGCGCGGGACAGTTGCGCAGCGTGTGCAAAACCTCTCACGCCGCGCCGATCAGCTCTATCCGAACACCGACGCCGGCCGGGCGCAAATTCTCGCCGACCTCAACGCGCAGACGCGCCACATCGTCTCGCTGATGCCGCAGGCGTTCAACGTGCTCGCGCGCGCGCAGCTGGAAATCCGGCGCGTGCCGGTGACGACGGAGGCTGGTGCGCCGGGCGGCTATTATCAACGCGCCGCGCTCGATGGTTCACGCCCGGGCGCCTATTACATCAATCTGCGCGACACGCGCGAATGGCCGAAGTTCACGCTGCCGACGCTGAACTACCATGAGGGCGTGCCGGGCCATCACTGGCAGATCTCGATTCAGCAAGAAACCGGCGAGACCCCGTTCATCCGCCGCGCGCTGATCGGCTTCTCCGCTTTCAGCGAAGGCTGGGGCCTCTACGCCGAACAACTCGCGGACGAACTCGGCGTCTACGCAGACGATCCCCTCGGCCGGCTCGGTTATCTGCAATCGGCCGCCTTCCGCGCCTCGCGCCTGGTCTGCGACACCGGCATCCACGCCAAGCGCTGGAGCCGCGAACAGGCCATCCGCTCGATGGTGGAAGCGACGGGCGACCAGGAAAGCTCGGTCACGACCGAGATCGAGCGCTATTGTGTCTGGCCGGGCCAGGCCTGCAGCTACATGGTTGGCCGCCAAGAGATAAATCGCATCCGCACACGCGCGCAGCAGGCGCTCGGAACCCGCTTCGACCTGAAATCGTTCCACGATGCGTTGCTCGCGAACGGCGCCGTGCCGCTCTCCGTCGCCGACCGCATCATGGCCAACTGGCAAGCCGCGCAGGCTGGTTAACAAAAAGCTGAGCCAGCGGCGTCTGCGGGCGCCGCTGGCGCCGCACCTGCGAAGCAGCCGCCAGCGCAAATCAGCCTTGCAGGCGCGCGGCGCGGAATGCCACGTTGTTCCAGGGAACGCGTTTGACTTAAGAGCCTGCAAATACAATTAGACGGCTCAAAGGCGCGCCCCGCGGTCCGGGGCGCTCGGAGGGATTCCGTGAACACAGAAATCGCCGGCCTGCACCCCGCACCGACGCGCCACAAGGGCCTGATCGCCTGGGTCGAAAGCATCGCCGCGCTGACCAAGCCGGACCGCGTTCATTGGTGCGATGGTTCGGATGAAGAATGGGAACGCCTGACCAACGAGCTGGTCGCCGCCGGCACGTTGAAGCGCCTCGATCCGAAGAAACGCCCCAATTCATTCTACGCCGCCTCCGACCCCAAGGACGTTGCGCGCGTCGAGAGCCGCACGTTCATCTGCTCGCAAGACAAGGACGACGCAGGCCCGACCAACAATTGGCTGGCGCCGGCGGAAATGCGCGGCAAGCTTAACACCCTGTTCGACGGCTGCATGCGCGGGCGCACGATGTATGTCGTGCCGTTCTCGATGGGTCCGCTCGGCTCCAAGATCAGCGCGCTCGGCGTCGAGATCACCGACAGCGGTTACGTCGCCGCCTCGATGCGCGTGATGACGCGCATGGGCAAAGGCGCGCTCGATCAGATGGGCGAAGACGGCTTCTTCGTTCCCGCCGTGCACACGCTCGGCGCGCCGCTCGCGCCCGGCCAGAAGGACGTGCCGTGGCCCTGCAACGACGAGAAGTGGATCGTCCACTTCCCGGAGACGCGTGAGATCTGGAGCTACGGCTCCGGCTACGGCGGCAACGCGCTGCTCGGCAAGAAGTGCTACGCGCTGCGCATCGCTTCGGTGATGGCGCGCGACGAAGGCTGGCTGGCCGAGCACATGCTGATCCTCAAGCTCACCAATCCGCAGGGTGAGCACAAATATATGGCGGCCGCCTTCCCCTCAGCGTGCGGCAAGACCAACCTCGCCATGCTGCAGCCCGCCATTCCCGGCTGGAAAGCCGAGACGATCGGCGACGACATTTGCTGGATGCGCTTTGGCGACGATGGCCGCCTCTACGCGATCAATCCGGAGGCGGGCTTCTTCGGCGTCGCGCCCGGCACCAGCACGGCGACCAACAAGAACGCACTCGATACGCTGCACGCCAACACCATCTTCACCAACGTCGCGCTGACGAAGGACGGCGATGTGTGGTGGGAAGGCATGACCAAGGCGCCGCCTCCAGGCCTCACCGATTGGCAGGGCAATGCGTGGCTGCCGGACTCCAAATTCCCCGCCGCGCATCCGAACGCGCGCTTTGCCGTGCCGGCTGGCCAGTGCCCGATGATCGCGCCGGAATGGGAAGACCCCAAGGGCGTGCCGATCGATGCGATCCTGTTCGGCGGCCGCCGCGCTACCGCCGTGCCGCTGGTGACCGAAGCGTTCGATTGGCAACACGGCGTGTTCCTGGCCTCGAACGTCGCCTCCGAAGGCACCGCCGCGGCCGAGAACAAGGTTGGCGAATTGCGCCGCGATCCGTTCGCTATGCTGCCCTTCTGCGGCTACAACATGGGCGATTATTTCGCCCACTGGCTGAAGATCGGCGAGCGCAAGGGCGCCAAGCTGCCGAAGATCTTCTTCGTCAACTGGTTCCGCAAAAATCAGGACGGCAAGTACATTTGGCCGGGCTTTGGCGACAATGCGCGCGTGCTGAAGTGGATCAGCGAGCGTCTCGACGACAAGGCCGAGGCGCGCGAAACCGCAATCGGCCTGCTGCCCACCAAGGACGCGCTCGATCTCAGCGGCCTCTCCATCGATGACGCTTCGCTCGACATCCTGCTCGGCGTCGATCTCGACGTGTGGGACGAAGAAGCGGCGCTGGTGAAGCCGCACTACGAAAAGTTCGGCGAGCGTCTGCCCCAGCGCCTTTGGGGTGAGCACGCCGCGCTGCTTGAGCGGTTGGCCGAGGCACGCAGCGGCAAGCCAGCGCTGAAGGCCGCCGCCGCTCGCGGCCCCGCAGCGCCGCGCGCGACTGCGAAGGCCGACGCGAGCTAGGCAGCGCGACCACGCCGCTAAATAAGAAAGGCCCGGATCACTCCGGGCCTTTTGCTTATTCCGGCTTGCCGCCGCCTTCGTCTGGCGCTGCGGGCTTGTCGCCGCCGCCTTGCGCGGGCTCGGCCGGCTTGCCGGACGCGTCCGCCGGAGCGGGCGCAGCTTCCGTCGTCGTCGCTGCGGGCGCACTGGTCGTGGCGGCTTGGCCAGCAGGCTGATTGCAAGCGGCGAGCACGGCCAGCGTGCTCAGCGCCATCATGGTACGCGTAATCGTCATGGATTGACCCTCTACCTAAGCGGGCGCGCCTTTAGCATGCAGCGCAGCGTGCGTCAGCGGCCTACACCTGCAACCGATAGCCGCCCGTTTCTGTGATCAGCAGCTTCGGGCTCTGCGCGTCCGGCTCGATCTTTTGGCGCAGGCGGTAAATGTGCGTCTCCAGCGTGTGCGTGGTGACGTTGGCGTTGTAGCCCCACACTTCGCGCAGCAGCTCATCGCGCCCAACCGGCTTCTGCCCGGAGCGATAGAGGTAACGCAAGATCGACGCTTCCTTGTCGGTGAGGCGAATCTTCTTTGCGCTCGGATCAATCAGCAGCCGCATGGCCGGACGAAATTCGTACGGGCCGATGCGATAGACCGCGTCTTCGCTGGCTTCGTGGCTGCGCAAATGCGCGCGGATGCGCGCCAGCAGCACCGAGAACTTGAACGGCTTCAGCACGTAATCGTTGGCGCCGGCGTCGAGCCCCTGCACCTGGTCCTGCTCTTCGCGGGCCAACCCGGTAAGCAGGATGATCGGCGCCTTGACGCCCTGCTCACGAAATCTGCGGCACGCTTCGATGCCGTCCATGTCGGGCAGGCTGACGTCGAGCACGATGATCGCAGGCTTGTGCTCAGCGGCGGCGGCGAAGGCCTCGGCCGCGTTGCCGACAGCCACCGCCGCGAACGCGTCTTCCAGATCGAATTGTTCGACCAGCGCCTGCCGCAGCTCGGCGTCGTCGTCGACGATCAGGATCGGAATCTCGCGGCTCATCAGCTCATACTACCATTGGCGATTGACCATGTCCTGCAAGGGCTTGGCAATTGCTCTCGCCTAGCCGCGCGCGCCAAACAGCGCCGAGCCAACCCGCACTTGGGTGGCGCCGAAACGGATCGCCGTTTCGAAATCGTCGCTCATGCCCATGCTCAATTCGCTCAGCCCATTGCGGGCGGCGATCTTCGCCAGCAGGGCAAAATGCATCGCTGGTTCCTCATCGGCCGGCGGGATGCACATCAGGCCCGCAACCGGAAGCTGATACTCACGCTGCACGGCGGCGATGAAGGCGTCGGCGTCAGCTGGCGCGACACCCGCCTTTTGTGGCTCCTCGCCGGTGTTCACCTGCACCAGCAGCTGCGGGCAGCGGCCTTGTTTTTGAACAGCGTCGGCGATGGCCGCGGCGAGCTTGGGCCGGTCGAGGCTGTCGATGGCGTCGAACAGGCGCACGGCGTCGCCGGCTTTGTTGCTTTGCAGGGGGCCGATCAAACGCAGGCGCAGATCGGGGCTGGCCGCGCGGCGTTCGGCCCAGCG
This sequence comes from Hyphomonadaceae bacterium, assembly GCA_016791385.1. Classification (GTDB taxonomy): domain Bacteria; phylum Pseudomonadota; class Alphaproteobacteria; order Caulobacterales; family Aquidulcibacteraceae; genus Vitreimonas. The sequence goes on from JAEUMR010000072.1 coordinate 97,941, forward strand.
CACCTGCGCTTCTTGCACCCGGTTTTCGCCAAACAGGCGCTGGCCGGTCGCCAGCATGGCGTCGATACGCTCATCGGGCTGTTGCTTCGAGACCGCGACCAGCGCAATCGCATCCGGGGACCGGCCAGCGGCCTTGGCCGCGTTGGCGATGCGCTCGATGATCGAGGCGCGGGCGGCGGCGATTTCTGAGGAGAGGGTCATTTGCGGGCGCTCCAGGCACTAGCGGCGCAGGCCGCGCGCCTCAACCGGCAAGCCGGGGCGCCGGCCATTCCAGCGCTGTTTTTCTTCACCGACCCAGAACGGACGCCCGATCCGGTAGCAGCGGCCCGGCGCCTGCCGCGCGGGACGGCCGTGGTCTACCGCCATTTTGGCGCAACCAACCGAACCGTCACGGCGCGCCGGCTGGCGCGGATCGCCAAGGCGCGGGGCCTGGTGCTGCTGATCGGGGCCGACCCGGCGCTCGCGGCGGCGGTTGGGGCCGCGGGGGTCCACTGGCCGCAGCGGCTGGCCGGGAGCGCCAGCCGGGGGCCAGGCCTCATGACCGTCAGCGCCCATGATGCGGCCGGGGTGGCTCAGGCGGGCGCGCTCGGAGCGGACGCCTGCGTGTTGGCCCCCATCTTCCCCACCCGCAGCAGCTCTGGACGGGCCCCGCTTGGGCTGTTCCGGGCCAGCCAGCTCGCCAGGGTTTCAGGCGTCCCGGTCATAGCGCTCGGGGGGGTCAATGCGCGCACGGGTGCGCGCCTGAGCGGGCGCGGGTTTGCTGGATTAGCGGCTGTGGAGGCCCTGGCTGGACCTTAGAAGCGGAAGGCCGATTCGATCCGGACGTCGGCCCGGGATTCTTCTTCCTGCTGCTGGCTGACCACCGACGGGCGTTGCGATTCCAGCGAGACTTCGCCGCCAACGCGCATATTCGGGGTGAATTGGTAGAACGCGCCGACTGAGGTCTGATCGCCCCGGGCGCCTTCCGGCGAGCGCTCGATCCGCTGCGCTTCGCGCACGTCGAGGGTCACGCCCCAACGCTGGTTCAAGGTCCAGGCCGGCGGCAGAACGCGGTCGTTTTCGCTCTCACCGGTGATCGACTCGGTGACGCCGTTGGACGTTGTGAAGCGCTGGTACCAGGGGGTGGCGGAGGACGCCGGAGCATCCACGGCCGGGGCCACGGGCGTGCGGGTCTGCGCATGCGCGACGCCGGCCGTCGCCATGACGGCAGCCCCCGCGATCAGCCATGCAGACGCCCTAGACACGAACTTACCCCTCGGCTCCCCTGAGCCTAGCCCGATAACATAAACTACGTTTGCCCGTTCGGCTGTGAATTCTAAGACACAGGTCTTCCGAATATTTCGTCAAAATCGTGTCGGTTGCCGCCTCGTTCCCTAACGACAAGCGCCTTGGGCGAGTGGCAGCCACAACATCGCCGGGTTCGCAGTGGACCACTGGCCCCCGGCGAGCCGCATGGTATATGGGCGCTCGCGCCGCCTGGGGGATGCCAGGGGCTGACAAAGGCGGAGGAATTCAATGACGCAGGCTGGGCGCACGCTGTTCAAGGGCGCACTGTTCATGGTGGCGGCCTTGGCGCTTTCTGCCTGTTCCATGTTCCGCGGCGACGACGCCCGCACCGAAGGCCAGTCGCGCGTCAGCGACACGGCCGACAGCGGCGTTTCCCTGTTTGGCGGCGGCGGCCAGCGTGGCGGCGACGCCGGCATCGGCGTGAACTCGTTCCTGTGGCGCGCCTCGCTCGACACGCTGAACTTCATGCCGCTAGCTTCGGCCGACCCGTTCGGCGGCGTCATCATTACCGATTGGTACTCCGCGCCGACGACGCCGAACGAGCGCTTCAAGGCGACTGTGTACATCCTCGACACGCGCCTGCGCGCCGATGCGCTCAACGTCTCGATCTTCCGCCAGACGCAAGTGAACGGCCAATGGGCCGACGCGACCGTCGATCCGGATACGGAAATCCAGATCGAGAACGCGATCCTGACGCGCGCCCGTCAGCTGCGGCTTAGCAACGTCAACTAGACAGTTCGATCGTTTGCAGTCTTAACAACGCTCCGGAAGGGGCGTGAGCAGCTATGTCGTCAAGGTACAATCATCGCGAAGTCGAGCCGAAATGGCGCGCCCGCTGGGCCGACGCCAAGATCGATCGCGCGCTCTCGCCTGAAGAAGCCAAGGGCAAGAAGAAAGCCTACGTGCTCGAGATGTTTCCCTACCCGTCGGGACGCATCCATGTCGGCCATTCGCGCAACTACACGATGGGCGATGTGATCGCGCGCTTCCGCCGCGCCAACGGCTACAACGTGCTGCACCCGATGGGCTGGGACGCGTTCGGCCTGCCGGCGGAAAACGCCGCAATGGAGCGCGGCATCCATCCGAAAGGTTGGACCTACGACAACATCGCGGCGATGCGCGAGCAGCTGAAATTGCTTGGCCTTGCGATCGACTGGTCGCGCGAGATCGCGACCTGCGACCCCGCCTATTACAAGCACCAGCAAGCGATGTTCCTGGCTTTCTGGAAGAAGGGCCTCGTCTACCGCAAGAAGCAGAAGGTGAATTGGGACCCGGTCGACAACACCGTGCTCGCCAACGAGCAGGTGGTGGACGGCAAGGGCTGGCGCTCCGGCGCGCCGGTGGAAACGCGCGAGCTCGAGCAATGGATGTTCAAGGTCACCGCCTACGCCGACGATCTGCTCGCCGCGATCGAGAAGCTGGACAAATGGCCGGACAAAGTCCGGCTGATGCAGTCGAACTGGATCGGCAAGAGCCAGGGCGCGAAAGTATGGTGGGAAATCGCGCATGCGCCCGACTTCCTGCCGCCCTCGCCCGCGGGCGAACCCAATCACGCGCGTGATCCGATCGAAGTGTACACCACGCGCCCGGACACGCTGTTCGGCGCCAGCTTCCTGGCGCTCGCGCCCGATCATCCGCTGACCAAAGCGATCGCTGCGCATCGCCCTGACGTCGCCAAGTTCATCGAGGATTGCGCGCGCCTGGGCACCAGCGAAGCGGACATCGAAAAAGCCGAGAAATTCGGCGTCGATCTCGGCATCCGCGTGAAGCATCCGTTCGACGAGAGCTGGGAGCTGCCGGTGTGGGCGGCGAACTTCGTGCTCTCGACCTACGGCACGGGCGCGATCTTCGGCTCGCCCGCCGGCGATCAGCGCGACCTCGACTTCGCCAACAAGTACAAGCTGCCGTTCAAGCCGGTGGTGCTGCCGCCCGGCGCCGACGCGGCGACGTACACGGTGACGAAAGACGCCTTCACCGACGATGGCGTGATCTACAATTCGCGCTTCCTCGACGGGCTCTCCACGCGCGATGCGATCAAGCGCGCGATCGAAGAATTGGTGAAGCTCGGCCGCGGCGAAGCGACGACGCAATGGCGCCTGCGCGATTGGGGCGTCTCGCGTCAACGCTATTGGGGCTGCCCGATTCCGGCGATTCACTGCGCCAAGTGCGGCGTCGTGCCTGTGCCGGAAAAGGATCTGCCGGTCGCGCTGCCGGACGATGTGACGTTCGACAAGGACAAGCCGGGCAATCCGCTCGACCGTCATCCGACTTGGCGAAACGTGAAGTGCCCTTCTTGCGGTGGCGATGCGCAGCGCGAGACCGACACGCTCGACACCTTCGTCGATTCAAGCTGGTACTTCGCCCGCTTCACCGACCCGAACAACGAGGCCGCGCCATTCGACAAGGCGTTGGCGAACTATTGGCTGCCGGTCGATCAATATGTCGGCGGCGTCGAGCACGCGGTGCTGCACCTGCTCTACGCGCGCTTCTTCACCCGCGCGATGCGCGATTGCGGCTTGCTCGACCTGCAGAGCGGCGAGCCCTTCGCCAGCCTGTTCACGCAAGGCATGGTCGTGCATGAGACGTACAAGTCTCAAAGCGGCGCCTGGCTGTTGCCGGAAGACACTGACATCAAGGACGGCAAGCGCGTCGAACTGACAACTGGGGCCACCGTTGAAGTCGGCGCGATCGAAAAAATGTCGAAGTCGAAGAAGAACGTCGTCGATCTCGACGCGTTCGTGAATGATTTCGGCGCCGACGTTGCGCGCTGGTTCGTGCTCTCCGATTCCCCGCCCGAGCGCGACGTCGAATGGACCGCGAGCGGGGTCAAAGGCGCCTGGGGTTTTGTGCAGCGGGTGTGGTCGCTGGTCGAAGCGCATGGCCGGCCTGCGCCCAAGCCTGGCGAAGACGCGCCCGCTGCCGCCAACGAGGGTGAAGCGTTGGCGTTGCGCCAGCTTGCGCATCGCGCGGTGCAGAGCGTCACCGACGACATCGAAAACTTCCGCTTCAATGTCGCCGTGGCGCGCAGCTATGAGCTGGTCAACGCCATCGCCAAGCTGAAGGGCGACGACGAAGGCAAGGTGTTTGCACGCGGCGAGGCGCTGCGCATCCTGAGCCAACTGATCGCCCCGTTCATGCCGCACCTGGCCGAAGAGTGCTGGGAGAAGCTGAACTTTGCCCCGTTCGTCGCCACCGCGGCTTGGCCGGTGGCCGACCCCAAACTGGCGGCGCGCACGACGGTGTCGCTCCCCATCCAGGTGAACGGCAAGAAGCGCGGCGAAGTAGAAGCGCCGGTCGGCGCCCCTGAAGCGGACGTGCGCGAACTCGCGCTCGCCCATCCGGCGGTGAAGCCGTTCCTGGAGGGCGTCACCATCCGCAAGGTGATTGTCGTTCCGGACAGGATCGTGAATATCGTGGCAAACTAGCCCGGCGGTCGCCGCGGCGGAGACGGTGTGATGCGGGTATTGCTCAGCAGCTTGGCGCTTCTGCTTCTGGCCGCATGCGGCTTCTCGCCGATGTACGCCCAGCCCGGCGGCGGGCCCGCCATCGGTCCGGTGCAGGTCGGCGAGATCGAAGGCAAGGCCGGCCATGTGCTGCGCACCGAGCTGACACGCATCCTCGCCGTCGAGAACGACGGCTCGGCGCCGATGCAGCTGGAGATCACGCTGGCGGAAGTGGTCACTCCGCTCGGCCTGCGCCGCGACGAATCGGCGACGCGCGCGGAGCTGCGCCTCATTGCCAACTATCTGATGACGCCGCCCGCGCCGGGTGCGCGGCCAATGCGCGGCTCGGTGGTGACGGTCGTGAACTACGACATCCCCACGGCCGCGTTCGGTGAAATCTCGGCGCAGGACGATGCGCGCGAGCGCGCCGCCGAGACCATGGCCGAGCGCTTCCGCGCCGAACTTGCACTGCGCATGGCGCAAGCGCGGGCCGAGAGCGCGGCGCGGTGAAAATCACTGGCGCTGGCATCCGGCGCTTTCTCGACAAGCCTGACAAGGATGTGCGGGCTGTCCTGCTCTATGGTCCGAACGAGAGCTTTGTGCATGAAGCCGCGCAGCGGCTCGCGGCGCATGCGCTCGGCAAGTCGGACGATCCCTACGCCATCACCAAGCTTGGCGAAGACGAGATCAAGCGCGATGGCGCGCGGCTCGCCGATGCGCTGGCGGCGCAATCGCTGCTTGGCGGGCCGACCATCGTGTGGGCGCGCATCGCCGGCAAAGCTGCGGACGAGGCCATTCTTGATGCGCTCGCCGGCATCGAACGCAGCGAGGCCAGCGGCACGCTGATCGTGGAAGGCGGCGAGCTGGGCTCGACAGCAGCGCTGGTGAAAGCGTTCGCCGACGCCAAGCACGGCGCAGTGATCGCGTTCTACGAAGAAACCGAAGCTGAGCGCGCGCAGTTCGCGCGCACGCTGGCGAAGGAGCTTGGCATCGGCTTCGACCGCGATGCGGAAGAAGCCTTTCTCGCTGCGCTGCCGGCGGACCGAGGCCTGGCGCGCCAGGAGATCGACAAGCTCGCGCTCTACGCGCACGGGCTCGGACGCCCCATCAACACCGCAGACCTCGATGCGCTGATGGCGAGCGAGGCCGAGAGCGCGCTCGACGCCGCGAGCCTGGCCGCAGCGCAGGGACGCGCGGCACAGGCAGTGGAATCCCTCGCGCGCATTGACGCGCTCTCCGGCGTTTCGGCGCTGCGCGCTCTGTTGCGGCGGCTGCATCAGTTGCGCGACGCGCGCGCGCTGATCGACAGCGGCATGAGCGCCAGCGACGCGGTGGGCAAGCTGAGGCCGCCCGTGTTCTGGAAAGAACGCGACGCGGTGGCGGCGCAAGCGCGGCTATGGACAGCGAAGAAACTCAATGCCGCCTATGACGTGCTGTGGGCTGCTGAATTGCGGGCCAAGACCGCTGGCGCGCCGCAAGAGCTGATCGCCGCCGACGCGTATCGCAACGTGGCCAAGCTGGTCGCCTAGGCGCTCACGCGCTGCGCCTCGCCGCCGGCCCATTGCCGCTTCAAGCTCAACGCTTCGGCGACGTGGATGCGCCGAACGGTGGTCGAGCCGTCGAGATCGGCGATCGTGCGCGCCACTTTCAGCGTACGGTGATAGGCGCGCGCCGACAGCGCCAGCGATTCCGCCGCCTTCGCCAGCAAGGCGGCGCCAGCCGCATCGGGCGCGGCGACGCTCTCAAGCGATTCCAAGTCCAGCACCGCATTGAGGCCGCGGCCGCGCGTGCTTTGCGCCTCGCGCGCGCGGCCAACGCGCGCGGCGGCTTCGGCCGTGCCCTCGACCGGCGGCGGCAGCGCCAAATCGGCTGCCGTCACCGGCGGTACGTCGAGCTGAATGTCGATGCGGTCGAGCAGCGGCCCGGAAAGCCGCGCCTGGTAATCGATCGCGCAGCGCGGACCGCGCCGGCACCTGCCCGCGCCCGGACCGCCGCCGCAGCGGCACGGGTTCATCGCCGCCGCCAGCAGAATACGCGCGGGATAGGTCACATGGTGATTGGCGCGCGCGATCAGCACTTGCCCGGTTTCCAAAGGTTGGCGCAGCGCATCGAGCGCCTGCTGCGAAAACTCCGGCAATTCGTCGAGGAACAGCACGCCGTGATGGGCAAGGCTGATTTCGCCCGGCTTGGCGCGCAAGCCGCCGCCGACCAGCGCCGCCATCGACGCAGAATGGTGCGGCGCGCGGAACGGGCGCGTGCGGGTCAGGCGTCCGCGCTCAAGCAGACCCGCCACCGAATGCAGCATCGACACTTCGAGCAATTCCTCGCTCGACAGCGGCGGCAACAGGCCGGGCAGCCGTTGCGCCAGCATCGACTTGCCTGCGCCGGGCGGGCCGACAAACAGAATGTTGTGTGCGCCAGCGGCTGCGATTTCGAGCGCGCGCTTGGCTTGCTCCTGCCCGCGCACATCGCGCAGGTCCGGCACGCTGGCGCCGCCGATGAGATCGCCGCGCTCGGGCGGCTTCAAGGCCGCGCCGCCGCGGAAATGATTGATCAGCGCAAGCAGCGAGGGCGCGGCGATCACCTCCCCACCCGCCCAAGCCGCTTCAGAACCGCACGCTTCGGGGCAGATGAAAGCCGCATCCATGCTGTGCGCAGCCATCGCTGCAGGCAGCGCGCCGGGCGCGGGCGCAAGCGAACCATCGAGCCCGACTTCGCCGAAGCAGACGACGCCGTCGAGAGCATCGTGCGGCAAGGCGCCGATCGCCGCCATCATGGCGAGCGCGATGGGCAGGTCGTAGTGCGTGCCCTCTTTCGGCATGTCCGCCGGCGCGAGATTGACCACCAAGCGGCCAGCGGGGATGGCCAGACCGATCGAAGCGAAGGCGGCGCGGACGCGCTCACGCGACTCCGACACCGCCTTGTCGCCCAGGCCGACGATGACGATTCCCGGCGTGCCGCCGGTGAGCTGCACCTGCACCTCGACGCGGCGCGCTTCGAGCCCGGAAAACGCAATCGTGGTGGCGTTGGCGCACGTCTGCATGACAGCCCTTTATCCACAGACCCAGGGCAGGCATCGTACAAGGAGAGAACAAAACCGCAACAAAAAAAGAACTGTCGCGAGTCTCTGTCAAGATATGCCCAAACTTACCCCCAGCCGGCGAGGGTCGCCAGCGGAAAACTACGATCGGGCGAAGTCTCAGTAGGACGGCGAAGCGCTGGGCGCGGGCTGTTGTTCAGAGGCAGCGCGATAGTCAGGCGCCGCTGGCGCTTGGGCGTAATAGGGCAGCGGCGGCTCGCGCACCTGCATGAAGGAAACGACGCGGCGCACACCCGGCACAACGCTCGCGATCTCAGCCGCGCGGTGCAACTCCTGGTCGGTGCGTGCGGTGCCCATCAAGTACACGTTGCCGTGGAAGGTCTCGATATTGATGTTGATCGCGCGCACCGACGGGCTCGCCGTTAAACGCGTGCGGATTTGCGCGGTGATGAACTCGTCTTGCGCGCTGCGCACGAAGCTCGACGGCTCGCCGACAACAATCTCATTGTAGACGTTCTCGATGGTGCGGGCGCTGCGCGCGATCGTTTCCGCCGCCACGCGATGCTCTGGCGTCGGCACGGTGCCGGACAGCAGCAGATTGCGCTCGGCCACTTCGACATCGACTTCCTGGAACGCGGCGCGGTCTGCCGCCATCAGGCGCATCTTCACTTGCTCGGACGCAGCCGCATCGTCGATGCCCTCGCCGATGGTGCGGTCCTGCGCGGCATACAAGCCAACGCCGGCGACAGCGCCGACGGCGGCGGTGACGCAGCCGCTGAGCAAGGGCGCGGCGGCGGCCGTTAACAGAAGGGTAAGAGGCGCACGCATGCGCGCATACTGCGCCTGGATCGTTTCGGCACACTTAATCAGGCGCCGAGCCGCTCGTAGAACCACGCCCCGCGTTCATGCCTTGGCAACCATCCCGCGCCAACGACGATCAGATCGAAACGGATCGGCGCGGCGGTCAAGCGCCAGCGGCCGGCAAGAGCCTGCGCCGCGCGGGCAATGCGTTGCTGCGCCGTCGCGGTGATGGCGTAGGCGCCGGCGTCGTAGCTCGTGCGCGCCTTCACTTCGACAATGACGAGGGTCCGGTTCTTCCACGCCGCGATGTCGACTTCGCCGTACGGCGTGCGCAGGCGATGGCCGAGAATGCGATAGCCTTTGCAGATCAGGAAAAGCATCGCGGCCCACTCGGCGGCGCGGCCACGGCGCTCGGCTTCTTGCCGTCTCACGCCTCGCCCTTGAGCGCCAGCGCGCGTTGATAGGCGCGCTTGCGCGCAACGCCGAGCACGTCAGCGGCGCGCTGCGCCGCTTCCTTCACGCCATGTTCGAGGTGTTGTCGCAGGAAAGCGTCGAGCGCTTCATCGCTCGCTTCCGCGGCTTCGGGTGGCGGCGCGACCAGCACGACGATCTCGCCTTTCGGTGCGCCGGCTTCCGCGTAGTGCGCGGCAAGCTCCGCCAGCGATCCACGCCGTGTTTCCTCGAACAGCTTGGTGAGTTCACGCGCTACAGCCGCCGGCCTCGCGCCGAGAATATCGGCCATGTCCGCCAAAGATTCCGCAAGGCGCGGGCTGGTCTCATAGAAGATCAGCGTCGCATCCACATCAGCGAGAGCGGCCAGCGCTTCGCGGCGCGCGTGCTGCTTGGGCGGCAGGAAGCCCGCGAACTGGAACCGGTCGCTCGGTAGCCCCGAGACGACAAGGCCTGCCAACAGCGCCGATGCGCCGGGGATCGGAAACACGCGGAACCCGGCGGCAATGACTGCGCGGGTCAACTTGAAGCCTGGGTCGGACACCAGCGGCGTGCCCGCGTCGGAGATCAGCGCCACGCTCTCGCCGCGTTCGAGCGCAGCGAGGATTTCCGAACGCGCCGCTTCGGCGTTGTGTTCGTGATAGGCGCCCAGCCGGGGTTTCAGCCCGTACGCGTCCAATAGCTTGCGCGCCACGCGCGTGTCCTCTGCGTAAACACGGCTGGCGCCGCCCAGCACGTCGAGGGCCCGCAGCGTGATGTCGCGCAGGTTGCCGATCGGCGTGGCGACCACATAAAGGCCCGCTTCCAGCGGTGGACTGGGCCCGCGGGCGCCGATAGGGTCCGGCCCGCTTGTTTCGGGGTCTGTCGAAGGGTTGTTCATGGCTTCCGCCAAATCATCGCCGCGCCTCCTTCTCACGCCAAGCGCGAAGACGATCTCCGCCCTTGGCGTCGCGGCCCTGGCCGCTGCGTGCGCCACCGCGCCCAGCTCGGTCCCGCCCCCGCCCGGCCCGCCGACCACCGTGGAGACCCGCGAAGGGGTCACACCACCGTTCATGCGTGGACGCAACGTCGTCCGCGTGGGGCTGTTGCTGCCGTTCTCGCTGCGCCCCCAGGATGCCGCCGGCCTCTATAACGCCGCTGAACTCGCACTGTTCGACCACGGCGACCAGAATACGCTGATCATTCCGCGCGACGCCGGTTCCACCGAAGCGTCCGCCAACGCCGCCGCGCAAGCGCTGATCGCGGACGGCGCGGACATCATCATTGGCCCTGTGTTGCGCGAGGGCGTGATCGGCGCTTCGCAGGCCGCGCATGCGCGCAACATCCCCGTGATCGGCTTCTCGTCGGACAGCACGGTCGGGGGTAGCGGCACTTACCTGTTGAGTTTCCAGCTTGAGGACGAAATCTCGCGCCTCGTCACCTACGCAGCGTCGCGCAACATCCGCAGCATCGCGTTGCTGGCGCCGTCCAACGAATACGGCCGCCGGGTTGAGTCGGCGCTGCGGGCCGAGGCGCAAGCGCACGGCGTCACCATTGTCGCCGCGCAGCTCTATAATCGCACTGACGCCGACGCTTCCGCGGCGGCGGCCGCGCTTGGTGCTTCGTTGAGTACTGCGCCCGCGCAGGCGATCCTGATCGCCGAAAGCGGTTCGCCGCTGCGCTCGATCGGCGCGGCGCTGGTGCGCGCAAACGTCGACCGCAACCAGGTGCGCCTGTTGGGCACCAGCGTGTGGGCCGGCGAAGCGCAGCGCGAGCCGAGCTTGTCTGGCGGTTGGTACGTTTCGCCCGATCCGGCGGCGCGCACGGGCTTCGAGAACCGCTACCAGCAAACCTACGGCACGGCGCCGACGCGGCTCTCGACGCTCGGCTATGACGCCGTCGCGCTCGCTGCACTACTTTCACGCGAAGGCGGCGCGCGCGGTTTTTCGCGCAACCGGATCGAGAACGGCGAAGGCTTCTCAGGCTCGGATGGGCTCTTCCGCTTTCACGCCAATGGCGCGATCGAGCGCGGGCTGGCGATCATCGAAGTGCGGCAGAACGACGTGACCATCCTCGACGCCGCGCCCAGCCGCTTCCCGCGCTCCGGCGCTTAAGCGGCGAGTTCCGCGGCGATTGCATTGGTGAGCACGCGGCCGCGCGGCGTCACGCGGATGCGGCCATCGGCCAGCGCGATCAAACCTTCCCCAAGCAGCAGGTCGAGCGCGCGCTGCTGAATCGGCCGCCCGCGCAGACGTTCGAACGCGGCGCGATCGACGCCCTCTCCGATGCGCAGGCCCATGATCAGCATTTCGTCCGCGATCGCTTCTCCTGAGAGCGCTTCTTCGCTGGCAGCGCCGATGCCGCGCTGAGTAACGGCGGCGACGTACTCTGCCGGCCGGCGCGCGGCTTCGAGCGCGATGCGCGCGCCGCCCTGCGTGATGCGTCCGTGCGCGCCCGGGCCAACGCCAACCCAATCCTGGCTCCGCCAATAGAGCGCATTGTGGCGCGAGCGTGCGGCGTCGCTGCGCGCGTGGTTTGAAATTTCGTAGGCGGGAAAGCCCGCTGCATCGCAGAGCTCTTGCGTCGCTTCATAGAAGCGCGCTGCGGTTTCGTTGTCTGGCGGCTTGAGTTCGCCGCGTGCAACGCGGCGGGCGAAGGCGGTGTCGGGCTCGATCGTCAGCTGATAGAGCGACACATGTTCGGTCGGCAGCGCCAAAGCCTGCTGCAACTCGGCGCGCCACGCAGGCAGGCTCTGCCCCTCGCGCGCATAAATGAGATCAAGCGAGACGCGCTTTCCTGTCGCTGCAGCGGCCTCGACCGCCTCGACCGCGCACGCCGCGTCATGCCAACGGCCCAGCGCTTTCAGCGCGGCGTCGTCCAAGGCTTGCACGCCGACCGAGAACCGGTTGACGCCGGCAGCAGCGTGCTCGGCGAACAGCGCCAGATCTTCCGGGTTTGCCTCCAGCGTGATCTCGCAATCGCTGCCGAGACCGAAAGCGCGATCCGCCGCCTCGATCAGGCGCGCGAGCTCAGCGCCGCGCAGTAAGGACGGCGTGCCGCCGCCGAAGAAGAGGCTGACCGCCTCGCGTTTGCCAAAGCGCGCGGCGTGCGCGGCGAGATCGGCGGCTATCGCGTCGATCAGCGCGCCGCGATCCTCGCCGCGCGAGCGATAAACGTTGAAATCGCAGTACGGGCAGATGGCGGCGCAATAGGGCCAGTGCACGTAGAGGCCGAGGTCAGGCGCGCTCATCTGAGCGCCGCGAGCAGCTTCTCGAACGCACGCGCGCGGTGCGTCAGCGGCAGCTTTTCCTCGTGCGTCATCTCGCCGAATGTGCGGTCGCCGCCTTCGGGCAGGAAGATGGGATCGTAGCCAAAGCCCTTCTCGCCGCGCGGCGGCCACACGATGGAACCGCGCGCCTCGCCTTCGAACACCTGCGTCTCGCCGCCCGGCTCGGCCAGCGCCAGGGCGCAGACAAAGCGTGCCGAGAAATCGGTCGCGCCTTTTTCCTGTAGCTCGCGCCAGACGCGCTCCATGGCGAAGCGGAAGTCCTTGTCCGGGCCGGCCCAGCGGGCGGAATAGACCCCTGGCGCGCCGCCCAAGGCAAACACCTCAAGCCCGCTATCGTCCGAAAGCGCCGGCAAATTCGACGCCTGCGCCGCAGCGCGCGCCTTCAGGGCGGCGTTGCCGGCGAAGGTGGTTTCCGTCTCTTCGGGCTCAGGCAGACCGAGCGCGGCGGCGGAAATCGCCTCCACCCCCAGCGGGGCCAAAAGCGCGCCGATTTCGCGGACTTTCCCAGAATTGTGGCTGGCGACGACAAGGCGGCCATGGAGGCGGGACATTTGCAACGTTTGTTTGACGGGACGCGGGCGGGTCTATATCGTTTATCAATAAACTCGCTCTAGGGTGTGAGCCGGGAGCTAATTGATGAAGGCGACGCCATGAAGGCGCTGGGTAAGGGCTCGATCGCCTCGATCGTCGAGATCGGGCTGACGATCGCCTGGTACGTGCTGTGGGCGGCGGCGATCTGTCTGGCAGTCGGGGCCGTTGGCTACGCCGTCGTGCTCGTGCTTATCCAGAACGGAACCGTCGACCCGGCCATCCTGAGCGGCGGCGAAGGTCACGTCCGGCTCGGCGGCGGCGACGGCAGCAGCTTTCACCTCACCTACAACGACCCCGGTGGCGCCACCTGGCCCGTTGTCGTGCCGGCGCTGCTGATCGGGGGCGTCGCCATCACCGGATCGCTGATCATCGTGTGGCGGCTGCGCAAGCTGTTCGACAGCTTCACCTCCGGCGAACCCTTCCGGCGCGAGAACGCGCAGCACCTGCGCGCGATCTGGATGACGATGCTGGCGATCGAGGTCGCACGCTATCTTCTGCTGGCGCTGACTGCGGCGCTGCTTGCCGCTTTCGAGCCTGATATCGACGCCAACTTCACCTTCAACCTCGACCTCTCCACCTGGGGCTCAATCCTCATTCTGATTGTGCTGGCTGAAGTGTTCCGCGAAGGCGCGCGGCTCCGCGAAGAGCAGGAGCTGACGATCTGATGGCCATTCGCGTCACCCTCGACCGCATCTTGCTCGAACGCCGCATGTCGCTGACCGACCTCAGTGAAAAGGTCGGCGTGACGCTCGCAAACCTGTCGATCCTCAAGACCGGCAAGGCCAAGGCGATCCGCTTCTCGACGCTGAATGCGCTCTGCCGCGTGCTCGAATGCCAGCCCGGCGAATTGCTGGCGTATGAGCCGAGCGACAGCGACGTGCTCGAAGAAGTCGCCGACGCGGCGGAATAATCAGAGCAACGGCCCAGCGACCAAGCCGAAGCTTTCAAGCTCCGGATCGTCAAGGCTCGCGGCGAAGGTGAAATCGGCTTCGCCAAACAGCGCGAAATCGCGCCCGCCAGCGTCGAATACATAGCCGACATCGAGACGATAGGGCAGCGTCATCGTCAGCCGGCGCGGGTGTTTGAGGCTCGCGCCGATCAGCCAGGGCAGATCGATATCTTCATGCGTCCAGTCGCGCGCGATGGCGGCGAATGTGCCGGGCTCTTCCGTGCGCAGATGCGCGTAGGCGTGCTCAAGCAGCGGACCTTCACGGACGACGATATCGGCCGCGGCTTCAAAGCCGATATCTACGTGAAACACGGCGCCGCTTGCGAAGAAGATCTCGATCGGATCGTCGCCACCCAAAGGCAAATGGCCGACGCGGGCGATGCGCGCGATCGGCCCAGCCTTGGTCAGCGCCTCGATGCTCACGCGATGGCTTTGCGTTGCAGCTCGAACAATTGCCCGCAGCCGGCGCGAGCGAGGCGCATCAGCTCATCGAATTCTTCCTGCGAGAAGGGGCGCTGCTCGCCCGTTGCCTGCACCTCGATCATGCGGCCATCGCCCGCGAGCACGAAATTGCAGTCGACCTCAGCGCTGGAATCTTCCGGATAGTCGAGATCGAGCACGGGGGTCGCTTCGAACACGCCGCACGAAATCGCCGCGACCTGGCCGGTGATCGGATTGGCCTTCAGCACTTGCTCTTCCACCAGGTACGCGCACGCCCGCGACAGCGCCACCCAAGCGCCAGTGATCGCGGCGGTGCGGGTGCCGCCATCGGCCTGGATCACGTCGCAATCGATGGTGATGGTGCGGTCGCCCAAAGCTTTGAGGTCGACCACCGAACGCAGTGATCGGCCGATCAGGCGCTGGATTTCCTGGGTGCGGCCCGATTGCTTGCCTTGCGCCGCCTCGCGCCGCCCGCGCGTGTGCGTGGAGCGGGGCAGCATGCCGTACTCGCCGGTAACCCAGCCGCGGCCCTGGCCCTTCAGCCAGCCCGGCACGCCCTGCTCGACGCTGGCGGCGCAGAGCACATGCGTCTCGCCAAACTTGGCTAGGCACGAGCCCTCCGCGTAGCGCGAAACGCCCGTCTCCAGCGTGACGGGGCGTAGTTGATCGGGCGCGCGGCCGGATGGGCGCATGGAAGCTCCTGCATTTCTACGAAAGTTAGGCTCAATTGGCCTAAATTGACCGAACTTGTCTATACGGGGCTATAGGCCGGAGCGGGCGAAGCGTCTATAGCGCTCTTATTGTGAGTTAGGCTGAGTCGCCCTAATTGAGGTGCTATGGGAAAGTTAGGTCGATAACGGCTAACTTTCCCTAACAATTCTATAGAGGCCGCGTGCAGTCAGCCCAGAACCCCTACAATCCCGGCGCCGGCACCCCTCCCCCGGAGCTGGCCGGGCGCGACCCGCTGATCGCGCAGGCGCGGCTCGCAATCGAACGCGTGCGCAATGGCAGGCCGGCCAAGAGCTTCGTGATGCTGGGGCTGCGCGGCGTCGGCAAGACGGTGCTGCTGAACGAGTTCGAGCAGATCGCCGAGCAGCATGGCTGCCAGACGGCGATGCTGGAGACCGATCCGGACAAGCCGCTGGCGCAGCAGCTCGCGCCGCAACTGCACCGCATCCTCTTGCGCCTCGACCGCATCAAGAAAGCGGGCAGCGACATGCAGGCGGCGTTCAACTCGCTGCGCGCCTTCGCCGCCGCCTTCAAGGTGCAGCTCGGCGACCTCGAGTTCGGCCTGGTGCCGAACCCGGCGACCGGCGATCTCGTTGTCGATCTCACCGACTTGTTCGTGGCGATCGGCGAAGCGGCCAAGAAGCGCGACACCGCCGTCGTGCTGCTGATCGACGAGATCCAGTATATCCAGAAAGGCGACCTTGGCGCGCTGATCATGGCGCTGCACAAGATTTCGCAGCGCCAATTACCGGTGCTGTTGTTTGGCGGCGGCTTGCCGCAACTGGCGAAACTCGCAGGCGATGCGAAATCCTACGCCGAGCGTCTGTTCGACTATCCGTCCGTCGGCCCGCTCGACGCCATCAGCGCCAAGCAAGCGCTGGCGACGCCTGCCTTGCGCGACAAAGTCAAATTCAGTGACGACGCGCTCGATTACATCGTCGCGCAGACAGGCGGCTATCCGTTCTTCCTGCAAGTGTGGGGCGCACATTGCTGGGAAGCGGCCCCCGCCTCCCCGATCACGCTGACGCACGCGAAGAAGGCAAGCGAACAAGCCGTGGCGGCGCTGGATGAGAGCATTTTCAAAGTGCGCCTGGCGCGCCTGACAGACAGGCAAAAAGCCTATGCCCGGGCCATGGCCGAGCTCGGCCCCGAACCAGCCAATTCATCGGACGTGGCGCGTTTGCTTGGCCTCACCGTCGCGCAATCAGCGCCGATCCGCGACGAGTTGATCAAGAAGGGCATGGCCTATTCGCCGGAGCGCGGCCTGATCGGTTTCACCGTGCCGAAGTTCGACGAATATATGCGCCGCGCCATGCCGGCGCCGAAGCCCAAACGCACAAGCCGCCCGGCGAAAGCTTAAAGCGCGCAGCGCAGGGTCAAACGCCGCGTACGCCGCTCGACGGTGATGGTGCTGCAATTCGACAGCGCGGCGCGGCCGAGCGTGATGCGCGCGGGCGGGGGATCGCGCGGCTCGGCCTCCACCACCACCGCATCTTCCTCGTCAGCGCCAAGCAGCGGCGCGTTGGTGCGCGCGAAGGATGGGCCGACCGGGATGCCGTTGACATCAAGCGATGTGGTCACCGGCTGCATCTGCGTACGCAAGCCCAGCACGACCGGCATCTCCGCCAGCGCCCCGGCCGCCTGGATGCCGCCGCTGGCGTCGAACACGCGCGCCGCGGTGCGGTTGAAGACGCTGCCTTCAACGCCCGGATTGAAATTGACCAGCACCGATTGCCCGCCGGCCTCTGTGCGCGTCACCCATTCGTCGTTGTCGCTGAGGTTGAAGGCGATGTCGCGCGCGCCCTCCTGAGCGGGGCGCACGCGCACGACAACCACGTCATAAGGCAGCACGCCCGGGCCGATCACGCCGTCGGCGCGGGTCGATACCGGAGCGGCGAACACGCCAGAGAACGCGCTCGTCGATTCATCGTCCGCCGCGCCCCGGAAGGTGATGCGCGGACGCGCCACCCGCCCGCCGATGCTGGCGTCGCTGCCCTCCAGAGCGATGCGAATGCCGACGAACGGCACGCGCCGCACGCCGATGCGCTCGGCCGCCTGGGTGCTGAGGGCAAGGCCGCGCGGAAAGGTCAGATCGACCTCCAGCCGCACCGGGCGACCATTGATCTGGGCGTCGACGATCGGGACCGGGTTGGCCTCCAGCGTCAGGGTCGATTGCGCCCAAGCGGGTGCGGCGGCGATCAGGGCGGCGGCGAAGATAAGAGTTCCAAGGCGCATCGCCGCCGATTGGCCAGGGAACTGGGCGAATCCATGTCGCGCCTCGCCCGCTTGCGCGCGCGCTCATGTTCGCTACCTAGTGCCCGCGATGGCGCTGCCGCCCTCCCCCGACCTTTCGAGCCTGGACGCCCGAGCCCGCGAGATCTTCCGCGAGATCGTGGAATCCTATCTCGCCACCGGCGAGCCCGTGGGCTCGCGCACGCTGTCGAAGCTCGGCGGCGTGGGGCTCTCGCCGGCCTCGATCCGCAACACGATGTCGGACCTGGCCGCGCTCGGACTGCTGGACGCGCCGCACGCCATGGCCGGCCGTCGCCCGACCCAGGCGGGCCTGCGCTTCTTCGTCGACAGCCTGTTGCAGCTCGGCGACCTGCCGGAAGACGAGAAGCGCGAGATCGACAGCCGCATTGGCTCGGCCGGCGCCAGCCCGCAAGAAGTGCTGGGCGCAGCCTCTGAGCTGCTTTCGGGCCTTGCCGGCGGGGCCGGGCTTGTCGTCACGCCCGAGCGCGACGCGCCGGTGCGCCACGCTGAGATCGTCTCGATCGGACCGGGCCAGGCGCTGCTGGTGCTGGTGTTCGAAGACAACCAGATCGAAAATCGCGTCATCTCCGTTCCGCCGGACCTGCCCTCCGGGGCGCTGACCGAAGCGGCCAATTATTTGAACGCCCGCTTCAAGGGCCGAACCCTTGGCGAAGCGCGCGCGGCCGCCGGCGAATCGCTGGCGCGCGACCGCGCCGCCTTGGACGCCGCCGCCGCCAAGCTGGTGGAACGCGGGCTGGTGGAATGGTCCGGCGAGGATCCCACCCTCGGGCGCGCCCTGATCGTGCGCGGCCGCGCCAATCTGCTGAAGGATCAACAGGCGATCGCCGACCTGGAGCTGGCGCGGCGCTTGTTCGACGACCTGGAAAAGACGCGCGAACTGATCCAGGTGCTCGATCTGGCCAAGGCAGGCGAAGCGGTGCGTGTCTTTATTGGCTCGGAAAACCCGCTGTTTTCGTTGTCGGGGTCGAGTTTGATCGTCGCTCCCTATATGAACGCCGAACGGCGGGTGGTCGGAGCGCTCGGGGTGATCGGGCCGACCCGGCTTAACTACGCCAAGGTCATTCCAGTGGTGGACTATACCGCCCGCGTCGTCGGCAAGGTGCTCGATGGGCGCGGAAGCGAACGTTGAACGAGGGATCGATGACGAACGACGCGAACGCCGAACAAGGCCAGCTGGCTGAAGCGACCGAGGCGCAATCGCCCGAAATCGCCGCACTCGAAGCCGAACTCGCCAAGGCGCGCGATGAAATGTTGCGCGCGCTGGCGGAGGTGGAGAACACGCGCCGGCGCGCAGAGCGCCAAGCCGCTGACGCCCGCGCCTATGCGATCGATCGCTTCGCCGGCGATCTGCTGCCGATCGCCGACACGCTGGGGCGCGCGCTCGCCGCCGCGCCGCACGACAGCGCCGACGACGCGACGCGCAATCTGATTACGGGCCTTGAGCTCACCGAGCGCACGCTGATCGATACGTTCGCGAAACACGGGTTGAAGCGCGTCGGCGCCAAAGGCGAGACGTTCAATCCAAACCTGCACCAAGCCGTCGCGCAGGCGCCGTCAGATCAGCCGCAAGGCGTGATCCTTGAAGTGATGCAGCCCGGCTACATGCTGGGCGAGCGCACCTTGCGCGCCGCCATGGTGCTGGTTTCTTCCGGCGTGGCGCAGCAAGCCCATACCGTTGACGTCAAGGTCTAAGCAGCGAGCTATCCACTTCGGATTCGCCGTCCTGCGACATTGAGAATCAAAAGCCGCGCATCCGCCCGAATTCGCCTTTACTCAGCGGATGACCGATTGTTAACCATGCGGTTTGTTGTGCGAGGGGAGAGAAGCGATGCGGACGAAGCTTTGGGTTGGCGCGGCGAGTGTCGCGCTCATGATGACGTCTGCGCTGGCGCCCGCGTCCGCGCAACAAGCCGCTGACCCCGCCGGCGATGCGTCGACCGAAGCGCGTTTTGCCGCTGGCCAAGCCGTTGACGGTGAAATCGGCGCCGCAGGCGATGTCGATTGGTATCGCATGCAGGTCGAACAAGGTCAGCGCTACAGCTTCACGCTGGACGGCGTCGCCGACGCTGAAGGCAACGCGCTCGATCCGATGCTGTCGATCTACGACGCGCAAGGCAATCAGCTCGCCTTCAACGACGATACTAACGGCCTCAATTCGGCGCTGAGCTACGTGCCGAGCGCTAGCGGGGAAGTGTTCGTCGAAGCCCGCGCGTTCAGCGATCAGGCCACCGGCGCCTATCGTTTGAACGCCACCGCCGCACCGATGCCCGCCGATGACGCCGGCAATGACGCGAGCACGCGCGCACGTGTTGCGCCTGGCCGCACCGTCAGTGGCAATCTCGAATATGAAGGCGACCTCGATTGGTATCGCCTCAGCGTACGCCAAGGCCAGCGCTACACGATCGATCTCGCTGGCGTCGAGGGCGGCGTCACCGATCCCCTGCTGCGCGTGCTCGACGCCGACGGCAATGAGCTTGCTTACAGCGACGACACCGAGAACAGCCTGAATTCCCAGGCGCAGTACATTCCCCGCGAGAACGGCGAAGTGTTTGTCGAAGCCCGCGCCTACGGCGACGCCTACACTGGCGCTTACACGCTGAACGTCAGCGCCGAGCGCATGCCGACGGACAACATCTCATCCAACCGCAACACGCGGGGGCGCATCGCCATCGGCGGCGCGCTGGATGGCTCACTCGACTTCCCGACCGACACCGATTGGTATCGCGTGCGGCTGACCGAGGGCCAATCCTATCACTTCACGCTGACGGGCGGCGGCGACAGCGCGCTGAGCGATCCGCTGATCAATTTGTACGACCGTAGCGGCCAAGTCGTCGGGACCGATGATGATGGCGGCGAAGGCCTCAACTCGTATCTCGAATTCACCGCGCCCGCGACGGGCGATTATTTCATCGAAGCGCGCGGCTTCGGCGAGGATATGACCGGGGGCTATCACCTCGCCGCGCAAGCGGGCGATATCCCTGCCGATGCGAGCACGGACGCAAGCGTCAGCGCCGACGGCGATTATCGCGAAGGCATGCTCACCCCCGGCGGCGATCATGACTGGTACCGGATCGATCTGAGCGAAGGCCAGGTCATTCGCGTCGACATGACGTCGACGGAGAGCGAAGACTCGCTCGGCGATCCCTACTTGACGATCCGCGGCGCCGACGGCGCTGAACTCGCCTCGGACGACGATGGCGGCGAAGGTCTGAACGCGCAGATCGAGTTCCAGGCCCCGGCCGATGGCGCTTACTTCATCGAAGCGCGCGGATTCAGTGAGGATGCAGAAGGCCGCTACGCGCTGTCGGTCAGCTCCGGCGAAATCGGCAACAGCGCCGAAGGCGCGGAATACCTGCAGCCCAACGGCGAAGGCCGCAGCAGCCTGATCGGCGCGCCGGACGATGCAGACTGGTTCGCTATCGAATTGGTCGAGGGCCGCTCTTATCGCTTCAATCTTGTAGGCGCCGAGCCCAACCCGCTCGCGGACCCTAATCTCGTGGTCTATGACGCTGAAGGCCATGAAGTCGCCGCGGACGACGACGGCGGCACAGGCCTCAACTCGTATCTCAGCTTCGCCACGCCAAAAGGCGGCACGTACTACCTCGCCGTGTCTTCGTATGGCGCGTCTGGAACCGGCCGCTACTTGCTGACGGCGATCGATACGGACGTGCCGGGCACCGCCTATACGGATGAAGGTCTCGACGCGAACGACGACAGCCGCATCAGCCGCATCGAAATGCAGGGCGATCTCGACAGCTACCGCGTCTCGCTCGAAGCTGGCGCGCACTACACGATCAGTGTCAGCGGGCACGGCGCAAGCCCGCTCGCCGACCCCTTCGTGGCCGTGCTTCACGCTAGCGTCACTGAAGAAGGCGAGAGCGCTAGTGAAACGGTCGCATCGGACGACGATAGCGGACCGGGCCTCGATGCACGGTTGCGCTTCACGCCGGCCGAGAGCGGAGAATTCTACATCCAGGTGAGCGGCCTTGGCGGCTCGACCGGCGACTATCAAGTTCAGATCGTGCGTCAGTAGGCAGAAAGCCGGGGGACGCACGCATGCGGCGGCGCTGGACAAGAGCGCCGCCGCTTTTGTTTTGCGCTTACGAAAGCCCGGCGAGCCGCTCGCCGCCTTGGCGATCGAGCATCCAGCCGGGATATTCCGGCTTCAGCTTTGACGCTGCATCCAGCTTGGCCAAATCGTCGCTCGACAACTCAACGTGCGTGGCCGCGATGTTGTCGCCCAGCTGCGCTTCGCTCTTGGCGCCGATGATCACGCTGGTGACGTGCTTCTGGTGCAGCAACCAAGAGAGCGCGATCTGCGCGACGGAGACGCCGCGGGCGTCGCCGATCTCTTTCATCACATCGATAATGTCATAGGCCTTCTCCTTGTCGACCGGCGGGAAGTCGAAAGCAGCGCGGCGCGCATCGCTTGGTGCGCTGCTACGCGTAAACTTGCCCGACAGGAATCCGCCTGCGAGCGGGCTCCAGGGCAGGATCGCAAGCTCCTCCTCCTTCGCCAGCGGCACGACTTCGCGTTCGAGATCGCGGCCGGCGATCGAGTAGTACATCTGCAGCGACTCGAACCGCGCCAGTTCCTTGCGCTCAGAAACGCCGAGAGCCTTGGCGATCTGCCAAGCGGCGAAATTGCAGAGGCCGATGTAACGCACGCGGCCGGAGCGGACGAGATCGTCCAGCGCGCTCAGCGTTTCTTCGAGCGGCGTCGCCGGATCGAAGGCGTGCACTTGGTAGAGGTCGATGTGATCGACCTCGAGCCGCTTCAGGCTGGCGTCCACAGCGTCGAAAATGTGCTTGCGCGACAGGCCCCACAGGTTGGGGTTTGCGTATCGGCGCTTGGCCTCCGGCGTCTCGGCTGAGCCATAAGCGCCCATGCGGCCGAACACCTTGGTGGCGATGACGAGTTCGTCGCGCGGCAGCGCCTTGATCGCCTTTCCAGTGACCTGCTCCGACAAGCCGTTGGAATAGACGTCCGCGGTGTCGATGAAGGTGACGCCTTTGTCGAACGCGCTCTTCACCAGCTTGGTGACGGTTTCCTGTTCGAGTGCGCCGATGACTTTCCAGAAGCCGTCGCCGCCGAACGTCATTGTGCCGAGGCAGATTTCTGAAACGACAAGGCCGCTACGGCCGAGTTTGCGATAGCGCATGGGGGAGCCCTTCTCTTAAGCGACGTGATGTTCGCGGAACCAGGCAAGGCAGCGCCGCCAGCCATCGGCAGCGGCTTCGGCGTTGTAGCTTTGGCGATAATCGGCGTGAAAGCCGTGACCCACGCCCGGATAGACAATGATCTCCGAACCTGTCGGATTGTCCGCCGCATTGAGCGCGGCGCGCATCTGCTCGACGCTCGCGAGCGGAATGCCCTGATCGTTCTCAGCGTAGAGTCCGAGCACAGGCGCGTGAATGGTCGCGGCAATGTCATACGGCCACGGCCGGTCTTCGTCCGCGCCCCAGCTGCCGGGCGCGGGATGCACAAGGCGGCCGTACCATGCCACGCCGGCTTTCACTTGCGGACACTGCGCCGCCGCCATCCAAACCACGCTGCCGCCCCAGCAGAAGCCGGTGATGCCGATCGCGTCGGCTTTGACGAAGGCCTGCGAGGTGAGCCAGGCGATCGTGCCTTGCGTGTCGGCCATCACCTGCGGATGGGTGGCGGTCGCCACGATTGGAAGGATTGCGTTGAAGTCGGTGAGCGGCGCGGGATCGCCGGCGCGGTCGAAATAGTCCGGCGCAATGGCGACGAAGCCCTCACGGGCGAGGCGGCGGCAGACATCTTTGATATAGTCATGGATGCCGAAGATCTCATTCACGACAATCACCGCCGCGTGGCGGCCGCGGCCGGAGGGGCGCGCGACATACGCTGGCAGCGCGTAGCCGCCGGCGCCGGTGACGTGAACGTCTTCGATGACGAGGTCGTCCGACGGCGTTGTCAGCGGACTGGCGCAAGCCGAAAGCGCCGCGGGCGCGTAGCCTGCGAAGAACAGCGACGCCGCAATGGAGCGGCGCGACGGGTGCAGATTCCCTTCCGGCGTGTCCAGGCGCATGGATTTGGTCCCCTCTTCTTGTCCGGCAATCGCAGCTTTGCTTGCGGCAGAGATGGTTCCGGGTAAGGCTTGGCGCCAGTTTTATTTTCGGGGGACACGAAAATGCGTCTTATCGGCTGGGCCGCCTTCGCGGCTGCAATAACCTTTGCCGGCGCTGCCGCAGCGCAAACGGGAGATGCGCTGCCGTTCGATCCGGATGTCGCAACGCGGCAATGGCTTGACACGATGGGCCCGGAAGCGACGGCGCGCTCCAACGCCTATTTCGAGGGCGGTTACTGGATTCAGTTTGTCGGCCCCCTGCTTTCGATCATCATCTCGATGGCGATGATGGCGCTAGGCTTCGCCAAGGGCGTGCGCAGCTGGCTAGAGAAGACGGTGAAGTTCTACTTCCTCGTCACGCTTGGCATGGCGCTGTTTTACAATCTGATCAGCACCGTGCTGACATTCCCCTTCACCTATTATGTGGGCTTCGTACGCGAGCATCAGTTCGGCTTGGCCACACAGGACTTTCCGGCCTGGTTCAACGAGCAATTGATCGGCGCAGGCATCGGTCTCGTCATCGGCTCGATCGCCATCGCCCTGCTCTACCTGATCATCCGCGCCACCAAGCGCACCTGGTGGCTGTGGGGCACGGGCGCGACATTGGTATTCGTCGCCATCCTGGCGATGCTGGCGCCGGTTTACATCTCGCCGATCTTCAATTCTTACACGCCGATGCAGGAAGGTGCGCTCAAGACCAGCATCCTGCAGATGGCGCAGGCGAGCGGGGTTCCCGCCGACAACGTCTATGAGTTCGACGTGTCACGGCAATCGAACCGCGTCACCGCCAACGTCTCCGGCTTCATGAGCACGACGCGGATTTCGCTTTCCGACACGCTGCTGCAACGCGAGAGCCCCGGCGGCGTGCGCAGCGTTCTGGGCCACGAGATCGGCCATTACGTGCTCAACCACACGGTTTCGCTCTTGGTGATGAACGCGCTGCTGATCATGGCGATGTTTGCGCTCGCAAACGTCCTGTTCAATTGGCTGAGCAAAGGCGAACGCTGGGGCGTGCGGGATGTTTCCGATCCCGCCGGCATGCCGCTGCTGTTTGCGATCCTCGCCTTCCTCGGCGCGGTGGCGACGCCAATCAACAACAACATCGTTCGCTTCCACGAAATGCAGGCCGACATCTTCGGTGTGAATGCCGCGCGCGAGCCGGATGGCTTTGCGGAATCGGCGCTGCTTCTATCAGAATATCGCAAGATGGAGCCGACGCCGCTGGAGGAATGGTTCTTCTACGACCACCCCTCGGGCTACACCCGCATCCACATGGCGATGCAATGGAAGGCGCACGAAATGGCGGCCGGCCGCTATCCGATCGGGCCGGGCGGTCCGCCCGCAGGCTGGCGTCCCGATTTCGTGGTGATGCACAGCCCTAGCGCGCCTGCACCGAACTAACCGTCAGCGCCAAACCGCGTCATGATTGTCGGCGCCCTTGGCCTGTGCCAGGAAGCCGCGGCGGGCGCTGCGTCCGCCTAACTCATCTTTGGGAGCATTCCGCGTGCTGACTGTTACGCATTTGCGACAGCGCATTTTGGACAGCGGCGCCGCCGCTGAGGTCGCGCACGCGCTTGGCTTTACGCAGGCCGATCTGTCAGACGTTCCGGACCGCGAGGTCC
>JAEUMR010000005.1 GCA_016791385.1 Hyphomonadaceae bacterium
GGAGCCGCACTTGACCCACGCCCCCGTTCTGGTTCAGCCCCCTTGCTAGGCGCTCATGTCAGCCTCCGACGCCCCCGCTTTGATCGTTCGCCCCTGCTTCCAGCAGGACCTTGAACTTGTTCAGATTATTTATGCCCATCACGTCCTCTCCGGTACGGGCACGTTTGAGATCGAGCCGCCCACGCTGGAGCAGATGACCGATCGCTGGAGCGCCGTCGCCGGCCGCGGCTGGCCCTACGTGGTGGCCTGCCCCGCCAGCGACCCGACCCGCGTGTTGGGATTCGCCTACGCCTCTCAGTACCGGGACCGCGCCGCCTACGCGCAGACGTTCGAAGTCTCGATCTATGTCGCGCCCACGTCTTTGCAGCAGGGCGTCGGCTCGGCGATGCTGACAGATCTCTTGTTTGCACTGCACGATCTGGGCGTACGCGAAGCGCTCGCCTTCATTGGCGACAGCTACAACGCCGCCTCCGTCGCACTGCATAAGAAGCACGGTTTCAAGCACGTAGGCACGCTTCGCAATGTCGGCGAGAAGTTTGGCCGCAGGCTCGATGTCGTCATCATGCAGTGCAGCATGAAGGCTGCCGCGAATACTGAAGATTAGAGCCGGCAGATCAGGCGCTGTATTTCGCCTGCGCCTGCAATGACCGCACGGGTAACATTTCGATAACCATGTCGCCGCATGCTCGCAGGCGGGAGGAGATCGCGATGCTCTTACGCAAGCTCGTGGTCGTTGGGTTGGTCGGGTTCGTTACTCTCACTGCCAATATCGCCACTGCCGAAGATGCGGGCGCGCCTGGATTTGCTGCCGTTGACGGCGTGGACCTCGTCGATCCATCCGACGCCTTCAGCGACGACCGTTTTGATCTGCAGTTCTCGCAAACTGAAGCGCCGCGCTTTGCCGATGTTGGCGCGCGCAGCGAACCGAGCCGCAGAGAGCAGGACATGCGGCGCTACGAATTCTCCCTCGTTGCGCGCGGCGCGGCGGGGCTGGACGTCGCCTTCGCCCAGCGCGGCGGGGTCGGCTTCAACGAGCAAGGCGATATCGAGCGCCAAAGCCGCGGTTCTGAATTGCGGCTGGGCCGGGGCCTTCGCGACGATGAACGCTCGTCGACGCCAACCTGGTACATCTTCGCCGCCTCGGACGACGAAGCCATCACCTGGCGCCCCGGCGTCCGCAACGCCTTCGGCGGCAGCGGCGCCTCGTTCAGTCTGCGCGACCGGGTCGAGATCGGCGACATCCAGGCCGGCATTACCTATGAGCGGGATGGCTGGCAGGCCTCGATCGCCTATGTTGAACGCGAAATCAGCGCCAGCACCGGCGTTTACACGGTCTATCAGGACGAGAACTTCGCGGGCTTCACCCTAACAATGCGCCACTAGCAGGCGCCGTCCACGGCGCTCCGGGAGGCGAGCCCTTCCCGCCCCCCGGAAACTGTGGCAGCCATTATGCATTGGCGCTTCGTGGACAAGTTAAAGACGAGGGCCGGACATGGCTGGGACCGTACGGACAGCGTTAATGGCGGGAGGGGCCCTCCTGGCTCTGGCCGCGATTCCGCTCGCGGCGGCGCAGGACGCGGGCCTGCCCAGCGGCGATGTCGATCTCTCCGATCCGTCCGCGCCGATGGCGACGCCAGCGGACACTCGGCTCAGCCTGAATGTCGACCCCAATGCCGCCGTGCGCTTTTCGCAGCCCGAACGCAGCGCCGGCCGCGAGCGCAACGTCGAGCTCGAGATCGCCGCCGATGGCGGCCCGATTGACGTCTCGATCGCACAGCGCGCCACCCTGAGCAGCGATCAAGGTGACGTGGCGCGCCAAGGGCGCGGTTCTGAATTGCGCGTCGGCCGCGGCCTCGTCGAACGCCGCGAACAGCCGGACGGCGATGGCTCCTCGACCTATGTTTTCGTCGCCTCCGACAACGAAGCGCTGGCCTGGCGTCCAGGCGAACGCAATGAATTCGGCAGCCGCTCTTCTTCCTTGTCGCTGCAGGATCAGGTGACGGTGGGCGATGTCTCGGCCGGCGTCACCTATGAGCAGAGCGGCGTGCAGGCCTCCCTCGCCTATGTCGAGCGCGAGCAATCGACCACGGTGGGCACGCAATCCTTCAGCCAGAAGGAAAGCTTCGCCGGCGTCACCCTGACGATGCGCCGCTAAGCGCGGTTGGACCGCCGGCGTCCCCGCCGGCGGCGCCTTTTCCGAACGAGATGCGTCTGTTGTGAGCGATGCCGGCGGCGGGGACGTCGGCGGTCCAAGCATGCCTCTTATCCCCAGACGAAGCCTGACCGCCCGCTTGGAGCGGGGCTGAATCGCTTCATGGTCCGCTCCAGGTAACTTTTCTTAAAGCGACTCAGGCCGAACTGCGCCATATGTAGTGGCCGCACAGCGGATAGATCGCTACATATAGACAACGTTCCGTGAGGGAGACGACCGGAAAATGGCTGGCGACATCGGGGGCAAACTGCCGGGACTGCGGACACCATCGATCGGCTACAAGCCGTTCCGCTATCCGTGGGCGTACGAATTCTGGCGCCGTCAGCAACAAGTGCACTGGCTGCCGGAAGAAGTCCCGCTCGGCGAGGACGTGAAGGATTGGGCCTCCAAGCTCAACGACCAGGAGCGCAATCTCCTCACTCAGATCTTCCGCTTCTTCACCCAGGCGGATGTCGAGGTGAACGATAATTACATGGAGCGCTACGCGCGCGTGTTCAAACCGACCGAGATCAAGATGATGCTCGCGTCGTTCTCGAACATCGAGACGGTTCACATCGCCGCCTACGCGCTGCTGCTGGAAACCATCGGCATGCCTGAGACCGAGTTCCAGGCCTTCCTCGATTACCAGGCGCTGCGCGACAAGCACGATTACATGCAGAAGTTCGGCGTCGAGACCGACGCCGACATCCTTCGCACGGTGGCGATGTTCGGCGCCTTCACCGAAGGGCTGCAACTCTTTGCGTCGTTTGCGATGCTGATGAACTTCCCGCGCTTCAACAAGATGAAGGGCATGGGCCAGATCGTGACTTGGTCAGTACGCGATGAAAGCTTGCACTGCGAAGGCATGATCAAGCTCTTCCACGCCTATGCAAAAGAGACCGGCGCGCTGACAGACGCCGTCAAGGACGACATCATCGAGTGCTGCAAGACTGTCGTCGGCATCGAAGATCGCTTCATCGATCTCGCCTTCGAGATGGGCCCTGTGCAGGGCATGACCGATCAGGACATCAAGCAATACATTCGCTACATCGCCGATTGGCGTTTGGGTCAGCTGGGGCTGCCGAAAATCTACGGCGTCAACGAGCACCCGATCCCGTGGCTGACGGCGATCCTCAACGGCGTCGAGCACGCCAACTTCTTCGAAGCGCGCGCCACCGAATATTCGAAAGCCGCCACCAAAGGCGAATGGCACGGCGGCGAAGGCGTGTGGTCCAACTTCGATCAGATGATGGAAAAGCGCAAAGCCGCTGGCTGAGCGAGATGGCGCGGGAGGAGCGCGCCTCCTCCCCGCCTACTCCGCCAACCGTTGGCGCAGACGCGCCCGCTCCGCGGGCCCAACGCCCAGCACCTGATCCATGTAGTTCAGCGCCGAGCCGTATTGCGCATCGATCACATCGAGCGTCGTGCGCAGATAATCGACCTGCACGCCGAGCATTGGCCGGATCGCTTCGGCGTTGAGAGCGCGGCCCAAGCGTTCTTCCATGCGCGCCTGAATTTTCGGCATCCGCGTTTCCAGATCGACGGCTTGGTTGGTGAACTCGTAGTCGGCGTAGACCGCGTCTTCATCGACGCCGAGCGCGATCAAAGTCAGCGCGCAGATGACGCCGGTGCGGTCTTTTCCCGCTGCGCAATGGACGACGCCCGCGCCGCCTTCGCCGAGTTCAGCGAACCAATTGCGATACAGCGAAATCAGCCGCGCATCGAACGGGATCTCGCGATAGAGGCTCTTCATGTAATGGCGCGTTGAATCAGCCGTGAGATCGCTCTGCATCAGCGCGAGCAGATGCGGCGGCAGCGCGGGGCCTCCAGCGCCCTCGTCATTGAAAATGACTCGCGTGTTTTCGCTCGCCCATTTGTTCGGCTCGTGCGCGCGCTCCTCGGGGCGGCGCAGATCGACAAGGAAGCGCAGGCCCATCGCGTCGAGCTTTTCAATGTCGGCTTCCGAAGCGTCATTGAACGCGGCGGAACGGTAGAGCTTGCCGCGCGCGATGGCCGTGCCGTCGGCGGTCTGCCAGCCGCCGAAATCGCGGAAATTGAGGACGCGGTCAAAGGGGACGAGACGATCGTGCATGGGCAAATGGGATAGGGATTGCCCGCGCGCGGCGCAACCGCGCCGCTGCGTCTTAAGCCGCCCTCGCCCTAGCGGAATGGCGGCTCGTCGAACGAGCGCAGCTTGCGCGAATGCAGTCGGTCGCGGTTTTGCTTCAGCAGCGCGATGGTTTCGAGACCAATGCGCAGATGCGCGCCGATGGCGCTTTCATAGAAGCGGTCCGCCGTTCCCGGCAGCTTGATCTCGCCGTGCGCCGGCTTGTCGGAAACGCAGAGCAACACGCCGTACGGAACGCGCAGGCGGAAGCCTTGCGTGGCGATGCAGGCGCTTTCCATGTCGACGGCGACGGCGCGCGATTGCGACAAAAGCAGGCGCTCTTCGTTGTAATTGAGCTCCCAATTGCGGTCCGCGTAAGAAACAACGGTGCCGGTGCGCAGACGCCGGCGCAGTTCTTCCTTGTCGCCGCCGGCGACAGCGGTTGCGGCCTGTTGCAACGCGATCTGCACTTCGGCGATGGCCGGGATCGGCACTTCGAGCGGCACGCGGTCATCGAGCACCTTGTCGCGGCGCAGATACGCGTGCGCGAGCACGTAATCGCCGATGCGCTGGGTGTGGCGTAGACCGCCGCAATGGCCGATCATCAGCCAGCAATGCGGACGCAGCACCGCGAGGTGATCGGTGATCGTCTTCGCGTTCGACGGGCCGACGCCGATATTCACCAGCGTGACGCCGTCATTGTCAGGCGTCGTCAGATGATAGGCCGGCATCTGGTATTTGCGAAACGGCGCATCGAGCGCTTTGCGCGCAGCGTCTTGGTCCCCTGCTTCGATGCGCACATTGCCCGGGCACGACAGCGCCCAGCCTTTGGGACCGTTGGCGACAGCCTCGGCCGCCCAGCGCACGAATTCATCGACGTAGCGCTGATAGTTCGTGAACAGTATCCACGGCTGCACATCGCTCCAAGGCGCGCCAGTATAGTGCTGCAAGCGCTTCAACGAATAATCGGTGCGCAGCGCATCGAACAAGCCGAGCGGGCGCGCGCCATCGAGGCGATCGATGCGCAAGCCGTCGACGACCGCATCGCCCACTTGCGTCAGCCGGGGATGGGGGAAATGCCGCGCCAGTTCTTCGGCCGGCACGCTCTCGAACGCAGCGGCCCCCGCGGCGTCGAGCACGTAGGAATACGGGATCTCGCTCTCGCTGACGCGCACGCTGAGTTCAGCGGCGTAATCGCGCACGAGCAAATCGAGCTGCTCGATCAGATAGCGGCGAAAATATTTCGGCTGCGTGATCGTCACCGCATATTCGCCCGGCCAAGTCAGCTGGCCGTAGGCGCGCGCCAGGCGCGGCGCCGGCGCGCCCGGCAGATAGGTCACGCGCAGCTCGGGATAGCGGAACAAGGCGCGCTCTTCCGCGCTCGGCGGAGCCCCGCCATTGACGAAACGGCGTACGCACTCGATCAGCGCCGTAACAGCGCGATCATGCAAACGTTCGAGCCGGTCAACGGCCTCGGCTGGCGTTTTGATGGTTTCCATCGCGGGAGTGTCCCGCCCGCGCGGCGCGCGTCAAGCCCTGCCCGATCAGGAGACGCGCGGGATCGGGTCGACCAGGCGCGAGCGACGGAACGCATTGTGCGTCATGGTCATCGCACCGGGCACGAGAAAGCCGAGCGGCGTCGTATAATCATAGCTCGTTTCGGCGATGATCACGCTGGTGCTGGCGACCCGCATCTGTTCGGGCAGGAACGAAATGACCTGAGAATTGGCCGTGCGCGCAGTCATGCCCCGGCCTTCGCTCCACACCACGCGGGCGTCGGTCGAACTGACGATGCGCACGCTGGTGACGCGCACGTTCACGGTCGCACCGCTGTCGGGGTACATCAAGATTCCCACCGCGCTCCAAAGGCCGGTGATCTCGCTGTTCGATATCTCGGTGTCGCGCGAGACCACGTCAGCGACCGAGGCGGCGACGTTCTGCACGCGCCGGTTCGTCTCCAGCATGTTCAGGAGATCGACCGAGGCGAACATCAGGAACACCATCATCGGCGCGAGGATCGCGAACTCGATGGCGGCGACGCCCTTCTTGGCCGCGCCGAAGCGCTTGAGATGGCTAAACAGCATCATCCGTACGGCTCGGTTCTAAACATCATGGTGGAGACGAGGATGCGATCGCCGTTGGAGAGGTTGCCGAAGACGCGTTCGAACATCGGCGTGAGCACGTCCCAGCGGTAATAGGCGCGCACGACGACGATGTCGGAAGCCACGCCCGGCGCATAGCCAAGGCCGCTGGGGTCGAACTGACCATTGTCGATCGGCGCGGCCAAATTGTTGCTGGCGTCGACGAAGGAGCTGAAGTGCCTGACGTCGATGGAAATGTTGCTGGCGCAGTCGACAACCAGGAAGTCGTCGAACTTGTCGCAAATCCGGTTTTCAATCTCGCTGGCGCTCCAGCCGTTGTTTTGCGCCTCGCCGGTGCGGATCTGCCGCGCCGTCTCGGTGACGGCGAAGTCGAGGCTGGTTTGCGCCAGGCCGATCATCGCCACTTCGGCAAGGCCCACGGTCAGCAGCAGGAAGGGCGGCAGCACGAGCGCGAACTCGAGCGCGGTCACGCCGCGGCGGGCGCGGCCGAACCGGCGGAGCTTCCTTGCAAACGTGCGAAACGGCGCAAACATGGCGTCTCCAGACGCTCATCTACGCATGCAAGGGCTGAGAAACCGTCAAACGAAAGCGTAAACGGGCGATTTACTGCGCGCCGTTCGCCGCCGAGGTCGCAGCGCTGGTGCGGCTGCTGATCTGCGCGTTCGCGGCTTCGGACGCAGCCCCATCGCCGATATCGGGCCGCGGACGGCAGAGCGGCGTGCATTGCAGACGCGCCGTTTCGTTGCCGCGTGTGACCATCACCATATTGGTCTCGTCCGGCGAGACGACGACGCGGCCGCTATAAAGCACGCGGTCGTTGGCGCCGACGACGACGAGATTGGTCGAGCCGTAAGAGCGGCCGGTGACGAACAGGAAGCGGTCGTTCTGCACCGAAACGCCGGCGATGGTGGGATTGCCGATGGCGACGCC
Source organism: Hyphomonadaceae bacterium (assembly GCA_016791385.1). GTDB lineage: Bacteria > Pseudomonadota > Alphaproteobacteria > Caulobacterales > Aquidulcibacteraceae > Vitreimonas. The sequence goes on from JAEUMR010000005.1 coordinate 7,331, forward strand.
GGTGGCCGGTTCGGCCAAGCGGATCGGGAAAGCCTGGTCGAGGCTAACCTGGATATCGCGCGCAGCGGCCGCGCCGGCGAACATGAAGCTGGCCGCAAGCGCGGCGGCGAACAGGCGCATAGCGCGCATCGCGGCATCCTCTCTTTATTCTTCTGTTACTGCTACGCGCCAATAGTTGCAGGATCGCTAAAGCCGCCTTGGCGAGCGCGCCGATCACGCTTGCTTGCAGCGCATGAAATCGCGCCTTGCGTTTACGAAACTTTATCCAATTTCGTTGGCGGAACCGTTTACTGGAATGGCGCTACTCTCCGTGTGCGTCTGGGATGGGTGTCGGGTGCGACGCTTGACCGGGCCGGTGAAAAGCACCTGACAAAACGGAGAAGACAAATGTTGAAGCGTTTCCTGAAGAACGAAGACGGCGCCACCGCGATCGAATACGGCCTGATCGCCGCCCTGATCGGCGTCGCCATCATCACTGCGGTCAGCCTCGTCGGCGACGGCCTGAACGGCGTGTTCGGCGCGGTCTCCACGAAGCTCAACGGCGCCACGCCGTAATAGGCACTGAATTAGCTGCGTTGCGCGCTCCTCGGGCGCGCAACGCCAGCACCCTTGTTTCCCCTCGCCTCCGCGCCGCCCCTCGGGCGGCGTTTTTGTTTTGCGCCGCAACGCTAAATGCACAGCATTTGAAACGTTTCTTAAGACGCCGCGGCTCATTGTCTTAAGAATGATCGCCATTCTCGCGCTTGCCGCCTTTGCCGGGCTCTTGATCTACGCGGCGTGCTCGGACGTCGCGAGCCTGACCATTCCCAACTGGATCTCGATCGCGCTCGTCGCGCTGTTTCCGGTTGCCGCGCTCGCCGCCGGCCTGAGCTTCGCCGACATCGGCATGCACCTCCTGTTCGGCTTCGGCGTTCTGGTGGTCGGCTTCTTCCTGTTCCAGGCAGGCGTGTTCGGCGGCGGCGACGCAAAGCTCTTGGCTGCGGCCTCGATCTGGAGCGGCTTTACCGCCTTCTGGCCGTTGATTTCCTGGATGGTGTTTGCAGGCGGATTCATGGCGCTGGCGATCCTCGCAGCGCGCCAATTCGTGCCGCAAGCCGAGACCAACCCGCCCTTCGTCAATCGCCTGCTCACCGGCAAGACCGGCATTCCCTACGGCCTCGCCATCATGATCGGCGGCCTCGCCGCGATCCCGAGCATGGCGCTGCTGCCCAGTCCGTTAACCCTGCCTTAGCCATGAGCGTGGTCTGGTCCGAAGTGCTGCTTCGGGGCCGATCGCGCGGGGAGTATAATTATGTCAGCGCGTCAGCTGATCGTTTTGGTCATCGCTGCGATCGCCGCCATCGGCGCTCTTCTGCTCATCCGCGGCATGGGCGCTCGCAATGCTGCTCCAGAGGAGACCGCTGCGGCCGGCGCCGGCCTGCAAGTGCTTGTCGCTGCGCGTGATATTCAACAGGGTGCGGCGCTGACGCCGAGCGATCTGGCGGTCGCTTCCTTCCCTGAGCAGTCGATCTCGCAGAGCTTCGTCACGCTGTCGGCGCAACCCTCGGCGCAGACCGAATATGTCGGCGCGATCGCGCGGCGCACCTTTGTACAGGGCGAGCCGATCACGACCAATTCAGTGATCCAGCCGGATGGCCACGGCGCAATGGCGGCTCAGCTTGAGCCGGGCCATCGCGCGGTTTCCATCGAAATCAGCAACACCAGCGCCGCCGGCGGCTACATCCAGCCGAACGACCGCGTCGACGTCATCATGTCGCGCACGGTCAGCGAGGGAAATCAGCAAGGCGGCCAAAGCGAGATCGTGCTGCAGGACGTGCGTGTGCTGGCGATGGGTGAAACCACTCAGCCGGTCACCGGCAGCGATCCGCCGGCGCAGCTCAATGCCAACCTCGCCGTGCTCGAACTGACGCCGCAAGAGGCGCGTGCGCTGACGATGGCCGACCAGATGGGCGACATCTCGCTGGCGCTGCGCGGGGTGCAAGCGGAAACAGTCGGGCTCAGCGCCCCTGATCCAGTCAGCAATTCTTCAGGCGGCGGCGTGCGTGTCCACGCATTCGGCGCCGTCGCCGGAGGCGGCAGATGAAGTCGACCACCCAGATGCTTCGGTTCTCTCTCGCCACGGCGCTCTCAACCGCCGTGGCCTTCGCGCCGGGATACGCCGCCGCGCAGGTTGAACCGGCGAGCGCCTCGTCCATCCACATCAATAGCGGCGGCGGCCCGCGGTCGGCTTCGCTGGTGCTGCCGTTCGGCAAGTCGGCGATCATCGACCTGCCCGCCGACGCGCGCGATGTGCTGATCTCCAATCCGCAAATCGCCGACGCCACCGTCCGCACCGCGCGCCGCGCCTACGTGATGGGCCGCGCGCTCGGCCAAACCAACCTGTTCTTCTTCGACGCCCAAGGCCGGCAGATCGCTTCGGTTGATATCCGCGTCGAGCCGGACGTGGCCCCGCTCAACGATCTGCTGGCGCGCCGCTTCCCAGAATCCAGCATCACCGCCGAGGCGATGAACGCATCGGTGATCCTCGAAGGCAGCGCGCGCAGCGCGGCGGACGCAGACGCCGCCAACCGCTTGGCGCAGACCTTTCTCGGCATCGGCGGCGGCGACGGCGCAGGCAGCGGCACGGGTGCAGGCGGCCCGCAAAGCCCAGGCGTCAACTCGCCCGGCGGCAACACCCCGCGCATCATCAACATGATCCAGGTGCAAGGCAGCGAGCAGGTGCTCGTGCGCGTGCGCGTGGTGGAAATGAGCCGCTCGCTGGTTCGCCAGCTCGGCATCAACGGCAATTACGAAGAGATCATCAACCGGATGCTCCCGGACGATGCGTTCATCGATATTGCGACGCGCAACGGCTTCTCCATCAATGGCAACGTGCTGGGCGGCCTCACCGCTTCGGGCGGCGTCGCCGAAACCGTGCTCAATCCGGGCAGCCTCACCTATCCGAGCGGCGGCGTCGGCAATTTCGATCCCTCGCAAGCGGGCGTTGGCGGGTATTCGACGACCCCGATCCAGGATGCAGCCGGCAACATCATCGGCTCGCGTACGACCTACGGTCCGGCGAACGCCGTCAACGGCCGCACCACCGACGCCTCGATCGAAGCGTTCGAGCGCGCCGGATTGTTGCGCGTCTTGGCCGAGCCGAACCTCACAGCGATTTCCGGTGAAGCTGCGCGCTTCCTCGCCGGCGGCGAATTCCCGGTGCCGGTGAGCTCCGACAACGGCGAAATCTCGGTTCAGTTCAAGCCGTTTGGTGTTGGTCTCGCCTTCACCCCGATCGTGCTCTCCGGCGGGCGCATCTCGCTCAAGGTGTCGACGGAAGTCTCTGAACTCACCAGCGAAGGCGCGGTGTCGACGGGCGATACACCGATCCGCAACGCCGACGGCACCACGACAGTCATTCGCGGCATTAATATCCCTGCTCTGCAGGTGCGCCGCGCAGAAACGACGCTGGAGATGTCCTCCGGCTCCTCGATCGTCCTGGCCGGCCTCATTCAAGAGCGCACGCGCCACGCTTATGAAGGCGTCCCCGGCGTGATGAACACGCCGGTGCTCGGCTCGCTGTTCCGCTCACGCGACTTCGTCAACAACGAAACCGAACTGGTCATCATCGCCACGCCGTACCTGGTGCGGCCGACGAGCCCCAACCAGATCCGCACCCCGGCCGATGGCTTCCTCAATCCGAGCGAAGGCGAAAGCCTGCTCACCGGCCGCCTCAATTCTCTCTACCGCCCCGCGCGCGGCTCGGCGGGCGCTGAAGCGCAAGAACAGCTGCAAGGCCCGCACGGACACGTCATCGAATGAGGCACGCCATGAATTCCCGCCTGCCGCTGATCCTCGCCAGCCTTGGCGCCTTGAGCGCGTGCGCCAGCGTGCCGACGCCGAAAGGCCCGCCGCTCGCCAGCGCGATGGATCGTCACCGCATCGAAGTCGCCCAGACTTCCGAGCGCGTCGAAATTCCGGTGAAGGCTGACGATTCCGAGCTTTCGCCCGAAGCGCGCGAAAGCCTGGAGAGCTTCGCCGCCTCTTATCTGCGCTACGGCCACGGCGCGCTGGTGCTGAGCGCGCCTTCGGGCGGCGCCAATGCCGACGCTGCCTCCGTGCTCGCGCACCAAACGCGCATGTCGCTGGTGGAGGCCGGCGTTTCGTACGCCGCTGTCGCGGGCGCGACCTACGACGCCTCCGGCGAAGCCGCCGCGCCAATCATCGTCAGCTTCGACCGCTTCGAAGCGCAGGCGCCGGATTGCGCGCCGCTCTATGAGCAAGACCTCGCCCACCAGAGCAACAACCAGGCCTGGGACAGCTTCGGCTGCGCCACCCAGGCCAATCTGGCGGCGATGATCGAAGACCCGCGTGACCTGCTCGAGCCGCGTGCGGAAGATCCGCGCGACAGCGCCCGCCGCGACACAGTCATGCAAGCCTACCGCGCCGGCCAGCAAACGCATGCGCCACGCTCGGACGACGAACGCATCACCATTTCCAACGCTGCGCAATAGGGCCAAACGGCATGAGCAATCCCGATCCAGCCTGGAGCCTCGGCGCCGACGACGACTTCGTGCTCGAAGAAGACGATACGTTCGGCCTGGGCGATATCGAAGGCGCCGAGCTGCCTCCGTTCGACGCAGAACAGCCCCCGCAGCTTGCACCGGCGACCATGCAACCGCCGCCGGCGGCCAACGCCGATCCCTTCCCGATCCCCGCGCCGGCGCAACCGTCGCGCCGCGATGCGCACATCACCGAGCAACCGGTGCCGCGCATCACCATTCATGCGGTGTGCGACCGGCCGGAGATTTCAGACCTGATCGCCGGCGTCACCGCGGACCGCCGCATGGCCCGCGCCGAAATCACCGTCGAGGGCGGCGGCATCGAGGCGGCGATTACCCGCTTTGCCGCGCAAGCGAGCCCGAACCTGCTCATCATCGACACGATGATGCAGGGCCCGAACATGCTGCATGCGCTCGATCGCCTGGCTCAAGTGATCGAGCAAGGCACGAAGGTCGTGATCATCGGCGCAGTCAATGACATCGCCCTGTTCCGCGAACTGATGGCGCGCGGCGTCAGCGAGTACATCGTGCCGCCGCTGCAGCCGATTTCGCTCATCCGCACCATCTGCGGGCTCTACGTCAATCCGGACAAGCCGTTCGCCGGCCGCGTCATCTCGGTGATCGGCGCACGCGGCGGCATCGGCGCCTCGACCATCGCCCACAACATCGCCTGGTCGATCGCCGAGCGCCAGGAATCGAGCGCCACGCTGCTCGACCTCGACCTCTCGTTCGGCACCGCCGCGCTCGACTTCAACCAAGACCCGCCGCAATCGATCGCCGATGCTCTGATGTCGCCCGATCGCGTCGACGACGTGTTCCTTGAGCGAGTGACGACCAAGCAAACTCAGCGCCTGCAAATGCTGACCGCGCCCGCCACGCTGGAGCGCGAGTTCGAACTCGATCCGCAATCGTATGAGATCGTGATCGAGAACGTGCGCCGCACCAGCCCGTTCGTGGTGCTCGATCTGCCGCACCTCTGGACCAGCTGGGTCAAGCATACGCTGCTCGCTTCGGATGATGCGGTCATCGTCGCTGGCCCAGATCTGGCCTCCCTGCGCAACACCAAGAACATCATGGACCTGCTGCGCGCGATGCGCCCCTACGACTCCCCGCCGCTGGTGGTGCTGTCGATGGTCGGCGTGCCGAAGCGGCCGGAAATTCCGCTGAAGGATTTCGCTGAAGCGCTCGGCGTGGAGCCGGCTGCGGTGATCCCATTCGATCCGCAATTGTTCGGCATGGCCGCCAATAACGGCCAGATGGTCGGCGAAGTGGCGCCGCAAGCGAAAACGGCGATCGTGCTCGATGACCTCGCCGGCTCGCTTACGGGCCGCAAGCCGCCGCCGCCGAAGAAGGCGAGCATCACAGACAAAATTCCGTTCTTGAAGCGCTAGGGGTGTCAATGTTCGGCAAGCGAAGCATCGGCGATGCGCCAAGCGCTCCGCCGGCTGTGCCGGCGCAAGCGTCCGCGGCCGCGCGCCCGGCTGCGCCTGCTTCGCCTGTCGCACCGCGTCCGCCTCAGCCTACACAACCTCGCCCGCAAGCCGCGCCTGCGCCGCAAGCGCGCGCTGCCTCGCCCGCCGCACGCCCCGCAGCTCCGGTCGCGCCGCCGCCGCGCGCTGAAGTCGAGGAGCCGGAATATCGCTCGGAAGCGTATTATCGGGTCAAGTCGACCATCTTCAACGCGCTGATCGAGACCATCGACCTGACGCAGCTGGCGCAGCTCGATCCTGAGAGCGCGCGCGACGAAATCCGCGACATCGTCGCCGAGATCATCTCGATCAAGAACGTCGTCATGTCGATCGCCGAGCAGGAAAGCCTGCTCGACGACATCTGCAACGACGTCTTGGGCTACGGCCCGCTCGAACCGCTGCTGGCGCGCGATGACATCGCCGACATCATGGTCAACGGCAGCAACGCCGTGTTCATCGAAGTCAGCGGCAAGATCTCGAAAACCGGCATCCGCTTCCGCGACAACGGCCAGCTGATGAACATCTGCCAGCGCATCGTCAGCCAGGTCGGCCGCCGCGTCGATGAAAGCTCGCCGATCTGCGACGCCCGCTTGCCTGATGGCTCTCGCGTCAACGTCATCGTGCCGCCGCTGGCGATCGATGGCCCGACGCTCACCATCCGGAAGTTCAAAAAGGACAAGCTGAAGCTCTCCAACCTGGTTGAGTTCGGCTCGATCTCGCCTGCCGGCGCGAAAATCCTGCAGATCATCGGCGCTTGCCGCTGCAACGTGTTGATCTCCGGCGGTACAGGCTCGGGCAAGACCACGCTTCTGAACACGCTGACGGCCTTCATCGACCCGACCGAGCGCGTCATCACCTGCGAAGACGCGGCCGAACTGCAGTTGCAGCAGCCGCACGTGGTGCGCCTGGAAACCCGCCCGCCCAACCTGGAAGGCAGCGGCCAGGTGACGATGCGCGACCTCGTCAAGAACTGTCTGCGGATGCGTCCTGAGCGGATCATCGTCGGCGAAGTCCGCGGCAGCGAGGCGTTCGACTTGCTGCAAGCCATGAACACCGGCCACGACGGCTCGATGGGCACGCTGCACGCCAACACGCCGCGCGAAGCCCTCTCCCGTCTTGAATCGATGATCACGATGGGCGGCTTCTCGCTGCCGCCGAAAACGATCCGCGAAATCATCGTCGCCGCCGTCGATGTCGTGATCCAAGCCGCGCGTCTGCGCGACGGTTCGCGCCGCATCACCCAGATCACCGAAGTGCTCGGCCTGGAAGGCGACACCATCATCACCCAGGATCTGCTCGTCTACGAAATCCAGGGCGAAGATCAGAACGGACGCATTAACGGCCGTCACCGCGGCACCGGCGTCGGCCGGCCGCGCTTCTGGGAGCGCGCGCGCTATTTCGGCCTGGAAAAAGAACTGGCGCAAGCGCTCGACGAAACGGAGAGCGCCTGATGGATCCCGCGCTGCTCGCAGCTGTGCTGGCGTTCGTCGCCATCGGCGGCATCGGCCTTGCCTTCAGCGGCAACGGACAGCCGAGCACCTCAACCAAGCGCGTCAAGGCGGTTTCAGGCGCCGGCAAAACCGATCGCCGCAAGCAGGCCGTCGACATGGTTGCGCTCAAGCGCAAGCAAACGACGCAAGAAGCGTTGCGCGAATTGTCGGCCAACGAAAAGCAATCGAGGAAACGCCGTTTCTCGGTCAAGGGGCAGATCGCCCAAGCCGGGGTCAATCTTTCCGTGCCGATGTATTGGATGATGGCGGCCGGCGCCGGGCTCGTGCTGGCGCTGATCGCCTTCATTGTTTCGAAGTCGCCCATCGGCTTGGCGATGGGCTTCTTCATCGGCCTCTTCGGCTTGCCGCGCTGGGTGCTGGGTTTCCTCGTGACCGGCCGGCAGAAGAAATTTTCCAACCAGCTCGCTGACGCGATCGACATCATCGTGCGCGGCGTCAAATCGGGCCTGCCGCTGAACCAATGCTTGCGCATCATCGCGGCGGAAAGCCCCGAGCCGGTGCGCAGCGAATTCCAGCAGCTGTGCGACAGCCAGGCGATGGGCGTGCCGCTCGAACAAAGCCTGCAGCGCATGTACGATCACATGCCGCTGCCGGAAGTGAACTTCTTCTCGATCGTGCTCGTCATTCAGCAGAAGACGGGCGGCAACCTGTCGGAATCGCTGGGCAACCTCTCTTCCGTGCTGCGCTCGCGCAAACTGATGGTGGAGAAGGTGAAAGCGCTCTCAGCCGAAGCGAAAGCCTCGGCGATGATCATCGGCTCGCTGCCGATCGTCGTCATGGGCCTCGTCTACTTCACCCGCCCCGCCTACATCGCCATCCTTTTCACCGATCCCACCGGCCACCTCATCCTGATGGGATGCGCGGTGATGATGTCGCTTGGCATCTTCATCATGAACAAGATGGTCAACTTCAAGTTCTGATGGTCTGACATGGACATCGTTCGCACCCTCACCGATCCGCTGCTGATCGCCGGCGTTCTTGGCGCCGGAGCGTGCTTTGCGACGGTGGTGACGGTCGCCGGTCCGATGCTGGCGGAAGACAAGCTTGGCTCGCGTCTCAAAGAGGTCGCCAAGAAGCGCGAGGAATTGCGCAAGAAGAGCCGCGCCGATCTCGCCAAAGGCACGAGCCTTCAGCACAAGAACGCCAATTCGTTCGCCAAGAACCTGGTCGATCGCTTCAACCTGCAAAAGGCGCTGGCCGACGACACGCTGTCGGAAAAGCTGATCCGCGCCGGCCTTCGCGGCCATGCCGCGCAGACCATGTTCTACTTCTACCGCGCCGCGCTGCCGATCGCCTTCGGCCTCATCGGCCTGTTCTACGCGATCGCCTTCGGCGACGAATGGGTGCTGCAGATGAAGCTCGGCGCCGTCGTCGGCGGACTCGCCGCCGGCTATTATGCGCCGAACATCTATCTGAAGAACCTCGCCGACAAGCGCCGCAGCAAGATCATGGAGGCGTTCCCGGACAGTCTCGACATGATGCTGATCTGCGTCGAAAGCGGCATGTCGATCGAAATGGCGCTGCAGCGCGTCGGCCAGGAAATCGCGCCCGCTTCGGTGGAGCTGGCGGAAGAATTCGCGCTGACCACGGCTGAGCTCTCCTACCTGCCCGAGCGGCGCATGGCGTACGAAAACCTCGCCCGCCGCACCAATCACCCCGGCGTCAAAGCCGTGGCCATGGCGCTGACGCAGGCGGAAAAATACGGCACGCCCGTCGGCCAGGCGTTGCGCGTGATGGCGAAGGAAAACCGCGACCTGCGCTTATCGGAAGCGGAAAAGAAAGCCGCCTCGCTGCCGCCGAAGCTGACGGTGCCGATGATCGTGTTCTTCCTGCCGGTCCTGTTCGCCGTCATCATCGGCCCAGCCATCATCCAAGTCAGCCAAATGATGGCCGAACGCGCCGGGAACTGAGCGGAGCGACAAGGTCTTCGCCGCGCCTTGCGTCACGCTTAAGCGCGAAGGTGTGTGTCACCTTATCGACGTTGATGATCACAGAAGGGCTTGGCATCACGAAGCTCCCGAATGAAAGGCTTGAGGATAGACATTGTCGCACCAACGGTGTCTGACTCGCCGCCCCCCCCCGACAGCGAAGACCTCAACAGGAGTGCGATCAGAGTCGTAGAGCACAACGCAAATGGTCGGGGAGGCGCTATAGAAAAGCCGGTAGGGAGGCCCTGGGGA
>JAEUMR010000006.1 GCA_016791385.1 Hyphomonadaceae bacterium
CGCAGGCGGGCGGGATGGCCGTCACCATCTGTACGGCGCAAGGCGCGGTCGATGTCGTGCTCGATCCCGCCAGCGGTGAGCACAAGCAGAAGAACGACACCCAGCAACGCAGCGCCGACGCACCGTGCGTGTTCGCGGGCGCTGCGCCGCTGGCTGCGCCTGACGCAGCGATCGCGCTGGCTGCGCCTGCGGTCGCTTCGGCGTCTGTCGAATATGGATTTGCCCAGCTTGCGCCGGGGCGTGGCCTTGCCGCGCCGCCGCCGCCCTCAACCGGGCCGCCGGTCCTGATCTGAACCGCCGCTCACGCGGGCGCGGCCATACACGCGCGCCTGCGCACGTTCATTCAGATCAGGTCACATCACATGAAATCGTTCACGGGCCGCAAGGCCACGCTCGCCGCGGGCATCGCCGCGCTCATTCCGTTCGCCGCGCATGCACAAACACCGCGCGAATTACCGCCCATCACTGCCGAAGAGCAGCAGCCGGACACGGCGCCGAGTCAAACCACGCTGTCGGGCGAGCAATTGCAGCAGCGCCAGGGGCAAACCAGCGATTCCATCGCGTTGCTCAGCGGCGAGCCCAGCGTCTCCACCTATTCCAACGGCGGCATTTCCAGTCTGCCGGTGCTGCGAGGCCTCAATAGCGATCGCGTGCTGGTGACGGTCGATGGCGAAGCCATCACCGCGTTCTGCCCCAACCACATGAATCCGCCTGGCTCCTACGTGCTGGCCAATCGCGTGAGCGCGATAACGGTCAGCCCGACGCTGGCCCCGGTCAGCGCGGGCGGCGACAACATCGCCGGCGTGATCGCCATCGACAGCGCGCCCATCGTGTTCTCGGGTTCGGGGATCATTCGCGCTGGCGAGGTGGGCGCTTCCTATCGCAGCGCCGCGGACGCGTTGGGCGCAACAGTGTCCGGTTACGTTGCCAATGAGCGCTTCTCGCTTGGCTATGACGCGGCGTGGACCGAGGCCGACAATTATCGCACCGGCGGCGGCGATCGGGTGCGCTCCACCGCGTACCAGGCGTTCGATCACACGCTGACGCTCGGCTTCCAGCCTGTGGAGGGGCACGAATTCAGCCTGCGCGTGGGCGAAGCGCGCGTACCGTACGAGGGCTTCCCGACCCAGCGCATGGACATGGTCGACAATTATTCCGTGTTCGCCGACGCCGGCTATGCCGGTGCGTTCGGCTGGGGCCAGCTCAACGCCGATCTCTCCTGGCGCCACGTCGATCACGAGATGAACTTCCTCGAAGACAAAGGCGGCGCCGCGATGGGCGGCATGCCAATGCTGACCGAAGGCGAAGATATCAGCGCGCGGCTGTCGGTGGATGTGCCGCTCAGCGGCGGCGCCGTGCGCGCGGGCGTCGAAGCGTTCCAGACCCGGCTCGACGATTGGTGGCCTGCCGTGCCGATGAGCATGATGATGGGCCCTAACCCCTACATCAACATCAATGACGGCCAGCGCGACCGGTTGGCCATGTTCGCCGAATGGCAAGCGCATCCGAGTGCGCAGTGGACCACCAATGCGGGCGTGCGGTTCGAACGCGTCGAAACCGACGCGGGCGATGTGCAGCCCTATTCGTGGGTCATGAACATGATGAACATGGCCGACATCAACGCAGCCAACGCCTTCAATGCACGGGACCATCAGAAGTCGGACGACATCGTCGATGCGATGCTGAGCGCGGTCTGGCGCCCGAACGCGGATACCGCGCTCGAACTCGGGGCTTCGCGCCGCAGCCGCGTGCCGAACCTCTATGAGCGCTACGCCTGGGGCGAGGGCGGCATGTCGAGTTCGATGACGGCGCTGGCGGGCGACGCCAATGCCTATGTCGGCGACATCGACCTGAAGCCCGAAGTGGCGCAAAGCATCGCCGCCACGCTGCGCCTGGGAACGGACGCAAGCGAGCGGTCGCTGACGCTCAGCGCCTATTCGTCCTGGGTCGATGATTTCATCGACGCCGATCTGATGGCCAACCTGGCGAACGGCTTCGTGCAGCTGCGCTTCGCCAACCACGATGCGCGCCTCTACGGCTTTGAAGCCAGCGGGCATGTCGATCTGTGGTCGAACGAGGCGTTTGGCGAGGGGCGCCTGCGCGCCTCGATCGCCTACGTGCACGGCGAGAACGAGGATACGGGCGACAACCTCTATCACATCGCGCCGCTTTCGGGCCGCATCGCGCTCGATCAAAGCGTGGGCCGCTGGACCAACACCGCCGAGATCGAACTGGCCGGCGAGAAGGATCAGGTGAACGCGCTGCGGCATGAGCCGGTCACGGGCGGCTATGCGCTCGCGCATCTGCGCAGCAGCGCCGATTTCGGCCGCTGGCGGCTCAGCCTGGCGGCGGAGAACCTGTTCGATACGCGCTACGACCTGCCGCTCGGCGGGGTCTCGTACGGCGACTTCAGGGCAGGCGGGTCTGTGCCGCCGATCCGGGCGCTGCCGGGGCCGGGGCGCTCGATCAATGTCGGACTCAACGTCTCGTTCTGAACATGCTCCGGTTCGTCCGTCCGCAAGGCTTGGCGTTTGGAGGCATTGCTTCCGTAGCGCTGCACCTTGGCGCCGTGGCGGCGGCGCTTGCCTTCGTGCATGCGCCGCCGCCACAGCCGGGCGCGCGGCCGGTCGTGGCGGTGAGCGTGGTGCAAGCCATGCCGTTGGCGCAGCCGCTTGCTGCTGCGCCAACGCGCACGATCACGCCGCGCGCGAGGTCAAATGCGTCAGCGCAAAGCGTACGCGCGCAGAATGTGAGCTCTGACGCGACGAGCGATGGCAGCGAGGAGGCGGCGTTAGCCAGCGAACCGGCGAGCGGCACGCCGGCCCTGGTTTCTGCAGCTCAAGTGTTGGATGCCTATTCTTCGTCGGTTTGGGCGCGGCTGGCGCAGCATCGCCCACGCAGCGTGCGCGGCGCAGGGACTGCCCGCGTCGTGTTCGGCCTCGATGCAAGCGGGCGCGTCCGCTTCGTCCGGCTCGCGCGCTCCAGCGGCAGCGCGGTGTTCGACCAAGCCAGCGTCGCGGCGGTGCGGTCCGCCGCGCCCTTTCCGGCCCCGCCTGGGACGCTCAACGAGAGCGAGCTTGTGTTCGAAGCGCCGATCGAAAGCCGCCGCGGCTGAAACGACGCATTGCCAAGGTCCGCAAACGGGGGCAGGTGGTATGTGGGCCATCCGCTCCCAACGGCGGACGTCCATCTGTGAGGATGGGAGATACGTTTGATGAATACCCCCGCCAAGCCGGCAGTGCGCCCGGCTGATCCCCGATTTTCTTCGGGACCCACCAAAAAACGCCCTGGCTGGAGCACCGACGCGTTGAAAGACGCAGCGCTCGGTCGTTCGCACCGCGCCAAGCCGGGCAAAGCCAAGCTCAAAGAAGCGATCGACCGTACGCGTGCGATCCTGGGCGTCCCGGAAACGCACAAGATCGGCATTGTCCCGGCTTCGGACACCGGCGCCATCGAGATGGCGATGTGGACCATGCTCGGTCCGCGCCCGGTCGACATTTTCGCTTGGGAAAGCTTCGGCGAAGAATGGGTCACCGACGCCAAGCAATTGAAGCTCGACGCCAAGGTGCACACCGCCGGCTATGGCGCGCTGCCGAACCTCGCCGCCGCGCGCCGCGACGCCGACATCATCTTCACCCAGAACGGCACCACCTCCGGCGTGCGCGTGCCTGGCTTTGACTGGATCGCGGCTGACCGCGAAGGCATCACCATCAACGACGCCACCAGCGCCGTGTTCGCCCAGCCGGTGGATTGGGCCAAGTGTGACGTGACCACTTTCTCCTGGCAGAAAGTGCTGGGCGGTGAGGCCGCGCACGGCATGCTGATCATCGGCCCGCGCGCGATCGCGCGGCTTGAGAGCTATACGCCCGACCGACCGCTGCCGAAGATTTTCCGCCTGACCAAGAAAGGCAAGGTCGACCTCGAAATTTTCGAAGGCTCGACCATCAACACGCCTTCGCTGCTGGCGACGGAAGATTATATCGACGCGCTGAAATGGGCGGAGTCCATCGGCGGTCTCGACGCGCTGATCGGGCGCGCCAACGCCAACACCAAGGCGCTGCTCGATTGGGTGGCGAAGACGGCGTGGGTGGCTTCGCTCGCCGACGATCCGGCGACGCAATCGAACACGGGCGTGTGCCTCAAGGTGGTCGATCCGCGCGTCACTTCGCTCGACGATGCGGGGCAGGCCGAGTTCGCCAAGAAGCTCGCGGCGCTGCTGGAGAAAGAGGGCGTCGCACTCGACGCCGCCTCCTATCGCGCCGCGCCTCCAGGCTTGCGCATCTGGTGCGGCGCGACAGTCGATGCATCCGACGTCGCCGCGCTGACGCCGTGGCTCGACTGGGCGTTCGAGACGCTCGTCAGCGACCTGAAACAAGCCGCCTAATTTCGTGCTCCCCCGCGTGCGGGGGAGCTGTCAGATCGCGAAGCGAGCTGGCTGAGGGGGCGCTGCGCTACCGGCGCCGGAATGTCCCCCTCCCGCTCGCTTCGCTCGCGACCTCCCCCGCATGCGGGGGAGGAGTGGAGCAAAGCCCAATGCCAAAAGTCCTGATCAGCGACGAACTCAGCGAAGCCGCCGTCAACATCTTCAAGAGCCGCGGCATCGAAGTTGATTTTCAGCCCAAGCTCGGCCCCGACGCGGCCAAGCTGAAAGAGATCATCGGCAATTATGATGGCCTCGCCATCCGCTCGGCGACCAAAGTCAAAGCCGACATCATCGCCGCGGCGAAGAACCTCAAAGTGATCGGCCGCGCCGGCATCGGCGTCGACAATGTCGACATCCCCGCCGCCACCGCCAAAGGCATCGTGGTGATGAACACCCCGTTCGGCAATTCGATCACCACCGCCGAACACGCGATCGCGCTGATGTTCGCGGCGGCGCGTCAACTGGCGGCGGCGGATGTGTCGACCCACGCCGGCAAGTGGGAAAAGAACCGCTTCATGGGCGTTGAGCTCTACGCCAAGACGCTTGGCCTGATCGGCTGCGGCAATATCGGCTCGATCGTCGCTGACCGCGCGCTGGGGCTGAAGATGAAGGTGATCGCCTACGATCCGTTCCTGTCGGCGGAGCGGGCGGTGCAGATTGGCGTTGAGAAAGTCGAGCTCGAAGAACTGCTGGCGCGCGCCGACGTCATTTCGCTGCACGTGCCGATGACGGAGAAGACCAAGAACATTCTCTCTCGCGAAAACATCGCCAAGACCAAGCAGGGCGTGATCATCGTCAACGCTGCGCGCGGCGGGCTTGTCGATGAGCAGGCGCTGCGCGAGGCGCTGGAGAGCGGCCATGTCTCGGCGGCGGGGTTCGACGTCTTCACCGTCGAGCCGGCCAAGGAGAACGTGCTGTTCGGGGCGCCGAACTTCATCGCCACGCCGCACCTAGGCGCCTCGACCAACGAAGCGCAGGAAAACGTCGCGCTGCAAGTGGCCGAGCAGATGAGCGACTATCTGCTGACGGGCGCGGTGACCAATGCGCTCAACATGCCCTCGATCACGGCCGAGGAAGCGCCGCGCCTGAAGCCGTTCGCGGCGCTGGCGGAAAAGCTCGGCGCGTTCGCCGGACAGATCGCCGACGAAGGGCTCGATGAAGTCGAGATCGAATACGAAGGCGATGTCGCCAAGCTCAACACCAAGCCGCTGACCGCCGGTGCGCTGGCCGGGCTGCTGCGCCCGCTGTTGCAGGACGTGAACGTCGTCTCGGCGCCGGCGCTGCTGAAGGAGCGCGGCGTGCCGCTGACAGAGAGCGTGCGCGAAACCTCGCCGATCTATGACAGCCTGATCCGCATCAAGGTGAAGACCGGCGGCAAGTGGCGCACGCTTGCGGGCACGGTCGTCGCCGGCGTGCCGAAGATCGCGGAAGTGAAGCTGATGCAGCTGGAAGCGCCGTTCCTGCCGGCAATGCTGTTCATCAACAATTCCGACAAACCCGGCTTCATCGGCGCGCTCGGCACGCTGCTGGGCGAGGCGGGCGTCAATATCGCCACCTTCCACCTTGGCCGTGAAGACGCCGGCGCGGATGCGATTGCGCTGGTCGGCATCGACCAGGCGCCGTCCGATGCGGTGATGGCCAAGATCAAGGCGTTGCCGCAGGTTCGCTACGCAAAGCTGCTGCGGTTCTAAGGCGCCGATCGACGCCGCAACCCCCGCGTGCGGGAGCGGCGGCGGCTTGGTGTTGCGTGGAATGAAGTGCTTCCCTCCAAGGCGGGGGATGTTTAGGTTTGCGCCGAAGCGGGGGATATTCGATGCGAATTGGTGCGGCGGGTGTTGCAGCGTTTGGCGCGGCGATGGTGGTGGCGCCGGCGGCGCACGCGGGCGTGGATGAAGTCCATGTCGGCGTGATGCAGCACAATATCTGCGTCACCGATTGCAAGAACGCGGACAAAGAGAACGGACCGAACGTCGAGTTCCAGGTCTCGTTCGACTCGCCGTCGTTTCTGCATTGGGCCGGCTCGCCGCAGCCGTTCGTGATGGCTTCGCTCAACACGGCGGGTGATACGAGTTTCGGCGGCTTTGGCGTCGAATGGCGCTGGCAGTTCGCCGAGCATTGGGCATTGGAGCCGAGCGTCGGCTATGTCGTCCACAATGGCGAGACCAACAATCCCTACGCCAACGGCACGCCGGAAGCGGCGGCGTTCGCGGAAGACCATGTGCTGCTCGGCTCGGAAGATCTGTTCCGCAGTTCGATCGCGCTGACGCGCGATTTGCCAGGCCCTTGGGAAGGCCAGGTGCTATTCGAGCATTTGAGCCACGGCCAAATCCTCGGTCATGGCCGCAATCAGGGCCTCGACGAGATCGGCATCCGCATCGGTTACAAGTTCGGCGAGTGACGCGGTCGCGTCAGATCGGCTAGTGTTCCCGCGCACAAGCGGGGGCCGCCATGACACGCAGGCTAGCGAAGTTTCTTTCCGATCCGGCGCCGAGCCGGCGCATTCTCGCGCTCGATGGCGGCGGCGTGCGCGGCTTTCTCACCATCGAAATCCTGCATCGGCTCGAGGCTGAGCTGCGCCGCCGCAGCGGCGATCCGAATTATGTGCTCAGTCAATATTTCGATCTGATCGGCGGCACCTCGACCGGCTCGATTATCGCCACGGGCCTCGCGCTCGGCTGGCCGGTGTCGGACGTGTGGGCTGCGTACGAGACCATCGTGCCGCGCATCTTCGGCAAAGCCTCGGGCGTCGGTCTGCTTTCGCCGCGCTACAAGAACAAGCCGCTCGCGGAAGCGTTCGAACAGGAGTTCGGCGACCGGGCGCTTGAATCGCCTGATCTCGACACCGGGCTTGCCATCTTCGCCAAGCGCATGGACCGCGGCAGCGCCTGGATGATGGTGAACAATCCGAACTGGGTCTATTACGACAACAAGTTCAGCGACGACCGCTTCGCGCCGAACCACAGCTTCAAGCTGCGCAGCATCGTGCAGGCGAGCGCGGCCGCGCCGCACTATTTCCGCGGCGTGAAAATGAAGATCGAGAACGTCGCCGAGAAGGGCAAGAAGCCGCTCGATGCGCATTTCGTCGATGGCGGCGTCGGCGGGCTGAACAATCCCGCGCTCGAATTGCTGACCATGGTGCGCGATCCGGCCTATGGCTTCGGCTGGCAGCTTGGCGCCGACAAACTCTATGTGCTCTCGGTCGGCACGGGTTGGATTCGCTCAGTCTCGCGCGCGCAGGGGATCATTCCGCGCTTCATCGAAGGCTTGTTCGTCAAGCAGACGGTCAACGCTTTGCGCGGCATGATCAATGACGTGTCGTTGCAGCAGGTGGCCTATTTGCAAGGGCTCGGGCGCACTGAGCTGCCTTGGTACATCAACAGCGAAAAAGAAGCGCAGCATGGCGGCGGCTATCTTGGCCTCGCCGGCGCCGATGGCGCGGCGCAGCCGCTGTTCCAGTATCAGCGCGTCGATGTGCGGCTGGAGGAGGAGGCCGATCGCCACGGCGCGACGCTGCCGGAGACGCCGAGCGCGCTGATCGGGCGTCCGCTCAGCGGCAGCGAAGTGCGCGGGCTCGACGAAATTACCAACGCCAAGCCGCAAAACCTCGATCTGCTGAAGGCGTTGGGCCGGGCCGCGGGCGACCGCTTCATCCGCTTGGCGCCGCCGCCTGAGCGCTTCAACCCCGATCCCTGGACGCGGACGGGAGACGCCGCGCCCGCCCATTCGCGCAAGCCCGCCAGCTGAAGGGCGGGGCGCTCTACGGCTTCGCGGCGGGGCCGGTTGTGTCCGGCAGGCGGGTTTTCGCCGCCGATCTCAACGGCCAGATCTACGCCTTCGGCCTGCCGCGTCGTTGACGCGCTTGCCCCTCGGGCCGGTTTGGGCGACACCCCGCCCGAGGTGAATCATGTCCGGCGTGGTGGTCGTCGGCGCCCAATGGGGCGACGAGGGCAAAGGCAAGATTGTCGATTGGCTCTGCAACCGTGCGGACGTCGTGGTGCGCTTCCAGGGCGGCCACAATGCGGGCCACACCCTGGTTGTCGGCAACACCACCTACAAGCTGGCGCTGCTGCCCTCGGGCGTGGTGCAGGGCAAGATCTCCATCATCGGCAATGGCGTCGTGGTCGATCCATGGGCGCTGGCCAGCGAGATCGAGAAGATCACCGCCCAGGGCGTGAAGATCGGCCCTGACATGCTGGTGCTGTCCGACCAAGCCTGCCTGATCCTGCCGTGCCACCGCGATCTCGACGCGGCGCGTGAAGCGCAAGCGGGCGCGGCCTCGATCGGCACCACCAAGCGCGGCATTGGCCCCGCCTACGAAGACAAGGTCGGCCGCCGCGCCATCCGCGTCGCCGATCTCGCCGATCCGCAAGCCATCGACTGGAAGATCGAACGCCTCACCGCGCACCACAACGCGCTGCGCAAAGGCCTCGACCTGCCGGAGATCGACGTCGCCGCGCTGAAGCGGGAACTGGCGGAGATCAGTCCGAAGGTGCTGCCGTACGCGCAGCCGGCTTGGCGCGTGCTCAACGCTGCGTTCGAGGATTCCAAGCGCGTGCTGTTCGAAGGCGCGCAAGGCATGCTGCTCGATGTCGATCACGGCACCTATCCGTTCGTGACCTCGTCCAATGTCGCCGCCGGCCAAGCCTCGGCGGGCTCGGGCGTCGGCCCGCGCAAGATCAGTTACGTGCTGGGGCTGGTGAAAGCCTACACCACGCGCGTCGGGGCAGGACCGTTCCCAACCGAGCTCAACGACGAGAATGGCAAGCGGCTCGGCGAAGTCGGGCACGAGTTTGGCACCAATACCGGGCGCGCGCGCCGCTGCGGCTGGTTCGATTCCGTGCTGGTGCGCCAGTCGATCGCGCTTTCCGGCATCGACGGCATCGCGCTGACCAAGCTCGACGTGCTCGACGGCTTCGACGAGATCAAGATCTGCACCGGCTACAAGCTCGGCGACAAGGTGATCGACTACCTGCCGGCCAGCCTCAAGGATCAGCAGGCGGTGACGCCGGTGTACGAGACGCTCGACGGCTGGAAAAAGACAACGCGCGGCGCACGCAGTTCGAAGGACCTGCCGGCGAAGGCGATTAAATATGTCCGCCGCATCGAAGAGCTGATCGGCTGCCCGGCGGCGCTGGTCTCGACCAGCCCTGAGCGCGACGACGTCATCTTGATGCGCGACCCGTTCAAGGCGTGAGCCTGGCCGTCAGGCGAGCGCGATTGACACCATTGCCGGCAGCCTGTTGCTTGAGTGCTGGGAGAGCAGAATGTCCGCCGATAACGACAACCGGGCCCAGCCGCGTTTCACTGTCGAAGAGGCGCGCGCCAAGGCGCAGCAGGCGCTGCGCAAGTCCGAGTTCATCCTCTCCCGCGCCTATGGCCTGCTGCGTGAGCCGCGCAAGGAATGGGAGCAGATCAAGGCCGAGCAAACTACGGTGCCGAACATTCTGATCGGCTATGTCGCCCCGCTGGCGGCGATCCCGCCCGTGTGCGACCTGATCGGCTCGACGCTGTTTAACCGCATGCTGCAGACCGCCCCCGCCGAAGCGCTATTGCGCGCCTTGGTGACGTGGGGCGTCACCGTTGCGCTGGCGTTTCTGCTCGGCATCCTGATCAACGCGCTGGCGGAGAATTTCGAGGCTGATCGCGACGAGCTTTCCGCGCACAAGATCGCCGCCTATTCGCTGACGCCCTCGTTCTTGTCTGGGGTGTTCTCGCTGTGGCCCCCGCTCTGGTGGCTGTCGCTGTTCGCGCTCGCGGCGATGGTGTTCCTGATGTATCGCGGCCTGCCGATCCTGATGAAGGCGCCGCAGGAGCGGGCGCTCAGCTATGCCGCAACCGTAACGATCGCGGCGATGGTGGCCGGCATCGTCCTTTTCTCGCTCGCGAGTTGCGTCACCTGAGGCCGCGCTGGTGGCCCGCGGGCGTTTGCGGGGTTAGCATCCGCGGCAGCTTTTGAGTCGCCGGGGAGGGCCTTATGACCATCGAACCAACAGGCGCGGGTACGGCGGGTCTCGTCGATCGCGTGAAGAACATCCTGCTGACGCCACAAGCGGAGTGGGACAAGATCGCGGCAGAGCCCGCTGATCTGAACAAACTCTATCTCGGCTACGTGCTGCCGCTCGCCGCGCTGGCCGCGGTCTGCGGCTTCATCGGCATGTCGGTGCTCGGTGTGTCCGGGTTTGGCATCACCTATCGCGTGCCGCTGCTCGCAGGCCTTGTCGGCGCGGTGCTGCAGGTCGGGATGGCGCTGGCTGGCGTTTACATCATGGCCATGATCACCAATGCGCTGGCGCCGAACTTCGGCTCTACGCCCGATCCGATGCAGGCGCACAAGCTCTCGGCCTATGGCTCTACCGCTGGCTTCCTGGCCGGCGTGTTCGCGATCATCCCGGCCTTGGCCGCGCTTGGCATTGTCGGGCTCTATTCGCTGGTGCTGATTTTCATCGGCTTGCCGCGGCTGATGAAGACGCCGGAGGATAAGCGCATCGGCTATTTCGCCACCATCGTCGTGGTCGATATCGTCGTCATGGTGGTGATCAGCGTGGTGCTGGGCGCGGTTCGCTCGGCCGCAGGCATGGGCGTGCCCGGCCCATTCTGATCGACGATTGATTTGCAGCAATGTTGGTTCGTAGCGCTCAGCTCATGCTACAAAACATAAGCTGAGCGTCCGCACGCGTTCGGGCGCGTCAGTCCCTACCCAAGAAATGGACGACCGCACATGACACGCAAGCGCACCAACGGCGCCGACCCGGCGTCCGATGCAATGTCCACCATGATCAACGCCATGCAGGCGCCGGCCGCATTCGCGGTGAGCCAGCGCCTCGCGCTGGAATCGGCGCGCTTCTGGGCGCG
>JAEUMR010000045.1 GCA_016791385.1 Hyphomonadaceae bacterium
AGGCGCGCACGGCGCTGCGCGCCTTCCTCACCGATCTCGATCGCTGGCGTGAGCAAGCGCGCGCCATCCGCCATGTCGAACTGGCCGAGATTGTGCTCGACGAGAGCGGCTACACCGAGATGCTGCGCAACGACAAATCGCCCCAAGCGCAGACACGGCTCGAAAACCTGAAGGAACTGGTCCAGGCGATGGGCCAGTACGACACGCTCGAAGCCTATCTCGAACACGTCGCGCTGGTGCTCGATATCGAAGCCGAGGCCGAAGGCGAGAACGTGCAGCTCTCCACGCTGCACGCGGCCAAAGGCCTGGAATTCCCGCTCGTGTTTCTGCCGGGCTGGGAGGAAACCGTGTTTCCATCACAGCGCGCCATCGACGAAAGCGGCGAGAAGGGTCTCGAGGAAGAGCGCCGCCTTGCCTATGTCGGCATCACCCGCGCCCGCGAAAGCGCACGCATTTCCTTCGCTGCGAACCGCCAAATCTATGGCCGCTGGCAGACGGTGCTGCCCTCGCGCTTCATCGATGAGCTGCCCGCCGCGCACGTCGATGCCGTCAGCGAGACCGGCTATTCGATGCAGCCTGGCGGCGTGCGCGAGGCTGCTTCGCGCTTCGACGCCTACGCCCCGGGGGCCGGTTTCAACAGTGCCTACCAATCGCCCGGCTGGAAACGCGCGCAGGAGCGCGGCGCGTTCAGCTCCAAGCCGCCCATGATCGAAGGCGAGGCGCGGCTCATCGCCAAGAGCGGCGAAAGCGATTCCACCTATCGCACCGGCGACCGCATCTTCCACCAAAAGTTCGGCTATGGCCGCATCCGCGCCGTCGAAGGCAATAAGCTGACAGTCGATTTCGACAAGGCCGGCGAAAAGCGCGTGATCGACAGCTTCGTCATCCCCGCCAGCGCGGCTTAGGTCGCGCTATTGTCCGGCCGCATAGACCGCGCACACTTGCGCGGACAGCTCAAGCGGCGGCACATCTGACGGCAGCTGCATTCTAGCGATGTCTTCGGCGGTGAGACGCAGCCTGCGAATGCTCGATCCGGTGACGACGATCTCTTCATCATCGCCGGGCGCCGTCATGGGCGACGGCGTGCTCTGCACTTGTTGCCTGTCGCGCGAGACGCCCGATTGCCAGCGGCCAAGGCACGGCCCCTGGCCCTCTTGAAGCACCAAGAGCCGGCCAAGCGTCGTTCCCGAACCTTCAGCCGCCGCGCGCGCTCGCGCAGCTGCGTCCTGAACCGCGGCGCGATAGACGCGCAACCGGGACGGCGCCGTTTCGTTGAGAGTATACTCCAGATCGCTGGTCTCTTCTGGCCCCACAGCCATTGCTGCCGCGCGCACGTTGGCGGCGCGGGAAACGTCCGACACGCGCACTTGGAGCGTCACGCTCACTGCGTAGTTCGCAATTTGGTCCGCACGTTCACTTGAGACACGCTCGCCTTCGCGATTGCGATACTCGTCATAGATCGCCTGGATATCGGCGCTGGAGGCAATGCGAACAGCATCGCCGCCGCGAGAACGGATGGCTGCGGCCGCGAGACGTGCGCGGTCAGACGCCGCTAACATGGCTTCCCTGGATTCATGCGCGACTTCGCGAAATGTCACCGAAAAACTCGCCTCGTCGGCCGGAACGACGACTTGCGCCCTGCCAACCGCCTCGATGACGGATCGATCGAGCCAGTATGGCCGCTCGAACGTCATATCCTGTGCATGTGCGGAGCCTATCGCGGCGAATGCGAGCATAATTGCCGACAATTGAAGACGCATGATCCGCCCTCCCCAAGGCCATAGGAGGAGGTTACGGCCTTCCTGCGCAGCGTCCAGTCAACGGTGCGTGACAAGCGGGCGGCGGCATTTTATGCGCTAGCCATGCTGCTTCTCACCGCCATCGGCACGCTTGTTCAAATCCGCGCCGCCGCCGACGAATTGGATCGCCACGACCCCTCTCCCGCCGACGCGGTCAGTTGGTTCGAGGAGACGCCGGGCCGTTTTCGCCTGGAAGTGTATGTGCCGACCAAGCAGGATGCGGCCAGCGTTGAAGCGATCGTCGGCGCCGCCGCGCCCGAACTGCATCTCAAGCAGAAAAAGATCAAGGACGCCGATTGGGTGGCGATGTCGCTCGAAGGCCTGCCAGCCGTGCGCGCTGGACGCTTCGTCGTCGCCGGCGCGCATGCATTGCAGGGCGAGCAAGGCGGCCGCACCAAGATCTGGATTGAAGCCAGCGAGGCGTTCGGCACCGGCCATCACGGCACCACCTGGGGCTGCCTGATGGCGCTTGAGGGCATCTTGCGCAAGCGGCGCGTCAGCCGTGTGCTTGATGTCGGCGCCGGCTCTGGCGTGCTGGCGATTGCTGCGGCCAAGCGTGGCGCGGAGGCGCTGGCGATCGAGATCGATCACCGCGCCGCCGCCATCGCCGCAATCAATGCGGATCAGAATAAGATTGCCAATCGCGTGCGCGTGATCGCCGGCGACGGCGCGCGCTACATCGCCGGCAAGCAGTTCGATCTCGTCTTCGCCAACATCCTGATGCGCCCGCTGATCCGGCTGGCGCCGAAACTGGTGCGCGCGGTCGAGCCCGGCGGCACGCTGATCCTCTCAGGGCTGCTGCGTTCGCAAGCGCCGCTGGTGCGCGAGGCCTACGCCAATCGTGGCCTCATCCTCGAACGCCAGATTCCCAAAGAGACGTGGATGACGCTGGTGTGGCGCAAGCCTGCTTAGCGCGTAAAGACGTTGAACGCGAACCAGCAGGGATCGGCCGCGCAGCGTTCCATGGTGACATCCAGCGCATGCTGGCCTGTCACACGCGGGCGCACATACATCTCCGCGGCGCCGCCCGGAGGGATCGCGCGCGCGACCTCGACGCCCGTGGAATCTTCCAGCCGCATGCCCATGCCGCGGCAGCGGGAGTCGCAAAAGCCGACGATACGGAAGTCCTGGTTGGCGCGCAGCATCAGCGTGAAGCGCTGCTGCTCACGTTCGCGCAGGCCGCCGGAGAACGGGCCTGCGGCGCGCGCGTAGCCCTCTTCCGCGAGCGGCGTGTTCGCCTCGGCCAGCTTCTGCGCCAGCTCCCGCGCGAACGGGTCGGGCACCTGCGCCGCCGCCGGCCCCACGGCCAGAATCAGCGCCGCGCCCGCCGCAGCTGCGATCTTCACCAAACGCCGCATCGCTTCTCCAGGCGAAAGAGCCCGCCTTTCAGACGAACGCCCCTTAAACCTCGGCCCGGGAAGCCCTAAACTCAAGCAACTGAACCAGCCCTGAACCAGGACAGACACCCGTGTTCCAAAACTATGACGATCCGGGCGGCCCTGCCCTTGGCCGCAAGCACCTGCCCCGCCTGCGCAAGGCGCTCAAGGCGCAAGGCTTGGACGGCTTCATCGTCCCGCACGAGGACGAGTGGCAGAACGAGTACGTGCCGCCCGCCTATGACCGTCTGGCGTGGACAACTGGGTTTACCGGCTCAGCCGGCGCGGCAATCGTGTTCCACGACGAAGCTGCCATCTTCACCGACGGCCGCTACACCCTGCAGGTGCGCGCGCAAGTCGACGGCGACTTGTACCAATATCGCGACCTCGTCGATGGCGGCCCGGCGCAATATCTGCGCGAGCGCGCCAAGCGCGGCGCCCGCATCGGCTACGATCCCAAACTGCACAGCCCCGACAACCTCGACCGGCTGCGCGCCGCCGCCGACGCCGCCGGCGCGCACTTGGTTGCGCTCGAACGCAATCCGATCGATGCGATCTGGGACGACCGCCCTGCCATTCCTGCAGCGCGCGTCGCGCCCCATCCCGAGACCTACGCCGGCGAAAGCGCCGCTTCCAAACGCCACCGGCTCGGTGAAGCGCTTGGCAAGGAAGGCGCGGAAGCGACCGTGATCACCTCGCCCGCCTCGCTCGCGTGGCTGTTCAACATTCGCGGCGGCGATGTCGCGCGCACGCCGCTGCCGCTCGGCGAAGCGATCCTGCGCGCGGACGGCACAGCCGATCTCTTCCTTGCAGACGAGAAGATTACGCCTGAGCTGCGCACTTGGCTCGGCAATGAAGTGGCCGTCAAACGCAGCGAAGAGCTGGACGGCGCACTGAAGGCGCTGAGCGGCAAGAAGGTGCGTCTCGATCCGTCGAGCGCCTCGGCCTGGTACTTCGAGCAATTGCGCGAAGCGGGCGCAGAGGTCGTGCGCGGGCAAGACCCTGTCGTGCTGCCACGCGCCTGCAAGAACACCGCCGAAATCGAGGGCTCGCGCAAGGCGCACAAGCGCGACGGCGCCGCCATTTCGCGCTTCCTGCACTGGCTCTCGACCGAGGCTCAGAGCGGCAAGGTGCAGGAAATCGAAGCCTGCCAAAAGCTGGAGAGCATTCGCGAGGCGACCGGTGCGCTGAAGGATCTCTCGTTCGACTCCATCTCTGGCGCCGGCCCTAACGGCGCGATCGTGCACTATCGCGTCACCAAGAAGACCAACCGCAAGCTGGCGCGCGGCTCGCTGTTCCTGATCGATAGCGGCGGGCAATATCTCGACGGCACCACCGACATCACCCGCACCGTCGCGATCGGCCGCGCCTCGCCCGAAATGAAGGACCGCTTCACCCGCGTCTTGAAGGGCCATATCGCGCTCTCGCGCGTGCGCTTCCCGAAAGGCACGACCGGCCACCAGCTCGACGCGCTGGCGCGCCTCAGCTTGTGGGAGGCTGGCCTCGATTACGATCACGGCACCGGCCACGGCGTCGGCGTTTATCTGGGCGTGCACGAAGGCCCCCATCGCATCGCCAAGCTGGTCAACACCCAGCCGCTTGAGCCGGGCATGATCGTCTCCAACGAGCCTGGCTATTATAAAACCGGCGCCTACGGCATCCGCATCGAGAACCTGCAAGTCGTCACCCCCGCCGCCGACATCGAGGGCGGCGAACGGCCGATGCTCGGCTTCGAAACGCTCACGCTCGCGCCGATCGCGCGCGAGCTGATCGTCAAGAAGCTGTTGAGCAAGGAAGAGCTTGCCTGGGTCGACGCCTATCACGCGCGGGTCTGGGCCGAGATCGGCCCGCAGCTCGACGGCGAAGCCAAGACGTGGCTG
The DNA here is from genome assembly GCA_016791385.1 of Hyphomonadaceae bacterium. GTDB lineage: Bacteria > Pseudomonadota > Alphaproteobacteria > Caulobacterales > Aquidulcibacteraceae > Vitreimonas. The sequence goes on from JAEUMR010000045.1 coordinate 5,056, forward strand.
GAAAGCGCAACCAAGCCGCTCTAGGCTTTTCCCCTCTTTTGTTGGGGGGACGGCATGGACCGGGATGACATTCCGCTGATCGACAACGCGACCAAGCCGACGCGGCGCGGCCTATGGAAAGGCGCCGCCGCGCTCGCGCCCGCAGCGCTGCTCGCCGGCGCCGCCGATGCGGCGACGCCGAACCGCAGCGCACTGCGGCGCGTCGTTGACCAGCAGAAGGATGAAACGGTCGCGCTGCTGCAGGATTGGATTCGCAATCCCACCATCGCCGCCGAAAGTCTCAACATTCAAGGCGGCGCCGAATACATGGCGCGGCTCGCGCGTGACTCCGGCTTTCAAAACGTCGAGATCGTGCAAACCGACGGCTCGCCCGGCGTGTTCGCAACGCTAGACGCCGGCGCGCCGAAAACGGTCGCGATCTACTTCATGTACGACGTGAAGCAGTTCAATCCGTCAGAATGGTCTTCCCCTCCGCTTGAAGCGCGGCTCGTCGACAACGACCTTGGCCGCGTCGTTGTTGGCCGCGGCGCGGTGAACCAAAAGGGGCCGGAGACGGCGTTCCTAGGCGCGCTGCGCGCCCTGCGCGCCGCCGGACGCCAACCGCCCGTCAATCTCGTGCTCGTTTGCGAAGGCGAAGAAGAGATCGGCAGTCCGCACTTCCATCAAATCGTGCGCCGCCCTGACATCATGGCGCGCGTGCAGCAATGCGTGGGCGTATTCATTCCCAGCGCCTGGCAGGACCCAACGACAGGCGGCGTCAGCGTCAATCTCGGCGCCAAGGGCGTAATCGAGTGCGAGTTGGTCGCCAGCGGCGAACGCTGGGGCCGCGGCCCCACGCGAGACATCCATTCGAGCACCAAGGCGATGGTCGATGCGCCGGTGTGGCGACTGGTACACGCGCTCAACACGCTGGTCAGCGAGGACGGCAATACGCCAACGATTGACGGGTGGTTCGAAAACGTCCGTCCGCTCACGGAGCGCGAGCGCGAGTTGATCCGCCTGAACGCGCGCAACCAAAGCGAGGCCGATTGGAAGCAGCGCAACGGCGTGTCGCGCTTCATCGACGATGCGACTTGGCCGCAAGCGCTCGAGCGGTTGGCTTCACAGCCGACGGCCAACATCGAGGGCCTCGTTGCAGGCTACACCGGCCCCGGCGGCATGACGGTGCTGCCGCATCGCGGCGTCGCCAAACTCGATTTCCGGCTGGTGCCGAACCAGACGCGCGCGGAAGCGGAGGCAAAGCTGCGCGCCCACCTCGATGCGCGCGGCTTCAACGACGTCGAGGTCAATGTCAGCGGCGGCTACGATCCCACTGAAACGGCGGAAACCAGCGCCATCGTGCAAGCGCAGCTGGCCGTGTATCGGCGCTTCAATGCGCCGGCGACGCTTAACCCGCGTCTGGCCGGCTCGTGGCCTGGCGCCGTGTTCACAGCCGCGCCCGTCAGCCTGCCGGCTGGTCAGTTCGGACTCGGTCACGGCAATGGCGCTCACGCGCCGAACGAATATTTCCTCATCGACAGCAACAATCCCCGCGTCCAGGGTCTCACCGGCGCAGTGATGGGCTTCATCGACATCCTGTACGAATTGGCGCGCTAAGCGGGGAAACGCATGTTCGTTGGCCATTACGCAGCCGCGATGGCGGCGAAAGCGATCGAGCCGAAGGCGCCGATGTGGACGCTGGCGGCCGCGTCGCAACTTGTCGACATCGGCTGGTCCGGCTTCATCATCGCCGGCGTCGAGCATGCGCGGGTCGATCCGTCTCTGCCGGGCTCGTCGCTCGTGCTTTACGACATGCCGTGGACGCACTCGTTGCCGGCAGCCTTCGCATGGAGCGCCGGCGCCGCCATTCTTGTGAAATTACTGCTGCGCTTGCCGACTTGGGCCAGCACCGTGGTCGGGCTCACCGTGTTTTCGCATTGGCTGCTCGACCTGCTCGTGCACCGGCCCGATCTGGCGCTCTGGCCGGGCGGCGCAAATGTCGGCCTTGGCCTCTGGAATTATCCGGTTCCCGAGCAAGCCGTAGAGATCGGCTTGCTCGCTGTCTGCGGCGGCGCCTGGGTGGCGAGCCGCAAGGGGCTCGGCCGTTTCGCTTGGCCGGCGATCGCCTTCATCGGTTTCTTGGTCACGCTGCAGATCGTGGCGATGCTGCAGCCGCAGCCGGCCGGCGAGTTACCCTCGCAAGCGGGCGTGATGATCCTGGCGATTTATCTGCTCGTCGTCGCACTCGCTGGCCTGACTGATCTGCGTGGGAACAAGGGAGCTTCTTGATGTCTAACAATGATCCAGTGCGCGGCCTCTACGCGGCCTTCGCCAAAGGCGACATGCCCACGGCGCTCGCCTGCATGGCCGACGACATCGTCTGGAACGAAGCAGAGAATTATCCGTACGCGGATCGCAATCCCTATATCGGCCCACAAGCCGTCGTAGCCGGCGTGTTCGCGCGCATCGGCGCCGATTGGGATGGCTTTGCGGCCACGCCGGATGAGTTCATCGACGCCGGCGACCGGGTGGTTGCACTTGGTCATTATACCGGCGTGCACAAAGGCACCGGCAAGCCGATGCGTGCGCAATTCGCGCACGTGTATCGTGTCAAAAACGGCAAGATCGCCTCGTTCCAGCAATATGCTGATACGCTCGGCACGGCGATCGCGATGGGCCGCTAGGAACTCAGCGCGATCCAGGCGTCTTCGTCGATAACCTTGACGCCGTGCTTCTCGGCCTCGGCCAGCTTCGACCCGGCGCCCGGCCCGGCGACGACGAGATCGGTCTTCTTCGAGACGCTGCCGGAGACTTTGGCGCCAAGCGCCACAGCGCGCGCCTTCGCTTCGTCGCGCGTCATCTTCTCCAGCGTGCCGGTGAAGACGATGGTGAGGCCCGAGACCTTGCTCGACGTCGCCGCCCGCGGTTCGGCCTTCGGCGTCACTTGCTGCAGCAAGCGCTCGAGCGCGGCGCGATTGTGCTTCTCGGCGAAGAAGTCGACCAGATGGCCGGCAGCGACCGGCCCGACGCCTTCGACATTGGCCAGATCGTGATACTCATCGCCCGGCGCCTGCTTGGCGGCCTTCTTGATCGCGGCGATCGCATCGCCGATCGACCCGTAATGGCCGATCAGCGCGTCCCACGCCTTGGCGCTGACGCCTTTCAGCTTCGGCGCTTCGTCCGCTGCAAACAGATCGCCGCCACGCGGCGCCTTGAGCGCATCCGCAGCGGCCAACAAATGCCCGCGCGCGCCCTCGCCCACGCCTTCGACTAACGACAGCTCGTCATAGGCTTCGCCCGGCCGCGCCGCGACGGCGCGGTCAACCGCATCGGCAAACGCATCCCAGGTCTCATAACGGCGCGCCAGCACGCCCGCCGTCGTCTCGCCGATGTCGCGAATGCCAAGCGCGTAAATGAAACGGGAGAGTTCAAACTCGCGCCGCGCATCGATCGATTCAAGCAAGTTGGCGACGCTCTTCTCGCCAAAGCCTTCGCGCTCAAGGATCGCCGCTTCGTGGCGCCGGAGCAGGAAAATGTCGGCGGGTTCCTTGATAAAACCCGCTTCGAAAAATTCCTCGATCTGCTTGATGCCGAGGCCGTCAATGTCCAGCGCCCGGCGCGAAACGAAATGGCGGAGATGTTCGATGCGCTGGTAAGGGCAGGCGAACTCGCCCGTGCACCGCCGCACCGAGCCCTCTTCGGCTGAGACCGCGGTCTTGAGCGGACACGGGCATATTTCTGGGAAATGGTAGCGATGTGCGTTCTTGGCGCGCTTCTCCAGCACCACGTCGACGATCTGCGGGATCACGTCGCCCGCGCGCTGCACCACCACCGTGTCGCCGATGCGCAAATCCTTGCCGCCGCGGATGGGCGATCCGTCGCTGTCGACGCCGGCGATATAGTCGGGATTGTGCAGCGTCACGTTGGTGACGGTGACGCCGCCGACGAAGACAGGCTTGAGACGCCCAACTGGCGTCAGCGCGCCCGTGCGGCCGACCTGAATGTCGATCGCCTCGAGAGTCGTGGTCTGCTGCTCGGCGGCGAACTTATGCGCAATGGCCCAGCGTGGACTGCGCGAGACAAAGCCGAGACGCTGTTGCAGCGCCAGCTGGTCGACCTTGTAGACAACGCCGTCGATTTCGTACGGCAGCTTCTGCCGCTGGGCGAGGATGTTCTCGTAGATCTCCAGCAACGCCGCGGCGTTCTTCGCGCGCTTGATTGAAGCAAGCGGGAAACCGAGATCCTCCAGCCGCCGCATCGCGTCGTATTGCGTCTCGGCCAGCGGCTCGGAAAGCTCGCCCCAGCCATGCACGAAAAAGCGCAACGGGCGGGCCGCGGTGATCTTGGGATCGAGCTGGCGCAAGGCCCCCGCCGCTGAATTGCGTGGATTGACGTAGGTCTGCTTGCCTTCCGCTTCGAGCCGCGCGTTCATCTTCGCGAACGCGCCCTTCTCCATATAGACCTCGCCGCGCACTTCGAGCACGTCCGGCGCGCCTTTGATCGTGTGCGGGATGTCGGTGATGGTGCGCAGGTTTGCGGTGACGTCCTCGCCTTCGCGCCCATCGCCGCGCGTGGCCCCCTGCACGAAGCGGCCGTTCTCGTAGCGCAGCGAGGCTGAGAGCCCGTCGATCTTCGGCTCGGCGGTGATCGCCGGCGGCGCCGCCAGATCGAGGAAGCGCTGCACGCGCTTGACGAACGCCTCGACATCCTCGGTGTCGAACGCATTGTCGAGCGACAGCATCGGCACGGCGTGACGAACCTTGCCAAACTTCTCCGCTGGCGCGGCGCCGACGCGCATCGAAGGGCTGTCTTCGCGCACCAGATTGGGGAAGCGCGCCTCGATCGCCGTGTTGCGTTTGCGCAGCGCGTCGTATTCGGCGTCCGTTAGCTCGGGCGCGTCCTTCGCGTAATAGAGCTTGTCGTGATGCGCGATATCGCGCGCCAGCCGCTCAAGCTCGGCGGCGGCTTCTGCCGGTGTCAGCTTTTCGACGGGCTTTTTGGCCAACGCGCTCTCCTTGAAGGAAAGCTTAGAGCACTCTGCCGAACGTGCGCGAGAGCCAGCCGCGATGCTGCGCTTCCTCCGGCGTGACCTGCTGCACGCCCGAATCCGTCATCAGCGCGTAGGTGCGCTGATACCATTCGCTGCCCGGGAAGTTGTAGCCGAGGATCGCCGCCATGCGCTGCGCTTCCTCGATCATGCCGACCGAGAGATAGGCTTCGACCAAACGATGCAGCGCTTCCGGCACGTGCGTCGTGCGCTGGTAGTTCTCGTTCTCGATCACATTGCGGAAGCGGTTGATCGCGGCCAGATGCTGGTCGCGCTGCAGATAAAAGCGGCCCACTTCCATCTCTTTGCCGGCGAGCTGGTCATAGACCATGTCGATCTTCAGCCGCGCATCACGCGCATAGGCCGTCTCCGGGAACCGGCGCACGACGTCGTTCAGCGCGGCGAGCGCGCGTTCGGTCGTCGCTTGGTCGCGGCCGACGTCGAGAATACGCTCGAAGTGGCAAACGGCGATCAGATAATACGCATAGGGCGCGCTCTCATTGCCCGGGTGCAGCGAGATGAAGCGCTGCGCGCTGGCGATCGCGTCGTCGTACTGGTTCGACTGATATTGCGCGTACGCTTCCATCAGGATCGCGCGGCGCGCCCATGACGAATACGGGTGCTGGCGTTCGACTTCCTGAAACGCGGCGAGCGCAACATCCCAGCGGCGGCGGTCGAGCATCTCGGTGCCGCGATTGTAGAGGTTGGCGACCGGCTCATCCTGGTATTGCTGCGCTTCGCGCTGGCGCTGACCCATGCTGGCGCAGGCGCCCAAGCCCCCCGCGAGCATGACAGCGGCAAGCGCGCGGGTGAGATGCTTTTGTTGAGGGGTCATCACCTGGCCTTCTTCTGCACAGCACAGCCCGCGCCCGGGGCGCGAACTCCCTGCCTGATACAGGATGATCCGCCGCCCGCAAAGCGCCCGCGGCTGTGGCGCGAGAGCAAGCCTCAGCCGACCGCTGCGACCCGTTCTGCTGTCGTTTCGCGCTCGATTTCGCGGCCAGCGCCCTGCTCCCAGCACCAGGCTTCCGGCGTATCGAGCAGCGCCCGCACCAGTCGCGCATTCAGAGCATGTCCGGGCTGATCCGCCACAAACCGGCCACAAATCGGGGCGCCGGCCATGGCCAGATCGCCAACCGCATCGAG
>JAEUMR010000048.1 GCA_016791385.1 Hyphomonadaceae bacterium
CAAGCAAAAGATAGGGCGCGGGAATCTGGAACCGCGCCCCATCCGAACCATTCTCTTGCACCATCGTTTCTTTATCCTTTGCCGATGCCATCGCCGTCCTCGGTTGCAGCGTCGCCGAGGCCGCGATAGGCGTCGCGCAACGCGTTGCGAAGAATCTTGCCAAGCCCGCCACGCGGGAGTTCATCGGCGAACGCCAGCGCGCTCAGCCTTTGGACGCGCCCCAGGCGCTGATTGGCCCAACGCAGCAGCTCATCCACGGCGAGCACACAGCCGGGCCGCAGCACAACCACCGCGGCGGGCGATTCACCCCATTTCGCGCTTGGCACGGCGATGACAGCAGCCTCCGCAACAGCCGGATGCGCGGCGATCACCGCCTCGATATCGCTCGCATAGAGATTGAGTCCGCCGGAGATGATGACGTCCTTCTTGCGCCCCGTGATTTGCAGAAAGCCGTCGCGGTCCAACGCGCCGATGTCGCCGGAGCGAAAGTACGCCTCACCTTCGCCGTCCCGCCATACGATCGCTTCCGTCGCATCGGGCGCATTGTTGTAGGCGCGCATCACGGAGCGCGCCTTGCCGATAACTTCTCCGCGCTCACCGACAGCCAGTTCGCATTCATCGTCGCCGATGATCTTGATATCCGACGCCGGATCAGAACGACCCACCGTGTGCAATTTGTCCGGATGCTCATGCGCCCGCAGCATCGTAAAGGGAGCGCCCTCCGTCATGCCATATATCTCGACCAGCCCGCCCGGCCACCAGTGGAGCATGCCTCGCTTCTGCCTTTCGCCGAGGTGCGAACCTGCACACCATTTCAGGCTCGCTGGCGGCGGCGCTTCATTGGATTTCGCCGCCAGCAATCGTTCGATCTGCACGGGGATGAGAAAGACATTGTGCGGGCGAGATCGCGCGCACGCCGCGACAAGCGCATCGGGCGTGAAACGCGGCAGCACTTCAAGACATCCGCCCGCCCACAGCGTGTATGTGAGCGCGCCCATGGTCCAGTTCGAATAGAGCGCGGTGGTCGTCAGCGTGCGCACACCGAGCGGGAAATCGCGTCCAAGCGATTGCGAGGATCGCGCACGCAGGCGATGGGTGTGAATGATCCCCTTGGGACGGCCGGTCGTGCCTGAGCTGTAAATGATGTTGTATTCGTCATCGAGGCCGATCGCCGGCAGCGCCGCCTCCGCGCCGCCGCCGAGAAACTGGGACAACGAACCTTCGCCCTCGCCGGATATCTCCACGATACGCGCGTCACAACGCGCGCGCGCACCCTCCGCGACGGACATGAGCGCTGAAGACGCGAATACAAAGCGTGCGCTGCAATCGGCAGCCATGCCGGCGATGTCGTCGGCAGACACCAGAGTCGGAAGCGGCGCTACCGACGCACCGGCGCGCAAAATGGCGACAACCAGAACGCAATACTCGATTGAGTTCTCCGCCAGGATCGCGACCCGCTCGCCGCGCTTGACGCCCTCGCCGGCAAGGCGGCGCGCAATCCGCCCCGATCGTTCGCCCAGTTCGGACCATGTCATGACGCGTTCGCCGAACGCTAATGCCGGAGCTGCGCCGCGTTCGGCGAAATGCAGATTGAGCATATCGATCAGAGTCAGCGTGCTGATTTCACCGCTCATTACACGCGCCCCAGAATCAATGCGCTCGTGGGCGACGGCCCCGGACCGCCAACGACAAGACACAATTCCGCATCCTCCACCTGACAGGTGGAGGCGCCGCGCAATTGACGAACGCCCTCGTTCACGTGATTGAGGCCATGGATATACGCCTCCGACAAACATCCTCCATGGGTGTTCACCGGCAACGCGCCGTGCGGCCAGGCGATCGCACCGGAGGCCGCGAGCGCGCCACCCTCGCCACGGCCACAAAGCCCGAAAGCCTCCATCGACATCAGTGCAAGGCCTGTGAAGTTATCGTAGATTTGCGCGACATCGAGATCACCCGGCGCAACGCCAGCCTTGGCGTAAAGATCGCGCGCCAGCGTCCAGGCGCCGGTCGAGGCGTAGTCGGCAAGCGGCTGATTGTGCGAGCCCAGCGGGCCCGTCGACCAGCCGCGCGAGCCGCCATGGATAGAGGCGAGAATCGCGATGGGCTCTACATCAAGATCGCGTGCGCGCTCGAGCGTCGTCACCAGCACCGCGCAGGCGCCGTCCGTTTCCAGACAGCAATCGTTCAGCCGCAAGGGGTCGGCGATCATCCGCGACGCGAGGTATGTCGCCATGTCGAGCGGCTTTCCTCTCATCACCGCCGCTGGATTGCGTTGCGCGTGTGCGCGGCAGGCTACGGCGAACGCGCCCAAATGTTCGGGCGTGACGCCGAATTCGTGCATGTAGCGGCGGACTGACAGCGCCAATAATTGCGGCGCGGCCAACAGGCCGAACGGATGAATGAAGCTGGCGTGGCGCCAATTCGGGTCGTAAAGGCCGAAGCGCCCGGTCTGCCCCTGCGCAAGGCTGCGAAACGCCACCGCGTAACGCGCGCGCCCCGCTTCGACGGCCGCGGCGGCCAAATCCACAGCGCCGCATGAGCCGCCGCCGCCGCCGCCCCACACCATGCCGTTGAAGCGGAGTTCCTCGATCCCAAGCGCGGCCTGCACCAGCGCCGGCTCATTGCGATCGTCGCCAAAGGACGTCAAAGCGTCGATGTCGCGCACAGCTACGCCCGCATCAGCAGCCGCGGCCATGATCGCCGCGCCCGCCAGTTCAAACTCGCTCCGCGTCGCGCCGCCCCAGCGCGTGTACTCGGTCTGCCCGATGCCGACGATGCACGGCGTATTGGGATTCATCGTGCACCCCCAACCGTGCGCGGTGCAAAGCGCGGCAGCCAGCGCCCAGGCGCCGGCGATTCCCACACGAGCGTCAGCGGCATGCCGATGCGCAGGGCGGCATCGCCGACGATGTTCGTGACCAGCCGCACATGGCCGAGCGCGGGGAAAACCACGACCGCCGCATTGTACGGCACGACCGCCTTCAGCGCCGGATGATTGGCGTGGTGGATGATCGTATAGGTGAAGAGTTCCGCGTCATCGCTCGCAGCGATCCAATCTTGCGCGCCCGACAGGCATTGCGGACAGGTTGGCGCCGGCGGATGACGCACGGCGCCGCACTTCGCACACGCTTGAAAGCGCAATTCCTTGTTGTTGCAGAAATCCCAGAACGGCGCTTCCCAGGGATCTGGCGCCGGCAATGGCACACCCGCTGGCAAATAGGCACTCATGCCGCACCCCATCCTGTCAGTGCGAGGCGAGCCTCGCGTAGCGCATCGATCGCGCGCTCGACCCCTGTCGCCACCGCCTCGATATCGGCGCCGGTGTGCGCGGCGGTTGTTAAACCGCCGGGCCACGGATTGATGTCCACGCCCTCCGTCAGCAGCGCGATGCGGAGCGCGTTGATCAGCACGCCGTCACGGCGCAGCAGCTCATCGCTCGGCAACGCGCTGACATCGAACGAGGCTGAATCGATCCCGCGCTCGTAAGGGTTGAGAAACAAGTGCACGCCCGAAAACGCGCCATAGGCGGCCCACGCCAGCTGCTTGCGCGCAAACGCCTCGTTCAGCGCTGCACGCAGCGCCGCCGCGCTCTTCTCCGCCTGTGCGCAAGCCGCGCCATCGCGCAGACTTTGCAGCGTCGCGACGCCCGCGGCAGCCACAACGGGGTTTCCGTTCGCCGTTCCCATGTGCGAGAGAACAACCGGGCGATCGCTGGCGCTCGGCGAGTTGTCGAGCAGATCCATGATCTCCGCGCGTCCCGCCAACGCGCCGCACGGCAGGCCGCCGCCCAAAATCTTCCCGAGAATGGTCAAATCAGGCGCCACACCCAGTGCGGCTTGCGCGCCGCCCGGCGCAACGCGGAAACCCGTTATGGTTTCATCGAATATCACGAGCGTCTCGCCTGCGCGCGCCGCTTCGACGAGTCCGACTAAGGCGTCAGCCGGAAGCGGCGCCTTGCCAAACGACGCGCCGGTTGGCTCCACGAGCAGCGCCGCAAATGCACCTGAGGCCAGCAGCTCACTGGCAGATTCAGCGCAATCGGCCTCAACCACGACCGGGCCGAACGCTTCCGGCGCCAACGCCATCGCGCGTTGCGGAGAGACGCGCTCAAACGCAGCGCCGGCGGCCCAACCGGCGTAATGTCCCTTCAGCGTGAGCACTGGCGGGCGGCGCCGGCAGCGCACGCTCAATACCAGCGCGAGCAGGCTCGCCTCGCTGCCCGAGGCCGTAAAGCGGACCCGCTCCGCTGACGGAATGAGCGTCTGCACCAGTTCCGCCCAGCGAATTTCGTTCTCACTGGCCGCGCCGAAATGGAAACCAGCATCCGCGGCGGCATGCACGGCCGCCAATATCTCCTCTCGCGCATGCCCCATCAGAATTGCGCCGTGTCCGGATACCAGATCGACGTAGCGCCTTCCGTCGACATCAATCTTCACGCCGCCCTGGGCGGAGGCGATGAAAACGCCGTGCGGATTCATCTGCCGTGCGTCATGGCTTGCGCCGCCCGGCGCAAGACGCCGCGCTTCTGCCGCTAAGCGTGCCGAGCCCGGCGCCGCGCTGGACCAGCGCTCAGCAAGCAACGTCCGCTCCGAACCTGGCGCGGCGCGAGCCACCTTCAACGGCTCACTCACAAGCGCCGCTCCTCACCACCGATTTTCTTTTGAGGAAACAAAGAACGATATCCCGATGCGGCGAAGGGGGCCGCGCCGAGCGGCGTTCCTTCCTGCCTGATATTCCGCAGAAACTGCTGTTTAGTCATCGACTTGCGCTTCCCTGGGCGCGACCAACCTTGCCGCTCGAAGCGCGGCGCGCCGACGCGCGCGCTTCCCGTCGTTGAGAAATTTATTTGCCTTATGCGAAATATTTGGTCAATATGAAACATCGACGACGCTTCGCTGTATGCGGGGGAGCGCGCCGCAGACGCGGAAATGCAGAAAAAGCGGCGAGACGGCCGCTCGGATACGAGGGGAGGAATCCAATGCGGAAGACAAAGTCGGATCGTCGCAAAGCGAGCCCACTGCTGCTCTCGACACTGTTCGTAGCGCTCGCGCCGGGGCTCGCCGCCGCGCAGAGCCATGACAGCCAAGACGGCGCAACGACAACAGAAGAGGTCATCGTCACGGCGAACCGGCGCGAACAAAATCTCCAGGATGTGCCACAAGCGATCGGCGTCATTGACCAACGCGTTCTGGACGCGACCAATTCCGCAAGCCTCGAAGGCTTCGCCGCCTACACGCCAAGCGTGGACCTGCAATATTTCGCGCCCGGGCAGACGCGCGTGACAATCCGCGGCATTTCCCCAGATGAACAAACCGGGGTGTCAACCGTCAGCTATTATCTTGACGAAATCGCCATCACTTCGGCCGGCCAAAGCGGCCAGCCCGATGTGCATCTGTATGATATCGATCGTGTGGAATTCCTCCGCGGTCCGCAGGGAACGCTTTACGGCGAAGGCGCGATGGGCGGCACCATCCGGGTCATCAGCCGACGCCCAGAACTCGACGCGGTCTCAGCATCCGCGCGCGCAAACGTCTCGACGATCGAGGATGGCGGCGTTTCGCATAGCGTCGATGCAATGCTCAATCTGCCGATCATCTCGGATGTTTTTGGCCTGCGCATTGTCGCCAATCAGCGTCAGGACGGCGGCTGGATCGACCGCTACGCAGTCGACCCGGTCACATTCGCCAACAACGGCCTTGCGCGGGAAGACGACAACCGCTCCGACGCGACCTCCGCGCGGATCATGGCGCGCCTTCAACCCACCTCGCGCCTCACCATCGACGGCGTCTACGTCCGCAACGATCTGCATGTGGACTCGGTGAACGTCGCCAATGGCGGCGACCGGCATCTCTGGTTCGGCCCGACCCCGCGCGATGACGTCTACAATCTCTATAATATCACCGGCCAATACGATTTCGACGGCGCGCGCTTCATATCGTCGAGTTCGCTCACGCGGCGCCAAGCAACCCGCGACGACCCTGAAGTCGGCGCCTTCTTCTTCGGCCCCGGCGTCATCATCGAGTCTGTCGTCCACTCAGGGACGGACAGCGACATCTTCACTCAGGAATTCCGCCTGCAATCGCCTGACGAGAATACGCTGCGCTGGACGCTTGGCGCCTATTACCGCGATGGCTCTCTAATCCAGGATACCACGCGGGTCACGGTGCCGGTCGTGCCCATTCCCGGCGGCCTCTATACCCAACATGTCGAGAGCGACACGCAGACGACCGCAGTGTTCGGCGAAGTCGAGTATGATTTCACGCCGCGCCTCACGCTGATCGCGGGCGCGCGCTGGTTCCGTGAGAGCGCCGATTCCAGCAATACCATCTCCGGCCTCTTCGCCGGCGGAGTGACGACCACGACGGATCAAAGCGGCGCCACGACTGACGTCACGCCCCGCCTAGGCGTGTCGTATGATCTGAGCGACGCGACCATGCTGTACGCGACCTATTCGCAGGGTTATCGCTCCGGCGGCTTCAACGATCCGACCACCGGCGTCCCGCCGACGTACGATCCCGACCGCACCGTCAATTACGAAATCGGCGTCAAGCACCAGTCTCCGGACGGCCGCTTCACGTTGAATGCGTCGGCCTTCTACATCGACTGGCAGGATCTGCAGTTCATCCAGATCGACCCGGTGTCGGGCTTCTTCACCTATATCGGCAACGCCAACAAGGCATCGAGCCAAGGGCTTGAGATAGAGGCCATGTTCCGCCCCACTGAATCGACATGGCTCTCCTTCGGCGGCACGCTCAACCGCGCGCAACTTGAGTCCGACGCCGTCGGCAATCTGACGCCGGTGATCCCGGCGGGGACCGATCTTCCCGGCGTGCCGGACTACAGAGTCAGCCTCGCCGGCGGCTACGACATTCCGATCGGCGCCAACCTGCAGCTGAGCCTCAGCGCGTCGGCACAGTTCACCGGCGCCAGCCAGTCAAAGCTCGAAGAAGGCGGCTCCTTCACCATTCCGAGCGTCGGCACGTTTGTGATCGGCTCGCGCCTGGAAAGCTACGCCACTGGCAACCTGCGCGCGGAATTGTCGTCGGACGCCTGGTCGGCCGCCCTCTACGTCAGCAACGTGACCAACGAGCGCGCCCAGCTTGGCGACGACAATTTCGGGTATCTATTCGGCGCCAACCTCCACTACAATCAGCCGCGCACAATCGGCGTCGAACTGTCCGTGAACTACTAAACTCCGCGATCCGGATAAGCCGACGCACTGCGAGAAAGAACGGATGCGCGCACGAAAACTGGACACTCGAGCCATGCTGGCGTTTGCCGCGCCATGTCTTGGCTCGACCCTGCTCATCGCACCCGTGTTCTCGTTCCTGCCGAGCTATTACGCGCTGCACACCGCAGCGACCTTAGCCCAGATAGGCGCAGTGTTCCTGTTCGCCCGCATCCTCGATGCGATCGTGGACCCGATTGTCGGCATTCTTTCGGATCGCACCCGAACGCGCTTTGGCGCGCGTATTCCCTGGATGGCGGCGGGCGTCGCGCTCTCGATTCCCGCCGCCTATTTCCTCTTCTCTCCGCCCGCGCACGCCACCGCGATCTATTTCCTGTTCGCCTCGACCGCCGTCATGCTCGGCTGGAGCATGATGACGATCCCGCATGATGCGTGGGCCGTCGAACTGACGAGCGATTACAACACCCGTTCGAAGCTGTTCGGCATCAAAAACGCGCTCGGCGCGCTCGGAGGCATGGGCTTTTACCTGCTGCCCGCTGTCATGGCGCCCTTCACAGGCACGACGGAGATCAACGCGAAGACGATGTTTGGTCTATTCGCGTTGGTCGCGGTCATTGCGCCGCTGGCGCTTCTGACGGCAGCGCTCTTCTCGCCACGCCCGCCGGAGCCTATCGCAGGTGGGCGCGGCCTCGCCACGTTTCTCAAAGAAGCGATTCAAGCGCTCCTGGGCAATCGCCCGCTTCAGCACTTCGTGCTCATCACGTTCGTCGCCGGGACGGCAAGCGGCATGTCGAGCGCGCTCTTCTTCCTCTACGTTCAGGATTACATGCAGCTCGGCGCCAGCTTTTACATCTTGGCGCTGATTCCCGGCATTGTCGGCATCATCTCGGTGCCCGCTTGGCTCTGGCTTGCGCAACGCTTCGACAAGCAGCGCGCCTGGGGCGTATCAATCCTGCTCGGCGCCCTCACGGGTCTGGGGATGGCGGTGTTGCAGCCTGGCCCCGCCTCTCTGACTCCGCTGCTTCTCATCATGGTCGCAGTCGGCGTGCTCAGCGGCGTCAGCGTCGCCTTGCCGGCCTCTGTCCTGGCTGACGTCGCAGACTACGAATACCTCAAATCCCGCGCTCAATCCGCCGGCAAGTACTTCGCCTTGTTATCGCTCATGTCGAAGGTCAACGCCGCCATAGGCACGGCCCTCGCGTTTTGGATCGCCTCTCTGCTCGGCTACACGCCCGGCGCCGCCGGCGGGGGCCAGCAGGCGCTTCTCGTTCCGTTCGCGCTGCTGCCCTCGCTTCTCGCCTTCATTGCTGGCGCCTTGATCCTCGCCTTTCCGATCACACGCGCCCGCCAGCGCATCATCAGCCGCCGGCTTGAGCAGCTGCGCGACCGCGCGGCGCGCGCAGCCGCAGCGGCAGGACAATAGCACTTGCCGACGGCCATCTCACCACTCACTCAGGCCAGTTTGGCCGAGGCCGTCGCCAACGCCGCGAGGCAGTATTATTGTCCCGGCTTGTCGGCGGCAGTGTACGTGAACGGCGAGACGATGTGCGCCACAGCGGGTGTTCTCAACCTCGCGACGCAGGAGCCGGTCACCCCGCACGCGTTGTTTCAAATCGGCTCGGTCTCCAAGCTCGTCACAGCTGCGCTCGTCATGCAGCTCGTCGAGGCCGGAAAGATCGGCCTCGATCAGTCCGTGAGCGCGCTGCTCGGCGGCGCGCCGATCGGCAAGGGCGAATTCAGCGCGCGGGTTACAGTGCGCCACCTGCTCACGCACATGAGCGGGCAGGACGGCGACCTCTTCGAAGACACCGGCCGCGACGACGACTGCATCGCGCGCAACGCCGTGCTCTGCCGCGATCTCGATTTCCTGTGCGCCCCTGGACTGCACTACAATTACTGCAACGCTGGCTATTGCTTGCTCGGCCGCATCGTCGAGACACAGACCGGCGTTTGTTTCGAAGAAGCAGCGCA
>JAEUMR010000024.1 GCA_016791385.1 Hyphomonadaceae bacterium
GGGTGTCTGGTGTCAGGTGCCGGCCATGCTCTGACAGAGGGATCGACATCCGATGGAAGTGATCGCCACAGGCCTGCAATTTCCTGAAGGCCCGATCGTCATGCCGGATGGCAGCGTCATCCTGGTTGAAATCCAGCGCAAAACGCTGACACGCGTCTGGAAGGGCAGAAGCGAGATCATCGCCAATATCGGCGGCGGCCCGAACGGCGCCGCGATCGGGCCTGACGGCGCCTGCTACATCACCACCAATGGCGGCTTCGAGTATCACGAAGTCGGCTGGCTCAACATTCCCGGCAATGCTGCGGCCGATTACGTCACCGGCCGTATCGAGCGCGTCGATCTCAACACCGGCAAGGTCGAGCGGCTGTACGACAAGGTCGAAGGCGGCAAGCTCTCGGGCCCGAACGATCTCGTCTTCGACAAGGCGGGCAATATCTGGTTCACCGACCTTGGCAAGAATTACGCGCGCTCGAAGGATCGCGGCGGGCTCTATTACTGCAAGCCAGACGGGTCGCTGATCAAGGAAGCCTCTTACGGGCACGTGGGCCTCAATGGCGTCGGTCTCTCGCCGGACGAGAAGGTCGTCTACGCCGCCGAAACCGAAACCGGAAAGCTCTGGGCGTTCGACATCACCGGCGAAGGCGAAGTCGCGCGCGCCCCGCTCGGCGGCCCTGCGGGCCGCTGCGTGGCAGTGCAGCCGCATCATTGCTTCTTCGACAGCCTCGCTGTGCAGTCCAATGGCGATGTCTGCGTCGCCACGATCTTGAACGGCGGCATCACCACGATCACGCCGCACGGCGTATCGACGCACACGCCGTTGCCTGATCCGCTCGTCACCAACATCGCCTTCGGCGGCGCCGACATGCGTGATGCTTACATCACGCTCTCGGGCACCAGCCAGCTGGTTAAGCTGCGCTGGCCAGAGCCTGGATTGAAGCTTAATTTCGCTCCCTATTGATCCTCCCCGCGCGGGGCGCGGGATGATGGAGAAGCACCATGACCATCATCGTCCACCACCTCGAAGAATCCCGCTCGCAGCGCGTTCTGTGGCTGCTCGAAGAGCTGGGGCTCGATTACGAAGTGCGCCGCTATGCGCGCAATGCGCAGACGCGGCTGGCGCCGCCTGAGCTGAAGGACATCCACCCGCTCGGCAAATCGCCGGTGCTTCAGCACGACGGCCGCGTGTTCGCCGAAAGCGGGGCGATCATCGAATATTTCGCCGAGCACGAGCATGGCGGCAAACTCGCCATTCCGGCTGGCGATGCGGCGCGCTTCGACTATCTTTATTGGCTGCACTTCGCCGAAGGCTCGGCGATGCTGCCGCTGCTGCTGAAGCTTTATGTCGGCATGCTCGGCGAAGCGGGCGGACCGTTGATGGCGGCGCGGATCGAGCCGGAGATCGAAGCACACCTGGCGCACGCCAACCGCGCGCTGCAGAGCGCGGATTATTTCGCTGGCGGCCGCTTCACCGCCGCTGACATCCAGATGAGTTTTGTGCTCGACGCTGGCGCCCAGCGTGGCGGGCTGCAGCGGTTTCCCAACCTGATGCGCGCTCGGGCGGCGCATCAGGCGCGCCCAGCCTATCAGCGCGCGCTGGCCAAGGGCGGACCTTACAAAATGGGCGCGTGATCGCGTTCCGTTTGAAGCTGCGGCGCGGCAGGTCCATATCTGCGGACGAGTTCGGGAGATTCGCGCCGCATGCGCACACGTGACTGCAAGATCGTAGCGACGATGGGCCCCGCATCCGACCCGCCGGAGCGGCTGGCGATGCTGATCGAGGCCGGCGTCGATTGCTTCCGCCTCAATTTCAGCCATGGCGGGCGCGAGGATCACGCCCGCCGCATGCAGACGATCCGCGCCGCCGAAGAAAAGGCGGGCGCGCCTGTCGCTGTGTTCGCGGATTTGCAGGGCCCCAAAATCCGCGTCGGCATGTTCGCCGACGGCCACATCACGCTGCGCTACAACGACATCGTCACCATCGAGGCTTCGGATGAGCCGGGCGAGGGCAAGCTCATCCGCATGCCCCATCCCGAGCTGGTGGGCTCGCTGGAAGAAGGCGACGTGCTCAAGCTCGACGATGGCAAGATGCAGCTCACGGTGACGGAGCGAGGCCGCAACCAGGTCAAAGCGCGCGTCGATTATGGCGGTACGCTGAAGAACCAGAAGGGCGTCAATGTGCCAACCCGGCGCATCCCCATCTCGGCGCTGACGGCGAAGGACCGCGAGGATCTCGCTTTCGCGCTTGAACTCGGCGTCGACTACATCGCACTCTCGTTCGTGCAGCATCCCGAAGACGTGCGCGAGGCGCGCGAGCTGATCGGCGCGCGCGCCGGAATCATCTCCAAGATCGAGAAACCCTCGGCGCTACAGCAGATCGAGGAGATCGTGGAACTCTCCGACGCCGTCATGGTCGCGCGCGGCGACCTCGGCGTTGAATTGCCGCCGGAGCAGGTGCCGATCGCGCAGCGCCAGATCATCCGCGCCGCGCGCGCCGCCGGCAAGCCGGTGATCGTCGCCACGCACATGCTCGAAAGCATGGTCGATGCGCCAACGCCGACGCGCGCGGAAGCGTCCGACGTTGCAACTGCCGTGTATCAGGGCGCGGACGCGGTGATGCTGAGCGCCGAAAGCGCGG
Organism: Hyphomonadaceae bacterium; assembly: GCA_016791385.1. Taxonomy (GTDB): domain Bacteria; phylum Pseudomonadota; class Alphaproteobacteria; order Caulobacterales; family Aquidulcibacteraceae; genus Vitreimonas. The sequence continues at coordinate 2,636 of JAEUMR010000024.1, forward strand.
TCGGCCGGCACCCGCAATCGGCGGTCGCGATCATGGACCGCATTATCCGCGCCGTGGAAGCGGACGAGGAATATTGGTCCGCGCTGCCGCGCGACATGACGCCGCCGCAGGCAACCACCGCCGACGCCATCGCGCTCTCGGCGCGCCACATCGCCGACGTGATCGGCTGCGCCGCGCTGGTGGCGTACACCGCCACCGGCTCGTCGGCGATCCGCGTGGCGCGCGAGCGCCCCCGCTGCGGCGTGATCGGCCTGACGCCGTACGTAGAAACGGCGCGGCGTTTGGCCTTGGTGTGGGGCGTGCGCTCGGTGGTCACGGAAGATGCGCGCAACGTCGAGGACATGGTGGCGAAAGCGGATGCGGCGGTGCGGGCGCTGGGCGTCGCCGGCCCGGATGACCGCGTCGCCATCATCGCCGGCATCCCCTTCGGCCGCGCCGGCAAAACCAACACCATCCGCGTGCTGAGGCTCGAATAGATCAGGCCGGAGCGAGCGCTGGCGCGGGTTGGCTGCGCGGCGTCAGTGCGATGCACACAAGTGCGAGCGCGACCGTCACGGCGATGTTGGCGTAATCGGCCCAGATCGGCGGCACGCCAACGAGGTTCAGGCTCGACATCACGCCTTCTTCGATGCCGTTGCCCGAGCCGTGCATGAGCACGGCAGGCCAAAAGCTCCTCGCGCGCAGCGTCAGCCAGGCCATGATGAACGAGACGGCGATCAGCTGGATCGGAAACAGCACGAACGTGCCGAGCAGCGGCGCGTCGGGCTGATTGTAGCCGGCGAGGTTCATCGGCGCGTGCCAGATGGCCCAAACGAAGCCGAGGATCGCCACGCCCCGCAGGAAGCCAAAGCGTTCGATCAAGTGGTGTTGCAGCACGCCGCGCCAGCCGAATTCCTCGCCGACAGCGACCATGCTGTTGATGCCCGCAAACATCAGCGCGGTGACCGCGACGTTGGCCGCGAAGCGCCACCAATCTTGTGCACCGTCGCCGAGCACCCATGGGCCGCGCAGCACATTGGCGCCGTCAGCGGTGAAGGCGAAGAACGAAGAGCCGCCCCAGCCCTGACTGAGGCTGATCGCCAGCGCAGAGAACGCGATGGCCGCCGGGATCAACGCGCCTAGCACAAGATAGATTGGATTGCCGGGCCAGAAGCGGACGAATTTCCACGCCTTGCGGTCCACGAAGATGAGGTAGGCCAGCGACCAGATCGTCGGCATGAACATGGCGCCGATGAGGAAGGGGATCATCGCTGGCGATTCTAGATCGCCCACCAGCTTCAAGCCCGCGATCTGCAGCGCCCATGTCGCCGCCAGCAGGCTGACAAGAAAAAGCGCAAGCGTGCGCACGCTCATAATCATGAGTTCAACTCCACTTCAGATTTGCGGTGAGATCAGCGCTGGCGAGGCAGGCGCCGGAGCGCCCAGACGCCGAGGATATGGGTGAGGCCCCAGGCGATCAGAATGAACACGAGCGCGATCGCCGGCAGCCAGGGGCCAAGTAATTCTTGCCCGGTCGATGGATCATCTATGATGCCGATGAACTCGAAATTCTCGCCGCGCCACAAACCGACATGGGCGGGATCGGACAGCTTCAACGCGGCCAAATAGACACTGACAGCAGCAATAGCCCAGGCGATGAAGATCACCAGCGCAGCTGCCGCCACCGCCGCACTGCGCGCCACGTTGTGCAGCAGCGCGCTGATTAGCTGCGGCAGCCGCCGCGATGAGATCGCGGTTGTCACCGTGTAGGCGTCATGGAAGCTGCGGGCATAGTCTTCGGCTGGCCCGAGCGCGGCGAGCGCTTGCTCGACCGTGCCGCCGGCGTCGAGCCGGTCGAGCACGTGCGAGCGCATCTCCGCGACGATGCCGTCCCGCTCCGCTTCGGGCAGGGCTGAAAGCGCCCAGCGCAGCTTGCGCGCATATTCGGCGAGTTTGGGATGGTCGGCAGGCGTCGTCATGGTTTGCTCTTGTCGATCAGTGCGTTCATCCGCGTGCTCAGTGTGCGCCAGTCGGCGCTGAGGCTTTTCAATTCGGCGACGCCGCTCGGGGTGAGCGCATAATATTTGCGCGGCCGGGCCTGATCGCCCTCGATGCGCCATTCGGCCGAGACGAAGCCCGACGCCTCCATCCGGTGCAGCAGCGGATAGATGGTGCCGTCGGCGACATCGAGTTCGGCCTCCTCGTTCATCCGTTGCAAAATCTCCAGCCCGTAGTGCGGGCGCTCTTTGAGGATGCAGAGCAGAGCCAGATCGAGGACGCCCTTGATCAGCTGCGCGCGGCGGCTTTCCCCGCGGCGGGCGCCCTTTGGGCTCTTTGCATCACCAGTCATCTTGTAATGCAAGATATATGATATTACCTGGGTGTCAATGCCTTTGGAGGATCGCTGCGAAGGCGGGCCGGAATGCGCGCAGTGCAGTTAGGCGAACGAAATCCGGGGCGCGGGCTTGTTCAGGCGCGCCACGTTGTCGAGCGCTGCTTGGGCGATCTCGCGGAAGCGCCGTGAGACGGGATGGTCCGGCTGCGCCGCCACGAGCGGGGCGCCCGCATCACAGGCTTGGCGCAGCGCGACATCGATCGCAATCTCGCCCAGGAAGGGCGCGCCGGCGTCTTCCGCTGTGCGGCGCGCGCCGCCTTCGCCGAAGATGTGCGTGCGCGTCCCGTCCGGCGTTTCGAAATAGGCCATGTTCTCGACAATGCCGAGGATTGGCGCGCGCGCCTTCTCGAACATGGCAAGGCCGCGCCGCACGTCTGCGAGCGCCACTTCCTGCGGCGTCGACACGATCACGGCCCCCGCGAGCGGCACACGCTGCACCAGTGTCAGCTGCACATCGCCCGTGCCCGGCGGCAGGTCCAGCACCAGCACGTCGAGCGGCCCCCACACCACTTCGTCGATCATCTGCCGCACTGCGCTCGTCGCCATCGCGCCGCGCCAGATCATCGGCGAACTGGGATCGACCAGATAGCCGATCGACATGGTCTTCAAACCATGCGCCTCCAGCGGATCGAGCAGCTTGTCGGGCCGCATGTGCGGCTTCTGGTTGTGAACGCCGAGCAGCGTCGGCGCCGACGGCCCATAGACGTCGAGATCGAGTAGGCCTGTGTTCAGGCCGAGCGCCGCATAGGCGCAGGCAAGATTGGTTGCGACCGTCGATTTGCCGACGCCGCCCTTGGCGCTGGCCACGGCGATGATGCGCTTCACGCGCGAAACTCCGCCCTCCGGCTTAGCCTTCGGCGCTTCGTGCGCAGTGAGCACCGCCAGCACCTGCGTCACGCCCTTCGCCTGACGCACAGCGGCCTCCGCCGCGTCGCGCGCCGCGACATAGCGCTCCGCCGCCTCCGCCGGCGCTTCGACCGTGAACGAGACTTTCCCGTCTTCGCGTATGTCGAGGCCGAGAATTCTCCCGGAGGAGAACAATCCCTTGCTGCTGATCGGGTCTTTGATCGCATCCAGGCGCTTCTCGATGTCTTGGCGGATCAGCGCCAGCCGGTTGTTCATGCTTGATCCCTTCGCAGGTGCGTCACATATCGGCGCGCAAGGGAGCGCGGCAAGCTCTCGCGCGCGCTTCAGAACGGCGCGCTCTTCCTTTAGGGCGGTAGAACGCGGATGCCTTGGAACGACCAGTCGAACGGCGGCTCTGACGGACCGGGGCCATGGGGCGGCGGCCCGCGCCGCCCGTGGGGCCAAAATCCGCGTCCTCCCGAGGAGCCGCGTCAGCAAGCTCCCGACCTTGAAGACATGCTGCGGCAATGGCGCGATCGCTTCCGCGGCGGCGGCGCTGGGAGCGGCGGCGAGCCGCCGCGCCGGGGCGGGATCTCGTGGCGCCTCATTGGCGCAGTTCTGCTGGCCGGCTGGGTGCTGACCGGCATCTACACCGTCGATGAAACGCAGCAGGCGGTGATCACGCGCTTTGGTCAATACAGCCGCACCACCGGCCCCGGCATTCACTGGCATCTGCCTCCGCCGCTCGAAGCGCGCGAGGTCGTGGACGTCACCAGCCAGCGCACCGAAGAAATCGGCTGCGTGACGCGCGGCGGCGAATGCCAAGATGTTCCGGACGAAAGCCTGATGATCACAGGCGACCGCAACATCGTCGA
>JAEUMR010000037.1 GCA_016791385.1 Hyphomonadaceae bacterium
AAGGACATCTACGCGCTGTGTCAGCGCCTGATGGATGCTGGCGTGGTGATCAACCGGCCGCCGCGCGATGGACACATGGCGTTCGTGCGCTCGCCGGACGGCATCTCGATCGAGCTGCTGCAAGAGGGCGGTTCGCTGCCGAAGCAAGAGCCGTGGGCGTCGATGCCGAACACCGGCAGCTGGTGAAAAGCAAAGGCCGCGCTCATTGCTGAGCGCGGCCCAATTTCAGCGCGTGGCTGAAGCTTAGTGGGAATACAGTTCCGACACGCTCAGCGTCGAAGCTTGCAGATCGCCTTGCATGAAGGTGCCGACCCACACGTCATACTGGCCGGAAACCGGATTGCTGAAGCTGATGGCCGGGTTGAGACCTTCATTGCCGCCGTCATCGTCACAGACCCAATTGCCCTGCGCGTCGTTGATCACGAGCGTGGTGTCGGAATCGGATTGGACGCTGAAGATCAGCGGATTGGCGCCCGAGCCGGCGGTCCAGTTCACGCGATAGTCAGGCGCGCGCGCGACCCAGCCCACGCAATTGCCGCCGAGCGAGGAGGCGTCGATCGCACCACCCGCCGCGATCTCCTTATTGTGCGGGTCAGGCGTGAAACCGGCGCGCAGATCGACAGCGCCATAAGCGGGATCAAGCGAGAAGTCAGGCTGCTCGCCGCTCGCTTGCTGCTCGGGACCGCCAATCTCGGAGATGTGCAGCACAGCCGGGGCGGTTTCGTTTTGTGCGCCGAAGCGGCCGACCCAGATCTGATAACGGCCGCTCGCCGGATGCTCCCAGCTCACGATCGGGTTCAGATTGCCGGCGCTGTCGTCATCGCAGAACCATTGCCCGTTCGGCGCACGCACGACCAGCGTGGTGTCGGCGTCCGAAACCGCAGCGATGTAGAGCGGCAGCTCGCCGGCGCGGTAGCGCAGCGTGAAGCTGGCGCGCGTGGCGATGTAGCCGCGGCACTCCTCGCGGAGTTGGGCGGCGTCGTAGGAGCCGCCGGCATTGAGTGTGACGTTGTGCGGATCGGGCTCGAAGCCCGAACGCAGTTGCACCTGGCCGTATGTGCCGCCGGCGCTGGTATTGAAGCTCTGCGCGCTCGCTGGCGTGACCATCAATCCGAGCAACGCCGCCGCAGCGATCGTGCGCGTTAGAACGTTCATTGTGAAATCCCCTCGTGTAAATCCGCTCGCGGCGCGCATTGTCGGAGCCGCGTGCAGGGAACGCAAGCAAAGACCGGCGCCAAAGATGGCGCTTTCAAGAATTTTGACGGTCAGCGGCGCCCGAACAGCTTCTCGATGTCAGCCAGCTTCAACTCGACGTAGGTCGGACGGCCGTGATTGCATTGGCCGGAGAACGGCGTCGCCTCCATTTGCCGCAGCAGCGCGTTCATCTCATCCGCCGTCAGCCGCCGTCCTGCCCGCACCGAACCGCGGCACGCCATCGAGGAACACACCTCCTCGAGCCGCTCCTTCAGCGCATGCGCTTCACCGAGTTCGGCGATGTCGTCGACCAGGTCCTTGAGCAAACCCGCTGCATCAATGTGCCCAAGCAGCGCCGGCGTTTCACGCACCAGCACGGCGCCTGGGCCGAACGGCTCGATCACCAACCCCAGCTGCGCCAATTCCTCGGCCCGCGCGGCGATCTGCTCCGCCTCCGCCGGATCGAGTTCGACCACTTCGGGAATCAGCAGCGCCTGACGGCGCACGCCGCCATTGGCGAGCATCTGCTTCATCCGCTCATAGACAAGCCGCTCGTGCGCCGCGTGCTGGTCGACGATGACGATGCCGTCCTCGGTCTGCGAGACGATGTAGGTCTCGTGAATCTGCGCCCGCGCAGCGCCGAGCGGGAAGTAACGCGCGTCCTCGGCATCAACATCACGCGGCGCCTCGCCCGCATAGGCGATGGCTTCGGCGAGCACATCAGCGCTCAATGCAGGCGCACCCTGCTCCACGCGCGCGCTCGGCATCATGAAATCACCCGCGCCTAGACGCTCCTCCGCCGCTGTCCACGCCTGCGCCGAAGGCCGCAGGAAGGGCTGCGGCGCTTCGTAGGCGCGCACGGCGCCGAGCGCGCTTTGCGCCGTCGTGGTCGAAGCGCGGTGCCCCGCGCCTGCAAGTGCATGGCTCAAGGCGCCGACGATCAAGCCGCGCACGAGATTGGCGTCGCGGAAACGCACTTCCGTCTTCGCCGGGTGCACGTTCACGTCGACTTCGGACGGCGGCAAGTCGAGAAACAGCGCCACCACCGGATGCCGGTCACGCGAGAGCAAATCCTGATAGGCCGCCCGCACGGCGCCGACGATCAGTTTGTCCTTCACCGGACGGCCATTGACGAAGAGGTGCTGGTGCTCGCGCGTGCCGCGATGGAACGTCGGCAAACCGGCGAAGCCGGAAAGGCGCACATCGCCCCGCGTCTGATCGAGCGCGACGCAATTGGGCGCGAAGTCGGCGCCGAGAATCGCCGCCAGCCGCGCGCGGCGTCCTTCGTTGAGCGGATCGCTCTCAGCGTTAGCGCGCAACGACGCGCGGCCATCGTGTTCAAGCGAGAAGGCGACGTCAGGGCGCGCCATCGCCAAGCGCTTCACCACATCCGACACCGCCATCATCTCGGCGCGCTCGGACTTCATGAACTTCAGCCGCGCCGGGGTGGCGAAGAACAGATCGCGCACTTCGACACGCGTGCCGCTCTCGCTCAGCGCCGCCCATGCGGCCGGCCGCACGGCGTCCAGGGCCCCGCCCTCGACCTGGATCGTCCAGGCCTCGCCGGCGCCGCGCGCCTTGGAGACGATGCTCAACCGCGCCACCGCGCCGATCGACGGCAACGCCTCGCCGCGGAAGCCCATGGTGTGAATGTTGAGAAGATCGACATCGCCGCTGGCGCCGGCTGTCAGCTTCGAGGTTGCGTGCCGCTCCACCGCCAGCGGCAGCTCATCGCGCACGATGCCCCCGCCATCGTCCTCAACCGCGATGAGTCCGAGGCCGCCGCGCTCGATTCGCACGGCGATGCGGCGGGCGCCCGCGTCCAGCGCGTTCTCCACCAGCTCCTTCACGGCGGCGGCAGGGCGCTCGATCACCTCGCCGGCGGCGATGCGGTTTACAGCTTCGGGCGGGAGGCGGCGGATAGGCATTGCGATTCGCGATTTGAGCGGAGACCATAGCAGCATG
>JAEUMR010000039.1 GCA_016791385.1 Hyphomonadaceae bacterium
GTAGCCCCGCGCCTTCTCCACCGCCGCCTCGATCGGCGCGCCGAGCGCCAGGTTCGCCGCGATCGCCGAAGCCAGCGTGCATCCGGTTCCATGCGTGGCGCGCGTGTCGATGCGCCGGCTTTCGAACACACGGTAACCCTCGCGCGTCAGCAGCACGTCGCGGACGATCTCGCCCTCAATGTGTCCGCCTTTCACCAGCGCCGCATAGGCGCCGAGTTCTTCCACCAGCACTTCGGCGGCGTTGATCTGGCCATCGAGGCCGCGCACCTCAACCCCCGTCAGCGCTTCCGCTTCGGGCGCGTTCGGCGTGACGATGGCGGCGATCGGGACCAATTGTTCGCGGATCACCGCGATCGCATCTTCGGCCAGCAGCGACGCGCCGCCCTTGGCGATCATCACCGGATCGAGCACCACCGGCACGCCGGCGCCAATCTCATCCCAGGCCTCCAGCACCGTGCGCACATGCGCCGCCGAGCCGAGCATGCCGAGCTTCCACACATCGGCGCCGAGATCGCCCATCACCACGTCGATCTGCTCACGCACGATCTTGGGCGGAATCTCATGCACGTTGGTGACGCCGATCGTGTTCTGCACGGTAACCGCCGTGATCGCCGTCATGGCGTAGCCGCCGAGCGCGGTCACGGTCTTGATGTCGGCCTGGATGCCTGCGCCGCCGCCTGAATCCGATCCGGCGATGATCAGGACACGGCCTTTGTGCTTGCTGCTCATGCCCGCTTTTTCGCACGTTGGACGGCGGACGTCATTACGAAGCAGCGGTGCAAAAAAATCTATCCAACCCCTCTCCAACCGAAGCGATACTGCCTCCATCCCCTGCAGGGAGGTTGTTTGAAGTCGACCAACACCGAACAGCGCCGGGGATGCGGATTGAACGTGAAGGGGTGTGAAAGCGGCGACGCTGAATCGCTCCAGTTTCGAGGAGGATGAAACTCGAAAGCACCGGCGGGAAGTGCAGCTTCACCACCACCGTCATCCCGGACGCGCGCAGCGCGAGCCGGGACCCAGGAGCAAAGGCTACGACATTGGCCCCTGGGTTCCGGGTTCTTGCTCCGCAAGCCCCGGAATGACTGAAGTGAGAGGTTCGCACTTGTTGGCCCCCGCCGCACGTCGACCGGGAACGTCGAGCACGGCGCTAAGAGGTTGCCGGGCCCCCAGCGTCGCAGGACTGGCCGCACCACACGGTGCGCACGAGGGAGGAGACCTCGCCAGCACCCTGTCTTATCAACGTATGGCCACCCGCAATCACACCAACGCCCCAGGCTCGCGCCGGACGCAAAGACAATCCGCGCGAGGGCGCGCTTCGGCACAACCCCACGCTACCAGTTCTTTGAGCGCTCCGCCGGAGCGCGCCCCGCGCTCCCACCGGAGCCAAGTAAAGAGCAAACCCGGAAGCGCGCCGCGCTGTCCGGCGTTCAGCGCACGCTCTTGGACCGCCGGCGTCCTCGCCGGCGATACCGCTCACAACAGACGCATCGCGTCCGGACATGGCGCCGCCGGCGAGGACGCCGGCGGTCCAAGGGCTAGCCTTCAAGCGCCTTCCACACTTTCAGCGCCTGCACCGTTTCAGCCACGTCATGCACGCGCACCATCGCCGCGCCTTTTTGCGCCGCCAGCAGCGCAGCCGCGATGGAGCCGCCGAGCCGATCCTTGCCGGCGTCCTTGGCGCGTTCATCTAACGCCTGGATGAAGCGCTTGCGCGAAGCGCCGACGAGGACGGGCTTGCCCGTCTCCGCGCCGATGCGGCCAGTTGCGTTCAACAGCGCCAGATTGTGCTCAAGCGTTTTGCCAAAGCCGATGCCGGGATCGACCCAGATATCGGTCACGCCCTTGGCTTCCGCCGCTTCGATGCGCGCGCGCAGAAACGCGATCACTTCGGCGACGACGTCGTCGTAGCGCGGATCGTTCTGCATCGTGCGCGGCTCGCCCTGCATATGCATCAGCACCACCGGCCGATGCAGCGCAGCCGCCGTCTCCAGCGCGCCCGGCGCCTGCAGCGCGAACACGTCGTTCCACATGCTGGCGCCGGCCGAAAGCGCCGCCCGCGCCACGCCGGGCTTCATCGTGTCGATCGAAATCGGCGCCTTGGTCGCGGCGCGGAGCGCTGCAATCACCGGCACAACGCGGGCGATCTCCTCGCCCTCATCCACCGGCTGCGCGCCCGGGCGGGTGGATTCCCCGCCGACATCGATGATGTCCGCCCCCGCCGCCAGCATGGCCAACCCGCGCGGCGCGGCAGCGCTGTCATTGGCGCCGGCATCGGAGAAAGAATCGGGCGTCACATTGAGGATGCCCATGAAATATGGCCCGCCAGCCAGCTTCGGCGGCGGCAAGAGATTCGAGTTCATGGCGCGCGCATGACAGTGCATGCCCCTCAGCGCAACCGGACTGCGCAGCACCACCTTGCCGCACTGGAACTGCGCCGTCGCGTGTTTGCTTCTGCGCCCCAGCCCAGTACGGTTGCGCTCGTGTCGACGTGGCGCATCAGACTTGGGCCTGTAATCACGCCGCTTTTCCGCCTCTGGTGGCGATTTCGCCGGCCCATGACGCTCGGCGTGCGCGCGCTTGTGCTGGACGAGGCGGGCCGTGTTCTGCTGGTGCGGCATACATATACGCATGGCTGGCATCTGCCCGGCGGCGGCGTCGAACGCGGTGAAACCGCGCTGGCGGCGCTGCTGCGCGAGCTGGCGGAAGAAGGCGGTGTCGAGCCGCTGGCGCCGCCGCGCCTGATCGGCTTCCACGCCAATCACGCCAATTTCCCGAACGACCACATCGCCGTCTATCGCGTCGACTCCTGGCGCGCGGTTCCGCACGCAGCGGACGGCGAGATCGCCGAACGCGGCTTCTTCGCTCCCGACGCGCTGCCGCCTGACACCACCAAGGGCACGCAGCGGCGCATCGCCGAAGCGTTTTCCGAAAGCGAAACGAGCGCGGAGTGGTGACGCGGCGCCGTCTCGCCCCTACATCGCCAGCGAGGGAGTTTTCAGATGCGCTACCTGCACACGATGATCCGCGTCGGCAATCTCGACGCTGCGCTCAATTTTTTCTGCGCCAAGCTCGGCCTCATCGAGCTGCGCCGCATCGACAATGAGGCGGGACGCTTCACGCTGGTGGTCCTCGCCGCGCCCGAAGACGTCGACCTCGCCCGCGAGCGCAAGGCGCCGATGGTTGAGCTCACCTACAATTGGGATGAGCGCGAATACACGGGCGGGCGCAATTTCGGCCACCTCGCCTACCAGGTGAAGGACATCTATGCGTTGTGTCAGCGTTTGATGGATGCCGGCGTGGTGATCAACCGGCCGCCGCGCGATGGACACATGGCGTTCGTGCGCTCGCCGGACGGCATCTCGGTCGAGCTGCTGCAGGAAGGCGGCGCCCTGCCGAAGCAAGAGCCGTGGGCGTCGATGCCGAACACCGGCAGCTGGTGAAAAGAAAAGGCCGCGCCCATGGCTGAGCGCGGCCCGTTTCTGCGTTTCGCTGAAGCTTAGTGGGAATACAGCTCCGACACGCTCAGCGTCGAATCCTGCAGATCGCCTTGCGTGAAGGTGCCGACCCACACGTCGTACTGACCAGAAACCGGATTGCTGAAGCTGATCGCCGGGTTGAGGCCTTCGTTGCCGCCGTCATCGTCGCAAACCCAATTGCCTTGCGCGTCGTTGATCACGAGCGTGGTGTCGGCATCGGATTGAACGCTGAAGATCAGCGGATTGGCGCCTGAGCCGGCGGTCCAGTTCACGCGATAATCCGGCGCGCGCGCGACCCAGCCTACGCAATTGCCGCCGAGCGAGGAGGCGTCGATGGTGCCGCCAGCAGCGATGTCCTTGGTGTGCGGATCGGGCGTGAAGCCGGCTTGCAGATCGACCGCGCCGTAAGCGGGATCGAGCGAAAAGTCCGGCTGCTCGCCGCTCGCTTGCTGCTCGGGGCCGCCGATCTCGGAGATGTGCAGCACGGCAGGCGCCGTTTCGTTCTGCGCGCCGAAGCGGCCGACCCAGATCTGATAGCGGCCGCTGGCCGGATGCTCCCAGCTCACGATCGGGTTCAGATTGCCTGCGCTGTCGTCATCGCAATACCATTGCCCGTTCGGCGCCCGCACGACCAGCGTGGTGTCGGCGTCCGAAACCGCGGCGATGTAGAGCGGCAGCTCTCCGGCGCGGTAGCGCAGTGTGAAACTGGCGCGCGTAGCGATATAGCCGCGGCACTCCTCGCGGAGTTGAGCGGCGTCATACGAACCGCCGGCGTTGAGCGTGACATTGTGCGGATCGGGCTCGAAGCCCGAGCGCAATTGCACTTGGCCATACGTGCCGCCGGCGCCGGCATTGAAGCTCTGCGCGCTCGCTGGCGTGACCATCAATCCGAGCAACGCCGCCGCAGCGATCGTGCGCGTGAAAACGTTCATTCTGAAACCCCTCGTGTAAATCCGCTCGCGGAGCGCATTGTCGGAGCGGCGTGGGGTGAACGCAAGCAAAGACCAACCCCAAAGATGGCGCTTTGAAGGTTTTTGACGGTCAGCGGCGCCCGAACAGCTTCTCGATGTCAGCCAACTTCAACTCGACGTAGGTCGGACGGCCGTGATTGCATTGGCCGGAGAACGGCGTCGCCTCCATTTGCCGCAGCAGCGCGTTCATCTCATCCGCCGTCAGCCGCCGCCCTGCCCGCACCGAGCCGCGGCACGCCATCGAGGAACACACCGCCTCAAGCCGCTCCTTCAGCGCGTGCGCTTCGCCGAGTTCAGCGATGTCATCGACCAAGTCCCGGAGCAAACCCGCTGCATCGATGTGTCCGAGCAACGCCGGCGTCTCGCGCACCAGCACGGCGCCCGGACCAAACGGCTCGATCACCAGCCCCAGCTGCGCCAATTCCTCGGCGCGCGCCGCGATGTGCTCAGCTTCGGCAGGATCGAGTTCGACCACCTCGGGGATCAGCAACGCCTGGCGGCGCACGCCGCCATTGGCGAGCATCTGCTTCATGCGTTCATAGACAAGCCGCTCGTGCGCGGCGTGCTGGTCGACGATGACGATGCCGTCCTCGGTTTGCGAGACGATGTAAGTCTCGTGAATCTGCGCCCGCGCAGCGCCGAGCGGGAAATAGCGTGCGTCCTCCGGATCGCTGTGCCGCGGCGCTTCGCCCGCATAGGCGATGGCTTCGGCGAGCACGTCAGCGCTCAATGCAGGCGCACCTTCCTCCACGCGCGCGCTCGGCATCATGAAATCGCCCGCTGCAAGACGTTCCTCTGCAGCCGCCCAAGTCTGCGCCGTGGGCCGCAAGAACGCTTGCGGCGCTTCGTAGGCGCGCACGGCGCCGAGCGCGCTTTGCGCCGTCGTGGTCGACGCGCGGTGCCCTGCCCCTGCAAGGGCGTGGCTCAACGCGCCGACGATGAGCCCGCGCACCAGATTAGCGTCGCGAAAGCGCACCTCCGTCTTCGCCGGATGCACATTCACATCGACCTCAGACGGCGGCAGGTCGAGAAACAGCGCCACGACAGGATGCCGGTCACGCGAGAGCAAATCCTGATAGGCCGCGCGCACAGCGCCGACGATCAGCTTGTCCTTCACCGGACGGCCATTGACGAAGAGGTGCTGGTGTTCGCGCGTGCCGCGATGGAAGGTCGGCAGGCCGGCGAAGCCCGAAAGGCGCACATCGCCGCGAGTCTGGTCGAGCGCGACGCAATTGGGCGCGAAGTCGGCGCCAAGAATGGCGGCCAGCCGCGCGCGGCGCCCTTCATTCAGCGGATCGTTCTCCGCGTTCGTGCGCAAAGACGCCCGGCCATCCTGCTCCAGCGAGAACGCCACGTCGGGGCGGGCCATCGCCAGGCGCTTCACAACGTCCGAGACCGCCATCATCTCGGCGCGCTCGGACTTCATGAACTTCAGCCGCGCCGGCGTGGCGAAGAAGAGATCGCGTACTTCCACCCGCGTGCCGCTCTCACTCAACCCCGCCCATGCTGCAGGCCGAACTGCATCCACAGCCCCGCCTTCGACCTGGATCGTCCAGGCGTCGGCCGCATTGCGCGCCTTGGAGAGAATGCCCAGGCGCGCCACCGCGCCAATCGACGGCAGCGCCTCGCCGCGAAAGCCCATGGTGTGGATGTTGAGCAAATCGACATCGCCGCTCGCGCCGGCAGTCAGCTTCGAGGTGGCGTGCCGCTCCACCGCCAGCGGCAGCTCCTCGCGCATGATACCGCCGCCATCGTCCTCAACGGCAATGAGACCGAGGCCGCCGCGCTCAATTCGCACGGCGATACGGCGGGCGCCCGCATCGAGCGCGTTCTCCACCAGCTCCTTCACGGCGGCGGCAGGGCGCTCGATCACCTCGCCGGCGGCGATGCGGTTTACAGCTTCGGGCGGGAGGCGGCGGATAGGCATTGCGATTCGCGATTTGAGCGGAGACCATAGCAGCATG
>JAEUMR010000070.1 GCA_016791385.1 Hyphomonadaceae bacterium
ATCGCCCCGGACGGCGGCGGTCCCGACGTGTTCGTGCATGTGAGCGCGGTTGAGCGTTCGGGCCTGAATGGCCTGCGCGAAGGCCAGGCGGTCAGCTTCGATGTCGAGAACGACCCGCGCAAGAACAAGCCGTCAGCGGTCAATATCAAGGCGGTCTGAGTCCCGGGCCGCGCAAGAGCATTGCAGTTTTGATCGCCGTGCGGTTTACCCGCGCGGCGATTTGTTTTTCCGGAGTAGCCATGACCGCCCCATTCCGCCTCTACGGCGCTGAGCTTTCGCCGTACTCGCTGAAAGTGCGTTCCTTCCTCCGCTTGAAGGGGATCGAGTTCGAATGGCTGACGCGCACCGGCGCGCGCCAGGAGGAATTCGCCCGCTACGCCAAGAAGCCGCTGCTGCCGGTCCTGGTCGATGCGGAGGACAACGCGTTGCAGGAATCGAGCTCGATCATCGATCGGCTTGAGGCGCAATTCCCCGAGCCGTCGATCACCCCGGAAGAGCCCGCGCTCGCCTTCGTCGCCGCGCTGATCGAAGATTACGCCGACGAATGGCTCAACAAGGCGATGTTCCACTACCGCTGGAGCTATCCGGAAGATCAAGAAAGCGCGGCCAAGCGCATCACAGATATGATTTTCGAAGGCGCGGAGAAGCCGGAAGGCATCGAAGCGGCGGTGCGCATGCGCATGACCGGGCGGCTCTATCATGTCGGCTCGTCGGCGGAGACGGCGGGGCTGATCGAGGGCTCGTTCACGCGCCTGTTGTCGATCCTCGACCGCATGCTGAGCGCGCGGCCCTACCTGTTTGGCGGCCGCCCTTCGCTGGCCGATTTCGGCCTTTACGGGCAATTGGCGCAGCTCCTGAGCGATCCAACGCCTGGCGCTGTGCTGCGCGCGCAGGCGCCGAACGTGGTGCGCTGGATCGAGCGCATGGACAGCCCGCGCGTTGAAGGCGGCTTCGTTGCGCTGGCCGAGGTGCGCGAGGATCTCGCTGCGCTGCTGCGCGAAGAGATCGGTAGCGCCTATCTGGTCTGGATGGATGCGAACGCGCGCGCGGTTGCGGACGATGCGTCTGGCGTCAGTGTCGAGATCGCCGGCGCGAACTTCACGCAGAAGCCACAACGCACGGCGGCGAAGGCGTTTGCCGCGATCCGCAGCAAGCGCGCCGCGCTCGATGACGCGGCGCTCGCTGCTCTGCTTGAGGAAACCGGCTGCGCGGCCCTGCTGGCGCTGCCCAAGACGCTCGCCTCGCCGGAAATGGCGCCCGACCTCGACGCCGAAGTCGGCGACGATGACGAAGACGAGGGCGAAGAGGACTAAGCCGCCTTGGCCAAAGCCGCATGAAAGAAGGGCGCGTACCGCGCGGGACGCGCCCTAGCACTTTTAGCTCTCCGCGTAGGGGGGACGGCAGCGGAGAGGGGGAGGTGCTCGCCGCGCAGCTATTGGGGGGAGGGATGCTGCGCGGCGAGCGGAAGCGGTGATTTAGGCCGCTTCTGTTTCATCGTTGGCGACGCTGGCGTCCACGACCTTGGCTTTCGCCTTCGGTGCCGAGGCGCCGATCTCGATCTTGCGCGGCTTCAGCACTTCGGGAAGCTCGCGGACGAGGTCGATGGTGAGCAGACCGTTCTCAAGCTTGGCGCCGGCGACGCGGACATGGTCCGCAAGGCCGAAGCGGCGCTCGAAACTGCGCTCGGCAATGCCGCGATGCAGGAAATTGCGCTGCGCCTCGGATTGACGGCGCTGGCCGGTGACGGTCAGCGAATTCTGCTTGTACTCGATGGTCAAATCATCCTGGCCGAACCCAGCGACAGCGAGTTCGATGCGGAACTGATCGTCGCCGATCTGCTCGACGTTGAAGGGCGGATAGCCTGGCGCTGCGTCAAGACGCGCTGCCTGGTCCATCAGATTGGCGATACGGTCGAAACCGACCAGGGTGCGATAGAGCGGGTTCAAATCGTTGGTAGCCATGTACGTGTCCTCCTCAAGCGACATATGGCGCTCCGCCGCGTGGCGGAGCTTGACGCTGGCGGTTCCACCCCCGAAAGCGGCGGGCCCCAGCAGCACGGCCTCCAATGAGCGCCGTGCCCCATGCAGATGGGGAGGCCCTGGGCGCCTTCAAGGGGGCCTGTTTTGACTCTCTTAGCCTCTGCCGCTTAAGCCCGGCCGACCCGATGCTGACCCGCCGCTCCGCCCTGCTTGCCGTGACGCTCGGCCTTGCCGCCTGTGGCCGTAGCCGCAGCGCCAGCGTGGATGCCCCGCCCGAGGGCTCGCTGGCCTGGGCCATCGCCGGCGATTGGCGCCTCGAGCCCGAGCGCGATCAATGGCGCCATCCGCTGCAGACGCTTATGTTCTGGGGGCTCGAGGGCAATCAGACCGTGCTCGAATTGCTGCCGGGGCGCGGCTGGTACACCGCGATCCTTGCGCCTTACCTGGCCATCAATGGCGGCAAGCTGATTGCGGCCGGCTTCGATCCGCAGAGCCCTTCGCTGGCGCAGCGCGAAACGCTCGCGGCCTGGCAAGCGCGCTTCCTGCATGACCCGCGCCTCTATGGCGAGATCGAACAGAGCGTTTGCGGCAGAGGTCCGCTTGCAGCGCCCGGCAGCGTCGACCTCGCCATTCTGTCCAACAATGTGCACACGCTGATGGCTGAAGGTACGGCCGAACGCATCTTTCGCGACGTGCTGACGGCTTTGAAGCCAGGTGGCGCGTTCGGCGTCGAGCAGCACCGCGCGTCTTCGACAGGCTTGCAGGATCCGCTCGCCGGCACCGGCTACGTGCAGGAAGCGTATGTTCGCGCGCTGGCGCAGGAGGCGGGGTTCGAGTTCGTCGCCGCCAGCGACGTGAACGCAAATCCACGTGACACGCGCGATCACCCGTTCGGGGTCTGGACGCTGCCGCCGACGTTGCGCACCGCCCCGCTCGGGCGCCCTGACGATCCCAATTTCGACACTGAGCCCTTCCGCGCCATCGGCGAAAGCGATCGCATGACGTTGAAGTTCAGAAAGCCCGGCCCCGCTGCCGTTGCGGCGCCGTAGGGACGGGCTCGCTAACTCTTGCCCCGCGGCTCGCCCTGGTGTGTAAGTGCGGCAAGCCCCTGACGGGTCGAGCGGAGGAAAACCCGATGACGTATGATGAAATCTTGAACCGCTTCCAAAGCGCCGGCGTGACCGTTCCGGGCAAGAAGGTGAAGTTCGACTTCGGCGACGCCGGCAAGATCTTCCTCGATGGCGGCGCCGGCAAAGTCTCCACCGAAGACGCCGCCGCCGACACCACCATCAAGGTGAAGCTCGAAGACTTCGCCGCCATGGCGCAAGGCTCGCTCGACGCCACCGCCGCCTTCATGCAAGGCAAGCTGCGCGTTGAAGGCGACATGGGCGTCGCCATGCAGCTGCAAAGCGTGATGGCGAAGCTTCGGGGCTAAGGCGCCGAATGGCGTTCGTCCGCGTTCCAGGCAACGACATTCCAGAGGGCGCGGAAGAGCATTGGCTCGAAGGCCGCGGCGGCGTGAAGGTGCGGGTGATGACCGCGCCTTCAACCCGCCCCGGCGCGCCGCGCGGCTCGGTTATCGTCGCGCCAGGGCGCACGGAATTTATCGAGAAGTATTTCGAGGTGACGCGCGAGCTGCAGCAGCGCGGCTTTGTCGTGTTCTGTATCGACTGGCGCGGGCAGGGTTTGTCCGGACGCGAAGTCGAA
>JAEUMR010000018.1 GCA_016791385.1 Hyphomonadaceae bacterium
CCTGCCGGAGGAGATCGTGCATCGCGCACGTGAACTCTACGCCGCTGACGTGGGGCCGGCGCTTGCCAGCTTCGACCTCGCCGCGGTTGCGCCTTCGGTGGAGACGCTCGTCATCCATTCCATGGATGATGACGCGGTTGAATTCGAGAACGGACAGGTGATCGCCGATACCTGGCCCAACGCAGAACTGGTGCTCTGCGATGGTCTCGGTCACCGCATGGTCGCGCAGGACCGCGCCATCATCGAACGGGTCGTCAGTTTCGTGGCTTGAAGCCCTCCCAATTTCGCGCCTGCAGCAGTTGGCGCGCTCGGCCCGGGGAGCTATGTTGCACTGCACAGCAGGAAAGTCATCGCAATGAGCCAAGAAAGCATCGTCATCGTCGGTATGGCCCGCACGCCCATGGGCGGTTTGCAGGGCGAGTTGTCGCAGTTCGGCGCAACCGAACTGGGTGCGGTGGCGGTGAAGGCTGCGGTGCAGGAAGCGGGCACGGGCGGCGCCGATCAGATCATTATGGGCAACGTGCTGTCCGCGGGCCAAGGTCAAGCGCCGGCGCGGCAGGCTGCGTTGAAGGCCGGGCTCGATAAGTCGACCGAAGCGGTGACGCTGAACAAGATGTGCGGCTCTGGCTTGCAAGCTGTCGCCATGGCGCGCCAGGCGCTGCTTACTGGCGAGGCGAATGTCGTCATCGCCGGCGGCATGGAGAACATGTCGCGCGCGCCCTTCCTGATGACCTCGCATCGCGCCGGGCGCAAATATGGTCACGACCGCCTGTTCGACCACATGGCGCTCGATGGTCTCGAAGATGCGTATGAGGGGCTGCCGATGGGCGTTTACGCCGATCAGGCGGCGAAGGATTATCAGCTGTCGCGGCAAACGCAGGATGCGTACGCGCTCGAAACGCTGACGCGGGCGCAGGCCGCCACCGCCGAAGGCCGCTTCAAGCGCGAAATTACGCCGATCGACATCAAAGGCATCCGCGTCGAGACCGACGAATTGCCGCGCAAGGCAAAGCCGGAGAAAATTCCGTCGTTGAAGCCGGCATTCACCGATGGCGGCACGGTCACGGCCGCGAACGCTTCAGCGATCTCAGACGGCGCCGCCGCGCTGGTGCTGATGCGCGCTTCGGATGCTCAGAAGCAGGGCAAGAAGGCGCTGGCGCGCATCGTCGCGCAATCATCGCACGCGCAGGAGCCTGCGCGCTTCACCTCCGCGCCGGTGCCGGCCATCCAGAAAGCGCTCGCGCGCGCCGGCTGGAAGGCGAGCGATGTCGATCTCTGGGAGATCAATGAGGCCTTCGCCGTGGTGCCGCTGATCGCGATGAAGGAACTCGGCATCAGTCTCGACCAGATCAACGTCAATGGCGGGGCGTGCGCGCTCGGCCACCCGATTGGCGCCTCTGGCGCCCGCATTCTGGTCACGCTGATTGCGGCGATGGAAGCGCGCGGCGCCAAGCGCGGCGTGGCTTCGCTCTGCATCGGCGGCGGCGAAGGCATCGCGCTGGCGGTCGAGCGCGATTGATGTGAGCGGCCGGCGTCTCGCCGGCTGTTGAGACATTGGATCGGCAATGAACCAGGCGGTCGTTGCGCATTTTCGTGAGCAAGCGGGCTTCTGCACCGCCTACGGCTCGCCCTTCACCGGCGCGTTGTGCGAGCGCTTTGCCGAGGATGTCGAAGCGGGCGGGCCGGTCGCGGCCTTGGTCGATGGCTGGTCCTCCAATCCGCGCGCGGACGTTATCGCTCTACGCCTCGCCGGCGCGTTGCACGCGGCGGTGCTGACTCAGCGCTACGCTGCGCTTGCGGCGGCCTATCCGGCGCAGAACTCCGCCTGGCGTATGGAGACTGTCTGGCCGCTGGCGCGGGCGTTCCTCGCGCGCGAGCCTGAGTTTGTCGCCAGCTTCCTCAAGTTCGCGCCGCAGACCAATGAAACGCGCCGCGCCATCGCTTTGCTCGCCGCGTTCCTGAGCTTCGCCAAGACCTGGGACGGCCCGATCGACATGCTCGAAATCGGCGCGAGCGCCGGCCTCAATCTGAATTGGGATCGCTTCGCCTACGCCACCCAAAGCTGGCGCTGGGGCGAAGCCTCGCCGGTGACGATCGATACCGATTGGCATGGGCCAGCGCCGCCGCTTGGCGCGCGCCCGCACATTCGTTCCCGCGCAGCATGCGATCTCAATCCGCTCGATGTGCGCGATGCTGAACAGCGCTTACGGCTGAAATCATACATTTGGGCCGACCAGGCAGATCGGCTCGCGCGCTTCGACGGCGCAGTAGACCTTGCCATCGAGCATGGCGTGCGTGTCGAAGCCGCGAGCGCTGACGCCTGGCTGCAAGAGAACCTGGCGAAACGCGCGCCCGACGCGGCGACGATCGTTTATCATTCGGTGTTCCTGCAATACCCGCCGCGTGCGGTGCGCGAGCGCATCGTGAGCGCGATCACGGACGCGGGCGCGCAGGCGACCAGCGCTGCGCCACTGGTTTGGGTGCGGCTGGAGCCGGAAGCTGTGACCGACGGGGTGCACAACGGCCTGCGTTTCGTGATCGACCTCACCACCTGGCCCGGCGGCGAGCGCCGCATCGTGGGCTATACCGATGGCCATGTCCGCGCCGTCTACGCCGCTTGAATCGGGCTAAGCGGCGTCCATCAGCGCCTGCGCTTCGCGGCGGATCGAGTGGTTCATCATGTCGATCTCACGCAACGCGCCAGCGACGGTGCGCTGGAATGCTTCAAGCTCGGACAGGAGTTCGGTCGTGCGCTCTTTAATCGTTGCATGACGCGCACACTCGACCTTGCCCATCACCCGCGTGACCTCAAGGCCGGCCGATAGCCGGCTCATGTCGAGGCAGGCGGTGCGAAACACCTCGGCGCTCTTGGCGATCTCGCGCAGGCTTTCAGCGGCGCGTTCGCTGTACTCCGCTTGTTGCCGGTCGAGCAGCCGCACTTCCTGTTCAGCGCCGCCGCCTTGGCCGACCTCATGCTTGAACGCTTGCAGCGCTTCGCGCTGAATGCGCGCAGTCGAAGCGAGGAAGTAGCCTTCGCTGATGGTATTGAAGACGTGACGTGCGCTCTGAATGAAGCTGTCGAGAATTGAACGCATATCGTCGGAAAGCAGGGTGTAGTTGGCGGAAATGACGCCGATAGCTTGGCCCTGCGCGCCGAGCTGCGCGGCGAGGACGCGGAAATTGAACGGCACGTTTTCATTGCGCGCATAGGCGCTGAGGATGCGGTCGGCCTGCGTCAGCAGCGAGCTGGCGGTCTGCATCAGCGCGCCGAAGCGCTCGATCGAAGGGTCTGGCGCGCGCCCGAGCTTCGCGTCGCGCGCGGCGAGTTCGTGTCCCAGCGCCGTCGCCATGAAGGTGCGATAATCCGCAAACCCGAGTTCGGTGAGGCGCCCCAGCAACAGCGCGGCGCTGTCGGCCGGCTTCAGATGCTCACGCGCTTCCAGCGCAGCGAGCTTCTCGTATTCAGTTTTGACGACGCCGAATATCTCGCTGCTCGGACGGAGCCGGACCGAAAGGTAGCCGCCCTCGATCGGCGTCACGATCGCAAACACCCAATAGAAGCGGCCATCCTTGGCGCGGTTCTTAACGTAGGCGCCGATCGGCTGACCCTGTTTGATCGTATCCCAGAGCGCATAGAACACGGCGCGCGGCATGTCCGGGTGGCGCACGATCTTGTGCGGCTTGCCCAGCAATTCGTCCCACGAATAGATGGCGACGCGCTGGAAGACGCTGTTGCCGAACAGGATAATCCCCGCCAGGTCGGTGCGGGAGAAGAACAGTTCGTCAAAGCCGAACGTGATTTCTGCCGGCGACAATTCGGCGTGCGTCATGCTGACCTACCGCGCACGAGTTTCGCGGCTTTCGGTTACCGGGTCCTTTCCGCCGCGACGATAAACGGCGGCGGCGCCCGCATTTCCAATGCTGCGTCCCCCGATTAGCTATGCTGCAAGCGCACGATCGACGGCGCCGCCCGGCCTTGCGCGGTGGACCAGACTTCCGCATCGGCTTCGGCGACGATGTCGCCGCCGCGCGGTGCGTGGTTGTCAATCAGCGGATCGGGTTTGGCGAGTTGGGCAAGCGCGGTGAGATTGCCGAGCGTGACAACTGACCCGTTGACGGTCACGCCATAAGGCTGAAGCGCCGCGAACGAGCGCGATAGATTCTCCGGTGTCATGCCGAGCAGGGACGCCAACACGCGTTTCTCGTGATGTAGCCGCACCGTGCCGCCGGAATTGTGGGTCGCGCGCTGCGTCAGCAAATAATTGGCGAGCCGCTCGGTGCTGTTGCGCAGCTTCATGTTCTTGTTGCAGCGCACCATGCCGCGGAACGCGCCGGCGAGGTCGCGCGAAACGGCCATGCCAAAGCGCGAGTCGAGCCGCATTGCAGTGCGGATTGCATCGCCCGGAATCATGAGGATTTCGCAGCGCTCCAGCGTCCGCGCCGACATCAGCGCATCCGTATCAAGCACCACGGCGGCGAGGATGAAGGTCGAAACCGGCCGCAAGATCGACAGCACCGTCTCGCGGTCGTTCCAAGTGCCGTGCAGCTCGACCTGGCCATCGAGCAGGACATAGAGGAAATCAACCGGGTCGCCTTCCATGAGCAGGGTCGTGCCGGATGGGAAGCGCTGCAGATGCGCCCCGGCCGTCGCCACCCGGAACGTTTCCGGTGCGGCGTCGGCGAACAATGGCAGGCTCTGGACGCGATCAAGGTCGCTTGGGCGCATGGCAACTCTCCCCTGCGGAAGAGTGTCACCTCAATTGGCAAGCCCGGATTTGATGCAGGTCAATGCCCCGTGCTTATGAGCACTTGGAATAGCCGCACTCCAGGCACTTATCGCAGCCCTCGGCCCGGATTAGCGCCGCCGCGCCGCACTTGGGGCAGGCGCGAGGCTTCACCTTTGGCGCGGCCGCAGCGCTTGCAGATTGCGCTGCGGGCTCGCCCGCCGGCGCCGCCTTGATGGCGTCGCTATCAAGGTGGCGCTGGATCACGTCGCCGATCGCCGCCAGCAGCGAGGGCACGTAACGTCCGCCCATCCAGGCGCCGCCGCGCGGATCGAACACCGCCTTGAGCTCTTCGGCCACGAACGAGACATCGCCGCCACGGCGGAACACGGCCGAGATCATGCGCGTCAACGCCAAGGTCCAGGCGTAGTGCTCCATGTTCTTGGAGTTGATGAAAATCTCGAACGGCCGGCGGCGGCCGTTTTCTTCGATGTCGTTGATGGTGACATAGAGCGCGTGCTCGCTCTCGGGCCAGTTGATCTTGTAGGTGGCGCCGATCAGGCTTTCAGGGCGCGGCGTGAGCGCAGGCATCTTCAGCTCTTCCTTGGCCTTTTCTGGCGCCGGCGGCTTCTCGACCGAAAGCACCGAGCCCGTGACCGCGTTCGGGCGATAGGTGGTGCAGCCTTTGCAGCCGAGATCGTAGGCGTGCTTATAGACATCGGCGAAATCCTCGAAGGCGATGTCTTCCGGGCAATTGATCGTCTTCGAGATCGAACTGTCGATATAGTGCTGCGCCACCGCCTGCATCGCCAGATGGTCCGACGGGGTCAGCGTCTGCGCGCTGACAAAGCTGTGCGCGGGCGGCGCCGCTTCGCCTTTAAGGCGCTTCCACACCGTCAGCGCATAATCCTGCACCGGCTCTTCGACGGTGGTGTTGTCCGCCTGGCGGACGCGGCGCTGATAGCTGAACGCGAACACCGGCTCGATGCCGGACGAGGCATTGCCGGCCAGCAGCGAGATCGTGCCCGTTGGTGCGATGGTGGTGAGGCAGCCATTGCGCAGGCCATGCTGCTCGATCAGCGCGCGCGTCTCGGCGTCGAGAGAGGTCAATGTCGGCCGCTCGAGTATCGCTTTGTCATAGGCCGGGAAGGGGCCCTTCTCCGCTGCTAACTGCGCCGAGGCGCGATAGGCGGCGGTGCGGATTGCATCCAGCCATTGCCGGGTCAGCGCCACGCCGTCTTCGGCGCCATAGCGCGCGTTGCAGAAGATCAGCGCGTCAGCCAATCCCGTAATGCCAAGGCCGATCCGGCGCTTGGCTTTGGCCTCGTCTTCCTGCTCGCGCAGCGGATAGCGGGAGACATCGATCACGTTGTCAAGCATGCGCACCGCCGTAGCGGTGAGGTCGGCTAAACGCGCGAGATCGATATGCGCGCCGGACTCGAACGGCGCATCGACCAGCCGCGCCAGATTGATCGAGCCGAGCAGGCAGGCGCCGTAGGGCGGCAGCGGCTGCTCGCCGCACGGATTGGTGGCGGAGATGGTTTCGCAATAGGCGAGATTGTTGGCCGAATTGACCCGGTCGATGAAGATGACGCCGGGCTCAGCCACGTCATAGGTCGCGCGCATCAGCCGCGCCCATAGGTCGCGTGCGCGCACTGTCCGGTAGATTTGGCCATTGAACTGCAGCGGCCAATCCTGATCGGCCGCGAGCGCGGCCATGAACGCGTCGGTGACGAGCGCGGAGACGTTGAAATTACGCAGCCGCGCCGGATCGCGCTTGGCGTCGATGAAATCTTCGATGTCCGGGTGATCGATCCGCAGGCACGCCATCATCGCACCGCGGCGCTGGCCGGCCGACATCACCGTCCGGCACATCGCGTCCCATGCGTCCATGAACGAGAGTGGTCCCGAGGCTTTGGCGCCAACCCCGCGCACCGGCGCGCCGGAGGGGCGGATGGTGGAAAAATCCATTCCGACCCCGCCGCCTTGCTGCATCGTCAGGGCCGCTTCGCGCAGATGTTCGAAGATGCCGTCGAGATTGTCCGGGATCGTGCCCATCACGAAGCAATTGAACAGCGTGACGGCGCGGCCCGTGCCGGCGCCGGCGATGATGCGGCCGGCGGGCAGGAATTTGAAATCTGTCAGCGCCTCTTCGAAGCGTTCACGCCAACGCCGCCGGCTGCGCGCCGGCTCCGCTTCCGCCACCGCCGCCGCCACCCGTGCCCAGGTGGCCGCCAAGTCAGCATCGCCGCCTCGCGCGTCATCCAGGTAGCGGTACTTGGCATTCCAGATCTCAGCCGAGATGGCGGCGTCGAAGGGCATCACGTCTCTCCATATGGGTAGTCCCAGGATCGACGGCGAGTCTCCGTGAGTCGCCAGTAATGGAGAGGTAAACAGCGGCCCTTCGCGACAACGGGGCGCACATTTTGCGTGAGATCAACCCATCCCGTTGACGATCGTCAAACGGGCCTACGAAGAAAGAGGCGTGACATCGCCGCTGACAAGGCGTCTGCGGCGCGATCATTGCTAATCGCGCCGCTTCGATGCTCAGCCGTACTGAGTTTGGTAGGCCGCGCGCACCGCGCCGATGTCTTCCAGCTTCGGACCGGCGCGGCCATAGCCCTGCCAGTTCCGCCGCCCGACGAGCCGCGCGAACTCGGCTCCGCCATGTGCGATCACGCTGTCCGGTACGTCGGAATAGTCCTCGCCCGAGGCAACGAAGTTGCGGCCGAAGGCGGTGACGATATGGGTGCGGACACCCGCGGAGGTTTTTGGATAGGTGCAGTGCCAAGTGTTGCCGGGGAAGACGACGAGCGAACCCGGTTCGGCGCGGATGGGCACGACAAGATCGTCCTCCATCAGGCCGCCCATGAATTTCGGTTGCTCGAATTGCGTCGGGTGCCGGCACAAGCGATGGCTGCCGGGAACCATGCCGAGCGTTCCTGTCTCTTCCTTATACGGCGTCAAGATCCAGCTCACGTTGCACATGGTCGAGTACACCGGCAGCGGCGTCGGCACGCCGACGCAATCGCAATGCATGCCGGTGCAGCGCGCGGGCCCATCCTTGTAGAACGCAACCATGCTGAACAGGCGATAGCTCTGTCCCATCAGATACGCGCCCATCGTTCGCACGACCGGATTCATCACCGCATCGATGAACATCGGATCGCGTTCAATCAGATGGAATATCTGCCGCCCATAAGCGGGCTTTTCGGCATCGGTGTGCGTGTTGAGCTCGACCGCGAGTTCGTCTTCGTTCTTGGCGATATCGAGCACTTTTTCGTAGAGACGCTCGGCGAAGCCCTTCGGCGCGCCGTTCTTCTCAGGTGGAATGATGGTGAAGCCGAATGCTTCAAGCTCAGCGATGTTAGTCTCCAGACCCAATTCGCGCGCAGCGCGGTAGGTCTCCGCCATACCCGCCACCGATTTCCAGTTACCGATCTCCATGCACGCCTCCCGTTCGAGCCGTCACGCTGCGGCTCACATAATCGGGACACGCTGAGTGAAATCAGCCGCCATCGCCGCGGCTGCGCCGCGCTGTCGCGGCGCCTTGCTGAGCGCCGCGAGCGTTTGACGCACATCAAGACGGAGCGCGGGGGCGACGGCGCTGTGGCGCGCGGTTGCGCCCTATTAGCTTGATCTTGGTTGGCCGGGACGTTCAGCGATGCAACGTGGCGCGCGCAGATGCGACAATGCGACCGTGTCGATCACAGGAGCGCCGGGCGCTGTCTACCTGTGCTGCGCCAGCCGCGCATCGAGGATGCGCACCATGCCCTCGGGCGTGCGGAACGCCGGATCTTGCTCGAACTCATCCTCGAACGAGAATGACGGGGTTTGATAAACCCCCGCCGCGCTTGCCGCGGCGATGCTGCGCTCGATCCGGTCGACACCAGCGGGATCGTTCAGCGCAGCCGTCACTTGCGGAGCGGTCAGTCCCCATTCGGCGCCAGTTGCGAGCAACGCGTTGAGAACGCCCGCCATGGTGCCCGTGCCGAGAATTGCGGCCTGCCGTTCGAACAGAATGCTGACACGGCGCATGTACTCGTCCGCCGACGCCTCGCCGCAGCGCGCCAGCTGAAACATCGCTAATGCCACAGGCGCGGGCGGCGTCACCATCTCGTGCAGGGTGAAGCGAACGCGCCCCGTGTCGATGTAATTGGCCTTGAGCGTCGCCCAGTTCTGCGCGTGGAAGTGTGCACAGTGTGGGCAGGTGAGGGAGGCGTACTCGATAAGGTGAAGCGGCGCGGTGGCTGAGCCGATGCTCATGTCATCGCTGGTCTGCGCGGCGGCTGGCGTCGCAAGCGCCGTCAGCGTTGCGCCGGCGGCGAGCAGGAGCGTTCGCCGGCAGAGGGTGCGAGGCTTCATGCGATGGCGTCCTGGGGCGTCACTTTGCCAAGCCAAGCCCAAACCAACGGCGGAAAAATGGTGGTGGCGGGTGGACTTGAACCACCTACCTTGGGGTTATGAAGGGCGGCCGGGCTGTTTTCCAGCAGTTTCCGCGTCCTGCTTTTTCATTCCTAACTATTTGCTTCATTGAGACTTTTGTTGCGCTTAGCGCCAGCGAGGGTTTCCACTACGTTCTCCTGCGGCTACCGCCGTTGTCGTCTGACAGCGATAGCTTCGATCTCGATTAGAATGTCGGGCCTGCCCCAATCGGCGCCGGGCACCGTGGTGCGCGCCGGTGGCCTGGCGCTAAAGCGATCCGCGTAGACGGCGTTCATGCCCGGCATGTCGCTGGCGTTGCGCAAAAACACAGTCGTCTTGACGACATCGTCGAGGGACAGGCCGTTGGCGCGAAGCAGCGATTCCAGGTTGGAAATCGCCTGCGTTGTTTGAGGGCCGATCTCAGGCGCCGCGAATGTCCCTGTTGTTGGATCAAACGCGATGATTCCGGAGACGAACACGAAATCACCCGCCGCCACCGCCTGCGAATAAGGCCCCAACGGCGTCGAGGCGGGGTCGTGCAAGAGCGCTACGGAGGGCGCCGTCGCACAGGCGGCGAGCGCTGCAGCCAGACATGTCGCCATGAGAGTCCTTGCGCGCATGCGGTTTCCCCTAGGTACCCCGATCATTTGACCGAAAGAGATCGTAATTGGAGCCAAGATGATTGTCTATGAGCGTTTAGGAGGGTACAGTTGCGCCTAAGCGTGATTTGGAGATTTTCGTATGGACGGGGCGGCCCCTATGGCCTCGACGCCTTTGGCGACGCCAACATCGCGATGGAATGACAAGATTTCTGCCGGCTGGGACGAGGCTGAGCTATTGATCTATCGTTCCAGATTGCTTGGCGCGGACTTGGCCGTGACCAATTATGGCGGCGGCAATACGTCCGCCAAGGTCAAGGATCACGATCCTCTGACGGGTGAGCCGGTCAATGTCTTGTGGGTCAAGGGGTCGGGAGGAGACCTGGGCACGATCGCCGCAGGCGGCTTCGCCACGTTGGATCTTGCAAGCCTTGCGGCGCTCGACGCCCGCTACACGGGGGTCGAGCAGGAAGACGCGATGAGCGCAATGCTGTCGCATTGCACGTTCAAATCCAATCCGCGCGCCGCTTCGATTGATACCGCGCTGCACGCCCTGCTGCCCTACGCGCACATCGACCATATGCATCCTGATTCTGTTACGGCCCTGGCGGCCGCCGAGGATGGCGAGGCGCTTACGCGGGATGTGTTCGGCGGTGAGATCGGGTGGTTGGCTTGGCGGCGGCCGGGATGGGAGCTTGCGCGCCAACTCGCCGCGCTCGTACGACAAGAGCCAAATCTTCGGGGCGTGGTCCTGGCGAACCATGGCCTAGTCACCTGGGGTGAGAGCGCCCGCGCTTGCTATGAAAACACAATCGCCACGATCGCTAAGGCTGCTGACTTCTTAAACGCGCGACTGGCGCGCAAGGCAGCTTTCGGCGGACGCGCTGTGGCGCACCTCGCGGATGAGGCAAGGCGCGTCAAGGCCAGCGAAATGCTGACGGCTTTGCGTCCGATGGTGAGCGGGGCGGTTGGCAAGTCGGCGCATTTCGTGGATTCCGCAGAGGTGCTCGAATTTGTGTGCTCGAACGATCTTCAGCGCCTAGCCTCGATCGGCACCTCGTGTCCTGATCATTTCCTGCGCACCAAAATTTGGCCGCTGGTGATCAGCCCGAATCTCGGCCGTTCAGAAATCGCTGCTGCGGTGGAGACCTATCGCCAGGACTATTTGGCGTATTATGAGCGATGCCGCCGTCCAGATAGTCCCGCCATGCGCGACCCCAACCCTGTCTTGATAGCGCTTCCAGGGCTGGGTCTGGCCTCGTTCGCCAAGGACAAAGCCACGGCGCGTGTGGCGTGCGAGTTCTTCGTCAACGCCATCAACGTCATGCGCGGTGCGGAAGCCGTATCGCGCTACCGCGGTCTGCCTGAGCAAGAAGCCTTCGATATCGAATATTGGCTGCTTGAAGAAGCAAAACTCAAGCGCATGCCGCCGCCTTTGCCTTTGGAGGGACGCATCGCGCTGATCACGGGCGGTGCGGGCGGTATTGGCCGCGCCGTCGCCGAACGCTTGCTGGCGGACGGCGCCAATGTGTTCCTTGTCGACCGCGCGGAAGCGTCATTGACGGCGGCGATGTCGCACTTGCGCGAACGCAGCAGCGTCGATCGCGTGGCCGGAATTTGCGCCGACGTGACCAATGAAGAGCGCATGAGTGAGGCCTTTCGCGCGTGCGCGCTGGAGTTTGGCGGGCTCGACATCCTTGTGGCCAATGCCGGTCTCGCCGCTTCCGCGCCGATTGAGGAAACCTCGCTCGATCAATGGCGCGAGACATTCGCGGTGCTCGGCGATGGCTACTTCTTGGCCTCCCGTGAAGCGTTCCGGGTGATGAAGCAACAAGGCGGTGGCGCGATCGTGTTCGTGGTGTCCAAGAACGCGCTGGCGGCGACGCCGGGGGCGGCGGCTTACGCTTCCGCCAAGGCCGCCGAATTGCACCTGGCGCGGTGCCTGGCGCTCGAAGGCGCGCCGCACAATATCCGCGTGAACGCCGTCAACCCAGATGCAGTGTTGCGCGGATCCCAAATCTGGAACGGCAATTGGCGCGCCGAACGCGCGGCCGCGTACGGAATTGAGGAGAGCGATCTTGAGGAACATTATCGCAAGCGATCCTTGCTTCAACAATCGGTGATGCCAGAGGACGTCGCGGAGGCAGTGGCGTTTTTCGCAAGCGCCAGGTCCTCGAAGTCGACCGGCAATATCCTCAATGTTGACGGCGGCAATGTAACCGCCTTCACGCGTTGAGGCTGGAGCGCGCCTGATCAATGTCAACCGCGCCCTTCATCTGGACAAGCAAGCAGGCGATTGATCCGGATGGTTTCTTCGCGGCGATCCGCGGCGCCGGTCCCCGCACCGATGGGCTGAATCGCTGGTTCCTATTCCGGCGGCGCGTTGATCTTGATTTCGACCCCGATGACGCGGCGTTGAAAATTACTTGCGATGGCAAGTACCAATTGTTCGTGAACGGCGTCCGGTTGGGACGAGGGCCCGTACGCTGTTCACCGCTGCACCAGCGCTACGATGCCTACGAAGACCTCGCTTGCTTTCGCCGCGGCGCCAACATTGTTGGCGTATTGGTGCACACCTACGGCGCCGATACTGCCTTCTATGAGGGTGTGCATGGGCTTTGGCGCTCGACTTTTGGCGATGGCGCTTTGTGGCTCGAGGGCAAAGTCTCGGGGCGCGGCATGAGCGCTGACGTGTCGACAGACGAAGAATGGCGCGCATTGGAATGCGATGCGTGGCGGCGCGACACGCCGCAGGTAAATTCCGGCTTGGGGTTCGTTGAGGATTTCGACGCGCGTCGTTTCCCCGAGGACTGGCTGGCCCCATCGTTCGACGACCGCGCGTGGGCGCCGGTTCAGACTCTGATCGCGGGGGGCGGCGGGCCCGAGGCGCGGTTTGGCGGCGCTGTGACGCGGCCTTTCCCGATGCTCAAGCCATCCTTGATGCCGCAGCAGGCAGAAGAGAGCGTAGCCCCCGTCCGTCTTGTGTGGGCGCGCGAGGCCCGCATTGTTGATTTGCCGATTGCACAGCAAGCCTACGAAGAGCCGCTTGGGCCGGTCAGTCCAGAGCGCTTC
Organism: Hyphomonadaceae bacterium; assembly: GCA_016791385.1. Taxonomy (GTDB): domain Bacteria; phylum Pseudomonadota; class Alphaproteobacteria; order Caulobacterales; family Aquidulcibacteraceae; genus Vitreimonas. Next base: position 12,821 of record JAEUMR010000018.1, read on the forward strand.
GCGCTCAGCGCGCCGATTCTGGCGGCCGGCGCCGAGATTATGACCGAGGAAGGGCGCGGCGCTGTGCTGCTGTTCGATTTCGGCGAGATTCAAGCGGGGCGCCCGCGTATCGAAATTGACGCCAAGGGCGGAGAAGAATTCGACATCGTCGTTTCAGAACGTCTGCCTGGAGAGTACGAGGCGGATGGCATAGCGCCGGATGCACGGATCGAGCGCAAACCGCTGCTCGGATTGGATGCGCATGTCACGCGATATGTCGCGCGCGCGGGTGTGCAGACGTTCGAGAGCTTTGAGTGGGACGCGGTGCGCTGGCTTCAGCTCACGGTTCGTCGCGCGCCAGCCAGCGTTCGGGTCAACAATGTCTCTGTGGTCACGACGCGCTTTCCGGCTCCACGGCGCGGCCATTTTGAGTGTTCCGATCCGATGCTGACGCGCTTGTGGTCGCTCGGCGCCCGCACGATTGAATTGTGCATGCATGATGGATGGATTGATTGTCCCTCGCGTGAGCAGCGGCAATGGCTTGGCGATGCGACG
>JAEUMR010000042.1 GCA_016791385.1 Hyphomonadaceae bacterium
GGCCGAAATAGAGCCGCGGCGCGCCCGGCATGGCGCCGTCCATCAGCCGCTGCACCAACAGGATCGAGGTCGAGTAATCCGGCCCCAGCACCGGTCCCATCACGCCGACCGGGTTGACGACGGAAAGCTCCAGCCCGCCGCCTTCGCGGGCGATGAAATCCCATGCCGCGCGTTCAGCGACCGTCTTTGATTTCACATAGGCGCGCACATCATCGCCATTGGGATCGGTCCAGTTGTGTTCGTCGAACGGCGCGCGTTGCGGCGGCTGACCATAGCCGATCGCTGCAAACGAAGAGGTCAGCACCACCCGCTTCACGCCCGCATCGCGCGCGGCTTTCAACACGCGCAACGCGCCGTCGCGCGCGGGAATGATCAGTTCATCTTCGCTTTGCGGAATGCCGGGCGGAAACGGCGAGGCGACGTGATGCACATAAGTGCAGCCCGCGACGGCTTCGGCCCAGCCTTCATCCTTGGTGAGATCGGCCGCGGCAAAGCTCAGCCGATCGCCCGCCTCGACGCCGCCATTGCGGAGCATCTGGCGCACCTCGGCCTCGCGCGAAAGCGAACGCACTGTGGTGCGCACTTGATAGCCTGCGTTCAGCAGCTGGATGATCAGATGCGCGCCGATGAAGCCCGAACCGCCGGTGACGAGAACCAATTCTCCGGCCATGTGCGGCCTCCTTTATTGCGCCGTTGCCGGCGCTACCCGGCCGGCCAGTTCGTCGAACGCCGTCCAAAATTCTTGCCGATACTGATCGAGCTCCATCAGGATCTCGTGTTTGGCGCCGGCGATGGTGATGTGCCGCGCATCCGGCAATTGCGCCGCGACGACGTCGTGACTGGCATTGTCGACCAGTTGCTCGGCGCCGGCGGTCGCGATCAGAACCGGAATGCGGATGTGCGCGAGCGCGTTGGGTTGCAGGAACGATTCAGTCGCATCCGCCGACGCGGCGACCCAGCCGTTGGTCGGCCCGGCCAGCGCCAGGCGCGGTTCCTCCGCGATCAGCCCCTGCGCGCGTGCGTGGCGCTCACGGTCCTGCGTGACCGGGTTCTTCTTGAAATTCTCGCGCTTCCATTTCTTCTCGACGCCCGGCGCGAACTGGCCGCCGGCGCCAAGCGAAACCATGAAGCGCACATATTTCTTCGCGCCCTCTTTGAGGCCGGCGATGCCCCACATCGGCGCCGAGAACGCGGCCGCATCGAGTTCGATGCGCCGCGTCTGCAGCGCGCGCAGAATGATCGCGCCGCCCATCGAGTGCGCGAGGCCGATATGCGGACGCGGCAATTTCGCGCCGAGCAGCTTCAGCGCCGTCGACAGGTCGTTGACCGGATCGTCGAAGCTGGAGAGATGGCCCTTGAGCGAGTTTTCGACTTCGCGCCCGGACAAACCCTGCCCGCGCCAGTCGATACAGAACACGACAAAGCCGCGCTGCTGCAGCTCGCGCGTCACTTCGAAATACTTTTCGATAAATTCAGTGCGTCCCGGCGCGACGATGACCGAGCCGCGCGGCGCGCCGGGGCGGGTTGAAGGCGCGGTCATTACCCGCACCTTCACGCCGCCGCGGCCTTCGAGCCAATGCTCTTCCGCGCCCTCAGGTATATCGTTGCCGGGAACGCGGACGAACGCCATCAGGCGTCTTAGCCCCGAAGCTTCGCCATCACGCTTTGCAGCTGCATGGCGACGCCCATGTCGCCTTCAACGCGCAGCTTGCCTTGCATGAAGGCGGCGGTCGCATCGAGCGAGCCTTGCGCCATGGCGACAAAGTCTTCGAGCTTCACCTTGATTGTGGTGTCGGCGGCGGCGTCTTCGGTCGACACCTTGCCGGCGCCGCCATCGAGGAAGATCTTGCCGGCGTCGCCGAAGTCGAACTTCACCTTCTTACCCGGAACGGTCACGCCGGCGCTTTGGAAGCGGTTCAAGATTTCATCATACGTCATCGGGATTTCCTCCGCTCGACCCGTCAGGGGCTTGCCGCACTTACACACCAGCGCGAGCCGCGGGGCAAGAGTTTGCGAGCCCGCCCCTACGGCGCCGCAACGGCAGCGGGGCCGGGCCTTCTGAACTTCAACGTCATGCGATCGCTTTCGCCAATGGCGCGGAAGGGCTCGGTGTCGAAATTGGGATCGTCCGGACGCCCGAGCGGGGCGGTGCGCAACGCCGGCGGCAGCGTCCACACCCCGAACGGGTGATCGCGCGTGTCACGTGGATTGGCGTTCACGTCGCTGGCGGCGACGAACTCGAATCCGGCCTCCTGCGCCAGCGCGCGCACATACGCTTCCTGCACATAGCCCGTGCCGGCGAGCGGATCCTGCAAGCCTGTCGAAGACGCGCGATGCTGCTCGACGCCGAACGCCCCGCCTGGCTTCAAAGCCGTCAGCACGTCGCGAAAGATGCGTTCGGCCGTGCCTTCAGCCATCAGCGTGTGCACATTGTTGGACAGGATGGCGAGGTCGACGCTGCCGGGCGCTGCAAGCGGACCTCTGCCGCAAATGCGCTGTTCGATCTCGCCGTAGAGGCGCGGGTCATGCAGGAAACGCGCTTGCCACGCCGCCAGGGTTTCGCGCTGCGCCAGCGAAGGGCTCTGCGGATCGAACCCGGCTGCAATCAGCTTGCCGCCATTCGCAGCCAGGTAAGGCGCAAGGATTGCGGTGTACCAGCCGCGCCCCGGCAGCAATTCAAGCACGGTCTGATTGCCCTCGAGCCCCCAGAACATCAGCGTCTGCAGCGGATGGCGCCATTGATCGCGCTCGGGCTCGAGGCGCCAATCGCCGGCGATGGCCCAGGCCAGCGAGCCCTCGGGCGGGGAATCCACGCTGGCGCTGCGGCCGCGGCCACAGGCGGCAAGGCCGAGCGTCACGGCAAGCAGGGCGGAGCGGCGGGTCAGCATCGGGTCGGCCGGGCTTAAGCGGCAGAGGCTAAGAGAGTCAAAACGTGCCCCCCTTGAAGGCGCCAGGGGCCTCCCCATCTGCATGGGGCACGGCGCTCATTGGAGGCC